>CAZUFC010000344.1:0-1615 GCA_964619725.1 uncultured bacterium | reverse complement strand
TCAACGACTGCCGGTTTTTCTACGGATTGAGTCGCTGCTTCTATTCGGGAAGCGGCTCGAATCCCGTCCTGCAGAATTGTGAGATCGCCTATGCAAACGGGTACGGACTTTATTGCGTATCGGGAGGCAACGCTCAACTGAGCGCTTGCGACATCCATGACAACACCAGTCACGGCATATATGTAAATTCTTCAGCCGATTTGACGGCGGACACGGGAACGACAATCCAAGACAATTTGAGTCACGGTGTTTACATCCGCAATTCGTCGCATGCTTCATTGACCGACGTGACGATTTCCGGGAATAACTGGGGAATATATTGTCACGGAGGCGGCGATTCGCTGGATGCGGATTCCTGTGCAATCAACAGTAATTTAAATTATCCCGTTTACATCTACGCTTCACAGGTCGGCGGAATAACGAATTGCACATATTCCGACAATCAATATCAATATATCTACGTCAACGGAAACACAATAGATGCCGATTCTCTGTGGGAAGGTTCGATTCCTTATCGCGTAGTCAGCGATATAACCGTTCGGGGAACCGACGGGGCCGATTCGGTGACCACTTTGACGCTGGATGCAGGCGCTGAACTTCACTTCAACGAGCAGATTCAGCTTTTCGTAGGACATGACGACAGCGCATCTTATCCGGGGGGATTGACGGCGAACGGAACCGATGCAGAGCCGGTCCTATTTACGGCATACGGGTCGAATCCCACGCCCGGATGGTGGGATGGGATTTATTTTTCGCCCTACAGCGACGATGCGAACTGCATCCTGGAATACGCCGAGGTATATTACGGCGGTTACAGTTCTTTTGAGAGCATTCAAATCAACAATGCCTCGCCGACGCTGACCCATTGCGGAGTTTTCTACGGGACAGGACCCAATATTTACGCCTACAACGGTTCCGCTCCGGTCATTTCCTGGTGCGAATCAGCATATTCGAGTTCTCAGGGCATTCAGATAAACAGCGCCTCGAACGCGAACATTTCAAACTGCGACCTGCATGACAATTCCAGCTACGGCATATACGTCGGAGGCGATTCGTCCGCGACCATCGCCGATTGCGTTTTCACGAGCAACAATTACGGAATTTACTGTAATGGAGGCGACGACGTTGCGTTAATAAGCGGCTGCGAATTCATCGACAATTCCAATTACCCCATCCGAATTTATGCTGCGCATGTCGGAAGCATAAGCGGGTGCACCTGCACGAGCGGTGATAATCCTGAAATATACATCGTGGGCGATACGGTCGATTTGGACAGCGTGTGGGCTCCCGACATACCGTTTTTCATTACCGGAGACGTTACGGTTCAGGGAAAAGACGGCGCTGATGAAGTCACGACTTTGACCCTGGAGGCCGGCGCTGAGTTGAGATTCGGTTCCCAGGACAGGTTGACGATAGGGCACGACAGCAACGATGATTATCCTGGAGCCTTAAACGCGGTCGGGACCTCCTCGGAAATGATAACGTTCACGGCCAGGACGGATTTCCCTTCCCCAGGATATTGGGACGGCATCTACTTCTCCCATTATTCCGACGACAGTATGTGCCTGATGGAATACTGCCGGATAGAATACGGCGGATACAGCTCGGACAGGAA
>CAZUFC010000343.1:0-1691 GCA_964619725.1 uncultured bacterium | reverse complement strand
TTCGCCAGGGTCCGGGCGACAAATTGCTGCGGCACGTCAACCAGCGTGTATCTATCAAGGATGTTAATCTCTCCGATAGTATAACCGGGGATGTCGGCATGGTAGGCTATTGTGCCCACAACGTCGGAAGGACGCAGGCCGTGAGCTTTACCCGCACTTAGCGTCAGGCGCACCATGCCTTTCTCATAAGAACGTTTTGCGTGTTTTCGGTCGTTTCCTTTTTTTCTTCGTTTGTTCATACTTCTGGTTTTCGGGGTTTTTCCTTCCTTGACTTCGGTAACGTGTTCAATCGGCCGCTGTTTATCCTCGGTCCTGGCCATTTTCAAAGCTGTTGCAGCAATCTTAATCGGATCGTATCCCGATTCAGCCAGAGCGTCCACCATCTGTCGTTCTCTATAGCAGCGGCCCCGTTTCAACCAAACCTTCATTTTTTCCATGGAATGGGCATCCCGGCGCTTTTCGATTTCCTCTACCGTCGGAATATTCATTCTTGTGATCTTCTGTTTGATGAAGCGTTCGATACGGTGAAACCGCCACAATTCTTTCGAAGTCAGCAGGGAAATCGCAATGCCTGTTTTTCCGGCGCGACCGGTGCGGCCTACGCGATGAACGTACAATTGGGGCTCCATGGGTAAATCATAGTTGATCACATGTGAAATATCTTCAATATCCAATCCCCTGGCTGCCACGTCCGTAGCCGCAATGACGGCGCTTTGTTTACGTCGAAAGCGATTCAGAACCTGTTCGCGGGTCTGTTGGTTCAAATTCCCGTTTAATGCCTCTGCAGGAAAACCGCGGCTCATCAGTTCGTTCGCTAAATCGCTTGTGCCGACACGCGTGCTGACAAAGATCAGGGCGCGGGTGATGTTCTCAACTTCAAAAAGTCGAGTCAGCGCTGCCAGTTTCTCTTTTTCGTTGACCAGACAATATCGATGTTCGATAGTATCCACCGTGAGTTGTTTGCTTTTAATGGTGACGGACTGTGGAGAATGCATGTATTTATCAGCCAGGCGCCGGATTCCCGAGGGAATTGTCGCTGAAAAGAGAGCGGTCTGGCGTTTGGACGGCGTTTTACTGAGAATTTTTTCTATATCCTCAATAAAACCCATGCTGAGCATTTCATCCGCTTCATCGAGAACGACCGTGGCGACGCAACTTAGATTGATCTCTCCCTTTTCCATAAGGTCCAATAAACGCCCCGGCGTTCCAACGATGATATCCACTCCCTTTCTGAGCCGGCTGATTTGCCGACCATAGGGCTGACCGCCGTAAACAGGAAGCACGCGCGCTCCCCGGCAACCGTCATATTCATATGCGGCCTGCGCCACCTGCATTGCCAGCTCTCGCGTAGGCGATATAACCAGAGTTTGAATGAAACGCTGATCTCGTTCTATTGTTTGTAAAACAGGCAATGCGAAAGCAGCGGTTTTTCCCGTGCCTGTCTGGGCCTGGCCTATAACGTCCTGACCAGCCAGCATTAGCGGGATGATCTTCGATTGAATGGGGGTAGGGTTGGTATAACCAAGATCGGTCACGGCCTGCACCAACCGCGGTTGCAGACCTAATTTGGAAAATTCGTTAGTCATTTTGCTCCTTCTGTAATCATTAAATGTTGTCCATTGATGAGAGGACCTTCAATTTCATACCATGTCTACTCTACCCGTAAAAGACGCCCGAAGAGTCGAAAAAGT
>CAZUFC010000342.1:0-1702 GCA_964619725.1 uncultured bacterium | reverse complement strand
GTCAGAGCCGTCCCCGTCAATCACGGCGCCATTGAAACGGCTTTCATAATCATATGCGTCGCCCTCGCTGCGTAGCGTCGTCCCGTCCCATAAAAAAATAAATTCTTCTATTGATTATTGGTTCGGCGATGATGAATAATGCGTCTTTTGAGTTTACGATTTTTCCGAATATCCGATCATTTTATTTCGATTCCGATTACAGAAACAAACTGTCGAAAGTTTTGAAAGAAGTGTAATCCCTGTTTGACTAGTCCCGAAAAAAGAGAGATGTCTGCACTGTAATAGCGATTTGAAAAGGGAAATAATAATTTCCGGGGAATGGCGGGGTTAGAAACTGCATGTTTTTTAAATACGCCGGCAATCGTTTGCCGAAATTGCGCCGAAGTATAATTTGAAGATGAAGTTCTAAGATAGATGGACAAAATCGTCATAGAAAACGGTAAACCCTATGAAAAGATCGAAACCCCGGTGTTTCGTCTGGATAAAAGACTCATGAAAAAGACAATCCTAATTTTCCTGGATTATGTTTAAAACTCCTTATTTCCCAGAAGAACTTTTTTTTTCGGTCTCATAATCCCCTTCGACTCCGACTTCAGGGGGTAGTTTATTGACAAAAACGTGTTAAAAAGCGGTATGACGCATAACGTGATTTAAATCACTTTGACCACCAATGATTGTGCTTAAATTCTGTGCTCCTGACAATGTGCCTGAAAAGAATTGTGAATTTTTTGATGAAAAAGGATCACTGTTCAAAGCATATGAATATTTCTTGTCATGAAATACAAAAATATTTCACAACAATTATGCCGATTTAATGAATGCGAAAATCCTTCAAATTCAATTGATTGACTCAGGTATTTCAAGAGTAATATGCAGTTAAGTGTTCTGAAATTACAGAATCTATTTGATCCAAAGATATTCGAGTGATTTTTTTAACTGTTTTTCGTAATCTGAAGCAACATCCATAATGGCAATTAGTTGGATTAACGATATAGACTTTACCATAGTATCAATGAATATTGCTAATTCATTAGGCGATTCATTTTCATGCCATGTAGTTATTACATCATTTAATCTTAAATCTTCAATAATAAAATCAAGCATATCGTGACCTTCTTCTGCTGATTCACCAGCTAAAAAGAAAATTTTAACATTATTATCCAGCATTTGACAAGCAATTCCATTCTCTAAAAAATATTTTTTAAACAATGCGATATCTTTGATAAACAATAAAAATCCTTTTGGCCCTGGTTTTAGTTCAACTAGTTTTAACTCATCCCAATTGCGAATAAATTTTATTATTGGTTTTTTCTTATTTGCTTTTATTACAAATCACCTCTCTTTATTTTTTCAATATTTTCTTTGAATATTTGTATTTCTTTTTCAAGATGTCGAATTCGTCCCTTAATCGTCCTCTGTTGTATTTCTTTTGAAAGTTGTTCCGTACCTGGTCTGGGCTTTGGATTAGCTTTGAATTTTAAAAGCTTATTTTCATGCTTTACTATTTGTTTCTCTAATGATCTAATCGACTTTTGTTGTTGTTTATTTAGTTTTAGTATTTTTTTCGTACCTGTTGCGCCTTTACTTAATGCTTTCCCGGCAACAGAAATCCCCTGAGTTAAAACAACAGCGCCAACACCAAGCGCTACATTTTCCGACAATTCATGTTCGATAGCTTCTTCCGTCTGATTAAACACTTCTG
>CAZUFC010000341.1:0-1704 GCA_964619725.1 uncultured bacterium | reverse complement strand
ACGATATTGATGTTGAAACGCTGTGCGACGGTGAATTTTTGTTCAGTATCCTTGCGATTGACGTTTTAGGCAATGAAAGCTCGACATGGCCCTTCCTGGAGATCGAATAAAAAAAGATAACTCCTCCCCATGACCAAATCAGAACCTGAATTTGATCAAAAATGCATCTTTTTAGGTTACATGCTCTGGGACAACATAAATCGGAAAAAAAATCCAAAAAATTACCCCACACCGCTTTTCATAGACTTTGCTATGACTCTTAAGGTTCTTCGACAAAAATAATAAAATTTGATGATCAACTCCTCATTGCAGATGTTGGATAAATCAAGGGAATTTTTTACGACTTTCCAAAGTTCCCTTCCGGGCCTCACTGGTCGAGCGGGTTCTCGTTCTTTTTGTTCTTCTTTGTATGTTTGAACCGCTGTTCTCTTTTCGGATTCATGTCCGTTGAGAACGTCCTTCGGCGTTATTCCGCCCAACGAAAGTCTGGGAATTCGTTCGTTTAAAAGACGGACTTTTTCCGTTACGGTTTCCTGTACGAGTTCGTCAACGTTTTTTTCTTTATCCGCTGATGATTTCTTTTTCGCCCATTGATTATAAAATACGTTTTTAAATTCTTTTATGCCGCATTCTGCGGAACCGTTGAATTCCGGTCTACAGCTCGGAATAAACTTGTGTACGATTTTATTAGCCGAAGGAAAAAAAGAATGCTTAGCGATGATGTATTTATTTCCGTTGTCGGTCAACAGGAATTTCTGCGGAGATTGATTTCCTGAGGCTTCCGGCGCCTGAAGAACAGGGGTTTCAACCAAAGCGTCGCTGCAAGTTCGAGACGTTGCGACTCCCAGATAGTAAACGCTCGCCGCATCCATCACTACGGCCGCATAAAAGATCGTTCCTTCCATCGTCAGACGGGTGAAGTCGGCGACCCAAATTTCTCCTGCGACGTCAGTCGTTTCATGTTCATAGGTTCCTCTGTCGGGCAATAAATTTCTCCGTTCAGTTTCCTGAACAACCAACGTTCGAACAATTTTTTTTATTTGGTCGTATCCCTGCCTGGAAATGAAGCCTGACTGGTGATACAGCATGTACGCCTGTCCTTTGGCGCCGCCGAAATGAGTGAATTCGCCGATCACCTCGACCGCGCCGGCTACGCCGGCTTCGTCCAGGGGTTTCTTCTATCTGGGCTTCCTGTCCCGCAAGTCTTTCATACTTTGATAAAGTTGACTGTTGCAAAACCGCTTTCGACCACTATTTCAGTCTTGTTTATTTTTCCGCAGCTTGTTTTCAAATCATTCAACAACTTCAACACATCTTCTTTTTGTTTTTTTTTATCTGCTTATTCTTTGGGCGAGATTTTTCTCCTTCGGAGATGTTTTCGCCTTTCAATTCAGCAATGTCTTCCTTTGCGAATCGCAGGCGCAAGTTCAAAAACTCGCTTCGCACGTAATACTTTTCTTTGTCGTTTTCCATACGATCCTTCTGGTTCTCCAGCTCCCTGATTCTCTCCCAGGCTTCCTCAAGGCACATGGGCCGCGAAGAGGAGGGCCGCCCGGGACTTCTCCTCGAAAACTCGGTTTCCGCATACAGTTTCATGGTTTCCTCCCATAGATAGTTTTTGTCCATAAACGGCGAATTCCCCCCCCCAATACTGCGTCAGGCTGCGGATTTGCTCAGTCAACGTATAAGCAATCCCCCTACTTC
>CAZUFC010000340.1:0-1704 GCA_964619725.1 uncultured bacterium | reverse complement strand
GTTTTTGATCCATAAACGAGCGAATTTTTCTTAAGACAAGGATGGTAAGGATTTGCGAGGCAGGGGCGGCGCTTATACTTTGACTGAGCAAATCCGAAGACTGATGCAGTATTGGGAAAAATTCGCCGTTTATGGACAAAAACTAGTTATGATTTCGGCGGTTGAAACTTTTAAACATTTTGATTTTAAAAACGAATCGACCCACAATGGCGAATTGTGCTCGAAATGGATAGAATTGCTGTTTTCCCGTTAATTTTTTCACTTTGATTTATTTATTTTTTTTTGCTATCTTTATACTTATAGACAAGTGAAGAATTCTTCACTTGTCTATAAGGATAAATGGAAGTTAAAAACCCTTTAACCCTCTTGACATCATTTAAAAAGGGAGAGGAGGTTAGGCATGAAATTGAAATTCCTATCACCTCACCATCACCTATCACCTTTTCGCAAATATTTTCGTTTTGCCCTGAATCACAGCTGGACTGACGCCGGCTGGAAGCCGGCGTTCCAATTGATTCCACGATTTTGTGCGTTTTCTCGTAAAAGTATTGATTACGGCATCAATCGAAGCGCCGGTATCCTGCGGACGTATAATCGAAGCGCCTTCATCCTGCCGGCCTATAATTTTGTACTTTTACCTTTTACATGTGGTTTACGTGAGTTATTTCTGATACAATACTGGAAGGAATTTGATATGAATCGCTAAATTTTCGGAGTTTAATGTTGATTATAAATTCAAAACCGATGGGAAACAAATAATTGAAAGGAGCGTTTAATGGCTTTAAGATTTAATTGCGAGCATTGCGGAAATAAAATAATCCTAAAATTCCTCGTCCCCGGTGAATTTGCCGATTGTAAATTATGCGGAAAGAAAAGCGTAGTTCCTGAGAATGCAGAAGAGATTGATAGTGAGGCTACGGCTGATTCTGCCGGAAGCGGCTCTTATTTGAAACAAGTTTCTTCACGAATTTATGAGAACCTCAATAAAAAGAGCACGGAAGAATTGAGACAAATTTGGATAGAAAACGACAGAACGAATTACAGGTCTGAAGCATTTTCGGTAATTCGGCGAATCCTTCAAGAACGAGGAGAGGATATTCCGAGACAAAAGACATTAAAGGAGGAGGAAATACAAGCAGGGGGAACCGGCGGCTTCTTTTCATTTCGGATAATGGTGAGTACCATCCTGATTAAGATAATATATTTTTTAGGGATGGTGGGAATTTCCTTAGACGGTCTTTACATAATTATAAAAGCATCAGAAAGACGACATGTCGCAGTATCACAGGTAATTTTGGGTCTTGGCATACTCATACTTGGGAATCTGTTATGGCGAATAGTTTGTGAAGTCTGGATATTGTTTTTCAGCATCCATGACATACTGAAGTCCATTGAAAAAAAAATTAAAAGCAATAATTGAACAGTCGAACATAGACAGACGCCAGACGCTTCGAATCAACATTTCCAACGTTTTGTCGCTTCGGACAATTAGATTCATCCCTTAAAACCAAGACCACGGCTAATAATACAACCTTTCATATCTGCATATTCTTAATCGCTCAAACTGGGGATTCCGCTACGCTCAACCATGGACTTTCACCCACTTGGTCCGCTTCACTTTATTATTGTTTTGCACTTAATAACGAGCTACTGTATATTCTGGACCAAAGATGCCGGCGATTCCGGTTTAAAGATGCCGCCCAT
>CAZUFC010000339.1:0-1738 GCA_964619725.1 uncultured bacterium | reverse complement strand
TGCCTTGCCGTGGAAAAAAATTTGCCCTGTGCATGCTTACCGGAAGGACACGAATTTCAGCGAAAAAAAACGTCTATATATAGAGAGGCAGTTGAGCCTGCTGAAGTCAGACGTCATGGATTATGAACAACCTTATGGGCGCGAAAAAAGAGCATTAAATGAATCGAATTAAAATCGGAAGTTTTTGCAATTTCATTTACGATTATTCCATTATTTTTGAAGGCATAGCTTCCGTCCATCCATCCATCCATCCATCTTCTCTTCCCTTTTAATTGCAAGATATTTTAATTCGAAAAAAGACGAAGAGCAAATCAAGAATTCGGCAAAGCCGATTTCGAAATCGGTTTGTGTCGAAATGTCATTTTTATACCCCAACGCTATAACTTTCAAAGGAGGTTTTTAGATGAGCGTAAACCTTGAGATGAAGATCGCTTTAACCGCGAAGGAGAAATTTTCTTCTTCATCGGAATTGGTCACCGTCAGGGAATGGGACCACAGGTTGAATTTCAGCAAGGCGTTGACCGGCAGTTCCAGCGTACCGGTAACGAAAGCTTACAGTGATCGTTTCAGTTTGAGTTCGGGTTCGGCGACTTTGGATTTAACTTCATTGACAGATGCAAAGGGCGATGCGTTGGATTTAACCGGATTAAAAGTGCAACTGATTGCGGTTCAGTGCGCTTCCGGCAACACGGATGCCGTAACGGTAGATGTGGGAACATCGAACGGTTATGAATTCGGAGGGGATTCAACAAGCGAGATGTCGGTTCAACAGGGAGGGACGTTGGTCTTTTATGCGCCTGAAACTTTGGATGATGTGGGCGCTTCAGACAAGACGATCGATTTTTCCAGCAGCGATGAGGATGCATCGGTCGACGTATTGATCGTGGCGGGTTGATTCAGCATTTGAGTTGCGTTTTTACATGAAACGACGAAAAAATTAATGGAGGAATTCATGAGAAGAAGCAATAATGAGTGTATGAGCGCGGATTCATTCAGTCAGAATACGGGACTTCTGGCGAACCGCGCCGTCAAATCATATATATTTTCTGATACGGCGGGCGGCAGTTACACCTTGTTCGAGGTGACTGGAACAGTGGTCGTTCAACTGATCGCCGTCGTAATGAGCGATTTTCCGAACAATCCCGCCTACAATCTTCAAGTAGGCATTTCAACTGATACGGATGCACTTATACCTTCGACTGCCGAATCGAATCTGGAACAGTACGATATATGGCATCATGACGGCAGTCCAGACTCCAGGATAGAATCGACATCTGTAGCCCCTGCAAAGATATTGTCCAACGACGACATTATGGTAACCGTATCCGATACGATCACATCGGGCGCTATTGATTTTTATTATTTTTGGGCGCCGGTAAGCCCTGACGGAAAGGTTGTCAAGGCGTAGAGCCAAGTGATTATTTTGATCGAAAAAAAGTTTACGACTGAAGTCAAGCGAACAATAAACGTTTCATATGACGGGAGCAACGAGTAAAAGGTTAAAAAATGAAAGGAGTGAGGAATGGCTTTATTAAGCGAAACTAAAGCCAGGCTGATCAGCGCAAAGAAGAAAGCGCCCGGCGTTTTCAAAGGGGTCCAGTATTACGATCAGGTGAACTACAAGGTCGATCAGTTCATTAAAGTCCTGGAACAGCATCCGATAGACGGATATGAACTCCTGGTGAATCTTGTGTACAACATGCCGAACGCTTCAGCGGTGGGGGAAGGCGATGCGATC
>CAZUFC010000338.1:0-1769 GCA_964619725.1 uncultured bacterium | reverse complement strand
AGTGACTGTCCAGCATTAAATTTTGAATCGACAATCGAGTTTATGGACAGTCACTATATAGATGTATTGGAACGGAACGCGGAACGCTTCGCTTCACGCATAAGTTTGCCGGCCTATTTGAAACAAAGGTTGTCCGTGGGCATGCAACGCAACACTTATTTTGACGATTTTTCCCTGAATTTCCAGCAAAAAATTTGATCAGGCTCACCTGGCCATGACAGCAATCGCAAGATGACCGCAGTTATGCCCAAAGGCTCCATCAGTACGACGGATGCCGTCAGCGCCGAAAATAATCTGATTGATGATCATTTTTCCAGATCACTCATGTGCTGTAAGGCGCTCTTGCCTTTTGATTTTTCTTTGAAAGTTTGATAATTTTGTGGTGGGAACCGTAATTTACGGAGTGCCCGAATAAGGTTGAGGATGCGTTTTTTTCTCAATTATTTCGCTGATTCGTCATTGGAGCATGAATGGAAACTGTATATTCTGTGAACAATGTTCCCATTAGATTGACTTATGAACGATGGTATCACATTAACGAAAATCATGATGATTTGGCCGGTTATTTTTATGAGACGCTTGAAACTGTTGAAAATCCGGATTTTGTGGTGAGGGGAAACAAAGGGAGTTTTAAAGCTGCAAAAAATTTCGGTAAAAAAAAGTGGCTGGTCGCAGTTTACAGAGAAATATCCAGGAGCGACGGTTTTCTGATTACTGCATATTTCCTCTCCGCAAAACCGAAAGGAGAAATAATATGGCGACGACGTTAACGAAAAAAAACGAAGACTTTTTGAAGAACTGTATGACAATGGCCGATAAGATGATAAAGTTGTCGACTCAGAGAGTCTGGATCGATTATGACAGAGAAGCGGATGTGCTGTATATGAGTTTCCGAAAACCGCAAAAAGCGACCAGGACCATTGAGGTAGATGAGGATATATTAGTCAGGAAGGATAAACAGGAAATTGTCGGAATTACCATCATGAATGCGAGTACACGGAGATACGGTTAAAGAGCGCATGTCCATCAACTCGGCTCCCGGCTTAAATTTCATCCCTGGAGAGGCGCTGCCCAAGCGTTATGGATTTATATCGTTCTTGTCATCGCTCTTCAGCAGGAGTGGCTCGTGACTTTTACGAATCAGGATGACGCCCCATGTGCATTACAGCCACAATTAAAATCTTCTTTCCTATTTTTTGATATACCAATCATACAGGAACTTTTTGGTTCGACATCTCCGCGTCCGCCTTGAAAGCTTCGGCCAGGCATTCGGATACTACTGAATTCGTTTGATTGCCTGTTTAACCTCAGCGGCAAATTCATACCCAAGCCCTTCACTTTGACTATTATAATACTCAACCGTTTCATATAATTCGTGTTCCGCTGCCTCTAAAAATTCAACGTTCATCATTTGTCACGTCGATTAAGATTATCAAAAACTTCTTTGGCCGCTTTAGACTTCATATCTTCGCTTTTATATGCTTCAATGCGATCTTCAGCCTCATCGGCCCAGGCTTTGTCGATTTCCTCACGATTCGGAAAATTGAAGCTTGCGAGAAGTTCTTCGATCAATGCCGCTCTCTCCGCAGACGGAAGCCGAAGCGCATCAGAAAGAACTTTTTTCCTTCCGTCTGCATCAGCAGTTACTCCTTTCTGGTTATTCTTGATCCGTTTCCCTCTGTTTAGTCGGGACTGATCAAAAAAGGATTAAAAAAGGTAACAAAAGCGCACTACGCCCTTTGAGCTCTGCGCGCTCAAGTAAAAAGAAA
>CAZUFC010000337.1:0-1782 GCA_964619725.1 uncultured bacterium | reverse complement strand
AATACTTGGAAAAATTTTTCTCCAAAATCCTGCACAGCGGAAAAAGCTCGAATAATGGTTCTCAATTAACGTTTGAATTAATTCGTGATAAGGTGCAGATACCGTTAGAGTTACACATTCTCAGGAGATGGAGTTCATATTCTTCAATAACACCTCAATCCAAGGCATACGAAAAGAGAGTGGGCGGAGCGTTCGTGCTCAGTTTGCCGGAAATTGTCGTGATTGATCCCGGTCCGGATACTTTGTCGAACATGTTTGATCATTTTGGAGGGCTTCCTGAGATATCAACGATTATCGTAACTCATTATCATACCGATCATTTTCAGGAACTGGGAAACTTACTGGACTGTTTTTATGAAATCGACAATTGCTTAAAAAGGAAAAGCGAGTATTTCAAATCTGTAAAATTATTTTTACCCGAGAATAATTTGTTGTCTACGGGGACTTATTATGAACTGGAATGTTTGAAGTGTCAGGACAGGGGCGATAGAAACAAAAGATGCGAGAACAGCCGTAGATGCCGATACCGTAATGTTTGTCTGACGAGATATCAATATATTAAGGAAGTTTGCGCAATTCGAAACGGCGAAAAGAAAGGACTGCTTGCGAAAAATAAAAGTCCCTGGGTGGAATTTTTATTCACTGACCATAGGGTCGATAAATTTCATGAACATTCTGCGGCTCTGAAGATCACCCCGGCAGGATATAAGCATCCTTTGCTCGGTTATTCATCGGACGCGTCTGGAGAGACCGATCCGGAAAGACTGGCTGATTTTTTACATAGTTGCCGAATAGTGATTCTAAATTGCGGTTCCATCACGGCCTGTGACATTTTCAACGGAAGCGCAGAAAATAAAAAAGGGCGTTTTAAGAATCATCTCGACATCAAAGGCATTGAAAAAATTGTACTTAGGATGCTGGAAAAAGAACGTTCTCCAGAAGTAATTATATTAAATGAGTTTTTCTGTGCACACATGGAAAAAGACTATCGTTTGACTGTTAAGGAAATATTGTGTGATCGGATTCAGAAGCAAAAATCTAGGGCGCCGAAAATAATAATCGGTGAATTGGGCTTAAGAATTTGCCTGGCCGGAGAAAAAGGAAAAAGGCTTGAAACATATGTTCATGAGGGTTTTCCAGACGATTACATGGGTTATGTGCTTACACGAGAGGCTGAACAAAGTAAAAAAGATTACAGCATATCGAGTTTAATCGAAACAAAATCTCTAGAGGACGCGGGCAGAAGCGGTATATTTAGATGTTAAGTTTCATCCAAAGCCAGATTATCGTTTGATGCCCGGCAAATCATGGACTGAAAAAATTTAATTCTAATTCCATTTGCTCCCGGTTTCCTTCAATATCAACGGCGGTGATGACCAGAGTATATTTTTCGCCGGTGAAATCTGAAGGCATCCTTAATTTCAGTCGAAATGCAGGGCTTTGTTTTTCAGATTCGGCTGTTTTATTCATTTCCCACAGGGGAAAACCGTTAACGTAAATCCATACGGAGCGGACAGGCGCGGGTGAACGCTCGACTTTTATTTTTAACAGAACTTCTTCCGTGCGGTTTATTTGAACTGATTTTTCCGGGGGTTCGATCAGTTCAATAACGAAGTTTTCGCCTTTTGATTCATCAGGGTGCGGTTCCAGGTAACCCAGCGCCTGAAGTTGTTTTCGGGTTTCGTTCGACATGACGGGAGTCGGAGCCGCCTTAAAATCGTTTGATAAAACTTCGTTGCGCCAACGCACCAGTTTGTTTTTTAATTTACTGGTGATATCCGG
>CAZUFC010000336.1:0-1885 GCA_964619725.1 uncultured bacterium | reverse complement strand
GAAAGTAGAAGCGGCATCCTGCCGCTTTCCCGATGAGGTTTCTAACACCCATTACCGAAATATGGATCAGTAAACTTCCGTGAAGGATTTCGTTTGATTTCTTATGCTTAATGATGAAATCTTTTTTTTTCGCAGTCATTCGCGGACAAAAATTTCTGCTGAATCGACCTGTTTTCGTTGCCTCGTCGGGATATCAGGACATTCGATGACGTTTTAATCGGCTCGTGCTGTATAAACGAAAATCAACTTAACGATATGTCGCCGAGGTCATTTTACCAGCTCGTATTCTTCCGTCTCCCGCGTATGTCCCATCGCTGACTGAAAAACTTATGAAAGTGTGTGTTCATAAAAAAATCGGAAAATTTCTCTTTGGTCAATTTGTTGAAAAATCAAATGAAGCGAATTGACGAGAACGACTGAACATATGATGATTAAAAGGGACCGTATGGAGAGATGAATCCGAAATTTATCTTGTGGAAGAGTGGAAAAGATGGATATTGAAGAATATTTTGAAAGACTTGCCCCGGATGATATTAGAATCAAGGGGACCCGAATTGGCATAGAATCAGTTCTCTGCGAGTATATCCATAGGGAACGATCCCCGAAGTAAATTGTTGAAAGATTTCCATCTTTAACTCTGGAACAGATATGCCGTTATTCTTTTTTATCATAACAAGAAAAAAACGGCGGATGAATACATGAAGGATTGGTTGACTTTTGGTTGACGAAAAAGAGAAGAACAAGACGAGAATCCGCCTCCGGTAGTCGATCGTTTGCGCTCCCTGAAAAATCGTCCCCGCAGCGCCCGATCAGTTTCATGAGTGAGATTCGATATCTGCTTGATGAAAAGGTCAATCCGATCCTCAGGATAGAAATCCTGAAACGTGAATCGTCGTACGGCCTGCTGAGATTTGACAATAACGGTCCAATAGCGTACATAATAACGTACGAAAGGAGGGGAGTATGACGACAATTACGGCGACAGAGGCGAGAAAAAGATTATACCGGCTTGTCGATGAAGTAAAAGAAACCCGTGAGCCGGTTCATATAGTGGGAAAAAGGAATTCTGCAATCCTCGTTTCGGATGAGGATTGGAGGGCGATTCAGGAAACTTTATACCTCACCTCAATACCCGGCATGAGGGAATCTGTTCAGGAAGGTCTTAAGACGCCAGTCGAGGAGTGCGACGAGGAGCTTGATTGGTGAGTTGGAGGTTAGTTTTTACCGACAGGGCAAAAAAAGATGCAAAGAAGATAGCTCGTTCCGGTCTGAAGCCTAATGCAGAAAAACTGCTTGACATACTCAGGGAGAATCCTTACCAGTCGCCGCCGCCCTATGAGAAACTTCTGGGCGATTTGTCGGGAGCTTGTTCTCGGAGAATAAATATCCAACATCGCCTGATTTACCAGATACTAGATGACCTAAAGACAGTTAAAATCATAAGAATGTGGAGTCATTACGATTAATCCTGGGAATTATATTGAAGATTCTTAAGAATATGTCGATTTTCAATCAATATTCCTGAGAAATCCGGTATACTGGGATCTTAAATTTTACAGATTTGACCGTAAGAGATCGGAGCGCTAAAATTTCATCAGGAATGTCGCCAGGTCCTTAAAAGGGCTTATGGATATGAACGATGCTGACGCTGTAACTCGAATGAAAAGAGCGCTTCCGGAAGAACGCATTAAACTTGTTGAACTCATTTTACAATCTCTTAAGAATGAACTGAAATTAAAGCCTTAAAAAGAAAAGTTGAAGTCGTGGCTTTGACTAAACGGCGCTGATCAAATGGGGGTACAAATTGACGAGACACGAGAACAAATTATGGTTCCAAAAACTGGAAAAGGAGAAAAATTTGATGCGGGTTGCACGGATGAAAAAA
>CAZUFC010000335.1:0-1907 GCA_964619725.1 uncultured bacterium | reverse complement strand
AGGTGCGGGGGTATGGACGCTCGTAACAGGTTTTGTATGAGAAATGCGGGTTAGTACTGATACTATGACTGAAAGAATCCGCAGCCTGACGCAGTATCAAGGAAATTCCCCGATTATAGACAAAAAGTGACTTAAAAAACCGGCATAGAGCAAAATTCGTCTTGTGAGGGTGCAATTCGAGAGAATCTCCCATCGATTTATTTCGATCCAGATCCCGATTCCGATTACTGAAACATTCTTTTAAAAATTGTGAAAGAAGTGTAACCCCGATTTTATCAGACCCTAAAAACTATTAAAATTTCGTGCGAAAATTCAATTGCATTTGATCACGACAAGGGTCATGTCGTCGCTTTGCGATTTTTGTTCCTGGAAATTTTTCACCGAATAAAAGATCGACTGTATGATGTAATCAGCGGTTCTTTCTTTGTTTTTATTGAGCAGTTCAATGAGTCTCGTCTCTTCAAATCTAAGGCCTGTCTGTCCCTGCGCTTCCGTTATGCCGTCTGAAAATACGGCGAGCAGATCGCCCGAAGCGAAATTGAGTTTCTTCGCCTCGTATTTCATGCCGCCGAACATTCCCAGAACCGTTCCCGTGGACTCCAGCATTTCCACTTGTCCGTCGCTTCGAATCAAAACAGGCGGATTGTGTCCGGCATTGCAATAATTGAAGCTCTTTTCTTTGGCGTCAATTACTCCATAAAACATCGTTACATATTTGCCCGTTTCCATTCTGGCTGAAAGCAGTTGATTGGTCTTTTCCATGCATTCTTCGACGGAGCCGGTAGTCATAATCTGGCTGTAAAGAGTGGGTTGGACATTCGACATGATAAGAGCCGCAGTAAGTCCTTTGCCCACAACGTCGGCCAATGCTATGGCGGTTTTCCTCCGGTTTATCTCTATAAAATCATAGTAATCGCCGCCCGTTTCTTTGGCCGGAATGGTGCGACCCGCGATATCGAAACCAGATACCGTCGGCGATACCGAAGGAAGCAGATTCTGCTGAATGGCTCCCGCAGCCCGCAACTCCTGCTGCAAAAACATCAGCTCTTTTTCCTTCTGATAAAGCCGCGCCGATTCGATTACGGTTGCGGATTGCTGAGCTATGATGCTCAACAGCCTCTTGTCCTCCTCCGAAAACTTCCCCGTCCTCTTGTTGAACAAAGACAGAAAACCGATGACCCGGTTTTTTATCTGCAGAGGTACGGCCAGTACAGAATCGATCGTAATGCCCTGATATTCCAGACCGAAAAATCTTTCATCGCGTTGAGCGTCATTGATCATTAACGCTTCCCGTCTTTTTACTATCCAGGCCGTCAACGCCGAACCCAATCTCAACGGCGCATAATAGCCGTCCTGATCGACAGCCCTGACCAATGTCTTCGCCATCTCACCGGAACGGTCCGCTTCATCGAATATCGAAATATATCCCTGCTCCACTCCCAGATGCTCGATACATTTCTGTATGATCATCTCATTAATCTGCGGCGTCGACATCGTGGACGAAATTGCCCTCGCCAGCTCATTCACCATGGACAGCTCCGCCACAGCTTTTCGCAAACTCTCCAGCTCTTGCTCTCTGTCGATGCTTGCCATTGCCCTCTCCCGTTCCCGCTGAAAAAAGTTTTTTATCGAATCTGATGCTTCGCTTTCATTCTACACGAATTCCCGGATAGATCAAACCGCGTTGCAATTTTTGAAATGAATCCATCGATTCATTTCCTATTCTCCTGATTCCCGAGATTCGTGGTTTTCCTTATATCAACGTCATAATCGTTATCCGCGTTTGTTCGATTGCGGTTCCCGGCCTTTTGCGGTCCTCCGGGAAATGGGTATTCAACAACGATTGCTGAAACGTAGCCGCTTCACTGGAGTTTGAACCTGCATCGGAAAGCGGCAGGATGCCGCTT
>CAZUFC010000334.1:0-1984 GCA_964619725.1 uncultured bacterium | reverse complement strand
AGTCATCCGTGCAACATTATATATTGTCGAATAATAAAATTCAAGGCTTATCCTATTGCTAAAGCCATTCATGGAGAGGGGGCCGGGGGGTGAGGTCGCCCACCAACTTTTATTCATAAAAATGGGCATGGATCAAAAATAAGTCTTTTGATGTTACAATTCTTCCGAATTTCCCATCATATTGTATCGATTTCGATTGCGATACCGACTCCGATACCGACACCGATCACCGAAACAAACTTTCAAAAGTTTTAAAAAAGCTTAACAGCGGTTTGATCAGTTCCCAAAAATATAACCTCAAAACACGGATACCTGATCAGCGACAGAATTTTTGAAACGTATAAAATGAATTATATTGTCCCTTTGTGTCCCTTAGGTCCCTTAGGTCCCTTAGGTCCCTTAGGTCCCTTCCGTCCCTTCCGCCCTTCCGCCCTTCCGCCCTTTCAAATTTTTATCCATTAAATGAAATTTTCCGGTAATGTTTTCATGATTACAGATGTATTCGATCAAATACTCCCCCTCGGGAAACCGCATCGGGGTCAAACGTGAGTAATACTCAGGTTATTTCATCAGAAGCTCCACAAAACAGGAGCAAGGAATTCTAATACTTCCGGAATCCGATTCCTTTTATCTTCATAATGTTGTTTCTAATGCTTGATTTAGCTCCAAGCAATTTTTCAACCAGCCATAAATTGGATTCGATATGGGCAGTCACCATCGGGATTCTGAATTCGCTTTCTCCGTCGGCCAGAGCGGCAAACAGGATCAACTGATCTGCTGCGTATCTGTCTGCTGCGGCTCCGGTCCGGATATCCTTTATCAGGTTTTTTGCGGTCTTTTCCCCGATAAATTCCGCCGGACGGCCTAATTTACCCGCCATATCTGAACCAAGAATGCAGCCGGTATCGGTCAAAGCGTAAACGCAAAGGGAGGCTCCCTTCTGTCGAGCCTTTACATCGTTGACGATTTTTATATCAGCCTGATATCCGTTAT
Source organism: uncultured bacterium (assembly GCA_964619725.1). GTDB lineage: Bacteria > CSSED10-310 > CAZUFC01 > CAZUFC01 > CAZUFC01 > CAZUFC01. The sequence continues at coordinate 991 of CAZUFC010000334.1, read as the reverse complement.
TTGCGAGTATTTTTCTGCACGAATCCGCCATACGCATACTTACTCTTTTCTCCGCCAAATGAGAAGACAGCGCTATTCCTTTTATCTCTCGGATATTGCCCTGCCGCAACATGACCGCAGGCTTCAAAGGCGCTGCAGCAGGTTTCACTGAAAGCTTGATGCTGCCCTGACCGGACGGTACATACCCCGGTTTCTGTATCTCTAAGTCAGCTCTCACGGAAAATTTTTTCAACAATTCCAGCAATACGTACTTCATGTGATGCGCATCCGGAGCGAAATCCTGGAATAATCCGCCTTTCACAATATGGACTGATTCCTGTCGGGCGAAAAGAGCCACAGGCAGCAAGGCGTAAGCCAGCATCGTAGCTGAGCCTGCCGTACCGATATCCCATTCAAAAGCCCCGCCTCTTATCTCCTTTCCCGGATTATAAACGATGCGGGTCGATTTGACTTCAGCGTGTTCGGCTGAACCCGACGTCAACCGGCAACAGGCTTCCACAGCCTTAAGATGCTGCGGACGCAAACCGGGTTTCTTTCGCGATGCCCGGATATTTTCAATGATCGTTTTTTCACCCAGAAGCGATGCCAGGGCAAGACTGTAGCGAACGATAGTCCCGCTCCCGGATTTCATCGATCCGTCAATCGTCTGCATAACTTTGATTCCTTAATGATCTCTGAATGGAAATTTCCGTATCAGGGGCCAGTTTTCCTCTTCGGGATCATCATTAGTAATCTTTGATAGGATTGTCAACTTTATTCTAGTGAAGACAACAGAACCAGTTCAGAAACCTTGATAAAGGAAACATAATTAATTGAATTTATTATATTTGCCTACAATACCTCTCGTCTGAAATAATGTACATTTTTTTCTCTACGCATAAATCGTTCACTCCTTTTTGATATCGTCACCGATCATTCAGTGGTAAACATGTACTGGAGCTTTTTCCGCTGTGTGTGGATCCAAGTAAAACCAATTAAAAATGAAGGTCCC
>CAZUFC010000333.1:0-2006 GCA_964619725.1 uncultured bacterium | reverse complement strand
CGCATCTGTATTGAGAGAACCCAATTGGATCAATTTCTTTTTAATTTTTTCAGTGAGTTCGTATTGGACTGTTATGCGAAATTCAATTTCTTTCGTTTCTTCCGGAACCAGGAGAGTTGTCGGATTATTTTCGTTTTCCTGCCATTCACCTTTCTTATTCAAATCCTGCAATATTTTTATTTTCCTGTCTTCGGCATGAATTATTCCGGGGAATGGATAGAATGAAAGAAAAAATTGAAAAAGAACGGATGCAAGCAGAAAAAAGATTAACATCAACAGATTTGTTTTTTTCGATTTTATCGTTCGTCTCATTTTAGAAAAAAGCATGAATTGAGTCTGCATAAAGTGTACGCTCTTGCAAAACAGATTGGGGACTGCTCAAAAAATGGGAACAATTTGTACCGGCAGAAGATAATGACTGATTGAAATCCCCATTAAAAAGTAGGGAAGATACGCTTACGCCGATGCGAGTCGCTTGCGACGAAGTATGGACATTAGCGTATAGGGGGTTGTTTTTCTTTTCACGGAAACATAAAGGAGTATTGACTTTATTAAATTTTCCAACTTCTTGAAGATTCCGGATCGCAAAAATTGTAACCTCGAACCTCTGATATTTGATTAATGGCGGATATTTCAATGTCAATGCTCCGGCGTGCATTGTTGTTATGAACGGTTTTATCATCATTTCACCGCCCCTGGCTTAGAATGACCTGAGCCCTCTGGATTACTTCGTTTTCATACTCGAATCCAGGCCTTACTACTTCAATAATCGTATTTCTGGGATAAGGCGTCCTTTTTTCATCGACAGCTTCATGGCGTTCATAATTAAAACTTTCTCTTTTGACGTCGATTGCAATTTCTTTCACGTCGAAAGATTCCAGTAATTCGTTATAAATTTTCCTGAATTCATCTTCTTTAACAGGGAGATTATTTGCACAATCAATCAGCAGCACAGCAAAAGAAGAAAAATGAAGTTTAACGAAATTGTTTTTGAAATTATCAAGATGAACGCCGTTTCCATTTAAGTTATGATTTTCGAGTTGTCGGCAGCGGGATTCGTATTCTTCTGTTTCGGCCTTCAAATCGATACTTGACAGTCTGGCCAGTCTTTGTCCGAAAGAGCGGCCTTGGTCTTTGAAAAGCAACGGAATGGGAGGAATATTACCTTCATTGATGAGGAATATAGAATTTATACCCTGCTCTTCATCACTTTGCGATACGTTAAGCGCTGCCGACAAATTTTTTAAGCGCCTTTGAAGTCTCGATGCGTTATCCGTATCGTCTGTTTCTTTCAAGAGATTTTCCGTTTTAAGGTAAAGTTTTACGACAAATCTGAAAAAAGACTCATCCGGAGATATGCTTTTTTTCTGAGAAGGAACGCTTCCGATAAGCGATGCCTTCAAATTTTCCTTTATTTTTAGGCATCCTTTATTGAATTTTTTCTGAACGTTTCTTTCAGCTTCATCCAGAAGATCAGAAAATGATTCGTTTGAATGTTTTTTCATCATTTCTGAATATTCTATGAGTTTATTATCAATGCTTTTTTCTATCTTTTCAACGGTTAGACTTATTGATGATTCTAATTGTTTTATATTTTTGTTTAATTTAAGAGATTTATCAAGGATGTGTATAACGTCCTGCCTTGTTTTCAAATCATTGATTGTAAGAATTTGTCTTTCTTCAAAATCATCCATAGTAAGCGTCAATTGTTGCTTTTGCTGAATTTCATTTAACTCATTCTTTATTTCTTCCAGACTCGAAGAATATTCATTCAGGTTTTGAACGAGATTATTTATTGCATTGTCGGCAGATTCTTGTCGGTTCGATAATTTGTTAAGATCATAACTAATATTTCTTACATCACTTTGCGTGGCGTCGCCTTTTGGAGGTCGAGCAGGCTGATCAGTATATGTTGATGTTGTTCCGTAAGCGCTTGAAGAATTCATTGTCGCTTTTACATTGCTTCCTCCCGTTTGGTAATCGGGCTTTATTGAATTAAATAAATC
>CAZUFC010000332.1:0-2082 GCA_964619725.1 uncultured bacterium | reverse complement strand
AAACTTCGTTGCGCCAACGCACCAGTTTGTTTTTTAATTTACTGGTGATATCCGGCAATTGATCCAACAGGTCGTTTTTTTCTTCGGGATCCTTTTCCAGGTCGAACAGGGAGTAATCTTTTACGGCATGGTCGATCAGTTTCCATTTTCCGTTGCTTACGGCAGTTTTCGGCATGCCGTGAAGCAGATGTCCGAAAAAATAAAACCGTTCGTCAAAGTCATTTTTCATCTCAAAAAGGATGGGCGTTCCATGCAGCTCCGATATGTCGGAATCCTGATCGAACGACTCGGAAAGAGAGGGAAAAAGATCGATCAGATTACATCGGGTGTTGATGATGCCCCTTGATCTTTTTTGATCGTTAAACCGTACGATCAATGGAACGTGAAGCAGTTCCTGATAAAGAGAATGGCCATGTTCGAATTGGCCGTGCTCCCAGAATTCCTCGCCGTGATCGCTTGTAATGATGATGCAAGCATCGTCATACCGCCCCAGTCTTTTCAGATACAGGAAAAATTTTTCCAGTATCCTGTCGATAAAAGCTATTTCCCCTTTATAAAGCGCATGGATATCCTGTTTATCCTGATCGTCCAGCTTCAACGAACCAGTGCGGATAGCGTTCAACGACTGATTGATGCTTCTGGGGCTCGTATTAGTATCCAGGAAAATCCTGCCGAAGGGCCGCGGGGGACCGTAAGGGGTATGAGGGTCCATGAAATGAGCGAAAAGAAACAATTTACCGTTATTCGCCTTATCCGTGAATTCTTTGAGGAGGTCCAGAACTTTGGCTCCTACTCCCCGATTATCCGGCACATAGCGGTACTCATCGAATCCCCGTCCCCAACCCCGCTCTATCTGCATGAAAGGGTTGGCTACGACCCCGTAACTCTTGTATCCCAACTGCTGAAACATCTCAGGAAGCAAAGGACCGTCATAGGTGAAAACGCGGTTAGGCTTCATTGAACCGGCAGAACCGGGATACCGGCCGGTAAGAAGTCCGACCATGCCGGGAAGCGTCCAGGGAGAAGGACTTTCAGCTCTTTGGAAAACGAATGAGCCTTTGGAGAAGTCGTCGATAAAGGGCGTGTTCGTTTCACATTCGCCGTAACACCCCAGTTTGTCCGCCCGTAAAGTATCGATAACGATTAACAAGACTGTATCAGGCGCATCATGCGCCGCTTTAGACGCGCCTGCAGCTTCAACAGATATTAAAATAAAAAAGGCGGCCGGCAAAAAGAAAACAATATGATGAAATTTTCCAGCATGTATCACAATAAAAGCTCCGGCAGAAAATCAGCCTCCCAAACGATTGTTTCTGAAACCCAACTGATAAGTCAAGATTAATTCTCGCGTTGCGGGAATTAATTGATCCCTTTCGCGGAAATATTCCGAATTAAAGCCGGCAAATTAGCAACACCGAACATTAGCAGATTGAAATTAACCGCTGAGGGAACATCAGTCATTTGCGCTGCGTCAAGTATCTTTGCCTGACTGCGTTAACGAATTTACGGCAGCCGTTTACCGTTTAACGGCCTGAGTTAGGGGATTCATCGCGAACCTCAGCTTCGGATCGACAGCGGAGGGGTTTGCCTAAAGCTATACGGAACGCGGCAGGATGCCGCGTTTAGATTAAAAAAACCAAATAGATACGCGCATAAATCCGAAAAAAAGAACGAAGTGAAAGTAGAAGCGGCATCCTGCCGCTTTCCATTAAGGTTTCCGATCACCCTGAGCTGTATCGGCGAATTAAAGGACAACGAAATGTCTATCTTATCCCCGCAACCATTCGGCAATTTTTATCGAGGCTTTGAGAGCATTCAGGGAAAAAGTCTTCGAGATGATGATCAGTGAACATTTCCTGAATAGGAGGACAGCAGAAAAAATGAGAAACTGGAGACATTCCGGCTTCTCAGTCCATCAGTCCTTTCCCACGGCCTCAAACGATAAGCAAGGCAAGGAAAAACTCGCCCAATATATCGCGAGAGCTCCGTTGTCCAATGAGAAAATAAAATACGATCCGCAAAAGGAGATTGTTCTTTATAAATCGAAAATGAATAAAAATTCAAAAAGAAATTTTGAAATAT
>CAZUFC010000331.1:0-2123 GCA_964619725.1 uncultured bacterium | reverse complement strand
TTTTACAGGCGAAGGGTTTTAACGATTAACGGGAAAATGAAACACAGTTAACACATGAACCGCTGATGCCGGGATAATTTAACATGAAACGAGGCATTATGTCATGAGAAATTATAAACCCCATGGAATGGGTTTTAATATCGCAAGGCCCGTATCATCAAACTCGTACAGAATCGATACGGGCCTCGTTTTACAAACGACGGAAATGATTCCGTCCCAATGCATTATTTATATTAACTTATTAATTGAATTTTGTCAAATGAAAAAACTTGCCGCATGAAAGGAGGCGGTAAGATGATTTGATAAAAAAATATTTCAACATTTCTGAAATTAATAATGAAGTAAAAGGAGGAAATGATATGAGCGTAAATTTAAAAATAGGCATCGACATCAATGCGCACGAAAAGTTCGCCTCGTTTACTGAGTTGACGACGATACGCGAATGGGACCACGAATTCAGTTTCACCAGGTATCTCGACGGCGATTCGAGCGCAGCCGTGGAAAAGGCGTGGAGCAACCGGTTCAATCTGAGTTCCGGAACCTATACTTTGGACCTGACCGATCTTCTGGACGCCATAGGGGATTCTCTTGACCTGACGGACAGGAAGGTCCAGTTCATTGCGATTCAATGTCCTTCGACTAACGCTTATCCTGTTAAAGTGGATGTGGGGACTGACGGATATAATTTCGGCGGTTCGGCTGACAGTGAAATTTCCGTGCAAAGCGGGGGCTTGTTTGGATTTTATTGGCCCAATACGACTGCCGCCGTCGGCGCTTCTGATAAAAATATTGTTTTTACAAGCGACGATGATGACGCGGAAGTAAATGTGATAATAGCAGCCGGTCCATCTTCGTAACTGGAAAAAATTCATCAAAATATATTCCATATTAAAGGAGAGCATAAATGAGCGTGAATCTTGAAATGAAGATTGATTTCAACGCTTCAGAGACGTTTTCGGCATCTTCCGAGCTTGCTGAGGAAAGAGCGTGGGATCATGAATTGAATTTCGTCAGAAAACTGAAAGGCAATTCTGTCGTTCCGGTTCAGAAGGTCTGGAGCGACCAGTTCAATTTATCGAGCGGAACGTACAGTATAGATTTGACCGGTTTAACGGACGTGAAGGGTGATTCGCTGGATTTTACGGGTTTGAAGGTCCAGTTGATCGCCGTAAAATGTCCGGGAACGAATACCGATACGGTAACGGTCGACGTTGGTTCGAGCAACGGATACGAGTTCGGCGGCGAATCGACCAGTGAAATAACTCTCACAGCAGGCGGAGTCATGGTTTACTTTTCGCCCGACAAACTGGACGACGTCTCGACCACGGCGAAAACCATCGATTTATCAAGCAGCGACCAGGATGCGACGGTGAAGATGCTGATCGTCGCCGGATGACGATGAAAGGAGAATGAAAAATATGAACAAAGGCAATAATTCCTGTCTGAATTCCATAGCGGTCGGTCAGAACTCAGGTCTGCTTTCCGAACGGGCCGTCAAAAAACTGGTTTTCGACAATGACCCCGCAGATTCGGTTCTGAAACTGTTCAAGGTTACGGGTACAGCAGCCGTTCAGCTTGTGGCCGTCTGCCTGACGGACCTTACCGAAAATCCTACCATTACCGTTGAAGTGGGCATTTCCGGCAATACGGCCGCTCTAATCGCCCAAACGAATGCCCATAATATCGATCAGTTCGATATATGGCACGACAGCTCTCCCGATTCAAAAATAGAAGACGCGTCGATAGCGACCGTCAAGTTCCTGTCGAATTCAGATATTGAACTGAAAATAGGCACAGCGGCTCTTACCGCCGGCGAACTGGAATTTTACTGTTTCTGGGTCCCCATAAGTCCCGACGGCAATGTGGAAAGCGCATAGTGTTCGAGTCCGGCATTCTATAATCCCTGAAGGACTATTTCTTCAGGAGCAATTATGAGCAATAAACTGTAATTAAAAAAGGAGAAAGTAATGGCTTTACTCAGCGAAGAAAAAGCCCAGGTAGTATATCAGCAGTCGAAATTGCATGAAGCGTTCAAGGGACTTGAGCAGCATGTATCTCCGACACCGGTCCGGTTCAAGGTCGACAACTTCATGAACCTGCTTCCCCAGCATGCTATAACAGGT
>CAZUFC010000330.1:0-2240 GCA_964619725.1 uncultured bacterium | reverse complement strand
TGGAATACTTGGAAAAATTTTTCTCCAAAATCCTGCACAGCGGAAAAAGCTCGTCCATAATAGCAATGGAAACAAAGGGATACAATGAGTATTATGTAAGAGCCATGAATATAACAAAGGAGGGATTCTCGCTCGGAGTTTTCGTCTCCGATGGAACTGTAGTGGGTGACTGTGTCGTCCAGTGGATCGCATTACCCTCACGTAACGGTTTCCCACAATCATTTCCGAACCCAAAAACAGTTCTCGATTAAGGTTAAGCTAAAGCCGGAGGGAGACTGCCGTAGCTTTAATAGGTTAAAATTCCTGCAAAGCTGTTTGAATACTTGAGGCGCTTTTCCGGTTTGTAAAAACTGCCTGGATGAGTTAATGTAGGTAATGGAGGTGTCGATATGGGACAAACATTAATTCTGGAAATGCCTAATGAGATTTACGAACCGCTTGCGAATAGGGCGAAGCAGACAGGGATCACTCCTGAAAAACTGGCAGCTGAGTGGTTGGAGTTAGCCGTGCGGTATGCTGTTAATGATCCTGTAGAAAATTTAATAGGGGCAATTAGCAGTGATGCGCCGGATTGGGTGAATCAACATGACGAATATTTAGGAAAGGCGTTGATGGAACAGATGCATAGCATAAAAAGCAAGGGTGATTGATATGCCTGATCTTTTTGTGGACACTTCAGGATGGGGACACTTATTTGATACTGCACAGGACTACCATGCATTGTCTGCCGACATTTATCGTATGGCTCGTTTTCAGGGACGAAAGATGATCACTACTAATTAGTGCCTGTCCATAAACTCGATTGTCGATTCAAAATTTAATGCTGGACAGCCACTTGGGTTTTTGATCCATAAACCGGCGAATTTTTCTTAAGGAAAGGATGGCTAGGATTTGCGAAGGAGGCGAATTTATTGTACGTTGACTTAGCCAATATGCATCCTGACGCAGTATTAGGGAAATTCGCCGTTTATGGACAAAAACTAATTATATCATCAATGAATTAGTTGGACTTTTAACCAGTCCACTTCGCCTTCCTCGGATAAAGACTGTTGCATTTATAGAAGGGCTAAAAACTTCACAACATATAGAAATCATACATATTGACATGAAACTTGACAAGCAGGCGTGGCAAATGTTCAAGCGTCATCAGGATAAAGAGTGGAGTCTTGTAGATTGCGCCAGTTTTGTGCTTATGAAAAAACGAAATATTTTGTAATCTTTGACTTCGGACCATCACTTCGAACAAGCTGGTTTTATCCGTCTGTTGAAACCGTAAAACTTGAGTATGTCGCTGAAGATTGCCGAACCACCGGATGAACCGGACGGCGAAAAAACTTGACTAAAAGTCAAAATAGATTCATCGCCGCCGGTTATCCGCATCCCGTCACGACCCGCTGTTTCAATATTTCACTGCAATTACGCGGATTGTGGTCCAACCCCGTTCCACATCCAACTCACGCTGAGTCCGCTGAATCTAGGGGCGAAAACAGAAAATATAAGATCAATTTACGGTTTTCCGAATTTATCGTAACAAAAAGAAAAAATGATCATATTCCTCTGCAAAAGGGTGAAAGAATAATTTCATCCCTAGCTTCAGCGAGCCGGGAACTGAAAAGGCATGTTTTTTGCGTTTGGATATCAGCTGTGAACGGAATATACGTTATGCTGAACGTTTATCGTGCTCCCGGGACCCACTCTTGCCTTTATCCGTTTGCAGTCTTCCAACCTATCTGCAGGCAGCGCTTTTAACGCCTTCGCTTCTTCCGTCGTTCGTTCTTTTCGACCGGCGTTCAATTCTTCGAAGAGGTTTTCAAGAAAACATTCATATTCTTTCCTGTCAGCGAAATCACGGCTGCCCCGCAACATAAGAGACTGATCCAAAGCTCGCTTAAATCTGTAATGACTTTGTTCTACGTCCCCATTTTCATTAGCTTTTCCTGACTGGATATACTTTCCTTTCATTCCGTAATGTTTCAGAAGGCCTCTATACCTGGCGGTGAATTCCTCCGGTTCTTTTATCTTCTGCACAGCGGACGACAATTGATCCGTCTGATGTTTCTCCGGCGTTCCCCCGAGTTTCCAGAGGGCGTTTTGAAGTCCTTCGCTCAAACTCTCGAAACTCTCAGAAAAACAAATATTTCCCGTTTCCCAGTTGGAATACGTCAGGACGAAATGATAGATCATATGATCAAAGGGTTCTCCGTTTATCGTTATTCCTAAACCGGACATATGAGTAAAAT
>CAZUFC010000329.1:0-2262 GCA_964619725.1 uncultured bacterium | reverse complement strand
AATGCTTAATGGATTTTCTGTTGCCTTCAGGGCAACTTTTTTAACGAACTCTGATTCTCTTTCTGCCGCAGGATATTCATGCATTTCCGCAAACCTGCCGGCGATATTATGATGAACTGCAGACAAACCGTATCCCAGTCGGGAAGCTTTGAACAACGACTGTTCGGCTTTTTTCCATTGTTCCTTCTCCATAAAATTTTCGGCTTCATGATAATAAAAATTCGACATCACGAATCGAATGATCAGGTCTTTGGGAATGGCCGGGTCCTTATATCCCCTGGTTCGAAAGAGCTTCTGGATATGGTCGTTCTGTGGTATTGCCGCGTTATTTTCCATCCAGCGATAGAGAAGTCCGTGATTGACAAGTCGATGAGAAGGCAGGTCGGCCGGATCGTTTGTGGTGTTGTTGAAGACCGGGGCCGTGGAATTCAATACGATTCCACGCTCTGTTCCCGTCGTCCAGGTTTCCGTGCCCGCCAACTCAAGCAGGCTCCGGTAATTATCCTGAAAAAAGACTCCTCTTTCATCGCAAAAAACCACGTGATCGCCTCTTTTTTCAATAGCATGCATGTAGGCCATGGTAAATATCTGCGATTCTTCCGAGCCCATCAGGAGGATGCTGCCGGGTTTGATTTTCTGGAGTTGATTAACAGCGTAATCATAGGCGAAGAAATTTTTCGACAGATCGCAGGAATGATAATTTTTAATCAGGAGTCTGCAGTTCAGAGCGATGAGAAGCGCCAGAAGCGCCGGCGGGGCATACTTTCCCATTTTATTCCATAACGGTTTCATGGCCTTGATGCCCATTCCGGCCCAAAGAGAAAAAATGAAATATGCTGGTATGAAATAAACGGATTGAAGATAAACGACTTTGGGGTTATACGGCGATTGCAGAATAACGATCAGTCCGATGCTGTTGAGGATGAAAATCAACGCGGCCGTCACAGCCAGAGCCGGCGCCGCGACGAAAGATGCAAGTATGCCCATGATCGCTGCCGACGTCAGGATATAACCGTACTGAGGAATCAAAGTATTCAGGAAACTGCGTGTCAGCTTTACTTTTTCCGCCGAGCCTACCTCTTTTCCGAATTCAAGCAGTCGATACTGCATCCGCTTGACGTGAAAAATGAAACTTGAAAAGGTTTCCGGATCACCCCAGTCCACAGCCGGGTTTGTTTTCGATCTTACCGGAAGATAGAGATACATGGTGAGCCCGGCCAGAAAAAACAGCAGAGACTTCAATAATAAGCCCCTTTTTATAAAAAATCTGGGATTGCGCAGAAGAAGAAACAACAGAAATGCCGGTAAAAAAAGAAAACTTATGTAATGATTGGTGAGGCTGAGGCCGTAAACAAAGGAAGCGGCATATAAAAACCTGGCGCTTCGGCGATTATCCCAGCAAAGAAGCAGAAAAAGCACGGAAGTCATGAAAAATACGTTCAGGGAATATACTTCCGCTGTGATGGATTGAGTCCAGTAAACCGATGTGAAAGCGGTGAACAGGGAGCAACCTGCGGATATGATCCTGGAGCCGGTAAGCTTTTTGAGCGTGAAGTAAAGAAAAACGACGGCGAGTCCGGCGAAAACTGTTGAAGCCAGGTTTATCCTGAAACTGACGGAAGAGAGCGGTAAATGAGTAAAAACGGACCCGGTGAGGGAATAAATCGGATATCCCGGGGGATGCAATACGCCCAGCCCTGCAGCGCCCAGTATAAATTCGCCGGAATCCAATATGTAGACCGTCGGACACAGAGTCTTCAAATAAACGCCGAAGTTAATCAGGAACAGGAGCGCCGCCGTAATGTAGTCATTCATGCCCAGAGGATGATAAGTAAAGATTTCCGCTGATTTTATTCTTTCAAGCAGGGAGACATTCCTGGGCGGTTCAGGTCTTGCCGGCACGGCTTTTTTTTTCTTTTTTTTTCGTTTCTTGCTCACGATTCATTCGCCTTTCAGGCAGGAAGGCGTACTACATAAAATCATTGTAAAAATTTCAGAGTGTGAAATCCAGGTAAAAATCAAGGAATCATATCCTGTTATTTGATCTGGAACTGGATTCGACACCTTGAAACGGTGATGATCAGGAAAGAGCGAATTTTTCTTAAGACAAGGATGGTAAGGATTTGCGAGGCAGGGGAGGCGGTAATACTTTGACTGAGCAAATACGAAGACAGACGCAGAATTGGGAAAAATTCGCCGTTTATGGACAAAAACTAAATAGTGCCTGTCCATAAACTCGAATCTCGATTCAAAATTTAATGC
>CAZUFC010000328.1:0-2309 GCA_964619725.1 uncultured bacterium | reverse complement strand
AACCGAATCCGGCGGCGGTTTCTGAAATTTTTAACTCGACCCTTTGTCCATTCAATGTCCTTAGGCGTTTTAATTTTTTTCATATTCAATATCCTGGCGATTTCCGAATCATGAATTCCGTCGTCAGCCAGACGGCGGACAAGCTCTACCAGTTCGGGATCCGCTTTAGAACCTATACTCACAGTTCTTTTGGCCACGTAAATTTTAGTGTGTATGCCGCCCTGCCAGTGAATAATCGCTTCAACCCTCCTGTGTTCGGGTTGATGCTTGACGATAATCTCATGAACAGCCGTCCGCAGCAGTCGTTTTTTGAAAGTCGTATCGACATTTGGAGAATCCCATACCGCCTGAAAATTGTCGGCCAAATCAAAAAGACGTTGTTTTTGCGTTTCACTGAGTTTTCGAGAGGCTTTTTTAAGTTTCTCAAGTTTTTCTCGAGCCTGGTTGAGAAGATGGAGACGTTCGTTGAATTTTTCCTCCAAAGCGGCGGCGACCAAACGATTTTTGGGATCGACCAGGTCATACTGCTCGTATGCGCGATCCACTTCATACTGGGCCGCCTGTACCTGGAGTTCGGCATTTTCAATTAGTCTGGACTCTTCTTCCCTGGATTGTTCGACGGCTGCCAGGGCGGATTCGATTGAAAGAGGTTGAATCGCCCCGCAAAGCTCTATGCCGACTTTTCGGTCAATTTCTTTAGAGCCTAATGAAATACATCGCTTCGAGGATGGGAGCTTCCTGCCCCTGCAAAAATACATTGCGCTTTTTTTCTTATATGAGACGCGAATCTTTTTTCCGCAAGCGCCGCATCGTAAAAGACCTGAAAGCAGGGCCAGTCCGTCGCGAACTGCTCCTTTGTTTTGTTTCATTGACCACCTCGGCCTATTATCAGCGATCTTAGCCTGATTGGCAAGCAGCTTTTCCCACGAGATATATGCAGGGTGGTGGTCTTTCAGACAAACGGGACACTCTTCCGCCGTCCGTACGGCTCCGAGTTTTTTAACGAGCTTGCCGTCCTTATATTCTACGCGTGTAGGTCTCCTGCCATATACATACGCTCCGGCATATATAGGATGGATCAGCAAATTTTTGAATGTGGACATTGTGGGAATTCGCCATATAACAGCGGCGTTATTTCTCGGGTTCTTTGCCGGGAAAGTCGTTCCGGTCTCCTGATACCACATCGCCGTTTTCCGTATACTGCCGAACTTGTCAAATTGCTCGAACATCATTTTAACGGCTTCATAAACTCTCTTGTCGGGATCAAAATCTATTCGATTATCGGCGTCGTAAACATAACCGGCAGGCAATTTGATTCGAAGCTCTCCTCTTTCAGCTTTTGCCTTTGTACCGTTTTGCAGACGATTTTTTATGATGCTCAGTTCGAGCTCTGAGATGGTTCCTTTAATGCCCATGATCATCTTATCGTTGGCTTCAGAAAGGTTGTAGATTTGTTCGCCGTCGGCAATAAGCGTATCAAAGAAACTGCAAATCTCGAAAAGTTGAGCCCAATCTTTGGAGTTTCTGGAAAGGCGGGAAGCATCAATGGAAAATATAATTCCAACCTTGCGTAAACTTACCATGGTCATCATTGCCTGAAAACCGGGGCGCTCGGCGTAACCGGACGCGGATATCCCCAGGTCGTCCTCGATTATCCTCGGCTTAAGCCAACCCAGCTCAATCGCTTTTTCCCGCAATGATCGTTGCATATGGGCGCTTCCGACATGAGCGTTCACCTGTTCCGCAGTTGATTGACGAATGTATACGATCGCTTCTCGTCGTCTGTGAGAAGAGGTTATTCGATGTTCAAAATCTTTAATCATTCTTCTCCTCCTGATCTTCTTCCATCTTGAGAAATTCTAACAGAATCCTTCCTGTCGCTTGCGCTATTTCTTTGTTGATCTTCGCCGATTTGCCGGGAAAAGGCAGCAAGGGCTCCCTTTTGAACGGCAGCATCTTCTGAATTGGTTTCTTCATTCCGGATACCCTCCTGTGATCTTATAGACACAGTAAGTATGCCGGCTGCATCACGCCTGATGTCCAGACTTTTCTCAACAACATCGGCTATTGCCGAAAGCGCTTCGATACAAATCTGAGGTTCTGAGGAAACTTCAATTAACGCCGCCTTATCTTCAGTCATCCAAATCGGGATTGATACATATTGATCCGGTAATTCAATGATAAAGGTGGGCGGATGATCCAGCCATTTCCTCACCAGCGGAAATTTGCCGCCCGCCAGGGGATGAAATGGATACGTTACAGAAATTAACTTGATATTGGTATTGTGAGCGATACCGTAGGCTTTCACA
>CAZUFC010000327.1:0-2311 GCA_964619725.1 uncultured bacterium | reverse complement strand
AGCGTAATCGATCGATTCAAATGATTGACCTACTTTGCTTTCAAACGATTGTACAGATCAGACCGATGTTTCGATTACGATTACCGTTGCACTGAGCGCTAGCACGAGCACGAAGGATTCAAACTGAGAAATTGTTACCCTGACACGGCCATTTTTGATCAACGCCTGAACGCCTATAGATCACGGTAACCGTGACGTCTGTCCAGGGCTGAAATTTGACCAAAGGAGAAAAGCGGTATAAAATTTTAAAATGAATTTGTGTTTGCCTTCCTTTTTTCCGGAGGCATCACGGCAATGAAGACCAACGCAACAAGCTGTAATCCATGAAACATCAGATCGAAGAAAACAAGCGAGCGACTGTCGGCGTTTACAAGGCCTCGTCTTATAATGGACTGGATCGAATATTCACTTCGATTGCGGAACAATACGACCTTCTTCCCCGGCTGAAAGGTCGCGTTCTGCTTAAGATCAACCTCATGTCGGGCAAGAGTCCTGAATATGCGGTGAATACTCATCCGGAATTCGTTCGTGCGGCGGTCAGGATGGTTCGCATATCAGGCGGGAAGGCCATTGTGGGCGATTCTTCCGGCATCCTGGGTTTTACGGAGCAGGCATTCCGTCTATCGGGCATCGGTAAAGTCGTAAAAGAGGAAGGAGCGGAGTGGGTCAACTTTGATGCCGGTCCTCTGGTCGTCCGGAAAGTAAAAGGAAAAATATTCCAGTCATTCATACTGCCGGAAATACTTTTTAACGTGGATTTTTCGATCACTCTGCCGAAATTGAAGACTCACACCTTGCTGGGCCACACCACGGCTTTGAAAAATCACATGGGGCTGCTTCCCGGAGCCTTGAAGTGTGCGGTGCATGAAAAGGCGCCGTCCGTAGAGAAACTGTGTGAGGCTCTGATAGATTTACATGAAGCAGCGCCTTTTGATTTCGCCGCAATCGACGGCATCTGGGCGCTGGAAGGCGGAGGCACTCAGAGCGGAAGACGCCGAATAACCGAACGGATCATAGCGGGCAATGATTTAATGGCGGCGGATATTGTTGCAGCCAGGATTATGGGATTGAATCCGAACGAATCGCTTTTGATAAAAAAAGCGATGGAAAGATTTTCAGGCTTCGAAAGCGTCGATGACATAGACCTGGTTGGAGACGGGCTGCCGATGCCTTCCGAATCCTTCGCCAAGCCGGGCTTTGATGCGAAAAAGTTAAGCTTGATTTCCCGTCTTTCCTATTACATGCGAGGACGGGTCATTCGGCCTGTCATCGATAAATCTTTATGCAAAGGCAACGGCGAATGCGTGGATATATGTCCTGTTAATGCCGTGAAATTAAACGATAAGGCGGAAATAGACCCTCGCCGCTGCATCCGGTGCTTCGCGTGCTTTGAACGCTGTCCTGAAAATGCTGTAAAGTTGAAGGTTAAATATTTTTTGAAGCCTCTTTTTCAGAGACGAGCGGCAGGATTCGACCTGTCGGATGTGGTATAACCCGCATGGCCCGTACGAATTTTGTGATACACACGAGTCATGCAGTCTGTTTGGACATTTTAAAAAAAAATTTTGGGACTGATCAAATCGTTTGCGAGAATAATCCGCTCGTTCAGAGAATCAGGGTTTCAAAAAATTTGAATTTTTCGCCGTCTTTCGCTTTGAAAAACAGCGTTTTTTTCCCGGCATTTTTCCAAAATGATTAAGCTCCATAATCACCTGATTGTTTGAGATTCCCGGCATCTATAAGAAAAATATAGATAAATGAGAAACAGAAAAAACTGTTTTCCCCGTCTTCTGAAAAGCGCTAAAACCGCTTTCGAGAAATTTTCACCGACAGGCATGTCTTTTGCCCTAAGCGACGACATGAACTGCGGGGTCTATAAACAAAGAAATCCCAGGAACACTCCTCTTTACAGAATAGTCGAAGACCATTTTGACGAATTCCTGATCAATTGCGAATACAGATACGAGCATCATATCGCGAGAGCTCCGTTGTCCAATGAGAAAATAAAATACGATCCGCAAAAGGAGATTGTTCTTTATAAATCGAAAATATAAAAATTCAAAAAGAAATTTTGTAATATTCGATCCTGATGAACGACAATTGCTGAATCGTTGAAAGGGAAGGGTTATACAGAAAAACAATATATCTCGAAATGATCAGATTTGGGGTATTAATAATTGTCGTTCATCTTTAATAATAATTGTTGACTGACAGACCCCGTGCAGTTCATTTTTCTTCTTCAAAAGCATATACCGAACAAAGGCGAAGTCATGATCAGATACTACGGATGGTATGCGAACGCCTCAAGGGG
>CAZUFC010000326.1:0-2442 GCA_964619725.1 uncultured bacterium | reverse complement strand
GATGCCCGCAACCGTTGTCGGAACGACCTGAGATGTCCGTTCGGATGTCGTGAGGCCATTTAAACAGAAAAGCCGGCCAAGAAAGAAGCTTTCGTGCCATTGAAACGAATTTTTTCCCAGGCCGCCGATTCGAGAGCCTTGAGGATTTAAATCGACAGGCTTTCGATTGGGCTGCGGTGAGAATGGCGAACAGACCTGTGAGCAAAACCGGTTTGATTCCGGCGAAAACTTTTGAATACGAAAAAGCTTTCATGAAAAAGCTGGCTTCATATATTACGCCTCCGTATTTGGAATTCAGCAGGCTCATCGACGAACTCGGTTACGCGAAAATTGAACCCGTACAGGTCGGGTTGTTTTTTACGCTCATGCAAAAGCGACACAATAAAAAAACTACTCTGATAACTACGAATCTCGGATTTGAACAATGGAACTCGTTTTTAAAAAACGAGCGCCTGACGGCTGCGCTGATAGATCGACTCACCGAAAACAGCCACGTGATCAATATGAAAAAATGCGTAAGCCTAAGACAGCGACTGGTAACCGATTCCGTCTGAAACATGAAAGAGGAATACGTTTCCATTAAACAAACGGCCGCCAGGGTGCGGGACATATCCCTTATCGATGTGACGGATATGACCGGCAACGTCAGAGACAAATACGAAAAAAGCAAACGGCATACGGCAAAAGGCCCGGTCAGCGTAACCGGACAAAAATTTATGAACTGGAAACTTCATGAAGGCGGATTCGGCGCAATTGATCTCATCATTCATCTTGAAAAACTCGATTTCAAATCAGCGGTCATCCGGCTTGCAGATCGCTTCCCTTATTGCTCCATCAGGGACTGATCAGACCCAGGTTACACTTCTTTCAAAACTTTTTACGGTTTGTTTCAGTAATAGGGGTCGAGGTCGGAGTCGCAATCGCAACAAATTGATGAGCTATTCTTCCGAATTGTAACCTCAAAAGACGCTTTTTGAAAGCATGCCGCACATATCGCAATTTAAGCGGCTCGGCAAGATGCGTCGAAGCTTCATTTCGCCAGTTGGAAGTTGAACAATGGAGTTCTGAAGGACAAATGCAGCAACGGTTTATCTTTCGTTCATTTGTCTTTCTTCCGCTGGATAGCCTTCTATGATTTCCAATGAATGGCATATTAGCTTACCCATTTTGAAGGGATTCTCGTTGCCCGGCGACAGCGCTCCGTACTCGAAACTGATTGTCGACTCCTCATGCCTTGCCGTGTAAAAAAATTTGCCCTGAGCATGCTTACCGGAAGAACACACTTCCGCCGACTTGGCGAATGGCTCATGAAAGTACAGATTGACTTCCGGAGATTCGTTCCGGTGACTAAAAAAGACCTTTAGTTCCATGTGTCTGCGTCCTGAGTCTCGCCGCTAACGTCGACGCTCACGATTTTCCCGAAGGCCGTCCGCAGCCTTTAGGAAATACCTGTGCAGCGTATGGTTCGGTGTTCTTCTTCTTGCGTGCGCTTGAACGAGCAGATGCTTCTGCCGCCTGCATGTAAATTGACTTTTGCCATGAGTCTGGGAGGTTCTGGCCCCCAGCCTCCTTGAGCGCCTTGTGGAACTTGGGCTTCACGTGAGTGTCGAACATGATGTGTCATGTCGGGCAAAGCATGAGGAGATTGTTTCCGGCTTTCTTACCCTCGGCCACAATGTGAGCCCTCTGACGAAGGCCGACATAATGCCCGCAAAGCTCAGAAATACCTTCGGACTTGGTCTTCATGTTTTCTCACACCCAACGGCTTAGGATAACCGGTGGCGATGTTGCCGTGTCGACTTTTGGAAAAAAGTTTTCGCCGTCCGGTTCATCCTGTGGTTAACCCTCTTCCTTTATCATTATCTGGTAAGCATCATGCGTTCCAATCCAGAACCATAATAATCCTGATGGAATTTCGATGGCAAGAGCGCGATACCCTCAACCCACTCTTACCGACCTGTATTTGCCAATCTTCTTGAAATGCAGAGAAGGATGTCGAGGGTCTGATTTCAGTCGATTATAGCGCTGATCTGCAAGCTTCCTGACGTTAGAGGGTAAGCGTTTGTAATTTTCCCAGAAAGCAGGCGCGGAAAAGTGTTTCAAAGCTCTTTCGTCTTTCCGGCCTTGTGCGCAGCAATCGCTTCATCTGCCATTTTGTCCAACCTGCCGGCCAAAACATCCGCTTCAATTTCCTTGTCCCATTCATCAGAATCATATTTTCGAAACCAGTCCCGGAATGAAGATAACTCATCTCGGTTCAAATCCCGAATCTCATTTGCTAATTTCTCTAATTTGGTCATAACTTCAATCCTCCGTCATTATTTTCTCTTGCCCGTTATAATTCGTCAAGTTGTTGACGGCGATACACATAGCGTTAACCCACGGCAAATAAGGTGCAAGCTAAATTCGTAACTGAAGACGGCGAACGATTTCTATATTGTC
>CAZUFC010000325.1:0-2513 GCA_964619725.1 uncultured bacterium | reverse complement strand
GATCAAAAACCCAAGTGGCTGTCCAGCATTAAATTTTGAATCGAAATTCGAGTTTGTGGACAGGCACTATATAATCTGATAAGGATTTTCCAGGTTTGCTGCCTTTGCAGTTTTAATTCTTTTTTTCATAACAGAATACTGGGTCTCCAACTATGAAAAATCAGTTCGCCATCGAAAAAGCTCGTCCGGAAGATCGCTCTCATATTTTGAAAATTATGAAATTCTGGAACATGCATCATGTCCCCTCATGCGAAATGGAGGCGCTGGATATAGACTGCTTCTTCGTTGCGCGGGCAGAAGGCAAAGTCGTCGGCGCTTCCGGCTATCGAATCTTATCCGAAGAGGAAGGCAAAACGACTTTGCTGGGAGTCGATCCTGAATATTGCCGGTCTGGAATAGGACTGGCGCTGCAGAACGCCCGCCTGGAAGCCATGTATGAACAAGGCATAAAAACTGTCGTCACTAACGCCGATCGCCCCGAAACCATCAAATGGTACCAAAAACATTTCGGGTACCGGCAGATCGGCAGAATCCGAAAAAAAATGTCTTTCGGTCATCCGGACATACAGGAATGGACTACTCTCAAAATGAACCTGACTCAATATATGCAAAACCGAAAAACATGATATGCCGGCCAGCGCGTCGAAACGTGAACACGCGATTGTCAACGAATGTTTAAATTGCGGTGATGCTGATAAAAAACGTTTCGCTGATTGATAATCCGTGAAAAAAATCTGCAATGATCAGAAAGGTCCATTTCGAGGTTATAATCTGCAGCGACTGTATTATATAAACATCCGGTTTTTTGCGAAAAGTTACCTGTAATATTTTTTTCGACTGCGATACTGCTGCCGGCTTTGATTACCGAAAGCTGCCAGCTTCGATCACGCCAATGAATATATTGTAAACGTCTTCCAGTTTAAACGTAATGATTTGATTTCCCTGTCATCAAGCCTCTTTTCAGTCGAGGTTCAGACATTCTTTCAGACGGCTTATCTCCTTCTGTTGTTCCTCCAGCATTTGTTGCTGTCGCTGCGTAACTTTCGTCAGGACGGCTATAATGTCCATTGCGTTAAGCGTTTTACCCGTTTTTGTCATCAGCAGTTCCGGAACCTCTTCGGCTATGAATCCGAGTTTTTCGTCTGAATTGTCGTTTTTGAAACGGAATCGAACGGGATCAAGTCGCCGGAAGGCTTCGAAAGCGTGCTCAAGAGAAAGTTTTCTAATATCTTTCTTGTATTCTCTTGAAGAGTATTCATCCAGGTTCTGGCAGCGGATATCGCCGATGACGTCCAGTTTATAGCCGCTGGTAGGACTTGATGTTCCTATGCCGACATTTCCCGCGCCTGTAATGTAAAGCCTGTTGGAACCTGATGTGCCGAGGCTGAGGTACCCCGACCTGTAGTTGGTTATTTCCATGTTTAGAGGGGCGCAGGATCCGGGACAGCTCAAGGAGATCATGCCAAGCGTCGTCGAACCGTCTCCGTCCCTGAAAATGAGTTTCGGGTCCCGGTTTCCTGAGGCAGCATATGCTTCAATAATAACGGACCCGTCAGGATAAGATGAATTCAAGCCTTTAAACCGGCCGTTTCCCACAACGTCCAGTTCATAAGCGGGGGCATTCGTGCCTATTCCCACATATCCGTTTTTAGCGATCCTCAATCTTTCTATCGTATCAGGATCGTTCTGGCTGTCGTTTTTCACTTCGAATACCATATCGCCGTTGTAATAACCCTGGTCGATCACTTTTATTCTGCCCTGTATGCCGGTACCGGAATCATTCGTTTTGAAGGCTATAGCGGAGGCGTTTCCGGAGCCGCTTGTAGTTTCCCACAAAAGCATAACATCCTTGTCTGTCGATGAATCCGCTACGACCAGTTTCTTCCAGGGAGAAGTCGTTCCGATTCCTACATCCCCCGAACCGGTTATTCGTAATTCTTCAGACGAATTAGTGCCGAATCTCAGGTATCCGCTTTTGTAATTCATCAACGTCAGGTCTACAGGAGCGCATGCACCTTCGCATGTATGCTCCATCATGGCCAGAGTCGAACCGTCGCCGTCTCTGAATATCAGGGAAGGGTCCCTGTTGCCGGATGCCTGATAGGCTTCGATTGTGATTCGTCCGTCAGTGAATGAAGTATTGCCTTTAACATGCAGGTTGCCTGTAGGTGAAGAGGTTCCGATGCCCAGGCACTGATTCGCGTTGTTATAATATACTTCAGCTCCAGCGGCAGAACCGCCGTTGTTGTAGATGACCTGTTTGTCTGATCCGGCTGCCGGGCCTGGCGGCCCTGTGGGACCTGTTTCGCCCTGCGGACCCGGCAGACCTTGCGGACCCGTTTCGCCCTGCGGACCCGGAGGACCTTGCGGACCCGTTTCGCCTTGTTCGCCCTGAACACCTTGAGGGCCGGTTTCACCCTGCGGGCCTATCGGACCCGTTTCGCCCTGCGGACCTGGTGGACCTTGCGGACCCGTTTCGCCTTGTTCGCCCTGAACACCTTGAGGGCCGGTTT
>CAZUFC010000324.1:0-2520 GCA_964619725.1 uncultured bacterium | reverse complement strand
CGAACCAGAAGTCCGATCCGGCCTGGTTGTCGCATTTTCTGGCGGACAGGAGTAAAAACCTGAACTGGAACCTGTCGGAGGATTTTTTCCGAGGTAAACTGGAAAAGGGAGCTACTGTCGTCATGATAGACGGACTTGACGAAGCGCCGGACAAAAAATCCAGGGAAACTTTAAGCAAGCTGATAACGAACGCGAAGCTGGCGTATGAGAAATGCTGTTTTATCGCTACCAGCCGTCCCGGCTCCTACGAGGGAAAATCGGTTTTGAAGGATTTCCCGAAGTTTGTCATTCAGGAACTGGATGATGAAGCCGTGGACGATTTTCTGAATAAATGGTCGAACGCCATCCACTGCGACAGCGTGGGAAAAGCCAAGAACCATTGTGAGGACCTGCGTAAGGAATTGAACAGCAAGGCGGAAATAAAACGTATGGCCAGGAATCCCGTAATGCTGACCGCTCTGGCCGTGATTCACTGGAAAGGAAACAAACTGCCGGAGCAGAGAGCGCTTCTTTTCAGAGACATAATCAGATGGTTGTTGGAAGCTAGGCAGGAGAAGGCGGAGCGCCTGTCGCCTGAACTTTGCGGACAGGAGCTCCAGAAACTGGCCCTGGCCATGCAACAAGGCGAGGACGAAGGCCGTATGGTGCAGGCAGGCAGAGGCTGGGCCGCGGATGCCTTGTGCGAGGATAAACCGTATAATGAAAAGGAAGCTTGCAAGCAGGAAAAAATGCGATTTCTGGAAACTGAAGAGATAGACAGCGGCATTATCGTTTCAAGAGGCGTAAGTCAACTGGCCTTCTGGCACCTGAGTTTCCAGGAATATATGGCCGCTGCGGCTCTGGGAGGAAAACCAGACGGAGATCAGATAAAGATTCTCGTTAAACCCTATCCCGGCGTTCTTCACAGTTCGGAATGGAGAGAAACGCTGATGTTGTTCGCGGGCGTTCTTTATTACCATCAGGGACCTGAAAAATTGAAGGGCTTTTTCAAAGCTGTCTTGGATGAAGCTATGAAAAAGAAAACGCTCAAAAATCAGGCCCGTTGCGTAGGACTAATAGGCGCCATGCTGCATGATCTGTCGCCATATAAATATAGCATCCCCGATCCGCGCTACCGGGAAATGTTGAACAAGGTCATGGACATCTTTGATAAAAGAAAATCTGCAGGCATTTCGTTGACGGAGAGGATAGAGGCCGCCGAAGCGCTGGGACAGGCCGGCGATCCAAGGCTGAGAAAGCATGAAATGATAAGAATTCCGGGCGGTACGTTTTTAATGGGGGCGCAGGCCGATAATAAAGGTGATATGAATTATGATACGGCTGCGGATGATGATGAGAAACCCGTGCATAAAGTGAAATTGTCGCCGTTCGAGATAAGCAAGTATCCCGTGACGGTTAAGGAATATGGCGAGTTCATAGACAATGACGGATACAAAATTAATGAATATTGGAAAAATGGTGGTTTCGAACAATTCGACAAGCCGGAGAACTGGGACAAACAAAAAAGCTACCCGAATCGACCGGTAGTGGGCGTAAGCTGGTATGAAGCTGCAGCATACGCCTGTTGGGCGGGCAAAAGCCTGCCTACTGAAGCCCAGTGGGAAAGAGCAGCCCGAGGAACATACGATGAATACAGGAAATATCCCTGGGGTGATAACGAACCTGGTAAACGGACGATGAATTTTTCAAAAACAGGATTGGGAAAACCATCGCCTGTCGGAACGTTTCCAGATGATTGCACGGAGGAAGTAGTGATGGATATGGCTGGAAATGTATCAGAATGGTGTTTAGATTGGTATGCGGATTATACCAGGGAAGATTCGGTTGACCCGAAAGGTCCCAGTGAGGGCTCTGGCCGGGTGATCCGCGGCGGCGCCTGGGGCGACGGCGCTCGCATCTGCCGTTGTTCCGATCGCATCGGCATCAGCGCTCCGGCCGGCCGCGGTGATCTCCTGGGCTTTCGCCTTTCCAGGTCTTACCCTTGAGCCCTTTTACCCTTTTACCCTTTGTCTTTAAATTTTTGCCGCATGACGGGACGGTCCGACGGACGTAACGGGCGCCCGAAGGACAGCGCCCGTATCGTCCGGCGGTCCGGCACGTCATGCGGCAAAAATTTCGATTGCGCCCGTACCCCAAGAAAAACGATTCGATTTTGAATTAAGCCGTAAAGGACGACAAGCGACCCAAAGGACTAAAACGACGGAAGGGAAAGGCATAAAATAATTCAAGTGCGGTGCATAAACCGTATCCCGAATGATGAATTCCTCCCCCGTCCCTTCGTCCCTTAGGTCTCTTAGGTCCCTTAGGTCCCTTTTGTCCCTTTGTCTCTTCCGATATTTTAGTAAAAACGCTATTCATAAAAACAAAAATCGCTCTTTTCGACGAAGTTCACCGCTCAAAAAGGAAAATGAGAAATTGACAGGAGACATCCGCAGCGAACGTGATCATTGCAGGAGGGATAACCAGTTTATGGATCAAAAACCGCAGTGACTGTCCAGCATTAAATTTTGAATCGACAAT
>CAZUFC010000323.1:0-2574 GCA_964619725.1 uncultured bacterium | reverse complement strand
GCTTAATGGATTTTCTGTTGCCTTCAGGGCAACTTTTTTAACGAACTCTGAACTTGGTTTTTTTTCAGATTTTATTTATGATTCAAGAAACAGACTCACGAAAGTCCTTCATCCGTACGACAGTTTCAGCGCTTTTTCTTATGATGCCGTCGGAAACTTGACGGGCTGGACGGATGAAAGAGGTAATATGACTGTTTATTCATACGATGAAATGAATAGAATGACGCAGAAAACTCAAGATATAAATGGGGAGAACATCGTAAGATCTTTCAGCTATGACGCACGGGATGATCTTACGGGCGTTGCTGATCCTATGGAAAACAATTATATAATGACATACGATGATTTGAAAAGATTGATGGTATACGAATGTCCCGCATCAGGCGCTGTTTCATATTCCTACGATCAGGCCGGCAACGTAACCAAACGAACCGACGCGGCAGGCATTGAAGTTCAATTTCAGTACGACGCATTAAACAGGCTTACCTCACGGCTGTATCCCGACAAAGATCAGAACGTCCTTTTCACCTATGATGAAGACACCGTATCCAATGGAAAAGGCAAATTGACCGGTATGACTGACTCTGCAGCGGTCAGCGCATTCAACTATGATGAACGGGGACGGTTGATCCGACTTGAAAAAAATATCCGGCAGATTGATTATATAACTCAATATCAGTACGATCCCAACGATAACATCACTAAAATTTTCTATCCGGGCGGACTTAATGTTCTCTATGATTTCGGAGCTGATGACAGGATAATGAATATAACGGCGGTCATATCGGGCACGCCTTACACATTAGCTGATTCAATCGAATATGCGCCTTTCGGGGAACTCGTTTCAGCCTACTTAGGCAATGGAATAACACCTGCTGTATCATACGACTACCGGTATCGCGTTACGAGAATACTGGAAAACGCCGTTCAGGACTTGACCTTTTCCTACGATCCTACAGGAAACGTCATATCCATTACGGACGGAATCAATTCAAACAAAAACCAAACGTTCGGCTATGACAAGATAGATCGTTTGACTTCCGCTGCCGGCAGCTATGGAAATATTGATTATCGATTCGATGCAGCAGGAAACCGCACCATGATGACGGACGCCGCCGGAATGTGCAATTACGATTATGCAGAAAACCGTTTGACGGAAATTACCGGCTCTTTCACTGCTTCTTTTTATTATGATGATAAAGGTAACGTCACCAGCGACTCAATAATGAATTACTTTTATAATGCCGATAACAGACTGACCAGCATTATGCAGGAATCCCTTGAATCAGGCGAATATACGATCGGCGGAGCGCATAAAAGAATTATCAGAGAAACGGACGACGAAACAACGGTTTATCATTATGATGAAGCCGCAAAACCGATAGAATTAACCGATGAATCCGGGCAAGTCCTCGAAAGCTACGTTTACCTTGAAAACCGGCTTCTCGCAAAGGTAGAAAATAATCAAATTTATTTTTATCACCTCGATCATCTCGGGACTCCTCAAAAATTGACCGATTCGAACGGAACGATTGTCTGGAGCGCCGATTACAGACCGTTCGGAAGCGTGAACATAACCGAAGAAACGATCACGAATAATTACAGATTCCCCGGGCAAATTTATGACGCTGAAGCCGGTCTGCATTATAATTACTTCCGATACTATGAGCCTGATCGGTCGGTATTACAGTACTGAACCTCTAGTAGCGAAAATTTTTAATATGCCATATGGTTATTCCAAAAATAATCCGATTAATTATACCGATCCTTTGGGTTTAGAGTATAAACCAACACGAGAAGATGTCAGTAGAGCTTTAAAAAGGGCCTATCCCCCTGGAACAGAAGAATATGAAATATTAATCTCTGCTCGTTGGTACAAACCATTATCGTACATTCGTGTTCCTTTTCTTTTTGTTTTGGCATATAAACGCTACATTGAAAACGAATTGTTTTTTAACAATGGCGTTCCATATAAGGAACACGATAAGGATGTAATTACTTTGAAAAATTTGAACAAACTCGGTTCACATTCACTTCAATCAGTTCTCGAAGCCGCTAGAACATTCTCTGAACCACCAAGCATTTCTCTGCCTCTTCCGGATTAGATAGGATTATGACATCATTTGGGTTTATTCAACATGTTTCTTACGAAGCCAATAAATTTCATAGTAATTTTTTAGGAACAATATGAACTCACTAAAAGTAATTAAATAATTAACAAATGAAAAAAATTCATGGAATTTTGTTAAATTTTCAAAAAAAGTCTTTAATTGAGGTGAAAAATGAAGATAACAAGAAAAAACATTTGTGACTCGATGAGTTTTAAGTGGGTAATGCGATGCTCAGCATGTTTTCTGGTAGCCTTTTGTTTTATATTTAAAACATTTACGGCAGGAACAGCCGGCGGCGTAGCCGGCGACATAAACGAATCCGGTCGAGTGGACGGTTATGATCTTTGGATTTTTTCACAGGCGCGTGCAACGGAAGCGGGGGATCCGGAATTTAACGCGGATGCTGATTTGTGTCCTTCCGGTAAGCATGCACAGGGCAAATTTTTTTCCACGGCAAGGCATG
>CAZUFC010000322.1:0-2575 GCA_964619725.1 uncultured bacterium | reverse complement strand
ACGATATTGATGTTGAAACGCTGTGCGACGGTGAATTTTTGTTCAGTATCCTTGCTATTGACGTTTTAGGCAATGAAAGCTCGGCGTGGCCCTTCCTGGAGATCGAATAAAAAAGGTAACTCCTCCCCATGACCAAATCAGAACCTGGCTTTGAACAAAAAAGCATCTTTTGAGGTTACAATTCGACAGAATTATCTGTCATTTTGTTTCGATTTCGATCACGATTGCGATACCGATACCGATACCGATTGCGACTCCGACCCCGACTCCGACCCCGACTCCGACCCCGGAACCGATTGCGATACCGATCCCGACCCCGACCCCGATGCCGATACCGCTTACTGAAAAAAACTGTCAAAAGATTTGAAAGAAGTGTGATCCGGTTTGATCAGTCACGAATTTTTTCATCGACTTCGCGGAGAAAAAGCCCGGAAAACGATTGAGAATCAATAAGGAACAATTCATCGGGTAAAACAGAGGTTTGGGATGCTTCTTAAGGCGGTCAAAACGGCGATTCTATTTCAGGTCAAAAAGTATTGAAGTGTAAGGCGTTATTCTATTACGTTCTGCCATGGTTTTCGCGCTTGCGCGTTCGTCCGGGCTTCGCGCTTGCAAGCTCGCTCAATCCCCGGGGTTTTCGCAATAAGGGCCTTCGGCGACGAATAAAAATGAGCGTTTTGCATATTAATCAGTTGAACAGGCGCGACCTTTCAGATTGAAGAAGAATTTCAATCCTTTTTTGATTTTATCGGAGAAGAGTTTTTTGGAGATGAAAGCGCCGGCGGTTTTTTTATTAATTTCGGCGAGAGTGGGATAGGGATGAACTGCGCCGGCCAGGGTCGATAATTTTACTTTTCCGTTGAATACGGCGACCCATTCATTCAGGAGTTCGCCGGCATGGGGACCCAGAATCTGAATGCCGATGGGATTTTCTTTTTTATCGAGGATCATTTTTATTTTGCCGGTTTTTTGGCCTTCGGCCAGGCTTCTGTCGTTGTCTTTGAAATATTCCGTATAGACTTTGTATTCTATGTTTTCCGTTTTTGCCCGGCTTTCATTCATGCCTATGCTCGCCAGTTCGGGGTCGGTATAGGTGCACCAGGGCAACTTGTCGTAAACGGCTTTTCGGGGCAGGTGGAATATGGCATTGGTTATCACTATGCCGCCTTCGTATCCTGCGGCGTGAGTGAACTGATATTTTCCGTTGACGTCTCCGGCGGCGTAGATGTTTTTTTGATCAGTGCGGAGCCTTGCGTCGGTTTTGATGCCTCTTTTGTATAGCTTTACACCGATATCCTCCAGCCCCAGCCCTTCGGTTTCGGCTTTTCTTCCTGTCGCGACCAGCAACGTATCGGCCTTGAGTTTTGAATTTGAACCGTTTGAATCCTGCAACAGGACTTCTCTTTCATTTGCATTGTTTTTTGTGGAGAGAACGGTTGAATTGAGTCGAAAATTGACGCCTTCAGTCTGCAGAATTTCCATAACGTCATCGGCCATGTCCTTATCTTCTTTGGACAATATCCGGCTGCCTTTTTCGATGACCGTCACCCGTGTTCCCAGCCGGGTGAAAGCCTGGGCCATTTCGATGCCTATGGGGCCGCCGCCCAGTATGATCATTGAAGGAGGCAATTTTTCCAGGTAGAAAATTTCCTTGTTGGTTATGAAATGCGTTTCATTTAAACCTTCAATGGATGGGACGACTGGTGAGGAACCTGTTGCGACGACCCAGGTTTTGGCGGTAATGGAACTGCCTTCAAGTTCAACCGTATGTTCATCGACGAACCGAGCGTTTCCGAATACCACTTTGACGCCCAGGCCGCAGAATCGTTCCTCCGAATCATGTTTCTGGATAATGTCAATGACTGATTTTATACGTTTCGCCAAGTGCCGGAAATCGACGGGTGGAATTTTGACCGAAGGCAGGCCGAACCCTTGCGTGTTTTTCATTAAATGGTACACCTGTGCGGAACGGATAAGTGTTTTACTGGGGACGCAGCCGTAATGGAGACAGTCTCCGCCCAGCTTGTTTTCTTTTTCAATCAGCAGGGTTTTGGCGCCGAGCTGGGCTGCTCCTGACGCTACGGTTAAACCGGCTGAACCGCCGCCGAGTATTCCTATGTCAAAATCGTATTCAGCCATTGTTTGCTCCTTTCGGGTTACAGGGCGATGACGAGTTTTGCCTGTTTTTTTTTAAGCCTGCATCATCAGTTCTGCCGTCGGGCACATACTTGGACAATGATTCAGCGAAGAGGGAATGGTCCGCGATTTAAGTCGCTGAAGATTGATGATAATAGCTGGGGACCGACAAGACGAGCTTCAATGTAGAAATGAAAAGAGAGAGGATTGTTATGACGTCGTTCATGTTTTTTTTCCGGTCTTTGCAGCAGTTTCGATCCAATATTATTGAACAGCGCTTTGGTGAAAAATGTCAAGCTTTCCCGTTATAGCCGTTAAAAACTAGTTAAACAGTTCAAAATTTTTACCGGTTAATGCAGGAAGATGTAAAGGATGTGAATAAAGCTGTTATGTTTCGCGGCCAATGGCTGAAAAAATCCATTCCGGTTGCAGGATAACC
>CAZUFC010000321.1:0-2633 GCA_964619725.1 uncultured bacterium | reverse complement strand
CGCCGCCGGATACAATTTCATGAAATTGCCATGTCGCTCCGTTGAACCAACAGTATTTTAACGCTCCGTCTGCTTCGGCATAATATGAAATATGAGGTCTGTTCTGGCTGTCAATGACTAGCGATGGATATTTACCTCCACTGGACATCTCTTCAATTTGTTCTATTTCCCAATCGCCTGATCCGTTTTTTTTGAATAACTGCAGCCTTGAATTATAATATGCGGCTATACATGGATTTCCGGCAGAATCATGAGCAATACTCGTCGCGTTGTTATTAAATATACTTGAAGCCATAACGTCTATGCTCCAATTTCCTTCATTCTTCAACGCGTACCTGTAACTCAGATCAAGCATATCGAAATAACTGATATGGATTCTGTCATAACTCTCAACGCTCATGGAAACAAAGGCTGTTTTCCTGTCGCTGACCACTTCGTTACGCCATTGAGATCCTTCTTTATAGTAAACTTTCAATTTGTCTCCGCCCGTCGCCAATATCCGTGTATCATCTTGTACTATATGCAAACAACGGTGAGGCGACCATCCGGAAAACCAGGATGGACACTGGACGCATTCAATTTGCCATTCTGATTTCGTCACTGGAGAAAGAAGATAAAATATAAAACTGGAAAACAGCAATACCTGTAATATTTCTTTTTTCAGACGTTTTCGCATGACTGTATCAATACTATTCATGGTAAGCTGAGATGTGAATTTCATATTCCAGTCCGCTGACGTTTTTTTCTCTCCAAACTACATATGGATTATACGTCGAATCGAGTGTTATTGAGGGCGACTTGACTTCAAAATTATTATCTGGATCATCCCAGCTTATAATTTCATAATTTTTTTCTTCGCTCCACCAGTTGCTTCCTCCGTCTGTAGAATAAGTATAATAACATTCGCGACGAGCAGCTCCATCCAGTTTACCACGCCATGCCACATGCAACATTTCGTCCTCTGAAATGGCCAATGAAGGGTCCATGTCCCCATCTACAGCAAAAGTGTTCAATAAATTGACCGGACTTTCCCAATGGATAATATCGTTTTCTACTACTGCCTTTATGTAATTGAGAGTGTGACCGTGATACATCATTTCTCTTCCGAAGACGGCATGAAATATCGATGTATCCGGTGAACCGCCGTCTGAATCTTCGTTGTTCTGATACGAATGAGCAGATGATGCAGGCGAGGCTTCAATGGATATCCCTTCAAAGTCTTCATAAAGAGCCGTTTCATAGGCAAAATCAGTGTCGTAATAGTGACCTTCTGCATCACACAATGAATAACATACGCAGGATCGAATGTAGAAGTCGACCCAGACGACGCAGGCATGATTTTTATGACAGTCGATATCGAGTCCTCCGAATTCATCGGGCGAGAAAACTTCCCTGCTGTCGTCATGATTGGTAATAACGTAACCGGGAAACTCTTCAACTGGGACAAGAACGCATGTATCAACTGTAATCTTACCGTCTTCATGAATTTGAGCCCATACCAGATACAGATAACCGTCCTTACCTACGGCAATCTTCGGTGAAAAAGCATCGCCGCCTGTTGATTCATTGCTTACGATAAAATCTTCCAGTCGAGAAGACCACATCCCTCCATTACTTTCATGATCACAATAACCAAAGAAAATTCTTTTCATTCTTTCGGCGCCGTACTCAACCTCCTGACTCCATACGGCATAATACTCTCCCTTTGGACCGACAGCAACATCAATACTGCATGAAGTGCAATCAGGATTAAACGACCCCGGAAAGCTAACGGCCTGTTTCTTATAATTTATCCCCGTCGAATATTCATGAAAATTAATGTCCCGAGCGGGAGTGACGATAACCTCAGAGCTGACTTTATCGACTTCATAAACTCCAAACTTTCCCAACTGCTGCCAAGCCGCAAACATCCGGCCGTTCAATCCGCAAAAAACCGCAGGCGGATTCACCGAGAAACCGTCATCAGGATCGCTTATCACTATATCCTCCAAAGCTCCAGACCACCATCCGGCATTAACCATACCGCCCGTTACTGACAATACAACAACTGACAGAAGAAAACAAAAACACCTCTTTTGCATCCTTAATCCTCCTTGATGAATTATGAAATTATAATACCCAAAACCGTCTGCCGGCTTCTATCAGTTTCCATGGTAATGATGGAAAAAAGAAAGTCAAATTAAAAAGTCTTTTTTGTTATCTATTTTTGCAAAATAATTTGTTTGCAGTTCAGAGTTTAGAGTTTAAAGTTCATAGTTCAGAGTTCAAAGTTTAAAGTTGGGTCGTTGTTTAGGTTTGGGCCGTTGATATTGGGTTTACGGTTTAAATTTCAAAGTTTTGATTTGGACCGGCATGGGCGTTTTGTCTGGGGGGTGGAGTTTAATAGCGGGCGGAGCGGACCTGGCGGACGAAGCGGACGGGAGAAGAGAACAAAAGAGTTAAAGTGCCGGTCGGCGTGAAGGATTATTGCTGATTTTGGTTTTCATGCGGCCTTTTTCAACTCAACCAGTGAGGTATGCCTATCCTGTGGATATTCCGTTTATCGCCCGTGAGTTACACGAGATCGTTCCTTAACGCCTGTCGATGCGCAGGCAGGCTGGAAGCCTGCGCTCCCAGTAATCGTCTAAAGTATT
>CAZUFC010000320.1:0-2719 GCA_964619725.1 uncultured bacterium | reverse complement strand
ATGAATTTTAGAACCCTGAAAGGGTTGAACAGAAATGAAAAGCGCTTACCTCAACCAAATCGCATATTGACGATGATCCATTACTTCTTATTCTGCCTGGTTGCCGCTTTGATTAGTTGGAAACCCAACGGAAGGAAATCGGTATAAAACTTGACAAAAGGGACATTTTTTTTTATTCATCGGGATTCACAGAGTCATATTTTCGTTATCGGTTATTGAAAGCGCCCTGGAAAGCGGCAGGATGCCGCTTCTACTTTCTCACCTCTCTGATTTTTATTTCGTTTTCAATAGTAAATTTTTTTTCTGAATGCAGACGCAGCATCCTGCCGCATTTAACGCCGCTCTATGTAGGTCAATACACAGACGATCCGATGAAAAAGAGTCAATCCGGCATTCAACTGCCATAAAGAACATAAAGAAACTGTCTGTCAGCCTTTTAATCGACCAATTCCTCGCAGCATTCCGGTCCGAAACTGAACGTTCATTCGCCGATTCCCTCCAGGCCGCCGTGAACCTACTTCATCTCAGGATTCATCACAGCGCTGAGGAACATCAGGTTTTCCATGGCATCGTCACCGGTGTCGGGCCAGATGAATTCTTCGATTATTGTAACCTCCGTCTCGCCTGAAGGGACCTCAACGCGGTTGAAGTCGACGCGATGCGTCCAGTCGTCCCAGAACCAATATTCGCCGGCTATGTCCAGCGCTGCGAAAAAAGGAACGTTCTCCATCGCCCGGACGTTGATTTTAATCAGAGCTTCGAGACGGCATACGTCGCCGGAAGCGACAAAGATCGGCGGCATTTCAAGAGTGACGCCGATGACCCGAAAAGATTCGGGAATATACTGATATCCCTTGTCATCGATTCTATCATCGGCAACATCATCGATTCTCGTGGTGAACCGATCCGGGTATACGCTCAAGAATAACCGAAAGAACTTAACTGCATACTGCTTCTTTATGCCCTATGCCCTTCATGATCTTTATGGCGAATTAACATGGCGACTTCACGCGATAATCATTAGTCAGCGACTCATTTCCCGCACGGCACGGCCTTATTCCAACATCTCCTCTATCTCATGCAGCTCATTAATAAGTATCGATTTTTTATGAAGGCTTTTGAGAAAAGAAAGGTCATCCCCTGAATGTATTTTTTCGGCTATATGTGAGGGAACCCGACCGAATTTGACTTCCAGCACATCAATTATATTTTCTTTAACCATTTCGACTCCGCCCTCTTTTCTTCCTTTTTTTCTTCCCTCTTGCCTTAATTTTTCCGCTATGGTCATAAGTTCACCTCCTTTGCTTGCGGAAATGTTATCTTCGACAAGTTTTTTCAATTCTTCCGGCTCCAGGTCGCTTCTTACCTCGAAGATGTATTGAATAAAAATATAGAACCAGTCTTCGTCCGGCGATTCATCAAGCGCCGACTTCAACAGGCGAAACGCTTTTATCAGTCGCGGAATAAAATCAGGCTGCTTCAGATACTTCAACATCATTATCGCAGCCTAAAGAAGCTCGCGTCCCTTTATTTCCTCATCAGGTAAAATCGTAATATCCTCAAGAATATATTGAAAATCGGGAACGTAGGCTCTCAATTCTTCTGCCGGACAGTTTATAAAACCGTAAAGATCGTCGCCGTATTTCCATTCTGCGGCTCCGTGATGGATGAGTACAGGAATTATTACGGGGAGAGGCTCATCATCGGAATTCTGATTCCAGTGAAGGTCCCATATTTTCACCATGTAGTTCAGCAATTTCAGAACCGCCTTTTTTTCAGGATAGCTCTTGTGCTCAAAAAGGAAATATACGTAAGCCGGTTCCTCCGCCAGTCTCACTTCCTACAACAGGTCAGACTCATAATCCTTCCTCGCCATTTCTATGAAACTGTCTTTCGCTATCCGCATCTCATCCGGGTCGATTAATTTGCGGACATTTTCAGGGACATAATTCATCAGAAAATCACGAGCCAGTTCCTTGTTTCCGAGTATTTTTCTTACGAATTTGTCATGAGGCCGGTAAATTTTCGTCATCGGAGAAACCTTTTCTTTAGAATACCGCTAAATCTTTTGATACGCTGATCAGAAAAAAAGTCCGTCACAGTTACGGCTCCCACTTATAATTTTAATGCTCCCGTCTGTCTTTTTCAATATAAACAGCATTTCGGAAGAGAACGGTCAAAGAATCCGATTATGGTCATCATAGACGCTTACAATCACCCAGGCCCGTCAAACTGATCAAAACTTTTCGACGATTACTGGGAGCGAAAGCTTCCAGCCTGCCTGCGCAACGCAAACGGTAATGAATCGAAAAACTTGCTGTCAGGCCGGACCTGCAAATCGACAGGAATTGACGACAAAGGCGATAAAATTATTCCTTGAAAATAAATAATGTATTACAAAAGAATCTGATTGACATGCAATCCTTCGAAAGGCCAAATTAATTCCCATTTAAAATGAAAAAAGGCAGACGAAACATTCCGTAAATATTTTGGGACTGATCAAACCAGGGTTATACTTTTTTCAAAACTTCGACAGTTTGTTTCGGGGTCGGTATCGGTATCGCAATCGGTATCGAAATCGAAACAAAATGATGGGATATTCGGAAGAATTGTAATCTCAAAAAACGTATTTCTGATCATCGCCAATATTTTTATCCCTTAAGAGCCGCCAGGATGGTTGTCGTAAAGCGCAGGGTCGTTTAAACCTCAATTTTAATCG
>CAZUFC010000319.1:0-2768 GCA_964619725.1 uncultured bacterium | reverse complement strand
AATGGGCGGCATCTTTAAACCGGAATCGCCGGCATCTTTGGTCCAGAATATACATGGAGTTGAGTGCAAAATCTCAACGGTTTACCTTCTTTGGTGAACGGTTGATAAAAGATGTTTTTTTATTTCCTGCGCCGGAGGAGCATTTCATTTGAGGGCATCGGGTGAGCCGGCGCTGGGATTCGCCGCCGACCGGACTCCAGGGCATTTTTTACATGAATCACAAGCCGTTTTCTTTCGGCAATGCAGAACCAGAGTTTTAGGAGGCAATCAAATTGACCGAATTTCCGGAATCTTGAGTGTAACGACGGAAGTAACCCTTCCGGAGGATGACAGGGAGATCGTCGTTCAACTTTATGGAGGGAAAGGCGGATGGATAAGAAATCATTTCAGGATTGCTATCCTGATTTCCTTGACGCAGTAAGGAGCAGCAACTTTGCATCAAATGGTTGAGAATGGATGCAAGAGGGGCGGCTTTATATTTCCGGTGAAAAGGGGCAAAAAAATGAACAATTGTGATCCCTTTTCGACGCGTGGGGTTTAATTTTGAACCGAATTTCCTTATTATTATTATCGATTGTGCGATGCGGAATGATTAATTATCGAGAAGTGAGAATTAGTAAAGCGATTTGCACGGGAAGGGAGTAAAAAAATGAGTTCACGAAGGTCTCTGCGTATGAAATATTTCTGCTGTTTTATTCTTTGTTATTCTTCGGCGTTTATGATCGGTCTAGCCATTGTCGCAACCGCTTCTCATAGTGAGAAGGCGCCCTACGGTCATAAAACGCTATTTCGGTATAGGTGCTTCGAGGAGACTCGACCGTCGTGGGTTTCCCCTATCGACGGCGTTGGCGGCATCGATCATGCTTCAGGTTCTGCGGATATTCATGAGAACATACGAGGTAATGGTTTCGATCGGTTTATATCGGCGGATTTTGATGGTAGTTCCGAATATATACGTTCAACGTATCCTGTCGACACGGTGGACACTGCGAACCATGATTCTTTTACTATCCAGGCATGGTTTTATCCGCGTCGGGTTTCCGGTTACCGCTGCCTGGTTTCCAATACGCAAAGTTACAGGGGTTTTTCATTGAAAGTCAAGGATGGACAGCTACGGGGATTGGTTCGATTCCAAGATGGGAGCGGTTATGTGAATCAAGAAATAATAGGGGGAACGATCAATGTCGACCAATGGCATTACGGCGCCTTTAGAGTCAAGGAATACAGCGATTATTACAATCTGACTCTCTTTATTGACGGCGATCAGGCAGCCTCTCTAGATACTCCGTCCCATTACGACGGGGTTCGCCAGAGTTCCGAAAGACCGATGGTGGGAGCGGAACCTTCATCTGGAGCGGGTGTTGATTCATGGTTCGACGGATATATTTACGCTGTTTCGATCACAAACTATGCTGTAGGCGTGGAAAATTATTTAGAAAACGACATGATCAGAGACGGTTCCCGGTACTTCGGCATGGTATCCTATCACGATTACCTGGATACCAGCGACGGTCCCGATCATAAAATAAGTCATACAATCAACGCATACGGAGATGTAGCGACCTATGTTACATCACGCCGGCTCTGTCCTTTTTTAAACGATCGATATGTACCCCAGGGTGTCGCTGCCGACGGTCAGGATCAGATTTACCTTTCGATGTACTGGATGCATGAGGACGGGAGCACGGGAGACTATCCCTCAATTCTAATAGAACACACAACATCCGGCAGTCTCAGACGCGTTATGCAGCTTCACGATGAAAACGATGCGCCCTTTTCAGGACATGTCGGAGGAGTCGCCTACTGGAATGGATATATTTATCTGCCTCGCGGGGACGATGTTCTTCGCTACGACCTTTCACAGGCCGGTAATTATATCTTCAATCCAGAGACTTTTGAGAATCCCAGAGGGGATATGAACCCGATTTACGCGGATAACGCGTATAATAACTGCAACATTTCTCCCAATACAGGCATTTCATACCTGTCGGCTTCCGCTGATTATAACGGCGAGCCTGTTCTCTGGACAGGACAGTTCGATGCCTCCGCAAACAAAAGCATTGTGGGTTTCATCATTGATGGAGACGGAAATATTAATGAATCCAGTCCCTCTTACATCTTTACTTTGCCTGTAACGAAAGTGCAAGGCATATATTGTTACAGGGCATCTTCCGAGTATCTATGGTTTTATATTGCTTGCAGTTACGGCGATAATCCCAGCAAAATATATGACGTACTGTTTTCAAAGAATTCAGAGACGGCAGCGTCCTCCACCGATATTTTCACTGGTCCCGCAGGCTTGGAGGACCTGGGAATGATCAACAACAAAGTATGGTGCGTATCAGAATCTGGAGGGAAATATTACCAGAAACGATCGGTGAATCCATGGGAAGACCTTTTTCCCTTTGTTTTCGTCTTTGAACAGGATCCCGGCGGGCCGACATGGACGCCCACTGTATTGACGACCCCAACACGAACACCGACTTTATCACCCACATGGATTCCCACGCTTTCCCCAACACAGACATCAACATCAACCCATACACAAACATCAACCCGGACGCCGACAGGAACATCTACTCTGACACCAACTTCATCTTATACGTCTACGCCGACACCGACACCTACAACTGCTCAGCAGAATACTTATACGCCGACCATACAGGCTTCACCTCCAACTATTCCAATATTAAGCGCTTCTGGGTCCTTGTTCATCCCGGATCCCAAGCGAGCAATCTTGAGTTGATAGACTAATACAAATAATATTG
>CAZUFC010000318.1:0-2792 GCA_964619725.1 uncultured bacterium | reverse complement strand
TCAACCTGGACAAGCTAGGCTTAGAGATCAAATGCGATCAGGGGACAGAATTGCCGTCAAGAGGATGCTGGGACAAGGCTCACCAAATATCGCAATTCTGAAACATTGGAATCTGAATTACCTTTATTTGATGAATACGCTGATCAGAAAGAAGAAAGCCGACGTTGCCCAAAATGCGGATCGGGAACGTTAAGAATAATAGAGTTCATTAGACCGTCGAGAATGAACCGGAAAAAAAGAGCTCCTCCATAAAATGAATTTCCATGTTTTTGAAAAATTCTCCTTACGCCTAAACCATTCGATCAGTTTAGCAACTGATCAAACGGATCGATATGTTCGTTTTCGTTTTAAGTCGGCTTGTCTTCATTTGTTTCCCATCTTAACCCTTCAAAAATACCGGCATTTTCAGTTTGAAAATATACTTCCTTTCGGTTTTTACTTGAAATCGGCTATGAAATTTCATAGAATTTTAGTTTGAGAGCAGTTATTATTCGATAAAACCCCAAAGGAGGTATAATCATCGGCTCAGTTCAACTAAATTTTTTGCGGCGGCGAAGCGCCGCAAAAAATCTTCGACGTTCGACGTTGACGTTGACCGACAAGAGGGAGTTGTCACTTGGCGGGGCCTGAGATTACGACAATGCGCTTAAGACTTTCCCAATTAGTTGCTGGTGATGCTCCGGCGATGTACGAGTATCGTTCTGACCCGGAAGTATTTAGGTATCAAACATTTGAGCCTGATTCTCTCGAAGACGTAGAGCAATTTATCGGCGGCCTTCAGTCAAACGCTTTCGATACAGCGGGTACGTGGTTCCAGTTCGCGATTCGTCTTCAGGAAACTAGCCAGCTCATTGGCGACATTGGAACTCATTTCATTGCCGACGACCCACGACAAGTCGAAATCGGCTTCACCGTGTCTCCGGCCTACCAATTTCAAGGTTTTGGAACCGAAGCTGTTTTAGGCGTTCTTAGTAATCTCCTGGGCCCACTCCAAAAGCACCGCGTGTTCGCATCGGTTGACCCGAGGAACAAATCCTGTATTTCGTTGCTGGAAAGAGTGGGCATGAGGCAAGAAGCCCATTTTCGCGAAAGTCTCTGGTTCAAGGGCGAATGGGTTGATGACATGGTATTCGGAATCTTGGCAAAAGAGTGGAGAGCACGGTAGGGTGTGATTGGTCGGCGGTCTAACAAGCGCTTCCAGCTGACGAAGCCGCTTCTCACGCCCCTGGCGTGGCCAGGGGCGCGCCAACCGACTTCGCAGCTGAAGCAAAACGTTATGTTTTAAAAAAATTGCATTTTTATCGACGCATCTCAGAATCGCAATTATCGCATGATTTGTCTTTTTCTGTATCTTGTGGGAAGTCACTGTATTGGATTGTTATCCTTCTCCCGTTTTGATATTATTGGAATCCTGATGAGGATTAGAAGACTGAAGGAGGACGTCAGTAGTGAATATACCGACAGCAAGGCGTGAAGAGGAGCTTTTCAAACGTGTATCGCAGATTATTGAATCAGCTCAACGTCTTACCAGCCGTTCTGTAAACATCGCCACGGTTCATGCATATTG
The DNA here is from genome assembly GCA_964619725.1 of uncultured bacterium. GTDB lineage: Bacteria > CSSED10-310 > CAZUFC01 > CAZUFC01 > CAZUFC01 > CAZUFC01. Next base: position 1,225 of record CAZUFC010000318.1, on the reverse strand, counting down.
GAAGGTAGGCCAGGAGATTGTTGAAATCGAACAAGAAGGAAGTGATCGCGCCGATTACGGCGAGCAGTTGATGGAAAAACTGTCAGAGCGTCTTCGAAAACGCTTTGGTCGGGGTTTTAGCGTGCCTACGCTTCGTCGAATACGTCAATTCTATCTGACATATCCACGAGGATCGGCCATACCCAGGGAAATGAGTCAATTTTGGAATCGCTAAGCGCCGCTGATTGAATCCATGGAAGAAGAAAAACAATCAGCGCTGCTGATTGAATCTTCATCGTTGAATCTATCACTATTTCCCCCGTTTATCGGATGGGCTCATTATTTAATTTTGATGCGCGTGAAGAATCCACATGCGAGAGCTTTCTATGAAATAGAATCAGTTCGTGAAGACTGGTCAACGCGGGAATTGGAACGTCAAATTGGCTCATTACTTTTTGAACGCCTTGCCAAAAGCCGCGACAAGGAAAAAGTCCTTGAATTGGCTAGGCAAGGCCAAATTGTTTCAGAACCCATGGATGTCATCAAATATCCGTTCGTTTTGGAATTCTTGAATATGGAGGAACGTTCAAACTGGCTGGAAAGTGATCTTGAACAAGCGATTATCTCACGACTTGAAGCCTTCCTCCTGGAACTCGGCAAAGGATTCTGCTTCGTTGCACGACAGAAACGCATAACCATTGATGGAGACCATTTTCGAATCGATTTGGTTTTCTACAACCGTCTGCTGCGTTGTTTCGTGCTCATTGATTTAAAATTAGGCGTACTTAGCCACAGTGACCTTGGTCAAATGCAGATGTACGTAAATTTTTATGATCGTTATCAACTGGAAGAATGGGAATCGCCCACGATCGGGATTATCCTCTGTTCCCAGAAAAACGACGCAATGGTGCGAATTACATTGCCTGAAAACAACAGACAAATTCACGCGAGTCGATATCAGCTCTATTTGCCGTCAGAAGAACAGCTAAGACAGGAAATAATAGAACAACGATTGCGCATTGAAAGCACTGAAAGACTTTTGGAATCTGCCGATCAACACAATGATGATGAGGAAACTGGAAATTGTGAAACATAACCACCGGATGAACCGGACGGCGAAAACGCTTTTCCAAAGTCGACACGGCTTCGTCGCCGCCGGTTATCCTGAGACGTTGGGGGCAAATAGGGAATGGCAGAAGAGACACTCCAAGAACAGAAGCTCCGTCTCGAAATTGAAGAGTTGAGA
>CAZUFC010000317.1:0-2794 GCA_964619725.1 uncultured bacterium | reverse complement strand
AAGAATTCCCTCTTCCGATGATGAGATACGTTTCGCTCAGGGGCGCGGGAGCGGAGGCGACGGTCCTGGACGGAGAAGCAGGCGGGAGATTGTTGGTATGTAAGCAGGATAAGTTTTTTTCCGTTTCTGAATTAAAAATATCCGGGGGGCTGCAGGCGTGGTACGGCGGAGGAATGTATTGCTTCGACTCCTCACCCGAAATATCCGGCTGCATCATTTCGGATAACGATGCGGACAAAGGCGGCGCCTTCTATTTCATTGATTCGCAGGCGACAATAACAGACTGCGTTTTTTTAAGCAATTCAGCCTATCGAGGCGGAAGCATCTTCATTACAAATTCCGTCGTCGAGATTTATGATTCTCTGTTTACAGAAAACGGGGCGTACCACGGCGGAGTTATTTACTGTAACGAACGGTCTCTGGTCAAACCCTTTCATTGCACGTTCTCGAATAATACATCCGAATTCGACGGCGGCGTCTTTTATTTCGACAGAGTGAGCCCCTTGATAAGAGAATGCTCTTTCGTCGATAACTATTCTCCGACAGGCGGGGCGGTTTTTTGTATTAATTCATACGCGCCGACATTCTACAAATGCAGTTTTTCCGGCAATTCCGCGGTCCGGGGAGGCGCAGCAGGCTGTTCTTCGAATTGGCCCATGTTCAATGAGTGTTATTTTACAAACAATACGGCGGAATCGGGCGGAGCGATATACGGCTATGACACGGATATGACGGCAGTGAACTGCCTGTTCACGGAAAATAATGCTGAAAACGGGGGAGCATTCTACTGCCTAAACGGCGAACCGGCATTCAACAACGTCACTTTTTATCAGAATACCGCATACGTTTCCGGCGGAGCGATATGTTCCGACGATGCGACCCAAAATATCGACAATACGATACTCTGGGACAATGAAGCGCCGCTCGGCAGTCAGATAGCCATGCACTGGTCGGGAGATCAGGGCAATCCGTCCCGATTGTACATAAAATTCTGCGACGTTCAGGGCGGACAGGAGGATATCTATGTTGAACAGGGGACGGAAATCGATTGGGGCGAGGGCATGATATCCCAGGACCCTATGTTCGTCTCCGGCCCGGAAGGCGATTTCTACCTCAGCCGGATACAGGCGGGACAGCAGTACGACAGCCCGTGCGTTGATGCCGGTTTCGACTATGCCTATAAAAATTGTTTCGCTCCGCCCCAGGAGCATATCTGCATGGACGTTCTATGGACGAGAACCGATGAACAATTCGATGACGGAACGGTCGATATGGGATATCATTACGGCTCATCTTACCTGGTCACTCCCACTCCTTTCCCGACCGCAACCCCGACTCTTACGCCGACCGCTACCGATGTTCCTTCCGTCACTCCGACCCTTCCGTCCGGAACAGGCGTAAACCTGGAACTTTCCCAAACCGTTTTCCATCCCGGAGACCCTTTTCTGTTGAAAGCCCAAATTTACAATTACGGACCGGAAAAATATCCGGGAATACCCTTCGCCGTCCTGCTCGACGTTCATGGCTTACTGCTCTGGCATCCCGGCTGGACGGAGAATTTCGATTATCAGTTGGTTATCCTGGATACGGGAACAATAGCGCTGGAAATTCTCAACTTCACCTGGCCGGAAACCTCCGGTTCTGAAACAGGTTTAACATTCTATGGCGCGCTGCTTACGATGGACTTTTCGTCTGTTCTGGGTGATTACGATTCCGTTGCATTCGGTTGGGAATAAATGAATCTCTTCACATAAGGCTATCAGGAATTCACAATCACCTCGTTTTTGGATTGATACGACTGCGAACGGCTCCGGCCTGAATAAGGGGTCAGAGCTTTTTGCATAGCCTTTCGCAAACTCAAACTGCTATTTTTCCTCAATGCTGCATCAGGCTGCGGATTTACTCAGTCAACGTATAACAAATACGCCTCCTTCGTAAATCCCTGCCCTCCTTGACTTGAGGAAAATTTCCTCGTTTATGGATCATAAACTCACATCGCTTGTCCAAAATTACGGTTCGCCGGGAAAACGAGTTTATGGACATGCGCTGACTAAATTCTTCAATTTGACAATTTAAGGAGAAAAATGTTACCACTTGTCCTATGAAAAAACTAGTCAGTGTCTGTCCACAAAGTCTAATCTCGATTCAAAATTTAATGCTGGACAGCCACTTGGGTTTTTGATCCATAAACGGGCGAATTTATCTTAAGGCAAGGAGGACAAGGATTTACGAGGCAGGGGTAATGCTTGTACGTTGACTGAGCAAATCCGCAGGCTGGCGCAGTATTGAGGAAATTCGCCGTTTATGGACAAAAACTAGTCCGCATATCCTCGATCTATAGCGCTGAGCTAAATTCCCCAGGGTATGCTGAGCTAAATGCCCCACCTGTTCCGAAGACAAGATTTCTGAAATCAGTTTGCAAAAAAGAAAACCCTCGTTATAATAATTTTTTTTTAACTCTAAAGGATAACGAGGGTATGAACGACAAAATCAGTCAAGCAAGTGAGATATTAGCTTTTTTATAATAAAACTTCAAGTTTTTTTTTGAATTCGTCCCGGGCCGGCACAAAAAGGAAGAAGCCCGAAGCGCATCAGAGGAATATCATCTCGAACTTGATAAAGTAATCGATTCCAAACCCAATCTCGGCCCGTTTTAAGAGCGGACGTCGATTTAATCGAAATAAAGAATTTCAGAACTCTTGACATACCCTAGTCAACCAATTGATTTTAATAGATTTATACTCTCACTAAATCGGCAAAATTATTGTGAAATATTTTTGGATTTCACGACAAG
>CAZUFC010000316.1:0-2850 GCA_964619725.1 uncultured bacterium | reverse complement strand
ATATTTCAAAATTTCTTTTTGAATTTTTATTCATTTTCGATTTATAAAGAACAATGAATTCTTCTGTCCTTTCCGTCCTTTTCTTCCTTTTAAAAAGGAGTTGAAATTCTGGGGGCGCTATGCTGAACGTGGAAATAATAGATATCAGTGACGATTACGCCTTGATTGAATTCGTTGCGGGCTTTATTAAGGGACAAAGGGACGAAGGGACCTAAGGGACAGAAGGGACGAAGGGAATATTAAATTATTTGTATCAACAAAAACCGGCATCATAAAATTAACCGTCTAAAAAAGAAACGTAATTTTTGGGACTGTTCAAACCGGGTTGCACTTTTTCAAAAATTTTGACAGTTGGTTTCGGTAATCGGGGTCGGTATCTGTATCGGGATCGCAATCGAAATGATGGAATTTTCTTTAGGGTTGCAACCTCAAAAGATGCATTTTGGTTCAATACCAATTTCGGGACTGTTCAAATCGGGGTTGCATTTTTTTTCAAAAATTTCGACTGTTGGTTTCAGTAATAGGGGTCGGTATCGGGATCGGGATCGCAATAGAAATGATGGAATTTCCTTTAGGGTTGCAACCTCAAAAGATGCATTTTTTTTCAAAAATTTCGACTGTTGGTTTAAGTAATAGGGGTCGGTATCGGTATCGGGATCGCAATCGAAATGATGGGCTATTCCTTAGAATCGTAACCTCAAAAGACGCATTATTGATCAATGCCTGAATCCATCCTCACGATGACATATAATGTTAACCGCTCCAATGATCTCAATCACCCTTAAATATAAATAATACCCGTCCACCCTTCTCTTTTCGCGAGAATTCGCGTAATTTCGCGGACGATAAATTCTTCCCTCATTCTCCCCATCCGAAAGCGGCCGAATCCATGAATCCGTATAAAAAGGAAACGTCGGGATCGGTCATGGCCGCGTAAAAGCATATGCCCTGCGCTTCCCCGGCATTGTCCGGCCATTCGAACGGTTCCACTGCTTCCACAGTCGTTTCGCCTTCTTCAATTACCGGGTATTCGTCGATATAACAGTCGACGTCTTCCCCGAAATCCGGTCCCCAGAACAGGCTGCCGAAAGCATCCAGCATGATGAACAGCGGCATGCCCTCCAATCTCATGCCCGTGTTGTTGTATATCTTGGCACGGCAATAAAACTCATCGTCTGCGCGAAAATAGTCGTCCGGCATTTCTATGGTCACGCCTAACTGTTCGCAGACGTCAGGAGCCGTGTTGAAGTATTCGTAGGTTTCCTGGCCGTAGTATTCTCCTCCGCCGCCGAACATTAAGACCCTGTTCAAATCAGAATCAAACGTCATCTCGGGTCCAAACCGGTGGGAAGGACTGGCGGGAGACTGAGGAATAAGAGTCCAATCCGTTCCGTCATACGTCCAGGTGTCGTTCCTCGGCTCGTGAGCGGAGTGTCCTCCGAACATGATTACCTTGCCTGTTTTCTCATTGTAAGCCATGCTGTGAGCTACTCTTGCCCCCGGACTATGTTCCGTTTCAATTTTATACCAGTTCATGCTGTGACCGGAAAGCGCTCTGGGATGCAACGTCGCCGGCGTTATCTCATAGCAGTCGTACCCGTCCCAATCATAGGTGTCGTTATAATAATCTCCAGTCTCGTAGGACCCCCGAACAATACCGTCCGTCCTCTTACCGAATCGTAAGCGGTTGCATGATGCTAACGATAATCAGGAGATGTGAAGTTCTTTCATTTCATAAAGGATTTGCTCGTAAAGATTTTGCTTTATCCAAAAATTCGCTTCACTTCTGAGAGCAGCTAAAAACGGTTTTACTTCTTGAATTAATCGACGTTCTTTGGCTCTCATTAACAGGCCTATCACTCCTGTTTTCGGCAGATCATATATCTCTGCAACCGTTCTGGCATCTGTCTCGTCTAAAAGAATAAGCTGTGCTTTTGCTTCAATTGCTAAAGTTATTGCGGCTGCCTCACCTATATCCAAATCTTTTTTCAGTAATTGGAAAAGCTTTATGTTCCTGATCTTTCTTTTCGCTATCCATTTCGCTTGAGCAATTTGCCTTGATCCCGCCTTCCCTTTTCCATCAATGACAAGTTCCTGGTACACTTCATTAGGAACAATAATATTTCCAAATAATTTTTGTATAATATCCAGTCTTCCGATCATCGCCAAATTCATTATCGGAGACGAATTGCCGACTATCAATTTATTCTCCGCGTGCAAAGGTCAGGTCTTCATCCAGATCGTCTTTTGTATAGCGGCGCGGGACCTGTTTCTCTCCCAGTTTTTCCGCGAACTGCCATTTTGTTAATACCGCCAATTCCCTTGCTTTTCCGAAAGAAAGGAATCCTTCTTTGTATAAATGAATCGCTAATTCTTCTTTTAATCGTTTCTCGATCAGATCAAACGGCATTTTCAGCGATTTAGCGATTTCTTTCGGTATTTCAATCTGTATGGATTTCATAGTTTCCTCAATTTCTCAAGGTTCCAAACTCAACATAATTTTACCGGTTTTTGCGGAATTTTGCAATGCATCAAAAGGCAGGTCCTCTCCGATTTATGCCGCGGCTGAACATTTTTGCCGCTGTTGCGCTTGTTTCGTCAATAAACGGTCCGTATTTATCCGACGGAAATTATTGTGAAGAAAACTATAGAAAAGTTTGTCGCGGATATCGGAATCGCTCCGGCAGGGTTTGATCAAAACAGGGTTACACTCTTTCAAAACTTTCGGCAGGTTGTTTCATTAATCGGGATGGGTATCATGATCGAAATCGAAACAAAATTATAGGATATCCACAAGAATCGTAACCTCAAAAGACGCATTATTGATCAATGCCTGAATCCATCCTCACG
>CAZUFC010000315.1:0-2889 GCA_964619725.1 uncultured bacterium | reverse complement strand
CTGCCTGCGCATCGAAAACCCTAAAGAAAACGAAAACTCGAATGTCCGGGCCGAACATGTAAATCGACCCAACCAATCATAATGAGGTCTGATGAACGACAATTATAATTGAGGTTGAACGACGATTAAAGTTGCGTTTTGAGATGAGGACTAATAAAACGACCATCCAAGGTTCAAAACCATTAACAAGAAAAAGGAGAACCGAGGATGGTCAAGGATACTCAAGTAAGGAGGTTATTCAAGTTGAACGGAGCAGGTCAAAAGATATCGATGTCGTCCATCAAATCGGGGATGAGTGAAAACACCGCCCGCAAGTATGTAAGGATAGGGAAATTGCCGAGTGAAATCAAGAATGAGCATACATGGAGGACTCGCGAGGATCCTTTTGTTACCGGACAATAATTTTTCCCCACTTTTCGGCCAATAAGATTCCCCACCTAAAGCAGTAACATAAGCGTTTTCTTTGTTCAAGGGGTAATGGTCCCCCAAAGGCCGGCCCCATGGGGCCGGGACCGCCAAAACAGCGGCGGACATTAATTTTCCCCATTTAAGCATTTCACCATGCTTGTTTAATTTCCGCTTATTTAACTGATTAAATCGAGTAATCATTTTTCATCGACTTCTTCTGATTTTTCAGGATTCCTTACTCTATAACTGTCGCCGTTAATCGTGAAGATACGGCAATGATGAAGTATTCTGTCCAACATAGCCGCCGCCTGAACGGGATCAGCGAATATTTCCCGCCGACCGCTGAAATCTTTATTGGTTGTTATTATCAACGACCTCCTTTCGTATGCTTTACTTACCAGGCGAAACAGAAAATTACCCTGCTCCTGACTGAGTTTAAGATATCCCAATTCATCCAGCACAATTACATCCTGCTTCGACAGTTTTTTGTGCAGATGGGGAATACGACCGCAGATTTCCGCCTTCCCCGCTTGATCCATCAAATCCGCTACGCTCGTGAAATAAACCTTGTATCCTTGTTTCAGCGCCTCTATGGCCATTGAAATGGCCAGATGCGTTTTGCCGGTCCCGGATTGCCCGGCGAAAATAATGTTTTCCGCATTAGCAGCCCAGCGACAGTCTTTGAGGTTTTCAATTTTTTCCCGCTTCAGAGAAGGCTGAAATGCAAATTGAAAATCATCCAAATTCTTCACGGCGGGCAGTTTAGCGCCTTTCAATCTCCTCATATAGTTCGCTCTTTCACGTCCTTTCAACTCCTCTTCAGTTAGACCGTATAAAAACTCGAGATGAGTCAATGACTTGGATTGCGCAAGCCTTAAACGATCATCCAATTCTTCACGAATGGCAGGCAGTTTCAATTTCTTAAGATTTTCTATGGTTTCTTCAAATATCCCCGTTGAACTCATATCATTGCCTCCGTAACGTCGTCGTAGTAGTTCAAATCTCTTACTGACAGCCCCATATCTTGCGGAAATTTGAACTCCCCTTGAACAGACGGCTTTTCGGCCGAATTTTTACTCCGAACCATCGACAAATGTCGTGCTGCATTTTTAATGTTTTTGTAACTTACGCAACGATGAGTAATCGCCGATTCCGCCGCTTTTCTGAGAATTTTCTTATCGAATTTATCTTCCAATGAATTCAATCGCTTGCATTGTTCTCTATAATGACGAGGAAAATTTTTCTTAAGTAATTCAGCAACTTTTTCGTCGCCGTATAGAGAAATCAATTTTTCAGTTAGTTCCTCTGTGGGAATCTTGTATTCCTTTCTATAATGGGATCGCTCGATAAATCGTTTCCCTTTTTCCAAACTGCGCCAATGCGAAAAAAGATGATCTCCTTCCAAATTTCTTAGTTCCGCTTTTTCTTCGGTAACTCTGACTTTGATTTGACTCCCGTGATGTGCAGAAGGGACGCTGTATCTGTTCCCAAGAACCTTTACCAGGCCGTCCTGATTCACATTATGTATTTTGAATGATTCGGTATTGGGAAACCTTCCTTCCTTGAACGGTTTTAAATGTTCTTTTTCCTTCAGCCATAGCTCATAAGGAGGTTCTCCCGCGGTTTCATGAACTTTCACATCTCCGACTTCGTTAAGCCATCTATGCCATTGAGAATTAAGGTCTCCAAAATCCTCAAAACGGCGGCCGGGCAAGAAACCGTGCTTTATATATTTAACGACCGCTTCAACTTTACCTTTCGTTTCAGGATCAAATTTTCGACATATATATGGATCGTATTTACACCACAAAGCGTATCTGTTGAAGCTTTCGTTGAACTCCACCTCACCGTAATTCTCCTGTATTACTGCGAGTTTGGTCTGATCGTAAACAACCTCTTCCGGAACGCCTTCGAAAGCTCTGAAAGCGTTCTGATGAAAATTTATGAACATTTCCGTATCTACCGGACGGTCAAACCATTCCACATACTTTTTTCTGCTGTGAGAAAGAACCATGGCAATGAAATATGCCGATGACGATCTGCCGGAAATCATAATTTTTCGCTTCTCACCGAGGTCCGCCATCGCCTGTTTGCCCGGTTCAGTCTCAAAAGGCTGATATTTGCGCTTTTTCGTATTATTTTACGATAACCGGCAATATATCTCCTTACTGTTCGTTCGCTTCCACAGTAGCCTTCAGCCTTCAATTCATCATAAACGGCCTTCGAATTTATTATGCCGTCCTCAATCATCATTTCCACTCGGTGTTTGATTAACTTTTTGAATGAGTCCAACTTCTTCCGCCGGGTCTTGCTCTTTTTTTTCCCTTGAGCGATCTCATCCATCTTCATGTCCCGATATTTTCGTATGGTTTTACGATCCATGCCGAGTTTACGCGCTGCTCGGGACACATTAGCGTCCTCACTCAACAATGCCTTGATTTTATTCAATTCTTCCCAACCTTTCATCGTATCCTCCCGCGC
>CAZUFC010000314.1:0-2924 GCA_964619725.1 uncultured bacterium | reverse complement strand
AAGCTCAACGGCTTGTGAGTTCAGGGGGGATTATGCATAAAAAAGGTTTAAACGAATGTAGTTATAGCCGCCGTGCGTAATTTGACGCGGCGAATCCTTGTCTTGGCCGCTGAAAATCTTGGCAAAATGATTTTTCATGTAAATATTAGAATACTTGGAAAAATTTTTCTACAAAATCCTGCACTGCGGAAAAAGCTCTTGGGATTATTCTCTTGACAAGCGGAGACACACGTTTAAAATATACCCAGTTAATCTTATGGATAAACCCGATTGCAAGGGATTATCAATATTCGACGTTCATACAACTTTAAACTTTTAAGAGAGGAGATGATTTATGAAAATGAGGATCGTTTTCGTAATAGCTTTGCTATTCGCAACGACGACAATGAACGTTCACGCAATACCCGAAATGATAAGTTACCAGGGAAAAGTGCATGTCGACGGCGTTCCTTTCACGGGAACAGGGTACTTCCGATTCGAAATAATCGATGAGTCGGAAGTTTGTCTGTGGTCAAACGACGGTGAAGCTCCACCGACGACAAACATTCCCATACCCGTGGACAACGGTCTTTTTTCCATCAAATTGGGTGATGAGACTATTATGGGCATGGATGAATCTTTGCCTTCCCAAGTGTTCACTGATGATAATCTCTGCCTGAGAATCTGGTTTGACGACGGAACCACAGGAATGCAGCAACTGACACCAGATCAAAAATTCACGAGCGTTGCTTTTTCACATAACTCCGACAGGCTGGACTTATTGGACAGCGCTCAGTTACTCCGTTGCGATCAGGACGGCGTATTCACGGGTGATTTGTTCATTGACGGTAAACTTGGCATAGGTATTTCAGAGCCAGAATCTCAATTGGAGGTTAATGGAAGCATATCTCTCTCCCACAATCCCGGGGAGGAGGATGAAAGTTTATGGGGCATTTCCCCCTGGCATACTGATAATCTTGGAATCAACTCAAAAACAGATGTGGGTGTTCTTCATTTGGTGAGGGGCAATGATGCTAAGGTAGTAGTTGGATACAGCAACAGTCCCCCAAGCAAATTTAACGTCAACGGAACAAGCTGGTACAATGGAAGAATCCAGGTCGTCGGTAATGCTAATCCTGAAGCAGGAGCCGGTCTTGAGCTGGGATATGATTCAGGCGAAGGGATAATCCTGAGTTATAATCGAAATGATTCTGAATATAAGACGTTAAGATTAAACGGATCGAATATTATATGGCAAACCAGCAGCAATACAAGAATGGTGTTGACCAGTTCAGGATCGTTAGGAATTAAGACCACGGACCCCGGCGCTTACGAACTTTACGTCAACGGACAGGCGATAGTCTCATCCAATTTCAGAGTAAACGGAAAATCTTATCACATGAACGGTCTGGGAGTGGGAACGACCGATCTTGGATCATGGGAACTCAATTTGTCCGGTCAGGCCAGATTCTCCGATTATGTCTCAGTTCTAGGCGGACTTCATGTCGGCGGAACATCAGATCCGGGAACCGATAATCTGGTTGTAGACGGAGAAATCAAACTGCTGAATAACAAGTGCATTCGCTTCAAGAATACTTCGGGCTCCCACAAGGGTGTTTTCGGCGTCGACAATAATAATCGCGTCTGGCTGGGAAACTCGGCCCTGTCGAATATCATCTTCAATGATCATGCTCTTCCGTATCAGAACGGAAGTCTGAAATTAGGAAATTCCGCGACCAGGTGGCATTCCTTATGGATTTCTGAAAAGGTCCATTGCGGCGGCAAACTAGGCGATTTGGCCGAATCGGTGAAATATTCTGAACAAGTGGAAGCCGGTGACGTTATCGCAATCGATGAAGAAAACGGCGGTTTTAAATTATGCGACAAGGCTTACTGTCATTCTGTGGCAGGAATAGCATCAGGAACAGCCAAGCTGGTTATCGGAGAATCCGAAGAAAAAAACAACGACCTGCCTCTTTCACTTTCCGGCATGGTATATTGCAAAGTAAGCGACATAAACGGATCAATAAAAACCGGCGATCTACTGACATCCTCGGATATCCCGGGATTCGCCATGAAAGCGGTTATCGACGACTTCAGCAAAACGGGGACGGTAATCGCCAAGGCCCTGGAACCGCTGGATGAAGGTGAAGATAAAATCAAGGTTCTTGTCTGGAGGCAGTAAGAATGAAAAATCTGATAAAGAGTATCCCGCTAATTATTTCACTGTCAATTTTATCAACAGTTTCCGCAGGCAATTGCGGCGGCGTTCCTGAAATAGGCGATAATCCATATCCCTGCTGCTGGTGCGAAGGAGGTTACCCATGCAATGAAGATCATTGTCATTCATCTTACAGTCACGATTGGAATTATGGAGGAAACTGCACCTGGTACGCCTGGCAAAGAAAATACAACGACGGCGATCCGTTGCCGGGAAACTGGGGAAACGCGGGCGCTTGGGCATCGAAGGCTGACAATGATCCAAACTGGGACCTTTCCGGCGCTCCTGCATTAGGAGCCATAGCATGCAATACTTATGTCGAGGGATACGGTCACGTAGCCTATGTCGTCGATTTCAATTCCACCCATGTCTGGGTGGATGAACAGTTATGCTGCTACCTGTCAGGAGTTCGTTATGCTCACCAATACTCCATAAGTTACTTCGACGGAGGATTTATTTTACCACATTCAGCGCCCAATCCCTGCGGCTGCGGGGATTGCGATTGCGCTGATTGTTGCGTGGAAGATTGAGAAAGATATGAATCTATTCGCTTAAAACCAATGTTTTACAAGGAGATAAAAAAATGAAAAGATGTTTTTTTGCATTTGTGATTTTATTTAGTTTTTGTCCATAAACTACCCCTGAAGCCGGAGGCGAAGGGGATTATGGGACCGAAAAACCGAAATTTCGACCCAAAATTGTGCAAAACCGCTTTGTGCTTGCA
>CAZUFC010000313.1:0-2986 GCA_964619725.1 uncultured bacterium | reverse complement strand
TTGGATTGTCCAAAAATTTGGGCTGATTTTGACCCTATTTTAACGATTTCTGATTTTACTTATCCGGTCGAACTTGCGCCCTTCGTTCGGGAGTTAACCGTGATCGTTCCTTAACCATTGTCGATACGAAGGCAGGCTGGAAGCCTGCGCTCCCAGTATCCGTCATCAGTCCTGGTATGGTTTTTAGCGAGGCGCTTTTTAGTCCACTGACCTTGTAATATATGAACTCACATAAACTACCTGTCACGGTGATCGCAGACTTCCAGCCTGCTATAGCATAACAAAGTTTAAGTTTACGGCGCTCCTTCGGAGCTTCAGAAATATTGGTAAAGATAATATTATACTCAGTCGAAAAAAAATTGTTGAATGAACCACGAAGCCCATGAAGAGTTTGAATAAAATGCATAAAATCATTCTTCATGAGCTTCATGCTCTTCATGGTGAACAATAATCCTTATTCTGGCGGGATTTGAATATTTATGGCGGATGAAAAAATAATAGGCTGGGCGTTTTCCAGTTTTTTCCAAAAGTTAAAAAAATTTCGAATGAAATTTACTTTTTTACATTGTAAAGAAATTTTCAATATGTTATAAAGTCAGGCGGCAGAATTAACAGCGATAAATTCAAGGCGTTAAATGCATGAGATGGAGACGTTATGATGAGCATTCTTATTGATCTTGGCGAACTTTTTGAAGGAGACAGGGCTATAGTATCGGAATTGCCGGAATACATGAAAAAAGTGCTTGATGCGGCCGGCAGGGGAAATGATGCTGTGCTGACGGGTCGGGCTCCGGTATGGTTGTATCTGAAGGCGGCACATGAGTTGCATGGGACTGTTCGAAGGCTTTATTACCGTTCTCCGGCGCTTAACCGGGGCGATATTTTGATTTTCGATCATAATCCTTACGTCGAGCGGGAGGGGAGATAATGCGCAAGAATTTAAATTCTATATTTTCAACGATAATGGGGGCGGGACTGGGCGTATTTATTCAGCATCTGGCGACGGGGGGCGAATTAATATCTTCTGTATCGGGATTAAGCGTTCTGATTATTATCGTATGCGCATTTCTGGTGGGACTGATCACGCGCACTGAACCCAGGGTGAGGCTTGAGGTCCAGCAGTTGACTGAAGGAGCCGGTCAGCGTTATGCGGCCCGGAAGGGTATAATTCTTACTTATCCGAGTTTTCAGGTATATCGGCATCCTGACGGTTATGCGGGCGATAATGATAATCGAAAGAGGGAATTGATTGAGGCTATGAACCGGGAGGATTTTAATGCAGTGGATGAATTTGCGGGGACGAGTTTCGAGCAGATAATCGATTGCATGAAAGCTCATCGGGGTCGGCTGGAGCATGTATGGATCATCTGGACGTTCAAGCCGGACGATATAAACAGGAAATTCCTGGATTTTTCCATCAAATATATTAATAATAGAATATTGGCTGGCCGGAATACTCAATTTCACGTATCGAACCGGTACCGTGTTGAACCTTCGAACGACTGGTCTAATGTGAAACAGGCTTATGAGATTTCCCGGGGAATAATGAAGAACTGTCGTCAATACGGTTTAAAAAACAAGGATATTATCTGCTTCATCAGTCCCGGCATTCGCTCCATCGGCCTGGGTATGACATTCGCCTCTCTTCATTCCAGCCGAGATATACAGATTGCTTCAACTTATTATACTCCGGAAGGGCACAGAAACACGGATCAGAAATCGACTCAAACGCTGATCGGTTTCAAGACCTTTTTCATCGGTGAGGATTAGACTGTTTCTGTCCGCAAACAGCGACTTTTCCCAATGCTGCGTCAAGCTGCGGATTTATCGAAAAAGCGGGATTAATCGTAATTGCTTAATTAGTGCCTGTCCATAAACTCGAATCTCGATTCAAAATTTAATGCTGGACAGTCACTGCGGTTTTTGATCCATAAACGAGCGAATTTTTCTTAAGACAAGGATTGTAAGGATTTGCGAGGCAGGGGCGGCGCTTATATTTTGACTGAGAAAATCCGAAGACTGTCGCAGTATTGGGAAAAATTCGCCGTTTATGGACAAAAACTAATTAATTTGTTTCGAAGGCGATACTGATGCCGACTCCGACACTGATTTACTTGACTGTCCGGCGTCAAAAGAATCACATTTTTTCAAACCACAGGGCTCTATATTGACCGAAGCCGAAGGATGTTCTGCTTCCGAGGTGCAGGATTTCGCCCAGTTTTATAAGCCGTCGGTATTGGGCCACTTGCGTACCCTGGTAGTGCAGTATTCCCATTATGCCGGGTATGCGTTCCTGTTTCATCTGCCTTGTTGAGAATCTTTTTACTTTGCCTTTGGAGGGATTATGGGGGTTTAACGTTCTTACCTGTGCGGCTTGTTCCAGCAGTCGTCGGTAGGGCCAGTCGGGCGCGCCTTCCGCGTATATTTCGGCCAGGGTGGAGACTCGTCCCATGAGCGCTTTTATCAGTTGTTTAAAGTTCAGTTGATGAGTTTCGATTTGTTTTTTTGTTTCGGGCATTTTCAGTTTCAACGGCGTCGTCAGTTCAATGGAGAGAAGGTCTCGTTCTTCATCAGGATTCTCCGGGAGCTCATCAAGATCATAGGGTTCCGGTTTTTTGCCTGTGAAGCCCTGTTCCCGTACGTATATTAATACGGCGCCGTCCGGCTTGTAGCATTGAATAATATCGATGAATGCCTTTCCCCTGCTTTTGCCCAAACCTCGTTCAGCCACCCTTATGCCGGCTCCTACCAGGTAATTCAGGTGATTTACGGCAGGACCGAGAAAGGTCATCTCGAAATTCAACTCATCCTGAGGAGAATAAAACGTTTTCATTTCCAAGGCGGGATTCAGGACAAACGGCGGCGGCGCCGAACGTCCCGTCACCTTGTCCGTTTCAAACAACAGGCTGTATATGCAGTCCGACAGTTTTTCACATTCAGCGCAATCCTGTTGGGCGTCATCGCAGCATAACGAACGGAGAGCATA
>CAZUFC010000312.1:0-2992 GCA_964619725.1 uncultured bacterium | reverse complement strand
TGGAATACTTGGAAAAATTTTTCTCCAAAATCCTGCACAGCGGAAAAAGCTCGAACAAATTATTCCTTGTGCGACGATCTGTTTTTTGTTAAAAGATTATGGATTTAAGGCATTGATCAAAAAAGCCTCTTTTGAGGTTACAATGCGACAGAATCGTCTGTCATTTTGTTTCGATTTCGATCACGATTGCGATACCGACCCCGATACCGATTGCGATGTCGACACAAATTGTCAAAAGTTTTGAAAGAATTGTAACCCCGGCTTGATCAGTCCCGGATTTAATTTTTTCAAGTGTAATCCGGCTGTATGGGGGATATCGAGATTTTTAGTTTTCGAAAGACACAAAGGTCATCAAACGGAAATGAGATTTCATTGAAAAGAATCATACCTTTGATAAGTCTTATGATAATCATGGTAATTCCGTGTTATGCAAAAACAAATAAAGCCGTTCAGGAAGAAGTTGGTTTCTTCACTTTCATAAGTAATTTTTTAGCCTTCACTGCGGCATTTATCTTGCTGGCATGGTTAAAAAAAGCAATCGAAAGAGAATTTCTAAAAGGCAACAAGATATTGATGATAAAGAAAAGATCTCAAAAATGTCTTATGAAAGACATAAGGAACCTGATATTACTGAGTCTAAAGCCATAGATTCTGCAGATGTTAAAAAACTGAAAGCTAATTTTGATAAAAAAAGCACAGAGGAACTCAAGGCTATTTATGAAAGTAATGATCGTGATGAGTGGAGGGTGGAGGCTTTTATCGCTATTAAACAAATATTATCAGAAAGTGATGTTAAAGTGTAAAGTAGAATGATTCATTGTTATTAGTAAGCCGGATTATTCGACGAAGGAGTGCGATGATGAAGTACAGTGGTGATTCTCTGGATACGGCGATAGTTTTGTGTAGGAAATGCAATGTGCTGAATCTTCCCGGAACTGACCGGTGCAAGCGATGTAATGCCAGGCTATTTCCGTTGCTCCTTGGCGTCGTGACGTTTTTCTCCTTCCTCGGCGTGCTTTTCTTTTTTTTCTCTATGCTTTTCGCAAAGAATATCACCTTCAGCGTGCATTCTGCTATTGTCGCTGCTATTGTCGTCACTATTTTCATAATCACTCTCTCTCTGTTGTACTCGCTTCGCAGAGGGAAATACTCGGCATGGCGTAGCATTCAGATTTTTTTTGCCTTACATATCCTCCTCATCCTCCTATCGGGAATGGCTTCCTTTAACCGTTCCGCACCCTACGCTACTATATCCGGGCTTGAGAGCTTCATTGTTGCCCTGTTCTACATCCTTTTCTTCTGGACGTATCTGTATGTGGATCAGGTTCGAGCTTTCTGTTCAGTTGGAAAGAATAGATCAATAGCGAACAAGAAGCTATCTGAAGCGACCAAAATGGAAATCAAGGGCGACTTCCAAAAGGCCATTGAGCTGTATGAACAAATCATCCGGGACTACCCCGACACAGATATCGCCAGCGATGCACAGGTATCTATCGAGGTCATGAGAAAGCATAGTGATGGAAACTAGGTCCAACAAAAACATAGCTGCGTTTTCAACCGACAAGCCGCCACAATACCCCTAAGACCGCACAGGAGCCACGGAGACGGGCTTAACCTGGTTTGACGGACCCTAGCCTTGAAATCGGTCCCCCTCGGAAAATTGATTTCCTGATAGCAATGAGAAAAAACGTCGATCTTCCAGGTATAAAAATTTCCATCTGTCTCATTAATCACCGATATAAACGAGTATTCCGGATTTTGATAATGAGACGGCAAGATGGGACTCAAAAACCTTTATTCCACGTTCTCTAATCGCCTTCTCAGAATTGTATTATCAAACGAACGTTTGACGGGACCGGAATATTCTGTGCGCCCTATGGTCCGCAAACACAGTATTTCTGGTGGATCCTATTGGTACTTTTTGCAGCGTTAGTCAGAATAGACAGAATACCCATCTCATGGATTCTGAAGAATATCGTGCGTTCCTATCTTGCGGAAAATGATGCCGTCATCTGTGAATTGAAAAGTGATTCGGTAGTTCATAGTGACGCTGGCTTCCCAAATATCAGTTCCTACTATTTTTTTCTGACGAAGAGATGGGTGAGAGATACGTTGAATAATTCTCTTGATTTGTTCATCCGCTTTCGACTGGATATTAGCAGGAAGCTTTACGTAAGAACGCTTGAAATGGCGAGAAAAATTAATCTTCAACAGGTGATTCTTTGATTTTGTCAAGCCAGCTCACGGCATCGTCAACGGTATTGAATGATTCAACGCGACCGGATTTTATATCGTCTTCGGCCTCTTTTTCGCCTTCCTGCCATTCTGAAGTCCAGAACCATGCCTGGTCGGGATCAATGACTTTTTGAGGTTTCAGAATAATGGCATTTCCATTCACCTCGATATCGACGACATCACCTATTTCAAGGTTTGCGGGAAATTCACGGCGCACGGTGGCGGGTATGGTTATCTGATACTTTTTCCGTACTATTACCTTCTCTCCCATAAAACGACTCCTTGTTGGAAAGTCGGAAATTCCGACTACTTCATTGTACAACAGAATTATCAGAAATCAAACCAAAATTCCGTAAGACAATTCCGTATGGCAAACCAGGTGATCATACTCGATACGATTCCACCTAGTTTCCCCGCACGAATGTATTTGAACAGTTTATTGTTCGCTCTTGAGGGCGGGTGGGTGGGATTTGAGCGACCGATTCGGCGAACACCATTTTGACTCGTGGTTTAATTGTCCGCAAAAATCCCATCAATAGAATCAAACATAAGAGGGAGCGGATAAAATAAAAATCCTTTAACTCATTCAATAATAATAAAAAGAACTTCCTTTCAAGGGAGCCCCCTCTGGGGGCGGACGGGCGGACCGTCGCCGTTTCGGATGTTGATCTATTCCATGCCCCATCTTCGGGGCCGTGCCCCAAACTTCGTTGCGCCAACGCACCAGTTTGTTTTTTAATTTACTGGTGATATCCGG
>CAZUFC010000311.1:0-3009 GCA_964619725.1 uncultured bacterium | reverse complement strand
TGATCAAAGGGTTCTCCGTTTATCGTTATTCCTAAACCGGACATATGAGTAAAATCGGATTGAGATTTTTCGCCGGGGTGATGCTCCTGAGAGAAAAATACTTCCTTCCCCGGCCCTTCTAAAGCTCTCCATTGCTTTATTCTTCGCTGAAGCGTACGTAATTGTCCGTCGGAATGCTTGCCGGGATATTTCCTTTGAAGATGTTTGAATATCGTCGTTCCGTCCAATCCCGGATTCAATCTCAACATTATCTTTACTTCATCCCAGTCTTCACTGAAAGGATCCTCGCGAGTGCTCCATGTATGCTCATTCTTGATTTCACTCGGCAATTTCCCTATCCTTACATACTTGCGGGCGGTGTTTTCACTCATCCCCGATTTGATGGACGACATCGATATCTTTTGACCTGCTCCGTTCAACTTGAATAACCTCCTTACTTGAGTATCCTTGACCATCCTCGGTTCTCCTTTTTCTTGTTAATGGTTTTGAACCTTGGATGGTCGTTTTATTAGTCCTCATCTCAAAACGCAACTTTAATCGTCGTCCAACCTCAATTATAATTGTCGTTCATCAGCGGGTCCGGGACATTGAGAATAACAGAGATCGTCAGGCCGGCTGGAATGAACAGGAAGAAAAGAGCGCCTCCTTAAAATGAATTCATTTGTTTTTGAAAAAATATTCTCCCGATTAAAACAGACGATCTTTTTTTTACCTGTTCAAACGGATCGATATGTACTTTTTTGTTTTAATACCGATTGCCTTCAATTGATTTCCAACTCAAATCTCCAAACATTCCTGTATTTTCATATTAAAAGTATGCGGCCTTTTCACTTTTACTTGATCTCAGTGTTGAAATTTCATACAATTCGTCTTCGAGAACATTGATTGATAGATAAAAACCCAAAAGGAGGCGTGATCATCGGTTCAGTTCAACTAAATTTTTTGCGGCGGCGAAGCGCCGCAAAAATCTTCGACGTTGGGCAGTCTTGCCTTTTCTTTGCATTTGCTGCTGTTTTTCTTGTCGAACGATTTCTATTATTATCTTAGGATTTGACTCGTGATCGATCCAATCTCCATACTTCTCCAAGCAATTTCGCTTTATCAGAATCGCGCAAGCGGCAAAGTCTTCAAACAGTTTCTTGATGAGTTCCGAAACGCGAGAAGTATGCTTGACCAAATGATAATTAACGGCGACAATAAGATTGATAAAGTTGAGGTATTAGCTGACAAAATTCAGTGTCTCCTTGAAAGTGCTTCACTTGACAGTTCTCAAATAATCTCTCTTAAGGAAAATCTCAAATCTCAGGTCTCTGCGCAAACAATCCCTCCTTCGTCTGCCAGAAACCTTTCGCAATGTTCTACATGTGGTACAATGAACCGTATTGAAAACACCTTCGGCTGTTACATCTGTAACAGGAACTTCCTTTGTTCTTGTCACCAAGTTGACAAAGAATGCATAGAGTGCTTTCGCAAACGTGTTAACATTGTTCTTGAGAAACTAAGAAAATTAAGCTTGTCATCCTGTGCCGCATGTGGTCGTAACGTCTTTCCGGCCAAAATTTCCGCAGATCGGCGTCATCTTGAATATCATGAGAATAAATGGAAACTGGTGCATCGCAGCTCTGGATGGTTGTTTAAATTCTTAGATGTTATCTCTGGTGGATATGGTAATAAATCAGATCGCGCTCACGATGGTTTTAATGAATTTTATACATTTCCTTGCGGTCATTCTATCTGCCGATCTTGCTTGCTCGTAATTCGCGTTAGATGGTCTTTTATAAAACGAATTCTTTGTGTACAACGCCCTAAATGCAAGCGATTTTATTCTGACAAAAGAAAATACCACCGAGATGACTTAAAAAATTATTTTGAGACTCGATTTCTGAAATCGTTGCAATTGGAAGGAGTTATTGAGTCGACATTTAAATTGCTGGAATCTTCTACGGATATAGAACTTATATGAATTTCTGTATAGAAAACTTCAGATGTGTTTAGCTGTCCAACACTGGCGTAAACTTGACGGATCGAGGGAATAGCGATATGCAATAGAAAACTCCAACATCCAGCGGTCTGCAGGTTACACCGATACGGTTAGGCAGAACGGAGGTGAAAAAATGAGGCAAGTGGTTATTTATCCGGGGGAAGATGGCTATTGGGTCGCTGAATGCCCGAGCTTACCCGGGTGCATCAGTCAAGGAAAAACGAAACAAGAGGCTATCGCTAATATCAAAGAGGCAATTGAGGGATACATTGTTTCTCTTGAGCAAGATGGACTGCCAGTTCCTGAAGATCACTTTGATGCATTGGTGGTAGCCGTATGAGCAGATTACCTAGGATTTCAGGGAAAGACTGCGTTAAAGCGCTTGGCAAAGTTGGGTTTTACCTAAAGCGACAGCAAGGGAGTCATCTGATTTTGCGCAGAGATGATCCTTTTACTCAGGTTGTTGTCCCTAATCATAAGGAACTGGACAGAGGTACATTGCGTGCCGTCATCAGACAAGCAGAGCTGGGTGTAGACGAATTTGTAAGGTTATTGTGAAGTCGCATTAGCCCAACCAACCGTTGCAGATCAAGCAAACTCACAAACTTGCAAGTAAATTCTTTCGGGACTGATCAAACCGGCGTAACACTTCTTGCGAGGCTTTTGACAGTCTGTTTCAGTAATCGGTATCGGGGTCGGTATCGGGGTCGGTATCGGTATCGTTATCGGTGTCGAAAACGAAATCGAAACAAAAAGATGGGATATTCGGGAAAAATTGTAACCTCTGAGCTCCTGACAATGTGCCTGAAAAGAATTGTGAATTTTTTTGATGAAAACGGATCACGGTTCAAATCATATCAATATTGCTTGTCGTGAAATCCAAAAATATTTCACAATAATTTTGCCGATTTAGTGAGAGTAAAAATCTATTAAAATCAATTGGTTGAATCGGGTATGTCAAGAGTTCTGAACCTCTGAACTCCTGACAAGAATGTCACAATCTATTGAAAAAATGTGATTTTCTTGCA
>CAZUFC010000310.1:0-3255 GCA_964619725.1 uncultured bacterium | reverse complement strand
GGCTTATTTATTATACGTTGACTGAGTCAATCCGCAGCCTGACGCATCATTGGGGGAAATTCGCCGTTTATGGACAAAAACTAATTAAACTTTGCGGGAATTATTCTTATTCGCTTGATACGCTGACGTCTGTGATGTAGAGGTCCGGTGAAAACAGGAGGTTGTTTTTTTCCAGTTTATTGCCCAGGGCTTTAATGCGGAAAAAGTCGTCGTAAATGTTGCCGGCTGTCATGGCGTCCATGACGCGTCCCTGAACTTTTCCGTTTTTGACGTAGAATCCCATACCGACGCTCATGGAGTATTGTCCCTGCAGCATGTTTCCCGAATGAAAACCGACTACGTCATTGATCAACAAGCCTTCTTCCATATCCTGTATCATCTGGCCCAACGTCCATGTTCCGGGCGACATGACCAGGTTGTTGAACCTGGGACTGGGGGGAATTTCTATGCCGGAGCCCCAGAATGTCGCTTTTATGCCGTTTCCGCTGCTGCCGAATCCGCTGCGTGCTCCTGAGTCAAGATCGAAGATGAAATTTTTCAGTATTCCGTTTTCTATGATCTTTTTTTTCTTGACGGGAACGCCTTCGTCATCGAACGGCGTCGAGCCGGGAGCGTAGTCCATAGTGGGATCGTCGGTGAGCGTCAGGTTTTCTCCTATGATTCTTTGGTCGATCTTTTCTTTTAAAGGAGTGATGCCCCTGACGTAATTATGGCCGTTAACGCCTTCGAGTATCCTGTAAAAGAGGGACCAGGTGGAGGAAGCCCGGAAAACGACGGGCATTTTGCGGGTGGGCGCTTTAAAAATTTTACGGGAATGTTTGTTTTCGTTGACCAGTTCATCCATTTTTTCCCGCGGGAACTTAAAATACCGGCAACTGGATATTTCTTTATTAATGCCTTCCTTGCTGCCTTCGTACATGCTGAGCAATCCGATGGAATAAACGGTCATGGTATAGCGGTCGTTTTTGCCGTTGGAATTCATGATATGGACGGATTTTTTTTCATTGTTGAAATAAAGATTCAATCCCAGATCATCGATTTTCGTTTTAATGTAATCGTAAATTTCCCTGCCGTCGCGGACCATATCTTCAGTGGTTAAATTCAAAAGTTTTTCGTCCGTTATTTTCGCTGCATGAGCCGGGCGATCTGAACTTGACGGGAAGTCGAATTTGACCTGCGGGCCGGCCTCAGCCGCTTTAACCGCATCCTTTATCAGCCTGTCGGAGTCCTGAGTGAAGCTGCCGCATGCCGATCCGAGACGGCCGTTTCTTATGATTCTTACGCTGATTTCTTTGACGTTTCTGCTGAGCGTATCGATTCCACGCCAGTTGTAGAAATTAAGGGGGGAATTTTCTTTCCCCACGTACATTATTTCAGCGCTGTCCGATTGTTTTTCAGCTTCTTTGAGCATCCTGTCCATCATAATAATCAGCCTCCGATCATAACATTTTTGATAGCGATATAGGGGCTTCCGAGTCCCGACTTATCAAGCATTTGAAGGTCATAGTTGGCGGCCCTGCTTTTTCCGCATCCGCCTGATTCGTTCATGATCAGCTCATCGCCTATCATGAATATGCCGGCGAGCGTTTCCATGACGTTTCCGGAGATATTGACGTCTTTGATCATGCCGTTCAGTTTGCCGTTTTTAATTTTGTATCCGTATTGCGCGCCGAAAGTGAATATATCGCCCATGGTTTGTCCGCCTTTGCCGCCGCAAAGGTAAAGACCGTCGGAAACGGTATCGAGCATTTCCTCGAAGGATGAATCGCCGGCATCGATAAAGATGTTGGACATTCTTACAAGAGGAAAGAAGCGGTAGTCCATGGCCCGGTAATTGCCTGTGGGTTCGCCGCCCAGAAGACCGGCAGTCAGTCTCGACATCAAACGCCCCACTAAAACGCCGTTTCGGACCAGATAAGTCTTTTGCCCCTTTATTCCCTCTTCATCATAGGCGAAAGTACCGGGTGCTCCCGGCAAATCACCCTGATCGATTACATTAAGATTGGGCGCTCCTATGGTTTTACCCAGGGGCAGAAGCGTCTGAAGACTGGGATTGTGAACAACATCATCGGATTCGCTCAAATGACCGAATGCCTCATGAATGAACAACCCGCCCAGTTCCGGGTTGCATATCGCCTTATAAGCGCCGCCTTTGACCGGTTCGGCCTTTAAAAGCTCAAGCGCTATCCTGGCTTTTTTTTCCAGCTCAGCCTCCCGGCCCCTCAATCGCGAAAAATCCGTGTCGAAACCAAAAGAAAAACCCGTCATCTCCTGCCTGCTGCCGTCCTTGGCGATAATTCGACCGCCCAAACGGCAGATTATTTCCTCCTGTTCGATTTCCGATCCCTCAGAATTCACGAAAGTCTTGACATTAACCGCCTCATGATAAGCCATCGTGGTAGTGAATATCCCTTTTATGTTCAACAAGACATCCGTATACTCTTCCATCAGACGACATTTTTCATCAAAACTCACATCCCGCGGATCAGTCGGCGGAGACAGCTTTATCGAATCCTTAACGACAGGCGCCGGAGCAAGTCTGTTTTGCACCCCAAATCGATTTACCGCTCTCGCTCCCGTATCCGCCTCCTTAACCGCTTCATTTATATCACTCAACGAAGTGAACGATGCAGCCCCCACTCCGCCTCCATTGATCACGGAAATTCGTCCTCCCGATATCCCTATATTCGATACGCTGCTCATTTCCTTCTTGTTGTAAACAATCGAAGTCCGCCTCAGTTCGTGAAACATCGCATCAGAATACTCGGCACTGGAATTTTCCAGAGCTTTTTTCAAGGCGCTTTTCATGATTCCTCCCGGTTGCTTGTGTCGTTTACGCTGAAAGAACTTCCAGCGGAGCAAACATATTATTGATGCAAGGATATTGCAAGGAAATTCCGGGGATTGGCGGATGAGAAGACCGGCGTTCACATAATGAAAACCATGAATCGCAGGAATCGCATGAATAACAGGGATTACATTGTCGTAAAACGCAAGGCGTTCAGCTTTTCGACAGCAAGGATATTCACACTTTTTCGACATTGATCAATATTGCGTCTTTTCAGATAACAATTCTACAGAATATCCCATCATTTTGTTTCGATTACGATTACCGCTGCACTGAGCATGAGCACGAGCACGAAGGAATCAAGCTGAGAAATTGTAACCCTGACATGGCCATTCAGCAATGTGGAAGGGGTATCGAAAACAGTTAATGAATTGCCTGTTCAAATGTCTGATTTAACATACGTTTTC
>CAZUFC010000309.1:0-3259 GCA_964619725.1 uncultured bacterium | reverse complement strand
AAAAATTTAATATCTAAAATCCGTAGTGACCATAAAATCCCGCCGTACGACCTAAGCCATTGATTTTACTGAATTCTTATTTTTCCTTCTGGGAAACTTGGGACAAGATATAGAACCGCCGTGTGTAATTTGACGCGGCGAATCCTTGTTTTTGCCGTTGAAAATCTTGGTAAAATAATTTTTTATGCAAATATTAGAATTCCTAAAAAAAATTTTCTGTAAAACCCTCCACAGCGAAAAAAGCTCTTTACAAAAAAAACTTGGCAATATGCTGATGGTAAGTTCCTCTTGTCATCATCTCAACTCAACATATTTGTAGATATGGTCAAGCTAAATTTCTTTTTCATCTAGTCTGTTAATCCAATAATTCGGTTTTCTTTTGCAATGCGACACGGAGACAATCTGTATTTTATTTTTCATAAAGATATAAACGACTGAAAATGGGAACCTTTTAAGTTAATACCTCCTGGAGTTCTTTTCGTATCTGGGCTACATATTCGGCTTTTCTTTGATTCTCGTTTCAGCACGATTAACCTCAAACAAGAACTCTAAACCAAGCCCTTTCACTTTTTCATCGTAATACCTGGCTGCTTCACGTATCTATGATTTTGCTTCCGGATGATATTCAACTTGCATGGCCGTATTCGGAAAATAAGTCCTTCCACATTTCGTCAGACGATATCATTTTTACCTTGCCGGTTTTTATCTCCTCAATCCTTTTTCGGACTTCCCTACGCCACAATGTATTAACCGTATACTCGTCCTGGTCGGTTTCATCAAGATTTTCAATTATCCATTTCGCTAAATGGGCTCGTTCTTCAATGGTGAGCTTCCTGACGTCTCTTTTTACATCAGATATTTTCATCGGAAACCCCTTAATATTCGATGAATCTAACCGATAGTCTCTGGAGCATATCATCAAACTGCGTTGCTGATATCCCCTTTTTAATTTTACTCTAAGAAAATGGAAAAGTAAATACAGCCCTGAACAGAACTTAAATTCCGATATAAGAAAAATGGGGACTGATCGAAACAACCTACGTAAGGGTAACAATTTGATTGCTTGTATTCGTCGTGCGCGTGCTCAGCGCAGCAGTTGTTATGTTTCGCGGCCAATGTCTGAAAAAATCCATTCCGGTTGCAGGATAAACGGCAGAATTCCTGCAGTTTTTCAAACGATTATTTCTGTTAAAATTTGAGTTTGATATATAAAAACGAAAAGCGAAACAAAAGAAAATGGACAACTGATTCTGCGAAATCAAAAAATCAACTTAATCCAATGAACCAGCATTTGAGTTTCATCTATTCTGAGTAATCTAAAGAATCATACTGCGATAGTGCTGAGCTAAATGCCCGGCCTGTGCCGAAGACGATATTTCTGAAATTCCTTTGGAAAAAAGAACACCCTCGTTATTATAAATTTTTTTGATCTCTTAAAGGATAACGAGGGTATGAACGACAAAATCAGTCAATCAAGTGAGAGGCTAGCATTTTTATAAATAAATTCAAGTTTTTTTTGAATTCGCC
The DNA here is from genome assembly GCA_964619725.1 of uncultured bacterium. GTDB lineage: Bacteria > CSSED10-310 > CAZUFC01 > CAZUFC01 > CAZUFC01 > CAZUFC01. The sequence goes on along the minus strand of CAZUFC010000309.1, from coordinate 1,732 downwards.
CCGGGCTGCCACAAAGAGGAAGACTTCTTCTGAGCGTCGGCGATGAAAAAAAGAAATTAAAATATGCCGAGCAAGTTATAAAACAGAAAATGTCAAGACGGGAACTGAAGATGAGACTGATAGACGACGTCTTAATCAAGCCGAGATGGAAAGCTGCCATAACCGCCGGATCCGTTGCGAAGACTTTTTCTTTAGAGTTACTGTTTGAACCGCTCAATGCCATAGAAAAAATGATGTCCGGCAAGATCAATTTTGACGACATTAATCCCGATGATGGTGAAAAGGCTTTAAATACTGCGTAAAAAGCCCGGAATGACCTTGACAGACTCATAGAAAACCTCTCTTCAGTGGTCAAATAGAAAGGATTGACGCCGACAATTTCAGTTGAGAATGAGATTCTACTGTTCAACCGGTTGAACAGTAGATCGGTTGATTAGATTGCCCCCTTCAAGCGATGAATCGTCAGCGTCCGTTCAAGCTTGAACGCCTTCCAAAAGAACCGTCCACTCTATTTTCTGCAATCCCCTACCGCTTTCCAAAGGAATATCCTTCTGATTGGCCTGGCCAGTGAACGCAATGTCGAATCCGAACAACCAAAATTCATGATTCATCTGAAGCGCAGCAAACACGATTTCCTTCTGGTCCTTCGTCAACTTGATCCTCTCGTACTGCCGGTCAAACATCACAATGGGATTGTCTATTTCGTTCGATGATTCAGCGAACATTCGTCCCGTCCGGGGGAGATTCTGGATTATGCCCGGCAGCGTCAGAGATAAATAGGACAAAACCAAATGGCATACAGCAAAAGACCCGGTCAGCCTAACCGGACAAAAATTTATGAACTGGAAACTTCATGCAGGCGAATTCCGCGCAATTGATCTCATCATTAATCTTGAAAAACTCGATTTCAAATCAGCGGTCATCCGGCTTGCATATCGCTTCCCTTATTGTTCCATCATACAGTCCGCCTTCGCTCAAACTGACGCCGACCGATCCTTTCAACCTCCGAAAAGGGCAGTTCGTAATCTGTCAGGGGTTCTGGATTACTTGTATCATATACGTAAAATTCCGATAAACCTGCTTCATATGATCGGTCGTTTCTGAAAACTATATGCCGACTGGAGGTCAAACGCCTTTTTTTTTCTGCCTGGAAAAGAAAAAAGTTCATTGCCGTTAGGTTTATATCTATCATTCAGTTCGCTCACTTTTGTGAATGAAATGTCCCATTTATCTCAGAAAAAACTGGGCAATTTATCCAAGCGCTATAGGCTCAAGACTTATGACGGCCAAGTAATTCTGATTTATTTAGAATCAATAAGAATCGGGAAAAAATTACCGATTTTAGTCAGCGAAAATTCAACCTGCGGAAAGTTTCTCAACTTCTTGAATTATCTTCTCAAATTACCGGATAGGCTTCAAATTTCAGAAAAAAGAAAATTTATATAAATTGACATATCTCCGTCCCTAAAAGGATCGTTTTTGAAACACCAATCTGGAATATAAAGAAAGTATCTTTCCAGAAAATTAAAAGAAGTTATAGTTACTAAAACCAGACGAACCGGAAATGCACGAAGTCGGTCAAAGTCGAACAAACCACCGGACAAACCGTTTTATTACTTCTCACTTACCCTCTAATCTGAAAGAAACGCAAGTTTTAAAATCAAAAGGAATCGAAACTAATTAGTGCCTGTCCATAGTGCGCCAAGAAGCTCGTGAAAGGGGGAAGGCAATG
>CAZUFC010000308.1:0-3284 GCA_964619725.1 uncultured bacterium | reverse complement strand
AAAATCACACTTTTTCAATAGGTTGTGACATTCTTGTCAGGAGTTCAGAAATTCATCCATCCTTCCAATCTTCCACTCTGCCGCTCTTCCGTCCCCTTTTCTTTGACTGTTCGCTATTTTTCCGGTAAAAAATACAAGAGAGGTGGAAAATGAAACTATCTGTTTCCTCATTAATCCTGTTTTTTTGGGGTGCGTTTGTCTGCGTTTCGTCATCTCCGGGAGGAGGAACGAATCAGAGCGTCAGGTCGACGACGTTCAATATTTTATTGCCTTCCGACTCGACGGGAAACGGCGATCTGGCGGTAAGGCTGACTCTGCCGGATACGCCTCAGGATTATCGTTATTCCTTTGGTGTGCCGCTGGTCGTCATTTCACCCGGCGGACATGAATTCGGCACGTTGAACGGCGCGGCAGGTGCAGCGGCACAAGGTTTTGCGGTAATAACTTTTCTTTATCCCGGCGGATGGGAAGGAATATATGAGAGCGACGGTAACTACGATTACCGCGGCGAAAATTGCGTCAAGGCTTTACGGGACGTGATTCGTTACGCTCTGGGTCAGAAACGGGATAAAATGGGCATGTACATCCAGGATGTCATTCCCGGAAACGCATTGACATCCAACGTCGGCATCCTTTGCGGATCGAACGGAGGTCCTACGGCGACGGCAGCTCTGTCCGTTTACGGTTATCAATTGGGGGAAACGGCATATGTCATTTACCTGGAAAGTCCGACAAACGATCAAACAGTTAACGGCGACATAGGAGCGATTTCCTATGACTGCGATTATAATTTTGACGGCGACGGCAACGGTCTGCCGGGCGACGACGGAAAAAATCCCTATTACGTCGCTTATGATCAGACCTCATGCCTGGTCGATTTTTCGAACCTCTATTACGATTCAGTCACGGTAAAGCATTATAACGATCCGGCCCATGTTCATCCTTCGGTTGATTTTGCCGGCGTCATACTGCTCGATAATAATCAGAACAGCGTCCTGGACGTTACGGGACCTCCGCCCTGTTATGACATAGACGGCAACGGCATGCTGGACGCGGATGAAGATTATCCCTTCGCCGCTAAAACGACCTTTTTCGGCTCCGGCCTGCTGAAATTGTATTTTTCCACTGAAGTAATCACGGCAGCAGCCGATTCGAATATATTTTCCGGTTCCTGGCCCGTTCACATCGCTGGCCCCCAGGAAACCGAAGCATTCTGGTTCTGGCGTGATTCGACGCTTCATTTTTCCCGGCTGCAGGATTATTACTCCAATTTGCCGGTAATGATCGTGTTCAGCGAAACCGACCATTACCAGGCTGCAGACGATCATGCTCACATCCAGCAAACCTATGACGGATTCGCTAATGCCGGTTTCTGGAGACGCCTGAACCCGGACTACGCATATATCGAAGCTGTTCTGGGCGCGACGCCTCCCGCCGGAACGGCCGACAATGACGCCGGTATTACCGTGATTGCCGGCATGATGAAAAATTATGCTGAACCGGACATCGTCAACGGACAAATTGCGGCTGTTTGTGAAATGGCGGACAGGACCCAGTTTGACAGGTGGGAAGAGAACTTAAACGGTATAATTGAAGAACCGGAACAGACGCCTGTTCCCAGTCCGTCGCCTTACGTCACGCCGGTTCCGACTTCGACGAATACGCCGGTCCTTTACATCGTTTCCATGATGCATGCTGAAGAAGGCTCTCCCTTTCATCAGGATCAGGAAATGTTCATGCGTCATGCGACTAATCTTCGCAATCTGGGCGCTTTATTGCACTCACATGGAGCGAAACTTGACTTCGGACCTGACTGGACCTTTATAGAAGCCGTCAAACAATGGGATACGAATCTGCTGACCGATCTGACGGACCAGGGTCACGGCATTCATACTCACGCCCACGAAACTCAATACGACCTCGGTGAAGTAAACGCCAAACTCATGGAAGCCGGTTTGGATGAAAATATCGTCGCCAACGGCGGTTTTATGACCGACGGTCCGGGAGGAACCAACTGGGTCGGATACCATGCTTCGTTCGAAAAACCCGGAGGTGAACAATTATTCGAAATCTCGGCAGGTTATAAAAATCCTCAGACTCAAATCCCCGATCCCACAGGATACGCTTTCCGCCCATCAATGACGGGCGATTGGCGCGTCCCTGACCCCGACGGGCCGATGATATATTTGGGCAGCAACATGCCCGGCGTTCCCGGCGGAGGCGGATTAGACTTCGAAACGGTCCGCGACTGGATAGACTATAAGTTGGGCCATCTGGAAATGAATAAAATAAATACCATATACTGGCACGACTCCCTGCATAATTATCCGAATCCCTCTGCTGCTGCTGTACGTATGGATCAATGGGAATCCCTGCTCGTGGAATACCTGGACCCTCTGGTCGCCCAGGGACGCATAGAATGGAAAAACTTCTCCGAAATGGCTGATCTGTTCAGACAAACCGAACCGGAACCTACGCCAACCGCCCCCGTTATACCCGCAGTGCATGCTTCCGGTTTATTCCTTTTGATTGCCGGAGTATCCCTGCTCTTATTCTGCACAAAATTAATTGATTAGTGACTGTCCATAAACTTTTCCAGAAGTTCGGCTCTGCTGAGGTTAAGCTCTTCCATCTCGCCCCTGATGTTGACGCCTGCAAGGATAAACGCTTTATGCGTCCAGAAAATGCCGTACTTGTTCTCAACGAATACGATGATCATATTCTCTGTGCTTCTGACGTCTTCGGTCACATCCATCTTCTCTTTCGACGGTATCACCAGCTCCAATCCTTCTACCGCATCCAATTCGTACAGCAATTTGCCGTCAAGGAATCCTCTGGCCGACACCAGCGATTTTATCTCAGCGTGTTCACCGAGATTCTTTTTAGCTTGTCGGATTACTGAAAGCTCATGAAGATCGTCAGGCTCTTCTATCGTATCGATTTTCACTGCGAGCGGTATTTCAACGGAAGGATCGAACGCCGCCCCTATTTTAAATCCATGCACTAACCCGCATTTCTCATACAAAACCTGTTACGAGCGTCCATACCCCCGCACCTTCAAGCGCTGCTCCCTACGGCCTTGCTCAACGTAGCGCTGCTATGTTTCCGCAGTCCTCCAGTCCGCTACGCTTGAATTTGCGGGAATCTGAACGCTCTCACTACGATTTTGTATGAGAAATCCGGGTTAGGGACTGGAATTTCGTCAATGATCACGAACGCGTCTTTTGAAGTTACAATGCGACAGAATCGTCTGTCATTTTGTTTCGATTTCGATCACGATTGCG
>CAZUFC010000307.1:0-3303 GCA_964619725.1 uncultured bacterium | reverse complement strand
CAGGTGGTAAACTTATTTCCAGAATCGCCGGCAACTTTCACCGGAATACGCATTAGTCAAAAGGATTCTTTTGTTGATCTTCGTTTTGGTGATTTTAATAATTTTTTATCGCTTTAGCATCGGTGCAAAAAGACGAAAACAGCAATCGAAAAGTGAAAATATTATGAGGAATAACAGAACAAAAAAGATTAAGAGTACAATGAAAAAAAGAATTGAACTGAATTCCGAAAATAAAAAGAATTATCATGAATTGAAAAAAGAATTGATTGATTTTAAAGAAAAATTCTACAGATTGAAACAGGAATTTTACAAATTAAGGAAAAGAGTCAAGGATTACGCATCAGAAACAAAAATCGAAACAGGAAAATCATCCGACGTTGCTAGGGATGAACTTATTTCATCACTAAAAAGCGACGAAAAAGCCTCTTTTGAATTTATAAAAACACTAAAGCTTGATGGAGTAAGAACAATCATCAATTCTCTCAGTTTTTTCGTTGAAAAGCATAAAAACAAACTTCTTGAAATTCAAAAAAGATTAGAAACCCTGGAAACTCGAATGGAAAAGTTCAAACACGAAAACAGCAGCCAATGTGCTGAGATCGAAGAAATAATCGACAAAGAAAAAAAGTCCCTCGTTAAGTCTTTAGAAAATAAGATACAGCGGCAGTTTGAAGAAAGATGCAATTTCAACGTTCTCAATTCAGAAGAAAACATTAACGGATCAAATCCAACCATAAGTGAAAATCCTTTTGAATGGTTTAACCAAAAATTACTGACCTGTAAAAACCTTATTCATAAAACAGAGGTTTCAAACGATTTAAAAAAGAAAATTTACGAGTCTGTAAATAACTTTCATGGAAACAGTCAACAAATTGTAAATGAGCTTCAGCAGAAAAAACCAGAAATCCCCAAAATTTTTACTGACATTGGAAACCTGACTTTGGATGAACGTATCGCCAGTATTTTTTGTTTAAACTTGGACAAAAGAGTTTCCGAATATAAAAAAGAGTTCTTCTTCAATGTTGCAGGATGGCTTAAATCGCAATCTGATGAAAATGAATTTATTAAAGAATTTATTTCAAATCATGTACTCCGCTTTCTTCAGATACTTGACGATGCGTCTGAACAAATTTCTGAAAGCAAGCATTATTTTTATTATCTGAATGAGGAATTACTTAAGAAATTTCATCTGGAGAAAATCAAAATTAATATCAGGAAGGATAAATTCAATGAAAAAATGCATGAAATGTTTTATGAAAAAAAGTCTGTTTACCCCTGCGGCACGATTATTGATGTTATAGAGACTGGCTATTCTTATAAGAAAAACACACTTCGAAAGGCAAAAGTTATTTTAAGCGCTGGGAGATAAAAATGATCGGTTCGCAGTTACTTTTAGAATCTCTTGTGTTTTTACTTTTCCTGATATATAATCTTATTCGACTCTTTTAGTTGGAACGAAGAAATTCTTTACGTCATTTTTCTGGGAAAAGGAGTTATTAGAAAATGAAAAAAATATTTTTATTTTTCTTGATTTTCTCAGTATTCAATTTTATTTCTTCAGCTCAAGCGATTAATCCTTCTTCATCTCCACTTGATATATATTTCTGTCTTGATGTTTCCGGCTCACAGAAAATAGAAGCTCTCAACAGAAACGATTCGTACAATATAACATACACTAGGGCGGTTTTTAATTGCTTGCTTTCTTTTATGAAAAAACATGATCGCATGTCTGTCGTTATTTTTGCGGATAAGCCTTTCATGCTCAGGGACCTGATGCTTCAGTATGAATTTGATATTAAGGAATTCGTCAATTCTGATGTAAATATGTCATTTAAGGAACAATTTTTTCATTTGATCAACAACAGGTGCAAAAATTTGGACATAAACGCGGAATTTAAGGCATTATGCGATGATCTGAACACTGATCTCAGTGATTTTATCGAACTTTCCAGTTTCTTGGGACGGAAAATGATGAATAAGTATTCGACTGATCCTTCAGGTCGTTTAAAAAAGGATGAATTGAGAAGGTTAATGAATTTCAGACCATTGATCATAATAATCTCGGACGGTTTTCATGAAAGAATGCAAAATGGAAAAAAGTGGACTGTAAAAACCAAAAAGGAACGATCTTATGCAAAAATAGCAATTCACGATCTTCTTCAATGCAAGTATCAGTATATGGAATATTATAATATCCCACTCATGCCGATTTTCCGGATAATATCGAATACTTTTACAGAAACGACTAATTATATAGATAATGACAGAGCCAGAACGTCTTATAAGTTCTGGAAAGAAGTTTTCGCAGAATATAATGCAGCGAAGGGCTTTGATATTGACGGTCGTCATATAGAATCCAGCCCCCCTGATGAACTTGTCAGAGAAATTCTGAAAAAAGCAAGAGTACCCAAAAAAATCAGTTTTTCTCCTAAAAAAAGAAAATTCTATTCCACATCTTATGAGGAATCTCTGGTCGTCCCTCTCAAAATCGATGTCGACTACTTTTTTCTGGACGAATTTACTCCTTTTAATCATGTCAAAATAACCACGTCGAGAGACTCAAATCCTCTTAACCCGATACCGGATGACATCAATTTAGGGAAGCGAGTTTTGACAAATAAAACATCTTTTTCCTATAGTTTGAGTTTGCGTTTATTTTCCAATGTATCAAACGAATCGTCGAATTATGAGTTTTCGATTGAGCAGCAGAAACTCTCTCCTTGTTTCTACAATCTTGATTTTTCCGAATGCAAGATGCTTAATATTTCCTTCAATCCTAAAGTAAAATTTTGTGTAGAAGAGTCGTTAGAAAGGATAAACTTTTCTCACCCTGAAGAGAAATTTATAATATTCTTCAAGAACTACACTGAGGACGTCCAGAAGTTAGAAGTATACCGTCAGGACAGTGAAAGTAAGGACGGCAGCTTCAGATTTAATGTAAAACAGTTTCCGTCACAAGGCTCTGAAGAAGAATTTGCAAATGAAAAAGAAAAAATCAGGGAAAGTAATGAGGAATATGAAATATACCTTTTACCCACGAAGAAATCACAACCTGTTGAAATAACTTTAATAGTCCCAAACTACAAAAAGGCCGGCAATCACTTTACCCCAATTGAATTTCGGAACTTGGGACACAAAAACCTGGAAATATTAAACACTAATTTTCAAGTTAAGAGTACATTGAATCGGAAGTCAGGAGTCACTTTTCATATTTGCAGCATCGGTGACAATAGAAAATATTTGTACATTCAGAGATCGTTAAAAAGGGGTGAAAAAACAGTGGATTTTTTGGACAATGGGTCA
>CAZUFC010000306.1:0-3331 GCA_964619725.1 uncultured bacterium | reverse complement strand
CCGACCATGGCGCCGATTCCGGCAGTCAGCGGTCCAGGCATCATCGTCCTGATCGCAATTTTAGGTTTCATTCTTACAGGCTTAAGAAGCATGGAAAGGCGAAGACAGGATACTGTCGTTTAAGCAGTAAACGATCGTGAAACAGTACGTGACTACAGACAAAAAACTAGATAGATGCTTAGCAGGCGGACTTTCAGACATTCATCGAAAGTCCGCCTGTATGTCTTTGCCGAAGGATGAGGGGCGGAACAGACCGGTAGAGCGAAAGGCAAGTCCGGACAACGAGCGATTTCACTGCCTGAAGTCTTTGAAGAGGAAACTGAACGGATTGATAAAAAACGTAATAATAATAGGCATTAATGACTTAGTTACGATAATAAATAATGAAATATTTCGTTATAAGAATTCAAGGCAAGTTAAAAAGGAAGCAAAAGCGAGGAGGTAAAAAATTGTCGATTTTCAACAGAAAACAAACGATGTTGATCTTTCTGATTTTTCTCATAACGGGAAGCGCCGTCGTCTATGGCGATACCAATGTTTCCGGGTCCATATCCTCAGATACCACCTGGGGCGCTCCGGAAACGACCTATATCGTCACGGGCGACGTAACTGTGACTTCCGGCGCGACCCTGACGGTCGAAGCCGGCGTGGAAGTCAGGTTTAACCAGAACACCAGGTTGTACGTCGGCGGCAGCGGAACGCCGTCAGAAGAAGGGACGCTGATCAGCGCCGGAACGGAGGGTTCTCCGGTGATTTTCACGTCCAACCAACTGACGCCGGCCGCGGGCGACTGGTATAACGTCTATTTCCGTGAAAATTCTGATGCCAGTTCGTTGACCTGGACGGAAATAGAATACGGAGGAGGATCGGATAACGCTTCAGTCTACCTTGACGGCTCTGATGCGACGTTTCTCAATTGCACGATCAGCGACAGCAGCACGTACGGCATATATGCGACGAATGCCGCCCCTTCGATAGGCTCCGGCACGATCAGAGATACGGGATACAGCAATGTTTATTTCAACAATTGCGCCGGCGATCTGACCGACAACGACATCTATGGAGCCAATCCGGGGCAGATTGCCGTTTTTTTCAATGGAAGCTGCACAACGGATGTTAGCGGAAACGACATTTACAACAGGAATGCTGATTACGGATTAAAGTGCGATGATGCAACAACCGCTCCGACGATAACCGGGAACGTGTTTACGGGAAACTCCATTTATCCCGTCCACATTTACGCCCGGAACCTTTCGAAATTGGGGCTGCCGTTGAACAGTTACCAATATGATGCGAACGACAAAACGATACGCAACCGGATATATGTCGTAGGGGATACGGTGAGTGAAGATTCCACCTGGCATGATCAGGGCACGCCCTATTTCATTGCGGGCGACATAACGGTTTCGGGTCAGGACGGCGAAGACGATTTGACGACTCTGACAGTCGAAGCCGGTGCAGAGTTTCATTTTAACGCTCAAACCGGCTTATATATCGGCAGCAATACGGAGACTTCTCCGGGGGCGCTCATCGCTTCAGGAACTTCAGAAAACAGAATTGAATTCACCTGCACGGAAGAATCTTACGGATACTGGGACGGAATACGTTTTTACGACTATTCCGACGATACGGTATGTCTGATGGAGTACTGCGATGTTTTTTACGGCGGCTACGACGACCAGGAGAATATTTATTGCGAGCAGTCATCTCCCGCGTTCAACGACTGCCGGTTTTTCTACGGATTGAGTCGCTGCTTCTATTCGGGAAGCGGTTCGAATCCCGTCCTGCAGAATTGTGAACTCGCTTATGCAAACGGGTACGGTCTTTATTGCGTATCGGGAGGCAATGCGCAACTGAGCGCTTGCGACATCCATGACAACATCAGCTATGGTATTTATATAAATTCCTCTGCACAGGTGAATGCTGATACGGGAACGACGATCCATGATAACTTGAGCTACGGCGTTTATATCCAGAATTCGTCTCATGCTGCATTGACCGACGTGAACATTTCCGACAACAATTGGGGAATTTATTGTAATGGAAGCGGAGATTCGCTGGATGCGGATTCCTGCACCATTAATCACAATTTAGGCTATCCCGTCTACATCTACGCTTCCCAGGTCGGCGGAATAACGAATTGCACATATTCCGACAATCAGTATCAATACATCTACGTCAACGGAAACACAATAGATGCCGATTCTCTGTGGGAAGGTTCGATTCCTTATCGCGTAGTCAGCGATATAACCGTTCGGGGAACCGACGGGGCCGATTCGGTGACCACTTTGACGCTGGATGCAGGCGCTGAACTTCACTTCAACGAGCAGATTCAGCTTTTCGTAGGACATGACGACAGCGCATCTTATCCGGGGGGATTGACGGCGAACGGAACCGATGCAGAGCCGGTCCTATTTACGGCATACGGGTCGAATCCCACGCCCGGATGGTGGGATGGGATTTATTTTTCGCCCTACAGCGACGATGCGAACTGCATCCTGGAATACGCCGAGGTATATTACGGCGGTTACAGTTCTTTTGAGAGCATTCAAATCAACAATGCCTCGCCGACGCTGACCCATTGCGGAGTTTTCTACGGGACAGGACCCAATATTTACGCCTACAACGGTTCCGCTCCGGTCATTTCCTGGTGCGAATCAGCATATTCGAGTTCTCAGGGCATTCAGATAAACAGCGCCTCGAACGCGAACATTTCAAACTGCGACCTGCATGACAATTCCAGCTACGGCATATACGTCGGAGGCGATTCGTCCGCGACCATCGCCGATTGCGTTTTCACGAGCAACAATTACGGAATTTACTGTAATGGAGGCGACGACGTTGCGTTAATAAGCGGCTGCGAATTCATCGACAATTCCAATTACCCCATCCGAATTTATGCTGCGCATGTCGGAAGCATAAGCGGGTGCACCTGCACGAGCGGTGATAATCCTGAAATATACATCGTGGGCGATACGGTCGATTTGGACAGCGTGTGGGCCCCCGACATACCGTTTTTCATTACCGGAGACGTTACGGTTCAGGGTAAAGACGGCGCTGATGAAGTCACGACTTTGACCCTGGAGGCCGGCGCTGAATTGAGATTCGCCTCCCAGATAAGATTGACGATCGGGCACGACAGCAACGTTGATTATCCGGGAGCCTTAAACGCAGTCGGAACCTCCCCGGAAATGATAACGTTCACGGCCCGGACGGATTTTCCTTCCCCCGGATACTGGGACGGCATTTACTTCTCCCATTATTCCGACGACAGTCTGTGCCTGATGGAATACTGCCGGATAGAATACGGCGGATACAGCTCGGACAGGAA
>CAZUFC010000305.1:0-3424 GCA_964619725.1 uncultured bacterium | reverse complement strand
GAGCATGAAGCTCATGAAGAATGATTTTATGCGTCTTCTTCAAGCTCTTCATGGTGTTCCTGGGTTACGGGCTTCTTGCCGGTCGGCGTCATCTTTTTCAATTCCTGCCTTTCTTTTTGTTTTCGGCGGCTTTTATCGGCTGGTTGACTTTTTCCATGAATCGAATTACTTTTTTTCTGCTCACTAAGATGAGCGCTTCGTTTTTTATGACGAAGAATTTTCGAATGTTTATCGTGTGATTTTTTTAACGCGCATTAATGGATTTTGAATTCTGGAGGGATTTCAGAGACAATAAAAGTTGGAGAAGAAATGAGGAATTCATTGAAGGCCGGCGCATTGTTTTCGGATCGAGACGACATGGCGCCGGCATCGGGATTCAATAACGAAAGGAGAGAGCCATGAAACTATACATCGGCGAAGCATTAGGATTAATAAAGAAGACAATGCCGTACGTGACGGCTCGCGCCGGGATACTGGCGCTGGTGGGTATCGGTGCAGTGATATATTTCGGGATCATCGCTCTGCTGATAGGGGCATTGAAGGAAGCGGGAGGCATTGCAGCGATAATTTTCATTATCGGGACGGGCGGATTCATCCTGATCATGCGTTTCATCAAGCATGCGGTGTTGTATGCCTTGAAGGCGGGTCACATCGCGGTTCTTACTGAATTGATCGATAAGGGAACATTGCCAGAGGGAAAAGGTCAGGTGGAGTATGGAAAGGACCTGGTGAAGTCCCGTTTCAAGGATGTGGCTATTATGTTTGCTGTCGATCGTCTTGTGGCGGGCGTTCTGCGCACTTTCAACAGAACGGTGGCCCGCGTTACTGACGCTCTTCCCATTCCCGGACTGGAAGGACTGGGAAAACTGGTGACCACTCTGGTGAATTTCAGCATCTCATTCGTGGATGAGGCGATACTGAGTTACGCCATTTCAAGAGAAGACGACAACCTGTGGAAGAGTTCCAAGGACGGCGTTATCCTTTACGCCCAGGAATGGAAAGCTATTCTTCCGGCATCAGCGGTCATGGGACTGATCGATGCAGCGGCTTTCCTGGTCGTATTTATTCCCCTGTTAATCATCCTGGGATTCGCCACGGGCGCGGGATGGATAGCCCTGGTCATTTCAGCCGTCATCGGCTACCTGGTTAAAGAAGCTTTCGTTCGTCCCTGGGCCATGGCTTCGATCATCCTGACCTTCAGACGGGAAATACAGGGTAAAACGCCCAATCCCGAATGGGACCAGCGACTCGAAAGCGTCAGCAAGAAATTCAGGGAACTCAAGGACAAGGCCGTCGAATACGCCAGAGGACAGGGCGCAGAAAAACCGGAAGAAAAAGTCGAACAACCGCCGGAAACGCCGGCGCCGCCGCCTCTGCCCATAACGGAAAAAGAAGAGAAAAAACAGCCGGAGAAGGCTGAAGAAACGGAAACGTCCGAAGAAAAGAAAGAACCTGAAAAAGAGGACGAAAACAAGACGTCGGAACCGCCGCCTATTCCTCCGGGGAGTTAAAAACGTCAGATATTGCAAAAAATCTGTTCAACCCTTTCAGGATTTTTAAATTCATCCATCTTGCCCAGGGTTGCGCTCGCAAGCTCGCTTAAACCCTGGGCTTTGCTGTTTGATCCCTTCGGGATCATCAGAGACGATGAGTTGTCTTCGGTACGATCAGAGACTTCGGCATTGATCAAAGAGCCTCTTTTCAGGTTACAATTCGACAGAATCTCGCATCATGTTGTTTCGATTTCGATTGCGATCCCGACCCCGATACCGCTCACGATACCGATTGCGACCCCGAGCCCGACCCCGATACCGATTGGGATCTCGACACAAATTGTCAAAATTTTTGAAAGAATTGTAACCCCGGCCTGATCAGTCCCCTCCTTTTCCAGTTTTTGGAACTATAATTTGTTCTCGTGTCTGGTCAATTTGTACCCCCATTTGATCAGCGCCGACATTTCACAATTTTTTGTCATTCAATGTCAGGATATGTGAAGTTATGAAAGTAGCGTAATCCGATTAGACCAGTGCCGAAAAAACGAAATGTATTCTTTGTCGTGATCGTTGTCGCTGTCGATGTCGAATTTAAACATGACGCCCATTCAGGCGAAACTGAATTTGAAAGTCATCTCGCACGGTATTCCGATAACGACAACGATTCATCTGCGAACTGTGAAAAGTAATGAAGTACAGTTTATCCTGACGCGTATTCCCTTACGAACGGGGGATGCGCGTTTCCTTTTGTTACGGCGCTTCCTCCATTTTGACGCTCAACTTTGCTGCGGAGAGGTTTCGTCGGTCTCTTGTCTCCAGGAATTCCTTGAGCATAAATTGAATATCCGGTTCGACTATGCCGCTGAAGACCGTTTTGTCGTTTACTGATACCGTTATTTCATCCTCAATGCGGAAAAGATCAGGGTGGATAAACAGGGTGAAGGCATCCAGGCGTGAAGCTTTAATGTCTACTTTTCCGGCGGCACAGACTGCTTCAGCTCTTGCGGAAGGATATTCTCTTTTGAAAAGGAAGTAAGTTAATTTTTCCGGCAATCGTCCATTCATTTTCACTTCCTGTTCATCGCGCAAGACAGTAACCGTAACCGGGTCGCCTCTTTCCACGGATTTTTTGTATTCTGCCAGGTCGTTCATATCGTCAATGGTTGTATCGTCGCATTTAATGATTACGTCGTTGTCCTTCATTCCGATTTTGCAGGCGAAAGTATTTTCATCAACGATTTTATCTACTTTAACGCCTTTACCTTCGTATTTCTCGGCAGCCATGAAACCGAAAACGATCCTGTCGTCGATTATATCTTTTCTTCCCACTCCTCCATGCAGCACGACCAGCAAAGGCGTCGCCTTTTGAGGATCGTAATTATCCGGAACGTAATAAATAAAAGGCCGTTCAACGTCGTCTATGCACAGGTTCCGATCTTCGATCAACCGGCCTTTTGCTTCAGGTTCCGGGAATTCATGCGCAGCGACAGCATCATATACGCTGCGCCAGTCGTCCGTCATACCGGCAATCTCAATCGCCAAAGCCTCCGCCCGCTCCGCATCCTCCGTCATCAGCATTTCGGAGAGCTTTTCTTTCCAGGTTTCGCTGTCTGCAGAAAACGTCAGCGCCGTCGTCAGCATCATTATGCCGGCTATTACTGCTGTTTTTCTTTTCATCGTTCTTGGCCTTTCCTGATGAGTTGAATTTTTATTTAAATCTTTTTTTCTTTTCTTGTCAAACCTCACCCCCCGGCCCCCTCTCCATGAATGGAGAGGGGGAGTAAGACTGGGATATTTTTTAGCTCTGGGTTGCATCACGGGATATTTTTTGCTTTGCGCGGCAGAACAGGACTTTTTTAGATTTATGCTGTATAACGGGATATTTTTTAGCTCTGGGTTGCATCACGGGATATTTTTTGCTTTGCGCGGCA
>CAZUFC010000304.1:0-3438 GCA_964619725.1 uncultured bacterium | reverse complement strand
CAATAGCCAATGGCCAATGGCCAATGAATTCCGGCTTTCCATCGTTAATCATTGACCATTGACAATTGACAATTCTGAAACCCCGAAACGTTTTCGACCTGACCGACCGGCTATGTTTCAATCCGCCGTACGGCAAGAGGCAAAAATTTACCCTGCAGCCGTTTGTAGCTGCAGGGTATGCTTTTTCAGGGATTAGGTTTAGTCTTCAACGCCTGTAGTTATAGTTTTTTTAATTCCGTGACCTTCCGGCGTTATTTCAGTAAGAAAGTCACTTTCATATCAACCCGATACTCCGTAATTTTACCTCCTTCCACTTGTACTTTCTGTTCCTTGATCCACGCGCCTTGAATATTATCAACTGAATCCGAAGCGCGAGCGATGCCTTTGTTGACAGCATCTTCAAAACTGACTGTTGAAGCTGAAGTAATTTCAATTACTTTTCCTACAGCCACTTTGCAGCCTCCTTTCTTTATTAAAAAGTTTAAGATTCCTGTTCCTTCAGCGCAGCTCAAAAAAGAATGAGTCTCTCGATCCGCTTCTCACGCTTACGCCGGGTTTGAATTTTTCTACGGTTTCATTGATTTGCATCACATGCCCATAGAAAAAAGATCGTTGGTGAAAAGTTAAGCAATTAGCGTACCGAAATTGCTGCATGGAGAAAAAAAATGTCAATGCTCCATAGCTTAAAAGCGTTCCTCTGCGGCAATCTCCATACAGGCATAGAATTTGCTATTCCTTAACGTGATGGAAAGCAGAGCGATTTTTAGAGGAAGAAAAGCAAATGTTTCAATAATTGAATCAAAATTCGAAGCAAGCTGGAAGAAACACTTTATTGGAAAGGTGAGAATTGATGAAAGTGAATAAAAAACGAAAGGGACTGATCGTTTTTGGTTTTAGTTTTCTGATCACGAGCTGCGGAGTTTCAGATCACATGAGATATGGATATGATCACATGCATGAGGGATATGGAGGAATAATCATGATGGTGATATGGGTTCTGGTGATTTTATTAGTTGCGGGAATAATTTATGCGCTCTGGAAACGAGGAGGCGGCCCGGCTGCAGTTTCCGGAACAAGAACCCCGATGGAGATATTAAAAAGCAGATATGCTTCAGGAGAAATCAGCAAAGATGAATATGAGGAAATGAAGAAGGATATCGATGAATAAAAGGGGGCGATACCGGTCAGAGAGAATCGTCGACATTAACGAACAAACGCAAGGAAGGGTAATAAAGTGAAGGAAAAGAAAGAGGATAGCCGGAATCAATCAAAGGGTGAAGAAGAAGTTAAAGGAACCGGCGATAAGCGTGAAGAAAAAGAGGTTCAATCGGGGGAAGGGAGCAGCGGCCGTCATGGTCATTCTGAAGGAGGCGATCATTCCGGCGGCGATCATAAGGAACATCATCGTCACATGGCGGAGGATTTCAAACGGCGATTCTGGATATCGACTGCTGCGACTGTGCCTGTATTGCTTCTGTCGCCAATGGTTCGGCAATTTATCGGGATCGAGGAAGCGCTGAAGGTACCGTATGAATCGTATATAATTTTCATAATATCTACTTTTATATTTATTTATGGCGGATATCCTTTTTTGAAGGGGCTTATCGACGAGCTTAAGAAAAAGCAGCCCGGTATGATGACGCTGATCGGCCTGGCGATAGGAGTTTCCTACATTTACAGCAGTGCGGTCGTATTTTTCATTTCGGGGAGATATTTTTTCTGGGAACTGGCTACGCTTATCGACATAATGCTGCTGGGTCATTGGATAGAGATGAAGTCTGTGATGAGCGCATCGCGTGCTCTGGAGGAACTGGCGGAGTTGATGCCGAAGGAGGCGCACCGGTTGAGGGAAGACGGGGAGATAGAAGATGTTCCGGTAAATGAGCTGGTTGTAGGAGACAGAATACGGATCAAGCCGGGGGAGAAGGTCCCGGCAGACGGCGTTGTTGTTGAAGGGGCTACGACTGTGAATGAATCGCTCGTAACGGGGGAGACTTCACCGGTGGAGAAGAAGGAGGAAGATGAGGTTATCGGAGGAACGGTAAATGGAGAAGGAGCAGTAACGGTTGAAGTGTCGAAAACCGGCGAGGATTCTTTTATCAGCCAGGTTATAGAACTGGTGAAACAGGCGCAGGAAAGTAAATCGAGAACTCAGGGACTGGCGGACCGCGCAGCCATGTGGCTGACCATTATCGCCCTGACTGCCGGAACTATAACGCTTATTGCCTGGCTCACATTAACGGAACTCGGATTCACTTTTTCCCTGGAAAGAACAGTGACCGTCATGGTCATCACATGTCCGCACGCTCTGGGATTGGCCATACCCCTGGTGACCGCAGTTTCAACTTCCCTGGCCGCAGGCGCAGGATTGCTCATCAGAAACCGTAATGCATTCGAACGGGCAAGAAATATACAGGCCGTTGTTTTCGATAAAACAGGCACTCTGACCAGAGGCGAGTTCGGCGTCAGTGATGTCGTCGTTCTGAACGAGGAAATGGATGAAGCTGAAATACTGAATTATGCCGCATCGGTGGAAGCGCTTTCAGAGCATCCCATTGCCGGCGCTATCGTATCGAAAGCGGAAAATAAAATGAAAGCTGAGGACTTCAGAGCTATCCCGGGAAAGGGAATCCAGGCTCAAGTCGAAGGCAAAAAAGTAATGGTCGTCGGACCGGGATATCTGCAGGAAAACAATATCAATGTCAATGATGAAAAGGTCGATAAGTTGCGAAATGAGGGAAAAACCGTGGTTTTTCTTTTGACGGAGGATAAGTTGAGCGGCGCTGTGGCCTTATCCGACATTATAAGGCAAGAATCGAAAAAGGCCGTATCTCTTTTGAAAAACAAGGGCATTCAATGCATGATGATTACCGGAGACAGCAAGGCCGTGGCCGCTTCTGTCGCCGGTGAGCTGGGGCTTGACGACTGGTTCGCCGAAGTTCTCCCGGAACAGAAAGCGGAGAAGATAAAAGAGATAAAAGAACGAGGATTGATTACGGCCATGACGGGAGACGGAGTGAATGATGCGCCGGCGCTGGCCGAAGCGGATATCGGGATAGCCATCGGCGCGGGAACGGATGTTGCCGTGGAAACGGCCGATATCGTTCTGGTGAAAAGCAATCCCCTGGACGTAGCAGAATTGATTCTCCTGTCAGGTTCAACCCATAAAAAAATGGTCCAGAACCTGGCCTGGGCCACAGGTTACAATGCTTTCGCCATACCAGCCGCGGCCGGCGTTTTATACAAATGGGGGATACTGTTGAGTCCAGCCGTCGGCGCAGTCCTGATGTCGCTGTCGACCGTAATCGTTGCCGTCAATGCCAGGCTTATGAAGAAACCCGAAAGCAGTGAATGAATCACACGAATAAGAGGGTCAATATCGCCGTAAAATAAACGTCATTAAGCGTTTTCACAGAAAGGACAACCCCGAATCCATTC
>CAZUFC010000303.1:0-3624 GCA_964619725.1 uncultured bacterium | reverse complement strand
GAATCGACGGCGATTGAAGGATATTTTCCGCCTACGGAAGAATCCTCGATTTGCTCAATTTGCCACTCATCGTTTTCATTCTTCGAGAATAAATGAAGAGACGACAAATGATATGCTGCTATCAATGGAGCGCCTTCGGAATCATGTGCAATGCTGGAAGGGGTATTCCAGGAGGAGGATTCTGTTATTATTTCTATGTCCCAACTTTCCGAATCTTTCAAAGCATATCGATAAGTCTGATCTAAGCAATCATAATAACTAAGGTGAATTCTCCATTGAGATTCAACGCTCATTGAAACATATGCCGTTTTTCGATCGCTTACGACTTCATTTAGCCATTGATCTCCTTCCCGGTAATATACTTTCAATTGGTCGCCGCCTGTAGCCAATATTCTGGTCCCGTCCTGCAGTACATGTAAACAACGATGAGGCGCCCATCCGGAAAACCAGGCCGGACATTGAACGCATTCAATTTGCCATTCTGATTTCGACGTCGGACAGAAAAGATAAATTACCATACAGCAGAAGAGTGTTAAAGTAATGATTCCATTTTTCATATTTTTTCGCACTATTGAACTCATACTATTCATGGTAAGCGGTAATATGAATTTCATATACCAGCCCGTTAATGTTTTTTTCTCGCCACACTACATAAAGATTATCCGATAAATCAAGCGCTATGCTGGGCGTTTTTACCTCAAAATTATTATCCGGATCATCCCAGCTTATTATTTCATAGTTTTTTTCATTGCTCCACCAGTCGTTTCCTCCGTCAATCGAGTAAGTATAGTAACATTCCCGGCGAGCAGCGCCCTCCAGTTTGCCTCGCCACGCAACATGCAGCGTTTCGTCCTCTGAAATGGCCAATGAGGGGTCCATGTCCCCATCTACAGCAAAAGTGTTCAAAAGATTGACCGGACTTTCCCAACGAATAATATCGTTTTCCACGATTGCCTTTATGTAATTGAGAGTGTGACCGTGAAACATCAGTTCTCGCCCGAAAACAGCATGAAAAACCGATAATTCAGGTGATTGACTCTCGGAATCGTTTTGATCCTGATAAGAATAAGAATATGAAACGGATGAAGCTGCAATTGAAATTCCTTTGAAATCTTCGTAATGTTCGGTTTCGTAGGCGAAATTTGTGTCGTAATAATACCCCTCGGAATCACACAATGAGTAACATACGCAGGAACGGATGAAGAAATCAAGCCAGACGATGCAGGCATGATGATTATGATAGGCAATGTCCAATCCTCCAAATTCAGCGGGAGTTGCAACATTTTTGACATCATGATTGATCATGACGTAACCCGGAAATTCCTCGTCCGGTACAAGCACGCATGTTTCAACGTAAAGATTACTATTTTCACGCTTTTGTGCCCAGGCCAGGTATAAATAGCCCTCCTCTCCGACAGCAACCTTAGGTGAAAATGCATCGTATTCGGCATCCTCATCGCTGACGATGAAATCGGCAATTCGAGACGTCCAGAGGCCGCCAAAACTTTCATGATCGCAATATCCAAAGTGAATCCTTTTTACATCAATAGCACCGAAATCGACTTTCTGACTCCACACGGCATAATATTCACCCTTAGGACCGACTGCGACGTCGATGCTGCAGTCATCACAATATTCATTAAACGACTCCGGATAACTGATAATCTGCCGCTTATAGTCAATCTCGGGCAAGTAAACGGGATAACCGTCGTCACGAGCTTCCGTTACCAAGACCTCGGAACTGAATTTCGTCGAAGAGTATAGCCAGAAGGGACCCAACTGCTGCCACGCCGCAAACATCCGACCGTTCAATCCGCAAAAAACAGCCGGCGGATTAACTGAGAATCCGTCGTCAGGATCGCTTATCACTATATCCTCCAATGCGCCAGACCACCATCCGGCATTAACCATGCCGCCCGCTCCACACATTACAACAACTGACAAAATAAAACAAAAACACCTCTTTTTCATCCGTGATCCTCCTTGAATCAAGAAATTATAAACCCCAAAACCGTCTGCCGGCTTCTATCAGTTTCCATGGTAATAATGATAAACAGAAAGT
Source organism: uncultured bacterium (assembly GCA_964619725.1). Classification (GTDB taxonomy): domain Bacteria; phylum CSSED10-310; class CAZUFC01; order CAZUFC01; family CAZUFC01; genus CAZUFC01. The sequence continues at coordinate 1,562 of CAZUFC010000303.1, read as the reverse complement.
CAAATTAAAAACTCGCTTTTGTTATGAATTTTTGCAAAATAATTTGGTTGCAGTTCAGAGTTTAGAGTTCAAAGTTGGGTCGTGTATGTATTTGGACCGTTGATATTGGGTTTACGGAAATTTCAAAGTTTTGATTTGGGCCGGCATAGATATTTTATCGGGGGTTTAGAGTTTAAGAGCGGAAGAAGCGGACGGAAGAAGAGAACAAAAGAAGTAAAGCGCAGGTCGGCGTGAAAGATTTATTTAGTATAAATTTGGCATTGATCAAAAAACGTATTTGTCGATAGCAATTTATGAAGGCTCGAATATTGAGGAAAGTTTAAAATCCGGCAAAGAGATACGGACGGGAATATGGATGTTCGTAACATGTTTTATAAAAGAAGTAAGGGTTATGAATCATCAGATCGGTATCCGACGAACCGGCATCCCGACGGCAAAAATAAGCTGAACGACATGTCACTGGGAGCGCAGGCTTCCAGCCTGCTTGAGCAAAGCTATGCTTTATTGCAAGCAGCGCCTTTCAAAGCCCGGCCGCGGTTAGTAATTGTGTTTTACCATGAACGCTTACTTTCGGTTTTAATTTTTAATGCGACCTTTTTCACCTCAACCAGTGAAGCATGCCAATCCTGTCGATATTCAGCTTATCGCCCGGGATTTCCACGAGATCGTTCCTTAACGCGTGTCGATGCGCAGGCAGGCTGGAAGCCTGCGCTCCCAGTAATCATCGAAAGGATAAGTTTCTATGACCGGTATCTATGGAGCCTGACGAAATGAGGCAGGATGCTGCGTCTGCATTCATAAAAACAATTTTTGTCGCTAATCCAAAAAAAATCAAAGAAGTAAAAGTAGAAGCGGCATCCTGCCGCTTTCCCAGGGCGCTTTCGATAACCGATAACGTCAATACAATTCCGCAATTCTAAATGAATAAATCCGTCCCTTTTTTCAACGTTTATGCTGATTTCCTTCCGCTGTGATGCCGACTCATCAGATCGGAGATCGTTCAGGCCCTCGCTGTAGGATCCATTCATGATTACAGGAGGTTTTCATATGCTTTATTGCAAGCAGCGCCTTTCAAAGCCGGACGCTGTTCGTAATTTTGTTTTATCGTGAACGCTCACTTTCGGTTTTAATTTTTAATGCGACCTTTTTCACCTCAACCAGTGAAGCATGCCAATCCTGTCGATATTCAGCTTATCGCCCGGGATTTCCACGAGATCGTTCCTTAACGCGTGTCGATGCGCAGGCAGGCTGGAAGCCTGCGCTCCCAGTAATCATCGAAAGGATAAGTTTCTATGACCGGTATCTATGGAGCCTGACGAAATGAGGCAGGATGCTGCGTCTGCATTCATAAAAACAATTTTTGTCGCTAATCCAAAAAAAATCAAAGAAGTAAAAGTAGAAGCGGCATCCTGCCGCTTTCCCAGGGCGCTTTCAATAACCGATAACGTCAATACAATTCCGCAATTCTAAACGAATAAATCCGTCCCTTTTTTCAACGTTTATGTTGATTTCCTTCCGCTGCGATGCCGACATAAGAAACAAAAATCGATAAAACCGCTAAA
>CAZUFC010000302.1:0-3664 GCA_964619725.1 uncultured bacterium | reverse complement strand
CATTGCCTTCCCCCTTTCACGAGCTTCTTGGCGCACTATGGACAGGCACTAATTAAAAAATACCCCCGCTCGCGGGTCTGCTGATTAATCGAACAAGCAAACTATTCCAAACCATACAAAGCAACATCCCAAATTCTCATTAACATCAGGACGCATCTTTGAATTTCGATCCATCAATGATCTTTTACCGGATTCAGGTGGGTAAAAATGCAAAATTTTCGTACCGAACCCTTACCTGAAAAACTATAATAATTCAATATGTTACCAGCCTATATCAAAATCTGTGACATATAAGATTTTTTCCCTGCAAATTTTCTTTGTCATTTTTATAAAATGAACCAGATAACGACAACAGGAAATTTTTCGCTTTTTTCTTGACGTTTCAATTGCTTTCAAGGTATCAATTAATGGATGAAAAGATGCTGAACTCATGTTGATCTTATTCTTTGACAAATCAAGCAGAAATTGACGGAAATTCTATAAGGATAAATAAAGTGCAGATATTGGACGAGTGAAATGCAAGTTATTGATTTGTTTTGCGGAATCGGCGGTTTATCGTCAGGATTAAACAATTCTGGATTGGAAATCGTGGCTGGAGCTGATGCTGACCACACATGCCGTTTTGCATTTCAAGAAAATCTTGGAGCCACCTTTATTTCCAGTGATATACGAGGCTTAAATGCGACAGGACTTAAAAAATTTTTCAAGAAACGAACAAAAAAGGTCCTTGTTGGTTGCGCCCCCTGTCAAACATTTTCATCTCATTTTTATAAGAATCGAACGACCAAAAAAAATGATGAGAAGTGGCATCTCTTAGACGATTTCGCAAGCTTAATTGAAATTATCGAACCACATGTCGTATCAATGGAGAACGTTGTAAATCTAAAAAGGTATGATATTTTTAATTCATTTACTCGTACCCTCAAAACAAATGGTTTTCACGTTTCATTTCAATCAGTGGACTGTCGAAAATATGGTATACCTCAAACCAGAAGACGACTAGTGCTGCTGGCTTCACGTCTGGGACCAATAGAACTTATAAAAGGTGAGTACTCTGCCCAAAATTATCGGACAGTTCGAGACACCATTTCCCATTTACCTCCAATTAATGCAGGAGAAGCAAGCAACGAAGACCCGCTGCATTGTACTCGAAAACTAAGTTCAATGAATTTGGAGAGAATTAAGCAGTCAAAACCTGGCGGCACCTGGAAAGATTGGGACAAACATTTAATATGCAAATGTCACCGAAAGGCAACCGGTAAAAGCTATAAATCAGTTTATGGAAGGATGGAGTGGGATAAGCCGTCACCGACTATTACTGGACAATTTGTAAACTACGGCACAGGAAGATTCGGCCACCCAGAACAAAATCGTGCCATATCCCTAAGAGAAGGAGCCCTGTTACAAACCTTTCCAATGAACTTTAAATTTCATGATTCCGGAACTTCATTAGGAATTGAAAGGTTAGCGAATCAAATCGGTAATGCAGTACCAGTCCTACTCGGTGAAGCCATAGGGAAAAGTATACGGACTCATTTGGAGGAGTGAATTGACTGAATCAAACATTGAACGTTTTGAATTAAAAATTTCTCTTCATGTTCTGGAAGAGCTTGGCGTTAAATTGTACAATAGCCTTCCTGCTGTATTATCAGAATTGGTGGCAAATTCCTGGGATGCGGGAGCAAAAACGGTAAGCATCGAAACAGATGGAAACCAAAAAACAGTTACTGTTGTTGACGACGGTATTGGCATGTACCCGGAAGAAATCCAAGAAAAGTATTTAACAGTCGGTTATCGAAGAAGAGATACTGAAGAAGGACGACAAACGCCCATAACCAACAGATTACCCATGGGAAGGAAAGGTATAGGAAAGTTATCGGTTTTTGCAATAGCCAAAGATGTTGAGGTCCATTCAGCGAGACGGGATTCAGTCTCAGGAAAACTTCAAAAAACAACAATAATTATGAACCTGGCAGAAATCGAAGAAGCTGCAAAAAAAGAAAAACCATACCATCCTAAAAAATCAAATAATTGTTCGCGAAGTGATCCGGGAACAACTTTGGTACTTCGAGAAGTCGAAGACAGATTTTATAATCGTCCACTAAGAAAACGCCTAGCTAGAAGGTTTGCCGTTATTGGACCGGACACGGAATTCAATGTCATCGTGGATGGAACTCCCGTTAACGATAACGATCGAGATTATCTAAAAAAGTTGGAAATGGTCTGGTGGTTTGATGGTAAGACAAAAGAATATCTGCAGAAAAGATGTCCCCAATTTGAAAAACTGGTTGTTGCATCATCCTTTGATAATGAAATTAAAGTGAACGGTGATAAATACAAATTAAATGGTTGGATTGGATTGGTGGCGAAGAGATCAGATTTAATCGGCGACCATGAAGCTGACTCAGCAAATCGCGTAGTTTTAATGGTTAGAAACAGATTGGCTCATGAAGATCTAGTGCAGATAGTTAACCATGGGGGAATATTCGAACGATATCTGGTTGGTGAATTGCATGCTGACTTTTTGGATATTGACGATAAACCGGATACGGCTGTCGCAGGAAGGCAGAGCATTCAAGAAGAGGATTTAAGATTCAGGGAAATAGTTACAAAATTAAGAAAAGTCTTCACAAGTATCGGTACTGTCAGAGGTGTGAAAAAACAAGAACAAGCTTTGAGCGAAGCAGAAAAAATAGAATCAATAAAAGAGTGGTTAAATCACTTGACTTCTGAACAGAGACAACTGGCAAAAAAGTTATTTAAGAAAATTGGCTCTCTTGACATTCCCAAAAATCAAAGGCCAATATTTTACTCCCAAACAGTCCTTGTTTTTGAGAATCTCTTGCACAGAGATTTATTGAACAACCTGGAAACATTGAAAGGGGACGATTTACAACGATTCTCTGAAATTTTCAATAGCTACGACAATTTGGAAGCAGTTTTATATTATAAGGCTGTCCAAGAGAGACTCGGAATAATCAAAACTCTTAAAAATCAGACAGATAAAAATTCTAAAGAACGCATTATTCAAGAACATCTCTACAAAAATCTTTGGCTGTTCGATCCATCATGGGATAGAGCGACGGAACGAACAAGAATGGAAAATTCAGTTCGATCGATTCTAAAGTCCCTGATATGGGGAAGCGAAAACAATGAGGTCATCGAAGCAAATAGAGACAGAATTGACATATTCTATCGCGAAATCAGCGGTACTCCCATTGTGATTGAATTGAAGAAACCGAAGCCCTCGAAAAAACTTAAAACTATTAACTTAGTCAACCAAATTGATCAATACAAATCACCGATCCAAGCAGCATTGATAAAACAGAATCAATCTAACAGAGTTGATGTTGTATGCCTTCTGGGCGAGCTACCTGAAGATTTAACAACATCAGAAACTGCAGAAGACAAGACACGACTCTTGGAATCCCAACGGATAAAAATAATGACTTATGAAGATGTAATTTTCCGAGCAGAGAACATGTATTCTGAATTCCTAGACGCCCAACGTAAGGTGCAAGAAATAATCAAAATTATCGATAAGATTGAAAGAGAACTTTCATCAAATCTAGAGACAGCAACATCAGAAAAAGAATGATTTCTTCTCCCTGAGCCTGATCAAATATTTTGCTGGAAATTCAGGGAAAAATCGTCAAAATAAGTG
>CAZUFC010000301.1:0-3694 GCA_964619725.1 uncultured bacterium | reverse complement strand
AGAACCAGTTCGCCATGGTGTAGCACAATTCGGGTTCCGCCACCGTGGTTTCAAAAAGCGATCTGGGCGGCGCGCATTCGTAGGTCACCGGCAGAATATCCTGGACCCCTGCCGCTTCAGCGACCAGCTCGCCGGAAAGGGAGGTATCGCCCGCTTGGAACAGGGGTTCCGCATAAAAGTCGATAGCATCACCGGAACCGTCGAGCCTGTAATGGTCAATGCGGGGAATGAACAGGACGCGACCAAGCAGACCGCCTTGCGAAGTAACGCCCAGGTCAGTAATGGGGTCTCCATCGTTCGTGACGCGGCATGTTTTTACTAGAGTAAGCGGGTCTTCGCTCTGTTCGGACAATGTAAAATCGATATCAGGCCATTGCACGCAAATCGTCGTAGGCGCAGTATCGGTAATAGGCGTCCCTTCCTCATCAGCGGTCAACGACAACAGCAGGTCATCGAAACAAATCTCTTCCGGTTTTCCCGGATCGGGTTCGACATCCTGAGCATGTATTACCAGTTCGACGTCCCGGGTTTCGCCCGGGGCGAGCAGTATAGTCTCATCTTCGCTGCCCGGCCCGACGAAGTTGACGATTAATTCGTCGTTGGGATTGTCTATGTGAAGTTCAGCAGTATGATTTACCACATCTTCATTGTGAACTCCGACCCAGACATGCTGATCGTAATCCCGTTCGACATAGAAGGTGTAGGAGTCTTGAGTGAATATAACGCCGTTGCCGACTGTAAAGGTCCACGTGTAAGTATCCGTGCTTCCGCATAAAGATTCGAGGTGGACATACCATTCGTAGGTTTCGTTTCTTTCCAGGTCTTCCGCTTCCCATTGATGCACGGACTGCTCGACGGCTACTGCGACTTCCGTCCAATTCGGGTCCCCAATTTTACGGTAATACAACCAGGAGTCGGAAGGCGCGGACGAGTTCCAACTGAATGTCACGTCACGGCTGCCCGTAAGGGCGTCGTTCTCCGGATTCCGCTGACTTACGTTAACTTCGCCGGTTACTGCGAGGATCGCATCATCGGCGTAATCTTCTTCCATTTCCTGTGATGTGCCGGCGACGTCGAAGGGATACGTCCCGATAACGTAACATTCGTCAGGGACGGTAACCGTCAGTATGGCTTCACCGGTCTGTCCGGCGTTCAATATCAGAGGATTCGGCGCCAGGGTATACCATTCCGAAGGGAGAGCGCCCGATACTTCCAGATCGAAAGCGTCAGGCCCGAAGTTGCCGTTTTCAACATAAACCGAGTATTCCGTTTCTCCGCCCACGGTTAATTCACGGTAATCAGGCGATATGGTCAGCGAAACTTCCTCCGGACAATACAGAATCGGCACGGCCCTTTCGCCGGTATTATCGGCTTCATTCGATTCCGTAACCTGGTTCAATATGTCCGCCTCAGCCGAAATGCTCATGTCGCAAACCGCTGACCAAGCCTCCGATACTGTCTGTGATGCTCCCGGATTCAAAGGACCGGCGTTTTTATCCGACCCAATCTGCACGGGACCGAACCCGTAATCAGCGAAAAACCTGACCTTGAACGTTCCTGCAGCCGCATTGCCCGTATTGTGCACCGTAGCGGAAATGGTTACGATCGATTCCTCTTCAGGATAGGCCGGATCGAATTGTATATCCTGGTTGCGGATAAGCAGATTAGGAGCCGGAGTAGGCGAATCCGTAGGGGTCGGTGTAGGCGTTTTCGTTCCGAAAGGCGTAGGAGTAGGAGTATAGGTAGCGACAGGCGTAGGCGTTCTTGTGGGACTCGTTGTTGGAGTTAAAGTGATTGTGGGAGTTTCCGTTATGGTCGGCGTGTTGGAAATAGTAGGCGTGGAAGTGATGGTTGGAGTCAGGGTCGGCGTGGGACTCCCGATAAGCGTCGTCACGTTCGTCTCTATCCCCTGGAGAGAATATGCGGGTAGGACTAAATCATAGGCGAACGCCCTGTAATAATATTGTTGACCAGGGAAAAGCCCCGTATCCGTCCAGGGAGCGGCGGAATGATCGTCTTCGCCGCAATAAGCGACAACTACGCCTGATGCGACTTCCGTCGCCGGCGCGGCATTGTAGCGAATGCCGTCGCTGGGTTTCCAGGTTATCGGCGATTGAGAGCGCACAATCAGCGTGTCGACCGGATCATACTCAACCGGTTTCGCCCAGGTTAAAGAAACCGTCTGATGGGTAAAGATCGAAACCGACAAATCCGAGGGTTCGTGGGGCGAGGTCATGGCTGTCTGCGTATTCGGATAGTAATACAGACCGGGACAGTTGCTCAGAATAATATCCTTCTTGCCGTCCTCATCCCAATCCGTCACGGCCGAAAAGGCATCGCAGCCGCTCTGTATCGGACCCGAACCCGCTTCTATGAATCCTTCATCCATCAGCTTGGGCATTCCCGAAGCTACCGTGTTGTTGTATTTTCTCAGATTATCCGGATTCGCTCCGGTATTGACCAGGATGTCCGGATCGCCGTCTTCTTCATAGTCCCAGACATGAGGGCACCCCATGGATGCAACGGGGAGCGGCTGCCCGCTGCCGGCGCCGTATTTCAATACCGCGCCTTTTGAAAAAGCAGGCGAGGCGTCGGTTCCTTCATTGATGTAGACATAACTGTACGTGCCGCCGGTAAAAGCGTTGTCGGATGCGATCAGCAGGTCCTTCCTGCCGTCGGAATTCCAATCCGTAACTTCTACTCCCGATGCATCAGCCGGCCCTAAATCCGCGTATCCTGAAGTCAGTTTCTGGGGATCGCCGAATTCCGGGTCATGATTTTCTCCCGTATTAAGATAAAGGTAAATGTCTCCCGGTTCGCCGGGCTGAGGATTCGTCACGAGTATGTCCTTTTTGCCGTCGGCGTCCCAGTCCACGATGTCGGGAGTATGATAAGCGCCGGCGAATCCGACTCTTTTTCCGGTTGTCGTAGTCAGCGTCATCTGCTCAGTGAACAAAGGTTCGTCGTCTTCTCCCCGGTTGAAAATGACGTAATGACGGCCATAAAAACCCGCATTCATAAACAGGTCTTTTCTTCCATCCTCGTCCCAGTCGATTATTCTGACGGCTTTTGCCGTTTTCATAATGGCGGTCGGGGCCTCGCCGGGAGGATACAAACCCAGCCTGTAGTCGCGTTCGTACTGCGATCCTTCGTTCATGTATCCTATGACCGTGCCCATGGGACTGACTATTCCAATATAGTCGCCGTCTTCCGTTCCGAAGGACCACCCGGCCGGCGTGCTTGAAAAGGCAGCCGAATGCTCATTCAGGAATACGACTTCCTCATCAAACTCAGGTTCCGAATCGCTTCCGATATTCTCGAAAACTGACAGCTTCCACGGCCATACGCCTGAGACCAGCAGGTCCTTGTCCTCGTCTCCGTCCCAATCCATAACCCAGGGTTTGGCCCGCGAACCCGTATCAATCGGCGCTCCGTCCGCTTCAATAAGCCCCGCGTCAGTCAATTGCGGCGCGGATTGAATTCCCGTGTTCATAAATAACCGGACTTGTCCGTCAGCCGTCCCGATCAGAAGATCGTTCAACCCGTCGCTGTCCCAATCAGCTATAAAAGGTTGAGCATGCCCGCCTACATCTATAGTTCCGTACCCGTCAGTTAAAGGAGACCCCAGTCTAAATTCCGGGTCTGTGTCGCTCCAGTAATTCCTGTAATAAATGACTTCGCCGTCCCCGTTTCC
>CAZUFC010000300.1:2115-3712 GCA_964619725.1 uncultured bacterium | reverse complement strand
GGGTGCTATGATCCAGGAAATCCGGCTTTAGCGGATTGGAGTTCCAAGTCGGAGGATTTTATTTTAAGCGAATTGGATGTTGAGGATGATGCCGTTTTTCCGAAAATAGCGATTAATTATCGAGGGATTATATTTGTAGCGTGGGCGCAATGGTATATTGATGAACTTTTCGTTAAAGTTTGCACTATGCGAACGACCTTTAACGGAATTAATAACAGTTTTGAAATTTTAGGAATTCAGGAATTTGAGGTTAGTGATTCTCAGTATTTCGAAGGACTGGATATCGCTTTTCATAATGGGAGGGCCTGTCTGGCCTGGACCGATGCAGTCGACCAGACATTTCATTCTGTAATAACCTATTTCGCGGAGGAAGACGGCATTTTCGACTACAAAAAAGTTATTCCGCCGGAAACTTCGGAACAGAGAATATCAGGCTTTAGTTTGAATACGCTTCCCCCGTATGATGAAACCGGCACAAGCCACGGTTTTGAACAGCAAGACGACTCTTTGATATTTCACATGATTATCGGTTGGGATTCAGAAGTCGCCTATGATAGATTGTACCACACTTCGGCGAAACTGATTAATCCTGAAGAAATCGAATGGGACGAACCTCAAGTGATAGTGGAAACTTTTTATGCTCAAGAAGGCGACCTGCGGCCGAACATGACGATGCAGGGAAAGAATCTCCATCTGACGTGGCGAGGATTGGACGGAACGAACAAGGAATGCTGTTATGCATTGTCGACCGATTGCGGCAAAACCTGGAGCGGTTTCGACAATGAACATGAGTTCATCAGTTTTAATGACGGATACAAAGCTTATAATCCCCAAATTGCTTTATTGCCTCTGGGACGACCATGCGTCGTGTGGAAAGAGTTGAATGAACTCACAGGCTCTTATGAAGCGCATATCAGCAGACAGTTGGATTAGGGTAAAATGAGAGTAACAAGAAATAAAAAACTCAAATTGATCGTACTATACATTGGCATCGTCGCATTAGTCGTTTCCGGTGTTTTTATTTCACTCCCCGTCAGCGCTGAATGGAATATAGAATGCGTGAAGAATCCCAGCTACTTCGCTTATTGGTTTCCGAACCGTTGTTTGTGGATTTCACCAGAAGGAAATTATGTTCTGGCGACCGGCGGAGATCACATTCGCGTTTATTACCGACGGTCAGGGGCGTGGAGTGTTGAAATTGTGGAAAATCATAAAGCACATCATGTCAGCATGAGCGCGGAGAGCGAAGACAGAATTCATATATGTTATTACGACATCAACAGCGATAAATTTAAATATGCATTGAAAAACGGTGACGGATGGATAATCGAGAGCTTATTGGACGTTACTATTTCCAACCATTTTCAGAACAGCATAACCCATGATGTGAATGGGAACCCCTGGATAGCCTGTTACTATAATGGAAATGTGCACATGCTGTTTAAAAACGAAGTCGATGAGTGGGAAATAGAAAGAGTGGAATACGATCTTCTGGCCGGCGCCTACCCTTCAATAGCGATAGATTCTCTCAACCGGCCTCATATCTCGTATTCGGCGCCCAATAATTTGATGCTGAGATACTGCATGAAAGACGAAG
>CAZUFC010000300.1:0-2015 GCA_964619725.1 uncultured bacterium | reverse complement strand
ATCGACGAAATAGATGCGGCCAATAATGCGTATGCCTATTGCTCCCTGGCTTTCGATCCGTCGGACAAACCTGCGATAAGTTACCTGAGCGGTCAGGACGATTTTCTGAAGCTGGCCAGGAAGGAGCCGGACGGATGGGAGATCGAAAACGTGGCCCGAAACGTGTTGGTGCGGGGTTACGCCATGTGTATGGATTCTTCTGACAGGGCGCATATCGTCTATACCGATACGGATTATGATTTATTTTACGGACTTCGGGACAGCGAAGGATGGGAGTTTGAATTTCTCTTTCACGAGGGGAGTCTTAACGGACTTGTGGACATCGTCCTGGATGATCAGGAGAGACCGTGCATTTTTTATGATCTTACCTCCAGGCTTGAGATGGTCCGTCGCGAATCCGAGGGATGGAATATGACCCTTCCCGTCGTCTCATACCGCCAGTTGGATGAATTCAGCGTCACGACGCAGGAGGAAATGTTTTATGTCGCCTACCAGGCTGGACCTTATCTTTATTTCAATTACGGCGACGGGACATCCTGGAATAACGAGCAGTTATTGTCCGACTGGGCGAACTGGGCGGCTGAACAACTGGGGATAGCGGTGCAGGACGAAAACTACTACGTAAGCTACGAACATTTCATTCCCGACTCCCTGAATCTGGCCAGGCATGAAAATGGTGAATGGACGGTCGAAATAATAGACGAAGGCGGACCGAATATGGGCCGCCTGACTTCTCTGGACCTGACGTCCGAAGGAGATATTTATCTGGCATACAGCGATTATTTCAATTATGACTTCAAATTGGCTATCTACAACGACGATACCTGGCATTTTCATGATCTGGATGAAGGGCATGAAGCCTTTGTCGCATTAAAATTGAACGATCTGAACGAACCGAACCTGGCCTATTCGTTCTCGGACAGACGGGGATTAAGGTACAACTGGTTCAGAGGCGGAGAATGGCGGGGACCTGAATTCCTGGAAGATAATTTCAACATATTCGCCCGGATATACATGGCGCTGGACTCGCAAAGAGCGCCTCATCTTTTATACAGAAACAAATCATTGAATAATCTGAGATACGCCTTTAAATCCACAATGACCCCTGTCCCGACGGAAACGCCGACAGTAACTTTATCGCCCACAATAACCCCGTCGTTCACCCGATCGCCCACCGGCACAGCGACGAATACGCCGACCGTCACTCAAACGCCCACCGTCACGATCACGCCGACTCAGACCTGCAGCTCCCCGGCAACATTGACGCCCAGTCATCCACCGTCACTCACGCCCACGGCCGTCCCCACGCAAGACGTTCAACCGCCGTTTATTCTGGCCGCCGGGTGGATGAACACCGCCGTGAATGAAACCATAGGCGGCGCCATACATCTCGCTGCCCTGATTCACGGTGCAGATACGGAACGCGTTGAATTATACTACATTGACAGACAAAACGGCGAACGTATTTATACCGGAACCGACCTGACCGCCGTCAACGATTTCGACTGCCCGCCGTATAAGTTTTATGAATTGAAAATCCCTGATGCCGGAGCGGGTATTCCCGCAGGCGATTACCTCTTCGGACTGAAAGCCGCTGACTCCTCAGGCAACGAAAGCGACATGTGGCCCTACCTGCTTGTCCGGGACAGAGAATTCAATTCGTTTCAAACCATCGCAGACATTAAAGAAATCAATTATACCCTCCGGAAATTCAAAATACAGAAAAACATGAAAGCCCCCGCAGACTCAGGACCTTCAGTCATGCTTGCAGGATATTACGACACGCTGATGATCGACGAACAGCAGGAGGAGCTGACAATACTGGCCTGGGTGTGCTCGGAGAATGCAGTCCAGAGCGTCAAACTTTTATATGGAAACTCACAAACCGGCATTGAACTGAAGGACGACGGCAAAAACGGAGACTGGGATGCGGACGACGGACTCTATACCTGGAAATCAGACGATATTGATGTTGAAACGCTGTGCGACGGTGAATTTTTGTTCAGTATCCTTGC
>CAZUFC010000299.1:0-3789 GCA_964619725.1 uncultured bacterium | reverse complement strand
GAATCGACGGCGATTGAAGGATATTTTCCGCCTACGGAAGAATCCTCGATTTGCTGAATTTGCCACTCATTAGTTTCACTTTTTGAGAATAAATGAAGTCCAGAAGAATAATAAGCGGCAATGTGCGGCTTACCTGCAGAATCGTAATCTATACTGCTTGGCGTATGTCTATAAGTTTCTTCGATTATTGATTCTACAATCCAGGTTCCCGCTTCTTTTACCGCATATCGAAATGTGTGATCGAGTTGATCATGATAGCTTAAGTGAATCCTATCAATCGATTCAACGCTCATTGAAACATATGCCGTTTTTCGATCGCTTACGAGTTCATTTCGCCATTGATCTCCTTCCCGGTAATATACTTTTAGCTGGTCGCCTCCTGTAGCCAATATCCTGGTCCCGTCCGGCAGTACATGTAAACAACGATGAGGCGCCCATCCGGAAAACCAGGCTGGACATTTGACGCATTCAATTTGCCATTCTGATTTCGACGCAGGACAAAAAATATGAAGTATAGTGCAGCAGAAGAGCGTTAGATTAATGATTTCTTTTTTCAAACGTTTTTGCGCTACTGATATCATATTATTCATGATGAGTTGAAATGTGAATTTCATATTCCAGGCCGCTGACGTTTTTTTCTCGCCACAATACATAAAGTTTATCCGTTGAATCAAGCGCTATGCTGGGCGTTTTTACCTCAAAATTATTATCCGGATCATCCCAACTGATTAATTCATAGTTTTTCTCATTGCTCCACCAGTGGTTTCCTCCGTCAGTAGAATAAGTATAATAACATTCGCGGCGAGCAGCGCCATCCAGTTTACCTCTCCATGCCACATGCAACGTTTCGTCCTCTGAGATTGTTAATGAGGGGTCCATGTCTCCATCGACGGCAAAAGTGTTCAATAAATTTACCGGACTTTCCCAATTAATAATGTCGTTTTCTACAACTGCCTTTATATAATTAAGAGTGTGACCGTGAGACATTAATTCGCGCCCGAAAACAGCATGAAAAACCGATAATTCAGGCGATTCACCCTCAGAATCGTTTTGATCCTGATAAGAATAGGAAGACGAAGCTGCTGAAGCTGCAATTGAAATTCCTTTGAAATCTTCGTAATGTTCAGTTTCGTAGGCGAAATTTGTGTCGTAATAATACCCCTCGGAATCACACAATGAGTAACATACGCATGAACGGATGAAGAAATCAAGCCAGACGATGCATGCATGACGATTATGATAGGCAATGTCCAGTCCTCCAAATTCAGCAGGCGTTACTACATTTTTAACATCATGATTGATCATGACGTAACCCGGAAATTCCTCGTCTGGAACAAGCACGCATGTTTCAACGTCAAGATTGTTTTCATGACGCCATTGAGCCCATGCCAGATACAGATATCCGTCCTCTCCAACGGCAATGCTCGGTGAAAAAGCATCGTCCTCTACACTTTCATCGCTGACGATGAAATCGGCAATTCGAGACGACCATAGTCCGCCGTAACTTTCATGATCGCAATATCCAAAGTGAATCCTTTTGAAATAATCAGCGCCGTATTGAATTTTCTGACTCCATACGGCATAATACTCTCCCCTTGGACCGACAGCAACATCAATACTGCATGAAGTGCAATCAGGATTAAACGACCCCGGAAAGCTAACGGCCTGTTTCTTATAATTTATCCCCGTCGAATATTCATGAAAATTAATGTCCCGAGCGGGAGTGACGATAACCTCAGAGCTGACTTTATCGACTTCATAAACTCCAAACTTTCCCAACTGCTGCCAAGCCGCAAACATCCGGCCGTTCAATCCGCAAAAAACCGCAGGCGGATTCACCGAGAAACCGTCATCAGGATCGCTTATCACTATATCCTCCAAAGCTCCAGACCACCATCCGGCATTAACCATACCGCCCGTTACTGACAATACAACAACTGACAGAAGAAAACAAAAACACCTCTTTTGCATCCTTAATCCTCCTTGATGAATTATGAAATTATAATACCCAAAACCGTCTGCCGGCTTCTATCAGTTCCCATGGTAATGATGGAAAAAAGAAAGTCAAATTAAAAAGATGTTTTTGTTATGAATTTTTGCAAAATAATTTGTTTGCAGTTCAGAGTTCAAAGTTCAGAGTTTAGAGTTTAAAGTTGGGTCGTGTTTGTGTTTGGGCCGTTGATATTGGGTTTACGGTATAAGTTTCGAAGTTTTGATTTGGGCCGGCATGGGCGTTTTGTCTGGGGGGTAGAGTTTAAGAGCGGGCGGAGCGGACCTGGCAGACGAGGCGGACTGAAGAAGAGAACAAAAGAATTAAGGTGCCGGTCGGCGTGAAGGATTATTGCTGATTTTGGTTTTTCATACGGCCTTTTTTAACTCAACCAGTGAAGCATGCCTCTTGTCGATATTCCGCTTATCGCCCGGGATTTACACTAGATCGTTCCTTAACGCCTGTCGATGCGCAGGCAGGCTGGAAGCCTGCGCTCCCAGTAATCATCGAAAGGACTAGTTTCTATGGCCGGTATGTATGGAGTCGAACGAAATGCGGCAGGATGCAGCGTCTGCATTCGTAAAAACGATTTTTCTTGAACCTCACTAAAAATCAGAGAAGTAAAAGTAGAAGCGGCATCCTGCCGCTTTCCCGAAGCGCTTTCAATAACCGATAACGAAAATATGATACCGCGTTCTCAACGATTGAATCCGCCCCTTTTTTCAACGTTTATGCTGATTTCCTTCCGCTGCGATCAGAACTCATCATTGCGGCGACCTGGCAGAATAGGAACTTACGGATAATCGTCAATTTGCGCTATTGAAGGGTGTACGTGCTTTTCCTTTCTGTTTAACCCATTCAGGGTTCTTAAATGCATCGATCCGACCCAGGGTTGCTCTCGCTTCGCTCGATTAACCCTGGGCTTTGCTGTCCGATCCCTTCAGGATCGCGGGAGAAGATCAGAAACAGTATGGAATGATTGATCAGTTCCGAATAAACTTCTTCGTCATAGCGGCATTGGGTATCATCCGATCGGTATCCGACGACCCGGCGTTGCGACGGCAAAAATAAGCTGAACGATATGCCACTGGGAGCGCAGGCTTCCAGCCTGCTTGAGCATAACTATGCGTTAATGCAAGCAGCGCCTTTCAAAGCCCTGTTGCGGTTCGTAATTTTGTTTTACCGTGAACGCTTAATGCCGGTTTTAATTTTTCATGCGGCCTTTTTCAACTCAACCGGTGAAGCTTTCCTATCCTGTGGATATTCCGCTTATCGCCCGGGATTTACACGAGATCGCTCCTTAAAGCTTGTCGATGCGCAGGCAGGCTGGAAGCCTGCGCTCCCAGTAATCGTCTAAAGTATTAGTTTCTATGGCTGGTGTGTATGGAGCCGAACGAAATGCGGCAGGATGCTGCGTCTGCATTAATAAAAACAATTCTTCTTGAACCTCAATAAAAATCAGAGAAGTAAAAGTAGAAGCGGCATCCTGCCGCTTTCCCGGGGCGCTTTCAATAACCGATAACGAAAATATGATTCCGCAATTCTCAACGATTGAATCAGCCCCTTTTTTCAACGTTTATGCTGATTTCCTTCCGCTGCGATGCCGAAAAAATCAAAAATCGAAAAACAAATGAGAAATTATTAATCTCCCATCAAAAACTGCCCCTCAAAAACAAAAAAACGGAATCAAAACATTCCCTATTCGACACCAAGCAAAGGCCAGCATACGGCCCGGTTCCCGTATACGTCAACGGCCGAAATTTCAAACAAATATTCCCCTTTGGGCAACTGACCTGCAT
>CAZUFC010000298.1:0-3799 GCA_964619725.1 uncultured bacterium | reverse complement strand
TGTCCAGCATTAAATTTTGAATCGACAATCGAGTTTATGGACAGTCACTAATTAGTTTTTGTCCATAAACGGCGAATTTCCCCAAATATTGCGTCAGGCTACGGATTGGCTCAGTCAACGTATAAGCGATCCCCCTAGTTCGCAAATCCTTGCCTTAAGATAAATTCACACGTTTATGGATCAAAAACCGCAGTGACTGTCCGGCATTAAATTTTGAATCGAGAATCGAGTTTGTGGACAGTCACTAATTAGTTTTTGTCCATAAAACGGCGAATTTTCCCTTATACTGCATCAGGCTGCTGATTGGCTCAGTCAATGCATAAGCAATCCCCTTACGCCAAGGCTTCAGCGGGAAAGGTTACGTCTCCTTCGCAGATTCTTGCCTTCTTCGCCTTAAGAAAAATCGTGAATTTGCGGATCAGAAACCGTTGCGTTTTTCATGCATTATTTTTCATTAATGTCGATCGAATAGAAGAGGGCGTCTCTTCTGCGATATATTTCCGCCTGTTTGTCTGCGTGCAGAGTTGCGAAACGGGTCGGGTCTGGGCGACTGAGGGTTTGCGGAAAGACCGGGTTGCATAAAAAGGAACAGATGCATATAATTATTCTGGAGGCGTAAGAGGATGTTGCGTCGATTAATGATCGCTGCCGGGGCCGGATACCTGGCGGCGAAGAAGGCTGTGAAGTCTTTAAGAGAAGACGATAAGAAAAAAAGCTTGAATCATGATGAGAAGGATACCTTGGTGCAGGATCCTGTCTGCGGCATTTTTTTACCCAAGTCGCAGGCTTTGAGCGTGAACTGGAAATCGGACATCCTCTATTTTTGTTCAGATGAGTGTAAAATTGAGTTTATGAGGAAACAGAAAAGCAAAAAAGGAAGCTGAAAAAGCAAGCGGGGATAATTTCAAGTGAGCCGTCAAAGAATTGCGTCAGATATCGTTGAGACAGGAAAACGGCTTTATAATCGTGAATTTGTAGCGTCAAACGACGGAAACATAAGCGTAAGGATGTCTCATGACCGGGTGATGACGACCCCGACAGGAGTGAGTAAAGGTTTTATGTCGCCGGAGGAATTAGTCGTAACTGATATGCATGGAAATGTCATTGAGGGAAAAAAGCGTCCATCCTCTGAATTGAAGATGCATCTGGGCATTTACAAGGTCAGGAAAGAGGTTAAAGCGGTGGTGCATGCCCATCCCCCGTTCAGCACGGCTTTTTCCATAAGCGGAATTCCTCCGGATTGCACGATTTTAGCGGAAACTATCGTAGCGTTGGGGAGCATTCCCATAGCCGAGTATAAAATGCCTTCCTCCGATGCGCTTGCCGAAATCGTTCAACATTATATTCTTTATCACGACGCCATTCTGCTCGCTCATCACGGCGCAGTCACCGTTGATTCAGACCTCTTTAAAGCCTACTATAAGATGGAGACCCTGGAACATGCGGCCAAAATACAACTCGCATCAAGAATGTTGGGAGGCGAAAAATCATTGCCGCCTGAGGAAGTTTTTGAATTAAGGCGATTACGGGAAAAATTTACGGCGCAGACTTCCCACGGCGCACCGGATCAAAATGTCTCCGATAAGCGCAGTAACAGAGAGCAAACATTGATATCGGTTTCTGACGTGAATTCAGACGAGTTTGTCAGAAATCTTGTCGCCCGGATAGCGGAGGACGTCATCAGTAAATTTAACCGATAAAAAAGCCGGCGCTGTGCAAAAAAGAATAATTTAAAGTAACGATCCGGCAGTTACGGGGAAAAAAGGAAACCATGCTCAACATGCTGAAAAATAAAAAAATTATAGGAGTTCGTCTGTCAAGCATTCTTTCTATAATAGTTATAGGGGTTTTCTCCGTCGCCTGTTTCAACGGATGCTTGAAGATCAAGACACGGCGTCTCGCCGACCAATACGGCGATCCTTTCGTTTCCTTCAAAGCCTATTTGAAGAAAAAACATTATAAAACAAACGGGCCCGTCATTGATGGCGTCTACTCGGAACTTTATTTAATTAGAGAAGGCAGGAAGGAACTTCTTAACCGTTCGCAGTCAGGTTCCTGGAGGCTTTTCGACCTGATTCCCGGAAAGTATGAACTGCATGTTGATAAGCGGGTATTGCCGGACGGTACCGTTGAGGAACTCAATGGAAACAATACGGAAACTTTTCGCCTGGCGACGGGCGAATCGGCTGAGATACGAGTCATTTTAGAAAAAACGCCGGTGGGTTTGATCGTGATTCTCTCCATTACGGTCGTCGTTTTTGTCGCTTTGCTGGTATATCTCATAACTCAAGAAGACTTAGACGTTGATTTGCCTGATATAGGCGAGGTACCTTTTTTTCCTCGCGTTCCTTCCGTCCTGATACCGCCTGCGCCGCCCGTTCCCGGAAACGTCGTCATTGACCTGGTGATACCGCCTGTAAGAGGAGAATGGTACGATGACCGATATGACGAACGTTACCGCGATGAAAGTTCCGAATACTATAAAGATGAATATGAAGAACCTGCCGTTATCGATTATTATCCTGTGCATGATAAGACTGACGTCGATACCGATGCCTCCATAAAACTTAAATTCAATCGCTCCATGGATTATCAATGGATCGATCATCGTAATTTCGTCGTTCGCGATCATAACGATCATATTATTCCAGGAGGCATCTACTCAGAAGAGAACGATACGATTTTTGTCTATAATCCTCTAAGACCGCTGCCAGTAGATGAAAAGATAACGGTTACGGTCCTGGGTGACCATATCCGCGACAAAGAGGGCGAGATACTTTGCTGTAACTATCGATGGAGTTTCCAAACTTCAGAATTATGATAAATCCGGGATAGCGGCTTCCCCGCTCCCTTGCCGATGGGTTTCAGAGAAAGCGGGAAAGCGCGCATTGCGTTACAACGGAACTCCAACGGAAATATCATCTCTGAATATTATCCCTCAAATATCCCAGGCGGCTGATAGGGAATATTAATTCGGAAAGTCTTCCTGGAAATTTTTTTCATTGTTTTCTCCAGACTATACGGTTGAGAATTTTTCATCATTTTGGTCTCTATCGGGATGCCTCGGTAAGCGCCGAACTTTTCCGCCGTTTTTTTGATCGCTGCAAAATGGCAGGAAGCCTGAAGTTCGCCTAATATCCGGCCCGTTCCAACTTCTTTAATGAGGTAGCGTTTTGTTTGGTTCATTTTTCACCCCCTGTCGAAAATACAGGGCAAGAACCGGGCCGGCTTTGAAACTGTGAAAAATTTTATAACTTATAGTAAAAAAATGATTTATGGTTTTGGAACGATGTAACGGAAGTTGTTACGATATTGAGTTATACATGACTGAATTAGTCAGGCAGGCGAATTACCGTTAATCAGCGGCAAGTTTGCGAAACCCCTCTGGTCAGGAATACCGGCGATACAAAGAGCTTTATCCACAAACCGCTAATTTCCCCCTACGCTGCGTCAGATTACGGATTTGCTCAGTCATTGTACAGTTGAGGGATACTCTTCGCAAACCCTTGTCTTGAGAATAATTCGCTCGTTTATGGATCAAAAGTCGCAGCGGCTGTTCATTTCAATATATTATTCGCTGAAAGAGTTTGCGGAAGTGCACTGACGAATGGCAGCGGGACGGAAACTTATCGAGACATCGATTTATTTTTCCGAAACAAAAATGCTAAGTAAACCGAATAGTTACACTTAAAAAAAATATAAAAACCGGGTGCGGGTATTCGGCCCTTATGAATCAAAAGCCGCAGCGCCTGTCCATAAACTCGAATCTCGATTCAAAATTTAATGCTGGACAGCCACT
>CAZUFC010000297.1:0-3806 GCA_964619725.1 uncultured bacterium | reverse complement strand
TGTCAGGGTTACAATTTCTCAGTTTGAATCCTTCGTGCTCGTGCTCAGAGCAGCGGTAATCGTAATCGAAACATTGGCCTGATCTTTACAGTCGTTTGAAAGCTAGTCAGTGCAATCATTTGAATAGAGCGATTACTATTACGAGCACGAACGCAGCGCCGCTGAGCACGGAAGTTTTTTTTGAGTATCGAGATCACAATTTGTAACCCCAGTTTGATCAGTCCCTAATTTTTCAAGTTTTTAGAAAAAATTTAGCTTTGTGCGAAATATTGGCGGAATTTGTTACCCCCATCTGATCAGACCCAAAATTTCTATGGGTCGCTACAATTGGATTTTTGAAATTCGAACCTTTATATTTCAATCTTTTGCACGGCCGGCAGGGTCGATTTTAGCCGAATTTGAACCCTCTACTGGGAAACTTGGGTTAATAGTTTTCAGAAATTCAGAGCCTTAGCGTAATAAACTTACGCTAGGGCAGTAACGGGGCGAAGTGCTGCTCTGTCGATCCAGGTTCCGGATGGCCCCACGTTCTTCTACAGCCCGCATCCCCGTTCCATATCCTCAAGGTTGGAGACCAAAACATTATTATCGTGGTTCGTACAGGCCGCTAGGAAGTGAATCCCCGATATCGGATCCGGGAACATAGTCCAGGAGAACAGCGGGATAATGTTCCGCCACTCGTTGATCACATCGAGCGGCAGGAAGTCGATATGAAAGTCGGGTGGTTCAAAGAACCCTTAAGTGTGGTGGAACCAATGCCGGCCAATGACATCCAACAGCACGAAGAGGTTTCATTGGTAGGTATCTCAGACGTTGCTTTGTGTATGAACTTCAAGCCTGAAGGGAGGAAGCAACCTATGATCAGGAGTAGCATGACGATGCCTTATGAGCGGGCGGCGGGAATTTATGCGAGTGTTGAAGTCGGTGTGGGCTATGGTTCTGCGAGGTTGACGATTGATATTTTGTCGCAGGTGACATGGGAGACGAAGGCTGCGTTCAGGTTTTCGGCGATATCCAGGCGTTGACCGGCGTCAGTATTTACTTGCGGATCGACATTTATGTATTCTATCAACGCCGTCAATGCTTTTTAGTTCTCAATTTAATCAAAATTAAACTCATACAAATCAGGGATATCATGATCCCGATGTGTGAAACGGAAGGAATTGGACGATCAATGTGAACATTGTCGATGAACCATCCTGTGAAATTGTTGAATTGCTGATCGACAGTATCGAATTCGAATTTTAACCTGACAGTTTGTCCTTTGTAACCAGACAGATTACAGACAACTCTGCGATATTGAGCATCGTTTTTGCCTGATATGAACAGCAATTCCCAGGAATCGCCGTTGTCTATGCTGATGTATATTTTTCTCGTGTCATATCCGTAATCGATACCCTCTGTTTCTTCCCAACTGTCGAATACCAGCGAAAAATCATCCGTCAGGAATATAGTAGGACTGATCAGCCGACCGCTGTTCGTCGAACCTGTATCATAGTCGCTGGAATGATTTTGTCCATACCACATAGCTCGCTTCCCTTCAGAGATTTCAGCATGTTCACTATAGAAGGGGTCTTCTGAATCATCGGAAACAACGTGCCAAAGTCCATTCCAACTCCATTGTGAAAGATCGTCTTCGAACCCTTCGAAAAATTGTCCGGTAATATAGGGTGTAGGAATCGGCGATGGAGATTGATAGGGCGTGGAAGTCGGCCACGGACCTTCCGTGGGAGTATAGAAGAAAGTACCGGTAGCCGTGGGTTCCGGAGTCTGAGTAGCCGCCAAAGCCTGGGGTTCATGATGAAATCCCAAATCAAGTCTGAACTGATCCAAAGAGTTGTCGCTGCTTGTAGTTCGATTCGCCAGACCGATATCTTCAGGAGATGTGCTGCCGGAATTGACGCAGGGACTTAAAGTACAGCCGTCGAATTCCGTCTGGCTTAAATAATGGGAGCCGAAAGGGCCGCCTGTAAACAAAGGATCGTCATGATAAATGCCGATCCCCGGATAGATTCCGAAATTGTAAGCGCCCATTAGATTTCCGTAAAAACAGACAAATGAGGAAAAATGAGTAAAACTCTGCTGGGCATCATATATTCCCCACCCGCCGTTCTCGGCTATTATCGAATTCCATAAAATAACTTTTGAAAAGTTGTAAACATTAATTCCGTGACCTGAATTCCCGGATATGGTGCAGTTGACTATTTGGACGTAAGGATCGGTTTCATCCATGTCGCATACGTAAATCCCGTCGCCCCCATTGTTTGTTATCTGATTATTGAAAATGTAAGGACTTGAAGACTTGGTACAAAATATTCCGCATTGAGTGTTGGCTTGAATTCGGCAATTGGTTATTTCCGGCGATGATTTTTCCAGATAAATTCCCGCAAGCCCGCATACGCAGTTTACATTGCTTATCCTGGTCTCAATGGAGCAATCTTCAAATTCGATAATATTTGGGGGAGACGGATATGAAATGCTTTTTATAACAGTTCCGCCCATATTAAAACCATAGTATCCCATTCCTTCAACCACAACGCCGTCCGGCATGTTCAGCGGTATGCTTTCACCTGAGTTTTCATCGCAAATCCCGCTTTTTACCATTATCAAATCGCCGTAAAGGGAATACTGAAATGCCTTTGTTATTGTCTTAAAAGGTTCTTCGAACGTTCCCGGGTTCGCATCGTCGCCGTTTTCGCAATCAACCCAGTATGCAGGAACACGTACGTGAACGACCATTTCGAAACGACTCGGTACAGGCGTCGGAGTTCCGGCAGGCATTTTTCTTGTCGCCTCAAAGACTAAAGTGTATTCGTACGTACCTGGGGGGCCTATGGTTCCATTTAATACCCCGTTTTCGATCGTTTCTTTTATATTATAAGCAACAGGAGTGGGTGAATATTCCCAATAGAGTTTATACCAGTATTCCGTGCCGCCCAAATGTGTTTGATAGGGAGATTGTACTCGATAAACCCCTTCTTCGAAGTTCCTTTCATCGTATTTTATCCTGTCGAATGCGATTTTGTAATTCCATTCCGTTTTTTCAGGGTCTTTGACATAATAGCCTATACTGTGGACGTTAAGAACGCCGCTGTTCGGCATCTTGTCCTGCGCTTTTACGACGAATTTGCATTTTCCGATCAGTTCAATACGGCAATCCTCGCCGGATGCTGCCGTCGCGTCAATTAACAGCCCGCCCTGAATGCCGGCCTGATTGATGTAGGGATTATTTTCTCTTCCCCAGACAGACACTCTGGAACCGGAAGCCGGTTCCGGAAGAACCAGAATCTTTTTTATTGCATTATTCTCGCCAATCGGCGTGGAAGGATACGGCGCCAGCCAGTCGAAAGGATTCAGATAATCCGTAACTAATGTTGGTCGAGTAGGAGTATTTGTAGGAGTATGAGTCGGAGTAGAAGTTGTCGTCGGCGTCGCCGTTAAAGGGTACGTTTGACCGGCAGTCGGACTGTCCATAGCTTGTATATTAGGTTTTTGTTCAAATGCATCTTCGTTGAAAGGAAAGTATGTTGGCGTCGGGGTGTATGTGGAAACGTATTTTGGAATGAATTCTGTAACCATAGCCTCACGAATTCCGAAATGCAGATGGGACGGCATGGTCCTTCCGCCGGTTTTGCCCAGGAACGCCAATGGATGGTTTTTGGGTACAGGGGTGTCTCGTCTGTGAGGTATAATTGTCGGGGTTCCTACAGGTGTAGGTTTTTGGAAACCTATCTCATTCAAGTGGAAGTACTCTGTTATTGTCCCGTCGTCGTGGACTATACGGTACCTGTTGCCTGATCCCGCTA
>CAZUFC010000296.1:0-3967 GCA_964619725.1 uncultured bacterium | reverse complement strand
CTGTCCAGCATTAAATTTTGAATCGACAATCGAGTTTATGGACAGGCACTAGATAATGTCTGTGATAGAGTAGCAGGGAACTGGGTTAGAAATCGAAATCCCGGTATACCCATTTACCGTTGAGCATGGTTCCGAGGACTTTAATATTACGTAAATCATGAGGTTCGATCTGGAAGGGATCGTCTGAAAGGACTATCAGGTCGGCTTTTTTACCCGGGATGAGCGTTCCCCGGTAATGGTCTTCCTGGACGGCTTCCGCCGGATTGACGGTGTAGTTCAGAACGGCTTCGTATGCTGTGATTTTTTCCTGGGGATTCCAGCCTTCTTCGGAAGGACTGCCGTCTTCCCGGCGTCTGGTTACGGCGGCGTGTATTCCCTTGATGGGATTGAGACATTCGATGGGCGCATCGGAACCGAATATCAGGCGGGCGTTATGATCGAGCAGACTGCGGAAGGGATAGGCGTTTCTGCTTCGTTCCTTTCCCCAGAATTGATCCGCAATATAAATATCTGCCGGAGCGTGAACCGGTTGCACCGATGCGATGACGCCTGTTTCTGCAAAGCGCCTTATATCAGAACGGTCCAGAAGCTGTGCATGCTCTATCCTGTCGGAAAACGGAACGGATTCAGAAGCGCTTTTTTTTCCTGATTCCTCAAAGACGTCCAGCACGGCCTTGTTGGCGGCGTCTCCAATGGCATGCACCGCTGCCGCTAATCCGTTTTCATGACACCTGTTTACCAGGCTCATCAATTCAGCACGCTTCGTTACCGGAAATCCCAGGTTCTCCGGCTCGCCCACATACGGCGACAGCATCCAGGCGGAACGCACGCCTAACGCTCCATCCGCAAATAACTTTATATAACCGGTTTTCAACAGCTTGTCCCCGAAACCGCTCATTATGCCCGCCCCGATCACTGCATCCAGCTCCTCCACAGCAAAACTGTGAAGTATCCGCATGTTCAGCTCTCTCCTGTTTCGTAACTGCTGGAATATTCTGAACGCCTTCCTCGTCTCGAAATTATGCACCGATACGACACCGGCTTGATGAGCCGCCCGCATGCCGTTCCTGATATGATGCAGCAAGTCCTCTTCTGAAAGCTGCGGTATCCGCTTCACTACTTCATAACAGGCGTTTTCACGGAAAATACCCGTAAGCCGCCCCGTTTCTCTTTCACGGTCGGCTCTTCCCCCGGGAACATCCTTCCAGTCCGAATCAAGACCCATAACCTCAATGGCCAGACTGTTCAACCATAAAGTATGACCGTCCTTAGACGTCAATACCGCCGGATTCCTAGGCGTTACACGGTCCAGGTCCCATCGCGCCGGAAATGCCGACGGCTTCCATAAACCCACTTCCCAGCCGCGTCCCCTGATCCATTCGCCAGGCTCCAGCTTTTCAGCCTCCTCATGAACCTTCTGCAATACTTCTTCAAGACTCGTTATCTCATATAACTTCAACCGCTTTAGACTTAAACTGTATGATAAAAAATGAGTATGACAGTCCGTAAAAGCAGGCAAGACCGTCTTACCCTTTAAATCCACTCTCTGTATGTCAGAGGATACCCCGGACGATTCCTTTCCTTTCAGCAAACCTTTTATGTTTTCATCTTCAACCATTATTCCATTGTACAGAGCGTCGATTTTTGCTTCCATCGGATAAATGCACCCGTTGTGCAATAACGATCTCTTGCCGACTGATGACGATATGCTCATCCCTGGCCTCCCCTAGTTCCCTTCCCGTTAAATTCTTCAAATAACCAGCTTTTCGTGCGTCGACTCAAAAAGTCGAGTCCCGTTGAAGATTGTAGTATGAAACCTGCTGAATTCAAAATTTTTGAAATGAGAGACGATATGCGGTATTTTTGAAAAAATAATATTTACAATGAGTTAAAATATAAGGTAAATAAGTATCACAATAACAATTCAAAAATTTTGAATTTTTTTCAAAAAATTTGACTGATTTTTTGCCGGGTTGAAAACTTTTCGGCATTATATCTGTTATTTATTGGATGCAGAAAAAGCGCACTTTCGGGATGAGAGTCGTCGGGCCGGGGTAAAAGTTGCCTGTTCACAAATATTCTGTTATTCTTCGCCTGCGTTTTTTCCTTTTAGGAGTGCGCGAATATAAGCTGAGCTGAAAAACGAATGGTTTACGGCGATAATTTGCCGGATGAAAACAGTTGGTTTTTTTGAGAAAGGGTAAGATATGAAAAGCAGGAACGCAAATGGACAAATAACGCGGAAGCATTTGACGAAATTCAAGGAGAAATTTGAGGCGAATCCCGCCAACAGGTTGTTGCTCAATGCGGTCACGCGAGGAAATCTTCAGGAAATAGCCGTTAACAGGGACGTGTTGAACCAGGTGGACTTTTGTTTTTCCAATGAACTTGAATCGGGTGAGGTCACTGATCAGAAGAGGGCGGGCACATGCTGGCTTTTTGCGGACCTGAACTGGCTGCGGACTATCACGAAGAAAAAGATCAACGTGAAGCAGTTTGAATTTTCAGAAAATTATCACATGTTCTGGGACAAGCTGGAGAAGGCCAATTATTTTTTGGAAAAGATGATCGAATATCGCGACAGGGATCGAGACGACCGTATGGTTCATTTCCTGTTGACCAAGCCTGTACCGGACGGGGGCGAGTGGCACATGGCGGAGAATTTGATCAACAAGTACGGCATAGCGCCCAAGTCTGTCATGACGGATACGTTTACCAGGGAAAACACCCGTCATTTGAATTTCGTATTGGGTTACAAGTTGAGGGAAACTGCGGTAAAAATAAGAAAGGCGCATGCCGACGGCAA
Organism: uncultured bacterium; assembly: GCA_964619725.1. Classification (GTDB taxonomy): domain Bacteria; phylum CSSED10-310; class CAZUFC01; order CAZUFC01; family CAZUFC01; genus CAZUFC01. The sequence continues at coordinate 1,161 of CAZUFC010000296.1, read as the reverse complement.
GGATGTTGCGACCCTGCGAAGGATAAAAAACAAGGTGATGCAGGATGTGTATCGCATTCTGGCCATTTTCATGGGAGTTCCGCCGGAGAAATTCGACTGGAGTTATAAAGACGAGGACAAGAAGTTCCACAGGTTTGAGGGAATAACTCCCAAAGAGTTTTACGACAAATTCGTAGGTTTGAAGATGGAGGATGTTTATACGTTATGGAGCAGTCCGTCTGATACTACTCCTTACGATAAGACGTTCACGGTGGATTTATTCAACAATATGGTGGATTATCCCGACTGGAAATGTCTGAACGTAAGAAACAGCGAATTAAAGAAAATAGCCGTAAAGATGCTGAAAAACGAGGACGCTGTTCTGTTCGGATGCGACGTCATTCAGCAGAGTCATACCAAGGACGGCATCCTTTACGATGACGTATACGATTTTGAAGCGTTGTTCCAGACTTCGTTTAAAATGAACAAGGCGGACAGGCTTGATTACGGGCAATCCGTGATGACTCATTCCATGGTCTTCACCGGCGTAGACCTGGTGAACGGCAAGCCCAGAAAATGGAAAGTGGAAAACAGTTGGGGAGATAAAGTAGGCAAAAAGGGCTTCTTTATCATGTCGGATGAATGGTTTACCGAACACGTCTACGATCTGATAGTTCCCAAAAAATATCTGACTGAGAAACAGCTCAAATTATACGAACAGGACCCCATAGTTCTGCCGCCCTGGCATCCGATGACGTAATCCCCTTTTATTAACCTTTTCCGGTGGTGAAAACGGCCGCTCCGGTTCTCCGGCGCGGCCGTTTTTGTCGGATCATCTTGAAAAATTATTTGTCAATATAAAAAGCGACCTGGTGAAAATATAGAAAGACATCCTCCGCATTGTATTTTTGATCCACGGCAGTTTGTATAAGTAATCGGGTGCGGTATAGGGGTCAGTATCGCAACCACAAAAGAAACCAGTAATTACCAGGAGCTTTCCGAAAAAGAACCGTTTCAATACGATGATATTGAACCCCTGACCAGTAACGGCTCCATCAAATGCAAAAATTTATCATTGTTCTCTTCTCTTTTCGTGTAAATTCGCCTGATTTCGCGGATAACAATTTTTCGGAAATGGTTTACCTTTCAGGTTGATATTAATCCGTCCGGGTAAATTTACGA
>CAZUFC010000295.1:0-3981 GCA_964619725.1 uncultured bacterium | reverse complement strand
TCAGCGACAAAACAGGAAAAAAATATCGCCTGCCCACAGAAGCGGAATGGGAAAAAGCCGCCAGAGGCGAGAAGGGTAGAATTTATCCCTGGGGGAAAGAATTTAATAAAAAATTTTTGAAAAGTTGTTTTTAAAATTCAGAAAGGGGCAGCATTGAAGCTGGAAATAACGACATTACCGTTCAGTGACGATGGAGGCGGCTTCGATCAGTCTCGTCTTCAGAAATTGCTTTCCGGCAAGGACGTCATCGACTACAGCGATCACTTCTTTTTTTATGACGGCGTCCCTTATTTGACCATGATCGTTTCGTACAGAGATGTTGAAAGCGGACGGCCTTTCAGAAGGAAAGAACAACAGGCGGTGATAAACTCTGTTTTATTTTCGGTAAAGCGTTTTCGCCTTATATTCATTTTTATTGTTCTGGAGAACTAAGAATACCGACGGTATATTTTCTGATTAAATTATCAACGGTCACGATGGTCAGATCATGATTCATAGCTTGACAAATCAGCATTCGATCAAAAGGATCACGGTGAATATCGGGTAAAATCTCAAGATTGACTACACTGGATTCATAAATAGGTAAACTCATTATTTTATGACGCTCGCGTTGCAAAGGTAAATACTTCCAAGGAGATTCAGGCAACGGCAACCTTCCGATTTGATGCTTGATTATCGCTTCCCAAAGAGAAACAACACTGAGGTATGCTTCATTTTTCATATCAATTATGGCTTTTCTCATGAAATTCGGTAATCGATCATCACCGCTAATAAACCACAAAAAGACATGCGTATCTAACAAGAGCCTCATTTTGTTTCGAAATCTGCGATTATTGACTCAGGTAAAGGGGCATCAAAATCATCCGGCACAGAAAATTCACCAGAGCATAATCCGAAAGGGCGAAATCTGATATGTTCCGATATAACCGGTCGTAATTCCGCGACAGGTTTGCCTTGTTTTATGACGACGATCGTCTCGCCTTGTTCGACACGTTTGAGATATTTGGAAATTTCCTTCTCAATTTCATCAATATTGATTTTAATCGTTGATGATGCATATTTCCCGTTTCCCATAAAATCGCCTCCAATGAAAGTATGACTTATTTGTTCGGTTATTTCAACCGGCGCGTGTTTACGTTTCACTCGGATACAGCAGGAACGGCCGGGCCTGCGGTATGTACCGTCTGCGTAGGGTAGGCGAAACGGATGTTCTTTTCACGGAACGAGTTAATAATGTCCAGGTTTATCTCCTGCTGGATGTCCATGAAGCGGGTATAATCGGTATGCGTCACGTAATAGACTATTTCATATTCCAGGCTGAATTCTCCCAGTGTTTTCAAATGAGCGCGGTTGAATTCGGCATCCTCCATGTTTTTGAATGCCTCTTCAACAACGGCAGGGATGTCGTTCAGCAGTTCACGGTCTGTTTCATACTCGACGGCGAGGGAAAAAACCACGCGCCGCTGTTCCATCCTTTTGTAGTTGCGAATGCAGCTTGAGGTTAAATCCGAGTTGGGAATCACGATCTGTTCGCCGGGGAGGGACCGGAGTCTGGTGGTTTTAATGCCCACGTGTTCGATCGTGCCGGAGTAACTGTCGATGACTATAAAATCACCTTCCTCAAACGGTTTATCGAAGAAAATAACGAAATAATTGAACAGGTCGCTCAAGATGGCGCGTGCCGCGAAAGCGACCGCGATGCCTCCGATCCCCAGTCCTGCGACGACCGCCGAAACGTCGAAACCGAGGTTGTCCAGGATAAAAACGACCCCGATTCCCCATACGACCAGTTTGATGATGTTGATGATGCCTTTGGATGCTCTCGCAGCAGCTTCATCCGCTTCTTTTTTGAATATCGATTCTTCCAGTAAAAGTGTAGCGACGGTCAGAATAAACCTGACGGCCTGGATCGTAAGAACGATTACGCTGAATGCCTTTATGACCTTGGTGACGGTGGGATTCAGCGTCAGTTGGTTGACGGCGAAGTAGAAACTCCCGAGGTACAGAAGCGGCAGCACAGTTTTTTCGAAAAGCGCTAAAAGAAAATCGTCGTATTTCCATTTGGTTTTTTTGATGAACGTCTTGAGGTTCCTAATGATGAGACTTTTCAAAAGCTTAAGAATTACAACGCCGCCGACGAACCATACCAGGGCCGCCAGATAACAGCGCAGCTCGTTGCCCAATACCTCGTATTTAAGAAATTCAATGTTTTCCCACATTGATGTCCCTCCCTGGATTACGATTGAAACTAAGCTATTTTACCCGCAAATACCGAGATATCAAGCGAAAAGGCCGTGTCTGCCTGCCATATTGAGGAGACTGATCAAAAGCCTGTTGCAACTTTTCCCGGCATAAAAATCGAGATAATGAATTTCAGGGACTGATCAAACCGGGGTTACGCTTCTTTCATAACTTTCGACAGTTTGTTTCAGCAATCGGGGTCGGTATCGAATCAAAATGATGGGATATTCTGTCGGGCTGTAACCTCAAAAGACGCATTTTTGATCGGCGCCGAATATAAAAACCATAGAGCGTCAATTCAAAGACAAAGTGTGCAATGAAATATATCTCAAGCACGAAGGAATCGAACGTTATCGCGTCTTCACGCCGTTTTTTCTGGAAGACGGCGATCATCCATCCATCGTGTTGAAGAAAGAGGCTGCCGGTTGGGCGTTTTCAGACGAAGGACATACTTTCATGCATTTGACGTATGATATTGATGAAAAGGATTTGCATCGGGGAACAAGGCAACAGGTCATAGCCAACGCCCTGTAATTCAGGGAAGACGAACTTTTACCGGAATTATCGTTCAATCAGATACTGAAGGGGAAATTCAAAACGGATCACATGCGTTTCGATTTACTATAAAATCTGCTGAAGCGGAAAAAGACCAAAATTGACTTCCATTGAAAAAACGTGAATAATGGAATTGGGTTTCAGTTATGTTTGAAACCATATTTATGTACGGATAGGGGAAACCATGGAAACTTTGAAATGTCGGGTGTTGGTTGCCGATGATCGAACTATAACAGTCAAGCTTCCGGAAACAGTGCATCCGGGTCCGCATGAATTAGTTATTGTGGTGGCTGAGTCGCCGAGTCCTGAAGTTAACGACTTTGAGGGCTTTGATTTTCCCGTGGATTCCGTTGATCAGTGGCCGGAACGCCTGTCACTGCGCCGTGAAGATATGTATGAGGAAAATGGCCGATAGTCAATTATTTGTCGACACCAACATCCTTGTCTTCGCCAATGTGGCGGAAGCGCCCAAACATGATATGGCGCTGCATGCGTTGAAGCAGTCGTATAGCGACAAACGAGAAATGTGGATAAGTCGTCAGATTCTTCGAGAGTTCCTTGCAGTGAGAACAAGAGTACAAACGTTCGCCAAAGCGGCTGATATCAAGACTATAATCGAAAGGATACGGTGGTTCGAATCTCATTTCCGTGTTGCTGAGGATAATGCTGCAGTGACTCGGAAATTGATTGAAATAATGGAAAATCACCAAGTAGGCGGCAAGCAGGTTCATGATGCGAATATTGTTGCTACGATGCTCGTTAACGGGATCGACAATCTTCTCACAGACAATTTCGATGATTTCAAACGTTATGAGGACCTGATTAATATCGAATCTATCGAAACTAAAAAGCCAACCTTAGAGGAAAACGAATCAACAGAAAATTAAACAGGCAGATATAGGATTCACTGTGTTCTCTGGGAAGCCCAACCGCCGGATGAGCGGGAAGGCGAAAACACCTTTTTAAAAACGTCACATCAGTCTTTCATCCTTAATTAGTGTCTCTCCACAGTCTCGAATCTCGATTCAAAATTTAATGCTGGACAGCCACTTAGCCCGGATTTCTCATACAAAATCGTAACAGGTTTTGTATGAGAAATGCGGGTTAGTGTCTGTCCACAAACTCGAAACTCGATTCAAAATTTAATGCTGGACAGCCACTTGGGTTTTTGATCCATAAACCGGC
>CAZUFC010000294.1:0-3984 GCA_964619725.1 uncultured bacterium | reverse complement strand
GCAACTTGCGGCAGCAATTGTTGCTGTGTCTGAAATGTATCTTGAGCAAAAATTTACCGCAAATCCGATGATTATCCTGAGCTGTTTTATGGTTATTCCAAAAAATTCCGGACAAGTAATCCTGGTAAGCGGCATTTTTTTGACGATACTGTGATGCCAGTTTAGGCTGGTTTGACCGAAAGAAATCGATATGTTAAAATTCTACTTGAGTTTGCCGTTTTGGCTGGTAACCGGAGTTTAGATGATGATCGATTTAGAAACCGTTAAACAAATAAAAAAGGCGTCCTTGGCAGAGCGCATTGAAATTATAGAACTAATTGTGCAATCTCTTAAAAATGAACTTCAAACAGGGCCTGAAACCTACTACTCAAAATTAAAACGTTTCAAAGTTCGCAAGTTCGATCTAGGTATGGAGGTTAATGTGGATCGCGACGAATTATATTCTGAGAGGAATTCATGAACATGTTTGCGATTGATACAAATCTCCTCGTCTATGCTCATAATAAGAATTCTCAATTCAACGAGGAAGCAACTGCTTTTTTAGAGAAGGTCATGAATGATCGCGACGAAAAAGGAAATCTTCAGGTGTGTGTTCCGGCGCAAGTATTGATGGAATTTGTTAATGCCATTACACGGCAAAATGTTGAAAACCCCCCTTTCAATCTCACAGGCGATCAGCGTGATTCGAGATTATTTGGAAACAGGCATCAAAATCATTAATCAAAACGCAACACAAATTCATACTTTTTTGGATTTATTGAGTTCAGTGGCAACAAGGAAAAAAGTGTTTGATTTAGCGCTGGTTGCGACTCTTAAAGATAATGACATATCAGGACTTTACACGGTTAATGTAGCAGATTTTAAAGAATTTGATTTTTTAAATGTGATCAATCCATTGAGACCTATTGCAGAATGTCCAAGCACCGGATGAACCGGACGTCGAAAACTCTTTACCAAAAGTCGACACGGCTTCACCGCCGCCGGTTATCCTAAGCCGTTGGGTGTGAGGAAACATGAAGACCAAGGCCGAAGGTATTTGTGAGCTTTGCGGGCATTATGTCGGCCTTCGTCAGAGGGCTCACATTGTGGCCGAGGGTAAGAAAGCCGGAAACAATCTCCTCATGCTTTGCCCGACATGACACATCATGTTCGACACTCACGTGAAGCCCAAGTTCCACAAGGCGCTCAAGGAGGCTGGGGGCCAGAACCTCCCAGACTCATGGCAAAAGTCAATTTACATGCAGGCGGCAGAAGCATCTGCTCGTTCAAGCGCACGCAAGAAGAAGAACACCGAACCATACGCTGCACAGGTATTTCCTAAAGGCTGCGGACGGCCTTCGGGAAAATCGTGAGCGTCGACGTTCTGAACTCCTGACATTGGCCCTCTCGAAAATTGTGAATTACGTTTCTCTTGCTGAAAATCTGAGTTTCAATTTGAACCGGGGTAAGCGACGGGGAAATCGTTTAATAACTCGCACAATCTTTTTAAGATTTCCGTTCTCTGCGGATAATGCATTGACTCCAAAACCGCTTCAAGGTGATTTCCGCTGATTTTCAGATCGCCGTTGAGTTTCATCATGCTTCTGATGAGGTCTCTGCCCTCATCTTCGCTTCGTGAATAAAAAGGACTTATTAATTCGACCAGAGACGTTTCCAGTCGATATGCATTCATTCGCATTGAATCTATGAACCACTTTTTCTCCCGGGACAATTTGACGGGATTTTCTTTTTACCGAAATACGCTCGCACATGCCCGTCGACATATAGAAAACCGATTAGTTCATCATTCTTCTCAAAATAATGGCGAGCAAGCATTTCCAGAAACGCGCCCGTTTTTCTCTTCATACTTATCTCATTCAGTTTCCGAGGTATGGTTTTGACTTCCGGAGTCCGGTCCAGTCCCCATGTTATATGTGAAGGCCTATGGAGAAACAGTTGAGAGCGTTGACCTTTATCCAGTTCGAGCTGGACCACAAATCTTTACTGCATTCCACGGCAAAAGGCAAGGCTATATGTTAACGGGATTAGAAAAAGCAATCGGTAAGATCAGCCTAAAAGTCATTACGAAAAAGGCAGAGAGGCTTGATATTCGCTTTTCTGTGGATGAATGATGGTTTCCAACATAAGCATCAACTCGTGATTTTCACAATGATCTTCTCCAGATATGAAACGATTAGATTCCAATCTTTATATTGTCCTATAAGACTTTATCTCGGAATTCAATCATAAAACACCTTCTTGTTTTCAAGCCTGAACTTGACTTTCTGAACAGAAAGTTCTAGTTTGAGAATGGTGGTGCGGAGGTTATACATGGCAAAAGACTACAGCACAAAAATTGGATCGAACCAACCAGCCGGAACGCTGCAATTCACACTCTTCATTCCAAGCTGCGACAGAGATGGCTCGGATATAAACCAAGTTGAGTGGTTTCATGCAGCACTAGAAATTTTTGGCCGGCTCTTTCGCGGCGCTACAGCTTTTCCACCTGGTCGCGGCGTTTGGAGAGATGATGAGAGAGGGGGCGAATTAATCTGGGACGATCCGGTTATGGTAGTGTGCTATGCCGATCCGACGAAGGTTACTGATGAGAGATTAAATAATCTTCGTAATTTTCTTCACCGAATGGGGCGGGAAACAAGACAGGGAGAAGTCGGTCTGGTTATAGACAACACATATTATGGAATCTCAGAATATGATACCATGGAGGAGTAATGAAAGATAAAACAAAGAAACAAGATAAGTTTGCCGACGCCCTTGGCGCCAATCGGGTTGATCCTCTGCAGATTGAGAAACCTCAGGGGCCATTGGGATTGCTTGCTTTAAGAGAGGAAGTGAGGAACAGACTGCGTTCAACAGGCGGACGCCCCACTGATCCTGCCTGGAAAGAAAGAAGATGTGTTCCCTTTAAACCGGAGATATGGGATAAATTGATGACTTTAGCTGGAAAGATGAGTACCGACGAGCGCAAGGTAACCCCTGCCCAGGTTGTAGCGATTCTTATCGAGAGAGAAGTTGAAAATATATTGGTTGAATAGTCGATTCCCTATAGATTTCTAATCTCATAAACTCGAATCTCGATTCAAAAATTTAATGCTGGACAGCCACTTGGGTTTTTGATCCATAAACGGGCGAATTTATCTTAAGGCAAGGAAGGCAAGGATTTGCGAGGTAGGGGTATTTATTATACGTTGATTGAGTAAATCCGCAGCCTGACGCAGTACTGGGGAAAATTCGCCGTTTATGCAAAAAAACAAGCTAATCTGCCATTCATTGGAAATCATAGAAGGCTATCCGACGGAAGAAAGACAAATGAACGAAAGATAAACCGTTGCTGCATTTGTCCTTCAAAATTCCATTGTTCAACTTCCACCTGGCGAAATGAAGCTTCGACGCATCTTGCCGGGTCGCTTAAATTGCAATTGCGATATGTGCGGCATGCTTTCAAAAATCGTCTTTTGAGGTTACAATTCGACAGAATAGCTCATCAGTTTGTTTCGATTGCGATTGCGATACCGACCCCTATTACTGAAACAAACCGTAAAAAGTATTGAAAGAAGTGTAACCCCGGTCTGAGCAGTCCCTGATGGAGGCATTGATCAAAAATGCGTCTTTTGAGGTTGTAATTCGACAGAATCTTCCATCATTTTGTTTCGATTTCGACCCCGATAGCGACCCCGATACTGATACCTATTGCTGAAACAAACTGTCAAAAGTTTTTAAAGAAATTTGAAAAATTATATAATAAATTAGGGCAGGGCTTTAAATCCTGTGTTTTTGAGTCTTTTATGGATTCCTGGGGCTAACCCGCATTTCTCATACAAAACCTGTTACGAGCGTCCATATCCCCGCACCTTCAAGCGCTGCTCCCTGCGGCCTTGCTCAACGTAGCGCTGCTATGTTTCCGCAGTCCTTCAGTCCGCCATGCTTGTATCTGCGGGAATCTGAACGCTCTCACTACGATTTTGTATGAGAAATCCGGGCTAA
>CAZUFC010000293.1:0-3993 GCA_964619725.1 uncultured bacterium | reverse complement strand
GAGCTCATGTTTGAATTTCGATTAATCAACGCTCTTCCACCGGATATAGGGGGGGGCAAAAAAATGCATAATTATTATGCCGAGTCTCAGTGTGAAAAAATCAATTGATTTCAATATGTTAGGTTGTCCTTATCAGGAGTTCTGAATTTACCATCATTTTGTTTCGATCCCGACCCCGATCCCGACCTCGATAGCGATCCCGATACCGGACCCGATCCCGACCCCGATCCCGACCCCGATACCGATACCGACCCCGATACCGATACCGATACCGACCCCGATAGCGATCCCGATACCGACCCCGATAGCGATACCGATACCGACCCCGATACCGATACCGATCCCGATACCGACCCCGATCACGATTACTGAAACAAGCCGATATAAGTTTTGAGAGAAGTGTAACCCCTGTTTGATCAGTACCCGGAAGCCGGATGCTGTGTGACGGATGCGTGGAGCCGGATGCTCTACCCCAAGTCCGCATTGTCCGCCGAGTCCTCAGTGTCCGCTAAGTCCGCTCGTCCGCTCTGTCCTCAGTGTCCGCTAAGTCCGCTCGTCCGCTCTGTCCGCAGTGTCCGCCAAGTCCTCTCGTCCGCTCAACCCCGTCAAAAGCCCATATCAGCGTTAACCAGCGCCACCTTGATCCGGCCTTTGGGAAAACTTTTTTCCGTTATGGTCCAGGTATTACAAATGCGGTCATTCGAGCGGCATTCTTCACAGCTCGCCGTTTCGACGCAGGGTGTTTGCTTGTCCAGACGGGCGGCATTGACCGGTGAGGCGTAATTTTTTATCCGGATAAAAGCATCCTGAAGTTCCGGGACGATTTTATTCCTTCCCGCCAGGACGATCACATGGCGAGGTCCGAAAGTAAGAGCGGCCACCCTGTTGCCGATCATGTCCAGGTTCACCAGCAGGCCGGTTTCGGTAACGGCATTGGAACCGGTGAAGAAAAGCTCGGCAAGCAGAGCCTTGCGACGCATGTCCAGGCGGTCTTCCGGCGGGATGCTCTTGTCGTAGGTGTCGATGACTTCCATGTCGTCACGGCCCTTGAGCGCCTCATAAAGCCCTGTTTCCTTAAACGTAAGAGAACCGCCCCAGGACATGCTGTTCGCTTCAATCGAAGGAATTATCTTATCCAGGACCAACGTCCGGGCCTCATCAGCGCCTTCCACGACATAAGCCTCAAAATTGTTGTCCGTTAAAGCTTCCTTGACCTCGTTCAATTTGATCTTCCAATAACTGTCTATCGGATTCTCCATTATTTCCTCCCGTTAAAAAATGATCAGAATAGTCAAAATCTTCGATCGAAAAAGGGAAATATCCCGTCAGCATTATAATCATAAAGCGCCTGAAAAAAAACGCAACCGTCTGACGGCCTGTACTGAGAATATGACGGCGGTGATGAAAATAATAAACTGCTGCTCGGCAACTCCACATAACAGGAGTTAAGAACATGTGTTATTTTATGAGTTTTCGGTATCGGAGTCGGGGTCGCAATCGGTATCGGTATCAGGGTCGGGATCGAAATCGAAATCGAAAAAAAATGATGGGAGATTCTGTCGATTTGTAACCTCAAAAGACCGATATTTGATCAATGCCCAAAAAAATTTAATCTTCAAATACTGATTCTTATTCAGCGCCGAAAAAAAATGTCCGTCATTGCCGTTGCCCGGGTACAATCCTGATTCGTTGTTGCAGAAATATCACGATTCAGGTTCATTCGAAAAACCGGCGCTTAGTTTTATTTGATCGTTGAGGATATAATAAATGCAATATGATTCCGCTCTTTCAGAGTTTTTTATTTTGGGGTTGCTTACCTGGGGTTGCGCTTCGCTTAACCCCGGGCTTTTACATAACGCGCCTTCGGCGCTGAAAAGGATCGTCGATCATTGAAATGCGGTATCCGGCGTATTTTCGATAAATCATTCTTTCGATGAAATATTTTTCAGGCCGAAAAATCCTGCAGAATCATTTCCGCAGGCAGATTATGAGTCCGGTATTTAGCTTCCTTCCCGTTGTTGTCGTTCTACACCGCATATTTCATAAATGATCCTGCAGAAGCCCCCTTTTTGCTGTATTAGCCCTGCTTGGGTTAAGGCCGATCCAAAGAAAGGAAAGTTTACGATATGCATCCCACGAGCTTGGCGGGTATTCTTAAGCGCCGAAGGCGCGAACTGTGAAAGCCTGGGGTTAAGCGAGCTTGCGAGCGCAACCCCAGGTAGGATGGCCAGAATCGAGAGCTCTGAAAGAGCGTAATAAGTCTTGAGCAAAGGGCTGTGGATCAAAAATATTAACCCTTTGACCTTGAGTTTATTCCTAATATGCTGTAAATATGATGAAGCATGACGGCAAAAGCCTTAAGCGCATGTGTATCGAAATGAAAGGAAACGGATATTTTTTTCAGAACGGAGAAGTAAAATATGGATTCTTTCGTATGCGCCAGACTTCTGGTTAATTGTGAAGCTGAAGAAAAAGCTGTATTGCCCCATTTTTACGGGGGTACTTTACGGGGCGCCTTCGGTTGGGCCTTGAAAAGAACCGTATGTCCGACAGGAAAATCAGAATGCCGGCAATGCCTGCTCAAAGAACAATGCATCTATGCTTACACTTTTGAAACACCTATGCCCGAAGACACCGAGATTCTCAGAAAATACCATTCCGCTCCGCATCCTTTCGTCATGACTCCTCTGTTGACCCATAAAACGGAATTCAATCCGGGCGAAAAAATGACGTTTCTATTCACCCTCACCGGAAGAAGAGCCGTTGATTACATGCCCTATTACGTCTATGCATTCGTCAAAATGACTGCCAACGGGCTGGGAAAAGACCGCGCCAGGTTCGCCGTCAGAAAAATCGATATGCTGGATAAAAACGGCAGAACGGCCGATACGATCTATGAAAACGAACAGCTCAAACCCGTAAGCGCTTTTTTGAACTTCAGCGATGCACTCCATTCCGCTCGAAAATTCAATTCCCACGCCATGAAAGTGCATTTCATTACGCCGTTAAGAATGAAATATAAACAAAAACTCTGCGATAATCCGCAATTCCACATTATCATCAGAAATCTCCTGAGAAGACTCTCCACCATGCTATACTTCCACTGCGGTCAACGACTGGAACTCGACTTCAAACAAATCATTAAAAATGCGGAAAGCATAGAAATGATTAACGACAAAGCCGCATGGTACGACTGGAAACGCTTCTCCGGAAGACAGAAAGATTACATGAAAATGGGCGGAATTATCGGCTCCGCCGTGTACAAAGGAGAATTAAAGGAATTTATCCCCTATCTCATCGCAGGCTCCTGGATCAACATAGGAAAAGGCACGGCCTTCGGCCTCGGAAGCTACGCCGTTACAAGTCATAACAACGGAGATTAACGATCGATAAGATCAGAATAACAGATTCGTCTAAGGCTTATGTCGAACATCGCTTCGCGCTCGTAATCGAAAAATGCAATCTTCATCAGGCTTTTATCTATAACATGAAATGCCGACGACTGCCATTTTTCAACATGTTTGCCGCTTCGCTGAGAATGATGAGGGGACAAAATACATTGACAGTCAGTCAAACCTGTGGTGCCTTCCATTTTGTAACTGCAGCCGGAAAGCGTAAAGAAACGGAAAAATGAGGCTGAAAATCAATAAAACGTTTAAACAAAGAGACTTACAGAAAAATGGTCACATCTCAAGAGATTTGACCCCGTTTCTGTAACTCATTGTATTCAAACACTTTCGAAAAAACGATGTGGCCATCTGTAACTTATTGTATTCAAATGACTTTTGCGATATTTCAAAAAATGCTCTCACCCTTAGGGGGGATACCCCCCATATGCGCTAGAATAAGAAATTGACATACGTGGGAAAATGTGCTAAATCCTGAACTATGAAAACTTTAGTGTCTTTCCGGCAAGCGTGCTTAACAATCCCTTCCTTCCGTGGCTATCATTGGAATGACCATATCCTTTCAAAGGAGGCAACCAATGGATCG
>CAZUFC010000292.1:0-4196 GCA_964619725.1 uncultured bacterium | reverse complement strand
AATTTCATACCATGTCTACTCTACCCGTAAAAGACGCCCGAAGAGTCGAAAAAGTGTGAACAGACCGTCATCATCGTACATCAGCGCCGAATTGCGCCGACGAAAGGAAAACGATGGTCCTATAAAATTAGACAAATGTCAATGGACTATAAAATATAAACGCCGAAAATTCGGGCGCTGATCAAAATGGCCATGTCAGGATTACGATTTTTCAGTTTGAATACTTCGTGCTCGTGCTCAGTGCGGCGGTAATCGTAATCGAAACATTGGCCTGATCTGTACAGTCGTTTGAAAGCAAAGTAGGGCAATCATTTGAATCGATCGATTACGATTACTAGCACGAGGGCCGCTCCGCTGAGCACGAAATTTCTTTTTGAGTATCTAAATCACAATTTGTAACCCCTATTTGATCAGTCCCGTAATTTCGTATTGCATCAGAAATCTATAGCGCTTAGATAAATTGGTTCTCCCGCACTTTTGGCGAAAGCAATAATATCCCCTTTTGGTTTTGATTCATCATGATCTCATTTGCGGATTCCATAACCGCCCGTCAGGATTCGCATCGTTAAAAATGCCGCCAATGACTGCGCTCCTTCAGAGCTCATATTTCATGGGTTCCTACCCAGGGTTGCGCTTCGCTTAACCCTGGGCTTTCATACCTCGCGCCTCCGGCGCTTAAGACAAAGAATTCATCAATATAGGTGAGGTTTGAAAATTTAATTAGGATGGGTCCCGGCCCGCATTTTCGAAATCGGGTATAGCGGGATCATTAGAATCTGCGGGGATATAAGCGCCCGTGATAGGTTCGGCATAAGAAATTCGGCTTATGGCGGTTTTCCTTGGTCGCAACATTTCCGGGGATTGATTTTATCTCCATCTTCAAAACCCTGTATTGTGGAGTAATCACTCCGGAATCTTCAAAACATTCGGCGAATCAAATCTTAAAGCTCCGAAGGAGCGCAGTATACCAAAGTTGAAAAGTTCAAATAGTTAAATGTCCTCCGAAGACTTTGGAGGATTGTATATTCTGGACCAAAGATGCCGGCGATTCCGGTTTAAAGATGCCGCCCATTCAGGGTTGTTAAATTCATCCATCCAACTGGGCTTTGGTGTCGGACCCCTACGGGGTCAACATTATTGTGTCAAGCGTGTGTAATAGTCAGTAACCAAAGGGGGCCGATACGCGTATTCTGAGACGAGACGCAGGCGAAGTTTCAGCATTAGATTTTGATTTGAAATTCGAGTTGTCAACAGGCGCTATCTCAACGAGTATGCCTGTCAAAGCTTTTCGGCCGAACTGTCACCCTTTGCGCTTAAGAATATGATAAAGGTTGCCTACTCTCCAGGTCGGCCTTCTCCCCGGCGGCAATTTTACAAAATTATCCCTGTAAATCCCCTTTAATTCAAACAAACCTTCTTTTTCCGCCAACTCCTGAAAAGATTCAGGCGTCCAGAACCTCAGCCTGTGTATTTCCGAGAAAAAACGACGTTCGCCGTTCCTGTCGATGATCATCCGGCACCTCTGCTCCGAGTATCCCTCATCTTCATCTTCATCAAGGATTTCCCAGAAAGTGCGGACCGCCAGATCGTCTCGCTTCATCAGCCATCCGTTCTTGTCAATAATAACTCCCTGACCGTTATATGCGATCTGGACTATATACAATCCGCCTTCGACAAGAGACCGGTGCATGCAACGATAATGCTGAAGTATCTCTTCATTCTTCATCAGATAGTTCAGAGAATTTATAGGATTGATCGCTGCTTCACAAGGCTCCGGCGCCACGAACTTCGTCATCTCCCCCATGAATATCCTTACGCTTCCCGGACCCTTTTTCGGATAATCTTTGAAACGGGCCCGGCAATATTCGACCATCTCGGACGAATTATCATACCCCAGCACCTCATAATCTCTCTCAGCCAGTGCAGCCGACAACCTTCCCGTCCCGCAGGCCGGTTCGAGGATACGCCTGACCTCAACGTCGGCATAATCTTCGAAACGCTTCTGCAAAAAATCACATTCCTTCTCTAAATTCCAACTGAACGCCGTATCATATACTTCCGGCAATGAATATAATCCCTTTTTCAAACTCCTGCCCTCGTCAGTTTCTCTTTTCACCTCGTTTTTCACCTTCGCCCTGCTGAATTAATACGGGTTCCCATACAAAATTAATGAACCCCAATAGTAAGGATCCTTATATTTCCCGAAATAACTCGTTCGCAGTTCTTTCTGGGCATCGATCAAAGCCCTGCTTTTGCTCTTTCCCTGAAATAAATTAACGTAAAAATTGAAATACAGAATTTCCGTGGTCTTGAGTCGTGAATCCCATAAGGAGGTTATTACTGCGGGGGCCCCTGCAGCCAGGAAAGCCCAACTGAACCCCAACAATCCCTCACCCAGAAACAAAGGTCCCACAGCAGCGCTGCACGCTGCCAGACACACCAGCTTGCAGTGAGTCATATCCCAATCCTTACACTTACGAACCGTCAAAAGCTCCGCGCTGTACTCTTCGTCTTCCCTTTCAGGGGAAAATACAAGCCCGGAATCGAACGGTTCCCTGGACGACACCATATTATGAGAAGTCAGATGAAGCACATCTATTTCCTCCAGAGAATTCTGAATTTCTGAGATTACGAAATCTTCATTGCAAAAATAACGTATCTCTTCAAATAAATCCCGATAAGCCTCACAATAATCCGACAATCCATATAAATCGGGCAAATCAGCATATCCATGAAAATATTCCTTTCCGCCCAATGCAAGCACGTCCTTCGACGATATCCCTTCATAGTCTGGGTTCAATGACTCCAAAAAATGATAGATGTTGACGTAAAGCGAAAATTCATACCGTTCGGACAACAATTCACCGCTTTGATCCCTCAGTAATCCAAAAGGCACATAAAATAAATGCGCATAAGGTATGAAATGAATCCTTTCAATATCTTCATTTTCCATTTTCAGGGGAGATATGAGTTTACCGTGCATTTCTCCTGATTTTTCATTTATCATCCGGTCTCTCATTCTTGACGACTTGTAATTCTCATAAAAAAGTCCGGGGATCAGATACTTCCGCAACTCCATTACATCCTCTTCCAGTTCTGAAAGCGAATAATCCGTTTCGCCGTATTCGACCGGCCCGTCCTTCCTGATGACCCACCACAACATCCGGTCGTCTAAAAAATAATACGCCGCAAACGCCTCCCTCTCTCTCAACCTGCTTCGTATAATACCGGCAAGTTCATCCTCGCCCTCATTGACGGAATATTCAATCTTCCGGAATAAAGGGCGCAACAGCACTCTACCCCGCGCCTGCTCCGATGCTATCAAAGAATTCATCGGTTCTTTTTTGTCACAATGATATGTTCTCGTTATTCTGTCGTAAATTCCCAGATATTCCTGCAAATAATAAAGCTGCTCCTCTTTTTCCGCAATATTTGTGAAACTCTCCTCAAATAAGGATACAGCCTTCATCTGCTCGTTCAAAGCAGCTTCAAACCGTCCGTTGGCTTCATAGTATCTGGAAATTATGCCGTATTGCCTGAATTTTTCGAAATATTGTTCCGTTTCAACAGTCCGATTATCAATTTTTGTT
The DNA here is from genome assembly GCA_964619725.1 of uncultured bacterium. GTDB lineage: Bacteria > CSSED10-310 > CAZUFC01 > CAZUFC01 > CAZUFC01 > CAZUFC01. The sequence continues at coordinate 606 of CAZUFC010000292.1, read as the reverse complement.
ATCAAATTCCTCAAGGTCTCAAAATCCGGATTCTCCTTCAATAAATGTTCAGCTCTCAACAAGACTATCTTGAAGAGATACTTCCGCCTAATCTTTTCATCTTCAATAGATTCCGCAACTCTCTCCGCTTCGTCCAAAGCTTCCGTAAATTCAGCATTCCTGTCCATCTCACTGCAATAATCGGCAATCCGCAACAAGACATTCATGTACTGAGTAATACTCAAGGTCCGGCGCAAGTATTTCTTCTTTCGCAACGCTGCTATCTCCTTGAGAATTTCCAGGGCCGCCTTCTTCTGATTCTTCCTGCTTTTTATTTCCGCCATGTTAACCAGCATCGAAGAATGAACATTACTGCGGCCATATCGCTTCTCCATCGCCAGCGCTTCCTGATAATAGGATTCCGCCTTGTCGAACCAACCCATATCCAGATAGGTGTTGCCCAGGTTGGACAACGCAAACAACCGCAATCCGTGCAGTTTATGACGCGCAGCGGTCTTTAATGCCTCCAACTGATACTCCTTGGCCTTCTGGAAATTGCCCATAATGCCTATGATCAGAAATCGTTAAAATAGGGTCAAAATCAGCCCAAATTTTTGGACAATCCAA
>CAZUFC010000291.1:0-4200 GCA_964619725.1 uncultured bacterium | reverse complement strand
GTTTATGGATCAAAAACCCAAGTGGCTGTCCAGCATTAAATTTTGAATCGAGATTCGAGTTTGTGGACAGACACTAACTAATTAACTTTCATGATCTTCATTTTTCATCAGTTTTACTTACATCTGCACACAGCGGAAAAAGCTCAAACAAGGTTCACTTTGAACTTGCTTCGCTGTCGGTTAAAGCAAAAATCCCGTCAAGGATTCTTATTCCCCTGGGATATGGATTTATCCTCCCACTCGTTTCAAATATTTCGATCCATCCGTGATCAAACGTTGCATCCAGGCGACGAACCTTATATGATTACAGGGAATTGTGAGGAGGTCTATGAGATTGAAAGCAAATGCAAAAAGAATAATCGTCGTCGCTGTCGTAATATTATCGGCGATCTGGTCCGTGTCTCGTTGGTCAGATCGCACAAGAGGCCGGCTGAAAATCGATGAGGAAAAATACCGTATATCGAAGGCGCAATTGCACGTCAACACTTTATACGAAATGGTTGAGACGTATCTTATTCTTGAAACGGCAGGCATAGATACTGTGCGGATCGCAGGCGGAGGAAACAAAGAGGTCGCCAGTTCCTCGGTTCATTCTCTGGAGGACCTCGAGGGAAAAACGTTCGGATTACTCGGACACATGAACGCCGAATCTGATATCGGCCATCTCGGTTTCCGTATAAACGAGGTTGACGGCGACAGGATCACGCTCAGCATCGAGGGCAGTTTCACCTTCATGGAATCTGCCGAAGACGGATCGCGCATCGGCAATGTGTTCGACCTCGTGAAAAATGCGCGCAGCGGAACAATTAAACTCGGGGACAGATTCACGATAACCGGTGAAGTGGTAACTTCAGATGTGATCTTCGTCACCAAAGAGCAGATGACCCCGTTTCCTGCAACAATGACGCAACGTTAGACTCTTTCGCGAAGCGGAAAAGGCGGGTGAGGCGATAGGCGATTTGCACCTTCCGCATAATGTTTAGCGTTTCCGGGTTGTTTTTCTTTTTTCTCTGCCTGCATTCCCAGGGACATTTGTATTTATCTCCGCACTGATTCCCGATAAAAAACGCGGCATTGATTAAAAAAGCGTCTTTTGAAGTTACAATTCGACAGAATATTCCGTCATTTTCTTTCGATTGCGATTGCGATACCGACCCCGATTACTGAAACAAACTGTCAAAAGTTTTCAAAGATGCGTAATCCCGGTTTGATCAGTCCCATAAAGGGATTACGACCGACTTAACATCACCGAACTCCGGATGATCCTGATTCCTTACAACACTTCCTTTGATTCCTGGTCGGCGCAATATTTTTGGCTGCCCTGCCGGCTAACCGGATGCTTTTTTCAGATTTTCCGCATCGATTAAATCCTGAGGCCTGCCGCTGATTTCTTTGGCCCTTATTAGGTCCTTTTTTGATATGAACGGCAGAGTTATATCTTCCAGACTCACTACGACTCTGTTTCCCCAGGCAGACTCAAAATCAATCCCTTTTAAACCCATGATGATGTCCAGTCTGAACGGCGGTCGCCCCATCTGGTAGTAACTTGTCTCATCGGTAAAATCTTCCGACGTCAAATGCACGCTCATCCTCTCCCAATCGCGCATATTTTTCATGAAACTTGCTCAAAAACTTCAGCCCTTTCACCTGAATCATTTTAACAGAAAAATCCGTAAATTCATATTTCTTTTTTGGGGACTGATCAAACAGGGGTTACACTTCTTCCATAACTTTTTACTGTTTGTTTCAGTAATCGGGGTCGGGGTCTGAATCAGGATCGAAATCGAAATTGAAACAAAATGATGAGATATTCTGTCGAATTATTACATCAAAAGACTCATTTTTGATCAATGCCCTTTTTTGAAAGTTCAACCGGGGAGAAACGGTTGAGGAGTTCAGGGAAAAAATTGTTCATGCCTGTCTTATGATGACGGAAACAGACTCTGTTCCTGTCCGCGAAGATGCGCAAACGCTCGAATTCCAAGTAGAATTATGTATTTCGTTCTATGAAATGTCCTCTTCTGGAAGAATTTTATAAGCATGAAGACCATGAAGCGAATGAAGATGAAGGATTGAACCTTTCTTCATGACCTTCGTGCTCTTCATGGTGATATTATTCTGAACAAATTCAGCGCCGCCTGCGGCAGGCAATCCATCCTACCCTCTACCATCTTTCCAGTTTCAACTCTTCTAACCCTCCATTCCGCCCATGAATTTTTCAGTTTTAAGTGAAATAACTACGCCCGTTTCCATACGGGAACCACAGAATCAGCAGTTTTTTTGATAGGACACTGATTTTGATCCATGCCGAATATTTGACGACAGCTTATTAAATCATTAAAAAGAATAAAAGGAGCTTCAACGCTTTCAAACGATGAAAACCTGCCTGCAAAAGTCAGCCTGATAAAAAGGAGAAAAAAATGATCAATACGACTCAAAAGCGCATTTTAACCATTTTCGTTGTATTGCTGCACTTTACGGGAATAACGGCAGCCGGTACAGGCATGATCAACTATCAGGGTAAAATTGAATCGGACGGCGTTCCCTTCACGGGCACGGGTTATTTCCGGTTCGCCCTGGTCGACGAGACGGGCATGCTTACTTATTGGTCGAATGACGGCAACGATGTTCCGGCAAGCGATGTCGATATTGAAGTCGTCAATGGATTGTATAATGTTCTGCTGGGTTCGGAACCGGAAATGCCGGCCATCCCTTCGAGCGTTTTCGAGTCTGACTATGTTTATCTCAGGGTTTGGTTCGACGATGGAATCAACGGATTACAGGTAATGGTTCCGGATCAGCGTTTGAGTTCAGTGGGTTACGCCATGCATGCGGATGATGCGGATAGTGTGAGCGGTCATGCTTATGAGGATAACTGGCCGACGACGCTGGAGAACATACGGGCGGCTTGCGGCGATGATTATCATGCCATAGGCGGCGATGATGATGATGCTCCTGACGATGACAGCGAGGTCCCGGATACGATAAGCATAGACAACGGCAGACTTTATGCTCCTGCAGGGAGCGGTAATGTCGGCATAGGAACGGATGCTCCGGATGAATTGTTGACGGTAGCCGGGGATGCTCACATCACCGGAATGATAACCACGGACAGCAATATCCGGATCAACGGGCCGGCAGGTATCGAGCTTGACGGCGGACTGCTGGGATGGGACGGAGCGGTATTGTCCTTTCCAGGGACTTTTGAAGCAGATGAGATCAAGGTCGGCGTCAATGAAACCATTACGATGGGGGACAAACATATCACTTATGACGGATTAAATTTTAAATTCGATGAGGCGATTGTTCTGCCGGAAGGTTTTAAATACGGCTGGCAGGCTGACCGGCATCTGATATACAGTTCCAGCGGGGATAAATTTTCATTTGTGGCCGGTGCAGTTCACCCCCTGGACATTGAAGCCGACGGCGACGGAATATTCGCCGGCAACGTCAGCGGTCTGGACCCCACGGCGCCGGAACATCTGACGACGAAATCCTATGTGGACGGAGCCTTCAATGCGTTGCTGCTGGGTGATCTGTCTGATGTCGAAGCTGCAACGCCGAATGACGGCGATGCCCTGATGTGGGATCAAACAGAACAACGTTGGATACCAGATACGTCGGGATTGATGGGTCCGACCGGTCCGCAGGGAGATACGGGACCGATAGGCCCTCAGGGCGATACCGGCCCGGTAGGTCCGCAGGGCGATACCGGCCAGATAGGTCCGCAGGGCGAAACGGGCCAGATAGGTCCGCAGGGCGAAACGGGTCCGATAGGCCCGCAGGGTGAAACCGGCCATCAGGGTGTTCAGGGCGAACAAGGTGAAACAGGTCCGCAAGGTCCTCTTGGTCCCCAGGGCGACACGGGTCAACAAGGCCCGCAGGGTGATACCGGCCCTCAGGGTGTTCAGGGCGAACAAGGTGAAACAGGTCCGCAAGGTCCGCAGGGTCCGCAGGGTCAAACCGGCCCTCAAGGCGTTCAGGGCGAACAAGGTGAAACAGGTCCGCAAGGTCCTCTTGGTCCCCAAGGCGACATAGGTCCTGCCGGTCCTGCAGGAGCACAAGGCCCACAAGGCGAAACAGGTCCTACTGGCCCAACTGGACAGCAGGGTCCCCAGGGCGAGATGGGACCCACTGGTCCCACAGGACAGCAGGGACCCCAGGGAGAGATCGGTCCCACTGGCCCAACCGGACTGCAGG
>CAZUFC010000290.1:0-4217 GCA_964619725.1 uncultured bacterium | reverse complement strand
CAAAAAGGAAGAAGCCCGAAGCGCATCAGAGGAATATCATCTCGAACTTGATAAAATAATCGATTCCAAACCCAATCTCAGCCCGTTTTAAGAGCGGACGTCGATTTAATCGAAATAAAGAATTTGAAAGTCGAGTTCAAAGCTAAGAATTAACATGTTTTAACGGGAATGAATCATTTTCGATTAAACCGACGGGCTTGTGAAAAGATGCCGCCATTGCGGAATTCTATTTCTCACCGATGCCCGCAACCGTTGTCGGAACGACCTGAGATGTCCGTTCGGATGTCGTGAGGAGCATCGTAAGAGAAGTTCAGCTGAAAGAAGCAAGGAATACTATCGAAGCGATGTCGGCAAATTTAAGAAGAAAATGCATAATGCCCGTCGCAAAAACAAGTCAGAAGTAAAAACCACGAAAAAAGTTTCAGCCGAATTTCTCGTCAAAGACCGGATCATTAATTATATCCGATTGACGACGAGCTTGATTGAAGACCGATTCGTAAGCCGCGACGAAGTTACAGAGATGATCCGTGAACTTATGAGACAACACAGCATCGACTTATCCGAAAAGACGAATTATAGAAATAAAAGGATGAAGAAACGACCACCTTGAGGTGAAAAAATGGCGGATCAAGTGGAAATTTCGAGTTTGGATTTACGTTTTGAGGACTGTCGGCTCAAAAACCAGGCAACCGAAAGGATATTACTGGGCTCAATTTTAGAAAACGGGATTCGTGACCCCTTGCAGGGTGTGGACTCCTCGAAGTCACGGATACTGTTGAACGGTTTCAAGCGGTACCGATGCGCAAAGAAATTAAGCATAGGTATCGTGCCTTATGTCAGTTTGGGCAATGATATCGACCTAGCGATCATTGAGTTGCTTCGTACGTCGAACGCCAAAAGTCTGAGCATTCTGGAGCAGGCAAAGCTGATCGATGAATTGAAAAGCGTTCATCATATGGCCGCGAAGGACATCGCCCTTCTTCTTGAGAAAAGCAAAGCGTGGGTCAGCGTGCGGACGGGCATTGTAAAGGAAATGAGCCTGAAAGTAATGGAAAGAATAATGAGCGGACAATTTCCTGTTTACGCCTACATGTACATTCTGCGTCCGTTTATACGTATAAACAAAATCGGCCGGAATGAGATCGAGGAGTTCGTGGAATTGACGGCCGGGAAAAATTTAAGCATTCGCGACATTGAATTTCTGGCCGAGGGATATTTCCGGGGTTCGGAAGATTTTCGTAGTCATATCAGGGATGGAGATATTTCATGGTATCTGGATCGTCGTAAGGAAAAGACATTTTTCATTGATTGCACGACTGTGGAATCCGGCATGCTGAAGGATCTGGAAATAACTCAAAAATACATGCAGCGGGTCATACACAAAATCCGCGATTCCCGTTACAAGACTCGTTCGTTTTACGCCAGGGCCAACCTGCTCGCCGGGGGCATCATCAGACATATGGACCTGTTCGACAAGGCGATGAGGGACTTTCATGACAGGACCGGAAATCCGTAAAGCGATCTATTTGTTTTATACCGAAGGCATGTCTATTTCGCAAATAGCCCGATTTTTACGAATCGATCGTAAAACCGTACGCCGAATAATCAGACTCGAAGGTCATATGCCGAATAAAATAAGGAGCGATTCGATTGAGGTTGAGCCTTAGCTGCTGATCCGTCTGTATAAGGAATTCAATATGAAAAAATGCGTAAGCCTGAGACCGCGACTGGAAACCGATTCCGTCTGAAACATGAAAGAGGAATACGTTTCCATTAAACAAACGGCAGCCATGGTGCGTGACATATCCCTTATCGATGTGATGGATATGACCGGCAGCGTCAGAGACAAATACGACAAAAGCAAATGGCATACGGCAAAAGGCCCGGTCAGCGTAACCGGACAAAAATTTATGAACTGGAAACTTCATGAAGGCGGATTCGGCGCAATTGATCTCATCATTCATCTTGAAAAACTCGATTTCAAATCAGCGGTCATCCGGCTTGCAGATCGCTTCCCTTATTGCTCCATCATAAAGTCCGCCCTCGCTCAACCTGACGCCGACCGATCCTTTCAACCTCCCAAAAGGTCAGACCGTAATCTGTCCGGGGTTCTGGATTACTTGCATAATATACGTAAAATCCCGAAGAACCTGCTTCATATGATCGTTCGTTCCGGAAAACTATATGCCGACTGGAGGTCAAACGCCGTTTTTTACTTCTTGGAAAAGAAAAAAACGTTGTGTGCGCTGAATTGAGAGGAACGTCGCAAAAACGATGGGTGGGAATGGCTTCGGGATCGGATAAGAACCTGGGAGCCTTTTCGGTAAAAGCGCCGAATCCCGGTCATGTCCTTATATGCGAATCCGCCGTCGATGCAGTTTCCTACTTCGCCCTCCACCCGGACTGTATTGCAGTTTCGACGGCCGGAGCGACTCCGGCTCCATCCTGGCTATATGTGCTCGTAAATCTGAATATCGATATATTTTGCGGCTTTGACGACGATGAATGCGGCAACCGAAACGCCGATGAAATGATATGCCTGTTCCCTAAGATCAAAAGATTGAAACCGGAAAAGAACGACTGGAATGAAGTCCTGAAGTCGATTTAAAATTTATCTGTCCTCTTCAATGCGAACAGCGCCACAATTTGCTGACTGGAAAAGAAAAAAAGCTGCGGCAGGCAAATTAAAAAGCACGAACGAAATACTATGAAAGAAATGGATAAATGATCCGACAAGCGGCCTGCAAGCCTTTCAATCAAAACGACGAACAACGGTCATATTTTATCTGCGAATCTGACGTTTACGGCGTTAAAGGCTTCGTCCTTCATCAGGCTCGCATTGCAGAATCGACGTCTGGGATGACTACCGCTTCCTCCTCAGCTATATGAGCCTTGAGAATTTTGTTTCTGATCCGCTTTGCGTTTTTGATGACGAGTTCGGAAAACGAGATAACGATGAAGTGAACCGTTTATCTTGTGACTTCAAGAGCTTGAAACCTGAAAAACACTATTTGAAAGAGTTCATTAAGGCGCTTTAACTCTTTCTTTTGCCTTCAACTTGAACAGTATCTCACCTTTCAAATATGGTTTTGCCGGCTGCTTAATATGAAACGAGCGCAGGATTTACTGCCTGGAAAAGAAAAAAAGTTCATTGCCGTCAGGTTTTTAATCTATCATCAGTTCGCTTACTTTTGTAAATGAAATGTCCCATTTATCTCAGCGAAACCTGGGGAATTTATCTAAGCGCTATAGTTTTATTCGTTTCTGGTCTTTTCCTTTGATTCGGCTGCTGGATGGTTGATTATGGTTGCTTTTTCGGCTTTTTTTCCAATGAATTCGCCGCTTCCTTGATACGCATTCAAACGCCCGTATCGATGTTACCATACGAAAATCTTCCACGAGGGACACTTGCGCTTTATCCACTGAAATTTAAATTCATAGTACCGGATTTCTATAACATAGGCTTAATCGGACTCCGTGACTTTTACGATGCCCATCTTTTTCGCGTGAATTCGTGAAATTTCGCGGATGGAAAAAAATAAAAATCGGCCCCCTTTAAAATTTCTCGCAGCAGCCGGCATTAAACAGCCAAAAGTCTTCTCCTATAATCATTAGCAAAGAATAAACGATTTCAGAAGAATGATCGTCCGCGAAATTACGCTAATTCACGCGAAAAGAGAAGGTGAGAAGAAGATTTATTGTTTGACGAAGTTGACGACATCAGTGAACCGCGATGAAGAAACCTAAAAAGACGCATTTTTTTTGATGTAGAGGAGTGATTTAAATATAGCGGTGGAATTTAAAAAGTTCCCGCGAAGCGGTTTAGTTCAACGGCAAGGATATCCGGTGGCGATGGTTCCTTGTCGGCTTTTTGAAAAGAGTTTTCGCCGTCCGGTTCATCCGATGGTTGGGCTTATACATAAGGCAGAAGAACAATTTTGTTGAATCATGTCACTTCCATATTACAGGAATTCAACATGTCCTTTCATTTCATCGGCATTGAGTAATTGGCGGATCATCATTAATCCTCGGATTATCTTACCAATTGAAGTTCCCTGTGGCGCATAAGCGATTCCGGCATGCTCCAAACCCGACGAATGTAATCGAAGGAAGTCATCGTCCTGAGTGAAAATTACTCTATTTTCTGATTTAGCATGTATTGATTGTTCTTTGTCAGATGCACCGAGAAGCCCGGCATTCGGGGAAGTTTGAACATC
>CAZUFC010000289.1:0-4252 GCA_964619725.1 uncultured bacterium | reverse complement strand
TAATGTGGATACCGATGGTGCAGGCCCTGGTGCATGAATACGTCGTGCTTCAGGATGGTCAGAACGCCTTTGCACCCGATCTTTATTGGCATGCTGAATTAGAGGATGACGATGAAGAAATACAATGGACCTTTTACGGAGGATATCCGCAACCATCTAAACAGGAACAGTGGAACGCTTATAATGCTGAGATGGCTTACACTTACACCTATGGCTCAAGAATGACCGTTATGGATGTGGATGTCGGGATTGATTCAGAAGGAAATGAGATTGAGATCGACAATACTAATGTTACTATTAATTTTTTTGATGAAACCGACGCTAATGACCCGAATCATCCAACTGACCCTGGATTTGGATCAAAACTATATCTGATGAATCTCCTTTCCTCATACAAATTTTGGGGATATGGAGCCGGCGATAAAATCGCTGCGGGTCTGTTTTTCGGTGAATTATTGCCTGCTCTAGGTTTTACGACAATCATTCCTGTAATGGAAGCGAGATATAACCTGGACGGATTTTTCAGAGATCAGGGAGAGGGAAAACCTGATGATGAAAAGCCTAAAAACGTTTCCATTGAATCCCCTACAATTTTACACAGTTTCTGGCTCGCCGACATTTCAGAACCCGGACAGAATGCGAAATATCGTCTTATGCTTGTCTTCAGCAATTTCATGAGCACAGGCAGGAACGTGAAAACTGCACCGATAGATTTGAGGGAGTATTGGCCTGTTCCGTATCCGCCGGATCACGAATTCTACGAATACAAATATGTGGAAGGCGTCGGAGGAATGCTGAAGCTGACGAAAATAAAAAATCCCGCCATGTATCAGGCGAACGTGAGAGTCGATCCTTTTGAAGCCGTGGGGATAGGAATAGTCGTTAAAGAACCAGCGAACAAGGGATATATTGGGCCTGACGAAGGCGTTTATTCATTGCTTAATTATGACGATTATCCCGACATGATGGTTCTCAAACATGACGAGAAAAAAACTTTATTCGTAGTCTTCGGCGATGACGCGACGGAATACCATACGGAAGATATGATCGAAGCAACTTCAGGGATCGTCGACTTTCATGTTGCAAGGATATCAGACGAAGAAACATACGATATTGTGTGTTTGACTTCTGACGGAATAAGGGTGTTGAGTTTTGATGAGGATGAGCAGCCGATTCCGGCTCTGGATATTGAAAATATATTCGATAATGCCGTAAAGATGAGAAAATACGGCAGAAAGCGTTTGGGTGCAGAATTCATCGTTCAGGACGGCGAGCTGCTTTACGATTTGAAGTTGTTTCATATGAAGGACAAAAGTGAAGAATTATTTCGGTTGAACAGAATTGACTGCGGACCCGTTGATGTTTTTAAAACGGGAAAACTGAACGAAGACGGATGGATTGACTTTGCGGTTGCCGGACCTGAAGGAAACATCGGGATTTTCAGTTGTGAGGGAGAAATGCCGTTAAAGAAGGTCGGCGTGAATCTGTGTGAATCTATTGAAGACCTTCGTCTGGAAGATGTGGACCTCGACGGCGATATGGACATGATCGCGAGATCGGATAAAAAAGAACACCGTTATTTGATCAACTTAGGAGAATGGCGGTTTTCTTCTGAGCATTAGACTATGTTTTTCATCTGATGAGTCATTCGGTAAAATTGAAAATTGAGGATATTAGATGAATATTCATACAAGGAAGATGAAATGATAAATAAAAGAATTCTAATTGGGATGCTTTTCGTTTTTATAGTTGCTTCGATCGCAGACGGAGCAATGAACTGGGTAGAAAGAACGAGTCCAGTGACAGTCAGATTTTCTGCGGCGGCGGTTTATGATGAAAATAGTGAAAGAATATTATTGTTCGGAGGAAATGATGGAGATTATAAAAATGATTTGTGGTCATTTAACGGAATCGAATGGGAAGAGATCGAATGCGGCGCCGACAAACCCAATGGACGAGAACAGCATGCAATGGCTTATGATGCGGAGAGAAGTAAAGTTGTTTTATTCGGAGGCGTTGATATTTATAAGCCGGGTTCTTATGGCGACACATGGGAGTGGAACGGATCAGAATGGATTCAGCGATATCCGACAAATTCGCCGCCGCCTAGACATAGACATGCAATGGCTTACGATTCAATTAGACAAAAAACCGTATTATTTGGCGGTCTTTTTGGAGATGAACCTTACAACGATACCTGGGAATGGGATGGAATAAATTGGACGATGATTGAAACATCAATCGATCCGGGAGGAGTATGCGGTCATTCCATGGTTTTTGATTCCGTGTCGGGGAAAGTCATTCTTTTTGGAGGAACAGTTAATGATGTTTGGGAATGGGATGGAGTTGCTTGGACGATGGCAGAAACGACATGTGACAAGCCTGAAAAAAGATGGAGGGCCGGTATGATATACGACGAAGAACGACATAAAATTGTCGTTTTCGGCGGACTTACGCCTAATTATGTTGATGAAACCTGGGAGTGGGACGGTCAAAATTGGCAGCGCGTAGAGACTGAAAATAAACCCTCTGCAAGAATTAGTCATGCTATGGTTTACTATAGTACAAAAGGTGAAACTATCCTGTTCGGAGGTTACGACGGCGAGATGAAAAACGACACCTGGTCGTATGACGGAAGCGATTGGGAGCGTGTTCCGACGATTCCTGCCAGTCCGAGTTACAGGTTTGAGCACGACATGACGTATGATTCGATAAATGAGAGAGTGATACTGTTCGGCGGCAAATCTTTTAATAATTATCTCAACGATACGTGGTCCTGGGACGGGACGGAATGGGTTTTGCTTGAACCTTCGGTGAAGCCTCCGGGCATGTACGGATGTGAAATTACGTTCGATCCGTTGAGGGAAACGGTATTGCTTTATGGAGGCAGGTATTCGAGCGGCCGTCACGACGATACCTGGGAATACGACGGCGATGCCTGGCGGCAAGTTGAAACTCCCGATGCAAAACCCGACGCACTTCTGGGTCATGCGACGGCTTACGATTCCGACAGAAACAGGGTGGTTCTTTACGGCGGCATCAACGGGTACGGGCCTTATTATGAGGTTTACATAAGCGACGAATTATGGGAATGGGACGGGACCGAATGGCGAAAAATCGAAATAGCCGAAGGAGCGCCCCGACCTTATCCCCTGGCCGGACACGCCATGGCGTATGATTCCTGCCGAAAATGCACGGTGCTGTTCGGCGGCTATACCGGCGCGCCGTATTTTCCGCCCACTTACATAAATGAAACATGGGAATGGGACGGCGAACAATGGCGATACAGAGAACCGGCCGAAAATGTGCCGATGTACCGCGAATATCACAATATGTCCTTCGATCAAAATCGTTGCAGAACAGTTCTTTACGGCGGCTTCCATCAGATGGAACCACCATTGGACGACACCTGGGAATGGGACGGATATGATTGGCATCATATCAACACGGAAATGACGCCCCGTAAAACCTCATCCCACGCAATGGCATACGATTCGGCAAGAAAAAGAACCGTCATGTTCGGCGGCGGCGGAGAATACTACGGCCAGGAAACCTACGAATACTACAACACAGACCCCGACGTCTGCGAACAGTTGGGCGTGACCATAGAAATCCCGGACGACTATTTTCGCGCAGGCGATGAGTTCTATTGCCGTGCCGCGATATGCAACAACACAGGCATGAGACTGGAAGGCATGCCGCTGTTCATCATGCTGGATGCTTTCGGCAGCCTGTTCTGGGGACCGGATTTCGGGGAAGACGTCGACTGTTATATCGACGAATACCCGGTAATTGAAGAAGGCGAAACGACTGTGGAAGCAGTGGAACCGTTCGAATGGCCGGACAATGCCGGGGAAGCGCAGGGCATATGCTTTTACGCGGCCATGACCGATCCCGACGTTTCCTTTTTATACGGATTCATGGATTCGGCCGCTTTCGGATGGGGAGAATGAGGGAAGAATTTATCGTCCGCGAAATTACGCGAATTCTCGCGAAAAGAGAAGGGTGGACGGGTATTATTTATATTTAAGGGTGATTGAGATCATTGGAGCGGTTAACATTATATGTCATCGTGAGGATGGATTCAGGCATTGATCAATAATGCGTCTTTTGAGGTTACGATTCTAAGGAATAGCCCATCATTTCGATTGATATCCCGATCCCGATACCGACCCCTATTACTGAAACCAACAGTCGAAATTCTGAACTCCTGACAAGAATGTCACAACCTATTGAAAAAGTGTGATTTTCT
>CAZUFC010000288.1:0-4267 GCA_964619725.1 uncultured bacterium | reverse complement strand
CTGTCCAGCATTAAATTTTGAATCGACAATCGAGTTTATGGACAGGCACTATCTAGCCCGAAAAAATCAGCGTATAAAATTCCCCCTTAGCAGGGCTTTGACATTAGGATAATAGGAAGAGTTCATTGTATTTAAAGCAAAAAACTGGCCTGATCAAACCGGGGTTACACTTCTTTCAAAACTTTTGACAGTTTCTTTCAGTAATCGGGGTCGGGATCGGGGTCGAAACAAAATGATTGGATATTCTGTCGAATTGTAACCTCAAAAGAGCTTTTTTGATCAATGCCCATTTCTAATGGGGAATTTACGCAGTCATTTTTTTCTTCCGCTACAAATTGCCTATACTAGATCACTCCCCAGAACCTGCTGATGTTTCCCGGAGGATAGAGCCAGGATTTCTCATAAAAAATCGTAGTGAGAGCATTCAGATTCCCGCAGATTCAAGTGTGGCGGACTGGAGGACTGCAGAAACATAGCAGAGCGATGTCGAGCTGGTCCATAGGGAACAGCGATTGAAGGCGCAGTGATATGGACTTTCGTAACAGGTTTTGTATGAAAAATGGTGAACAGCGCCAGTCCACCGCTGAAATTTGAATCTTGACCCCAGCTTACGGACAAGCGCTGAAAAGGACATTGCCGCATGAAGCCGGCTGTTGTAAACTTCATGAGGTATGTCCGGGTGCCGCCAGGAAATCCGGTAATACCGGTACATCTGAACGATGAATGAAAAAAATCCGGAGAATTAATCCGAATTGATCCCATTACTGAAAAAAATTAAGCCGCATTACTCGCTCCTTCTTTATCTTTCCATCATCCCCATCCTCTTTTTCAGGCACCTGGGACTACATTTTTTCAATGCGGACCCTGAACAAAGCCAGGTAGTTCTTTTCCTCAGTTTCTTCCTGATCGGCGCCGTTCACACTCTAGGGCTTTTCGGCATCAAAAAAGGAGCGTCAGTTGCAATGATCGTCGTTTTCGTCTGGTGGGCGGCTGAATACATCGGAAAAGAAACAGGCCTCATTTTCGGAAATTATCGATACGAAAACAACCTGGGGCCGGCCGTTCTGGGAGTCCCCCTCATCATACCCCTGGTCTGGTTCGCCATGAATCATGCAGCCCGTTGCACCGCATCGGTATGCGCCGCAAAAACGGGTCAATCGGTTCTGCATCTTTACGAAAAAGGGAAAAGGGGATTTCTGACTTCTCTCGCCGCAGCCGGCCTGATGACACTATGGGATGCAGCCATGGACTTCAACCAGGTGCATGAAGGACGCTGGACCTGGGAAACGAAAGGCATCTGGTTCGGCATTCCCCTCCATAATTTCCTGGGATGGTTCCTGGTCGCTCTCTTAATTCAGTTCATCGCAGGCCTTATCATAAATGATTCCCGCGAATCCCCGCTGAAACACGTACTGCCGCCCGCCCTCTTCTTCCCCGTCATCGTGCTCCTGGCATCAGTAAAATCCTTCCTTTATAATGAACCGCTTCTCGCTTTTCCGGTCGGAGCCTCCTCGATCCTGATCATCTTATGCGTTATCTTCAGATCGGGAAAATATAAATTTTTTGAGCTCCTGCCGTCACTTGATAAAAAATCGTGAATTATTCAATGAAAGACGACAACCGGTCAAAAATTTCAATGAAACAAAGTTCCCCCGCTCGCGGGTCCGCTGATTAATCGAATATGAAGACTATTCCCAACCATAAGAAACATCATCATGACTCCACACTGACGTCAGAACGCATGTTTGAATTTCGATTAATCAACGCTCTTCTATCGGATTTAGGAGTGGCAGTAAAGCAAAGAATATCCATTCCGGTTACTTTTACAAAAAATCAAATTAATTCAATAAGTTAGAACACACATGTCAAGAATTTCAGATTTAAACAATGAAGAAAAAAAAATGACGCCACATCGAAAAAAATTCATAATTCCCCTGAATTTCATTCTCTCTGCCGTTATAATCATCCTGTTTCACATCATCGCTTTCAGTCCGTCCGGATTCGTAGATTATCACCAATACGGAAAAATCGACCGGACCACCGCCGCCCTCTCAGTCATCGGGCAGAAAGAGGCCCGTCTATTCCTGTATTTTTTCCTTTTCGGTTCAATTCTGATTATATTGCTTGTAAAGGCGTTCCGTCAGATGCGACTGGAAGCGAAACTGAAAGCCTGCGTTGAATTTGCCGTCCGGCGGAAAAAGATAACGATTCCAGCCCTGTTCCTGGCCGCAACAGGACTGATCGCATTAATGAACCTCACATCCTACGGCCAGACTCCTTTAACGGATGATGAATGGGTCTACCGTTTTCAGGCACAGGTCCTGGCTTCCGGCTCACTTACCGCTGAACTGCACGGTCCTCCCGGTTTCTTCAAGAATCAGTTCCTGGTAGTAACCGACAAGATATACAGTCAATACGCATTCGGGCATCCCGCACTCCTCGCCGCAGGATACCTCCTGGGAATCGAACATTTTTTACCCTGCTTAGCAGGAGGCGCTGCCGTCATATTCATATTTTTAACGGCCGGCCTGGTCAGCGGGCCTAGACGGGGACTCCTCGCCGCCCTTTTCATACTATTCTCGCCTCAGTTCGTGTTCACTCAAGGAGGTCATTCCTCCCAGGTCACCATTATTATGATATTAGCGGCCTTCTTATTTTTTTTCTTTTATGCCCTGAAAAATTACAGCAGTATCGCGGCAATTGCGGGTGGAATGCTCTGCGGATGGGGACTTCAAACAAGACCTATCGATACCCTGGTAATCTGCGTTCCCCTGCTGATCATACTGGTCAGCCATTTCATCCGGCACAGGCAGAAAGACTTCTTCAGGACCATTGGCTTCATGGCGCTCGGTTCAATCATTACCGGCGGTTTATACCTGCTGACAAACTGGATCGTCAACGGAGGTCCTTTCACCACCAATTATAATCCGCTCTGGAAAGACCATGAATCAGGCGCAGATTTCGCCTTCGGTTTCGGACTTTACCCCTGGGGACTGGTTCACACGCCTGTAAAAGGATTAAAGAACATGGCGGTCAATTTCATCCGTATGAATTTCTGGATGTTCGGCTGGCCCGTATCCTGGCTTCCGGCCGCTGCAGGCGTTTTCCTGGTTAAAAAACTGAAAAACAAGGTATTCGGAATAATGATCGCCGGCGCTTTCACGGTCTATTTCTTTTACTTCTGGCCGGGAACAGCCGATACAGGTCCGGTCTATTACTATTTTCTCCTGGTTCCCGCCGCTCTCCTGGCCGCTGCAGGATTGGAAATCATCGCGAAAAAAGCGTCGAAAAGGAAAATTACAAACATTCTGGGCGATCCCCTGAGTCTGTGGTTAGCAGCGACGATAGCATCCTGGACCCTTTTCGTGCCCCTGCAAACCGCTGCTTTGAAATTGACGGCCCAAAAAATCGAAGCACCATACAACTATCTGGAACAAAATGTAAAAAAACCCGCCCTGGTCTTCACCCCGTTTTACTTCTACGTCGCTCCCGGAGCGGACAATAATTCTATCCTGGACCTCCCGTCCGCCGTACTGAGCCTAAGAAACAACAAGCCCGACCTGTCGGATGAAATACTGCTGGTAAGAGACCTCAAGATAAGAAACCGGCAATTGATCAAACGCTTCCCCAAAAGACATCCCTACCGGTTCTATCGACTGGGCCCCGGTCAGTACTTCCTGCAACCGCTGGTCCAACCCCGCTAATTCGTATTGCCGATCTCCTGGCTGTCGGTATTGTTGCTTTTCACCGTCATCACATCATACGCCTATTAATTCAGTCTGAAATTTATGGATGATTTAAAACACAACCGCAATCTGGACTTCCGCTTCCATGTTTTCGATCGATTGAATTTCAATCGCTTTCTCGTTTTCCTGAAGGTTTTGAAATTGACCAATCTGGAAATATAAATTTTCTACGATCCCGATCCCTATGATGAGTCAGCCATGACGGCAATACTGGTAAAATCCGTAATTACAGGCCATTATTGAATCGTCTCTTGCGACTGATCGAACACGCTGTAAAATTCGTCTTCCCTAAAAAAAAATCGGCGTAATGAAATCCTCCCTACTGAAGATGCTTCATATTCACAAGCATCTATCAGACAAACTCATCGCTGTCAGATCGACAACGCTTTATATCATTATTCGGGGGAAGTATCAGTATCGCAATCGAGACAAATATTTAACGGGAACTTTACGCCAAAAAAAATCGCTAGTTTTTGTCCATAAACGGCGAATTTTCCCTAATGCTGCTTCAGGCGTCGGAT
>CAZUFC010000287.1:0-4277 GCA_964619725.1 uncultured bacterium | reverse complement strand
ATTCTTTCAAAACTTTTGACAATTTGTGTCGGTATCGCAATCGGTATCGGGGTCGGGGTCGGTATCGCAATCGGTATCGGCATCGGTATCGCAATCGTGATCGAAATCGAAACAAAATGATAGACGATTCTGTCGAATTGTAACCTCAAAAGACGCTTTTTTGATCAATGCCGATTTTTTCAATGGGTAATGACATCCATGTCATAAGTTCTGAATTTATTACCTCTTGAGCAACGAGCTTGTTGGAAACTGTGATTTGACATATATATTGCCGGTTAATAACATTAATTACGTTGGATGTACCGGTAAAATTAACGGTTAAAGTATCTATGATGCAATCACTGCGAAATAAGGAATCAGACATACTTCTCGTTAATCCTTATTCTGTTGAGCAGGAGAAGGCGTCGCCGTCCAGCATGGACGTTTTTCCGCCGTTGGGGATTCTTTATCTCGCATCATATTTAAAAACAAATGGTTACAGAGTATCGACGCTTGATGGGGCTTTTCTTACGCTTTCGGATATCAAAGGACGCCTGAAGGAAGCGAAAACGGGAATTATCGGGATTTCGGCTAATTTGATAACGAGGGCTCGTTCGCTAGAACTGATCAAAAGGTCTGCAGCGAGCGGAAGGATAGTGATAGCCGGGGGTCCTGATCCCAGTATAGCGCCGGAGCCTTATTTTAATGCTGGAGCCAGGTTTGTGGTCAAGGGAGAAGGGGAGGAGACATTATTACAGATATTGCAGGCTTTTGAATCTGGAGGGATTGATTCGTGCAGGGGAATACCGGGTTTATTGTTGAGTAACGGCGGTGCGGGAGAGGTATTTGAGGAACGGGAACTGATGCGGGGTATTGAAAATTTACCGTTTCCCGATTTCAGTTTGGTTGATGTAGAGCGTTACATGGAATTCAACGCACGTTACCGGGGTTACAGCATACTGCCCATTTTATCGGCCAGAGGATGTCCTTATAAATGTAGCTGGTGTGCGAAGCCGATTTTCGGGGACAGTTACAGGTTGCGTGGAACGGAGGAGTTCATTGATGAGATGTCGCTTCTGCAATCACAATATCAGCCGGATTATTTCCGGATACTGGACGACGTATTCACGACGAATAAGGATTACATAGCCGAGTTGGCGAGAAAGATTGATCAGCGGGGACTTCACGTCAAATTTGAATGTTTGACCCGGACCGATTGCCTGGATTCAGAGGTCGTCCGCAACTTAAAAAAAATGGGCTGTACAAGGGTCTGGTGCGGAATTGAATCAGGATCGCAGAGAATCCTCGACGCCATGAACAAAGGCACGTCGGTGGAACAATCCCGTCAGGCAGCCCGCCTGATCCATGACCAGGAGATTCAGTTAGCCTGTTTCGTTATGATCGGATACCCCGGAGAAACCAGGCGTGAAGTTTTGATGACTGCTGAGCTGGTGGAGAGAATAGAACCTGACAAATTAAGCGTGTCGATCGCCTATCCTTTGCCGGGAACAGCGTTTTACAACGAAGTGAAAGGCCGCATTACCGACGGCGAAGCCTGGCGATACACGAACGAATACCGGATAAGCTACAGGAGAAAATATCCTGAAATTTATTATCGGTACGCCCGTAAGTTACTGCTGCTCAATTGGAAGCGGGTAACTGATCAAAACAGGACGACGCTGAGGAACATATGGGATAAATTTACAGCGTTCGGCATCAGGACCGTTTTTAATTTGAGTTCTCTGGTTTCCGATGAATGAAACAAATATAAACAAAGAGCTTGAAAATGCTTTTGATTATATGGCGAAGAATTATGATGTCCGTTATCTTGAAAACGTGTCCATGCGACTGATGAGAAAGAGGGTTCGTAGTGAATTAGTGCGATGTTTCAAAAGGGAAGAAGAGGTGTTGGAACTGGGTTGCGGGACCGGCGAGGATGCGGTATTTCTGGCGGAACGAGGCTGTAAAGTAACGGCTGTAGACTGCTCGGCAAACATGTTGAAGACGGCTGAAGAAAAGATAGATGAAAACTTGAAAGATGCCGTTCGTTTCGCTCAGGTTGAAATTTCAGAACTGGAACTCAAATTCAGCGAAAAGGAAAGATTCGACGGCATATTTTCCAATTTCGGGGCTTTGAATACTCTGTCGGACCCCTCAATAATCAGCGGGCCGGTTTACGATCTGTTAAAAACGGGCGGACGTTTCGTCGTATGTATAATGCCTCGGCATTGCATCTGGGATTGGATCATTGATTTATTCAGTCTGCGCATCAATGCGCTTTTCCATCGTAGGTCGAAAAAGGGGACGACGTTAAAAGTGGGGTCGTATGAGGTCAAATGTTATTTTCCGACGCCGGCCGAGTATCGCAGGGCTTTCAAGGGTTTAATTCCTGAAAGATGCGAAGTTCTGGGACTTCTGTATCCTCCTCCGCGGTTCACGGATAGACATCCAGGATTAGAAAAGTTGTGGGAGCTGACGAATCGAGCGGAGAGCTTGATAGGGAACTGGAATCCGTTATGCGGTTTGGGCGATCATTTTTTATTGACCATGAGGAAACCGTGAAGATCAGAAAAATAAAAACAGGCGCATACATATCCTCCTCTCCTGTATGGTTTGAACATGAGGGAAGACTTCTGCTTGCTTGGGGAGGAGACGGTCTGCACGTAACGACGCCGGAAGGCGAATACCTTCCGGGATTCCCCTGCCGGGGAAAACGATTTTTCGCATCATCACCTGCCGTGGGCGATGTGAATGGAGACGGCATTCCGGAAATTTTCTGCGGAAACGATGATGATGCCTTGTATGGCTTTCGTATGGACGGCAGTTCATTAAACGGCTTTCCTTTTCAGACGGGCGGCGATGTTTACAGTACGCCGGCATTGTTCGATTTGTACGGCGATGGAAAAAGAAAAATAATTTTCGGGTCGGACGACGGTGCAGTTTATGTCCTCGACGAAAAAGCGCGGGTTTGTCCCGGCTGGCCTCAGAAAACAGGCCATTTCGTCTCCGCGTCTCCGACTATGGCGGATGTCGACGGTGACGGGAAAAATGAAGTAATCATCGGTTCGTGGGACCAGGGTATACGAATATGGAAGTCGAACGGAAAGATGCTGCCGGGCTGGCCTGCAGAAGTTGCTCATATTATCTGGGCGTGCGCTGCGGCAGCAGACCTGGATGGAGACGGCTTCAACGAAATAATAATAGCTTCGGATCAGTTGTACGCTTTTCGTTCAGACGGCTCCCGGGTTCCAGGATATCCCGTTCCACTGAAAAGTTGGACCGTTTCCACACCATGCATATCCGATTCCGGTGAAGAGGGAAGACTGCAAATCGGCGTCGGAGCCGATAAATTTTATGTGTTCGAAGCCGACGGAAGCATCGCTCCGGGATTCCCCGTCGATCTCGAAGGCTATATATGGGCTTCACCTATCGCCGCAGATATCGATGACTGCGGAAAAACCGAATGGATCGTCGGATCATGGCGCGGCGATGTGTTCGTCATAAAACATGACGGTCAAATTCTGCATGAATACACGATCCATACTCAGGGACCCATCTATTCGTCACCCGCTATAGTTCAGCGCCGAAATATGGCTTTCCTGGCCTGCGGCTCCTGGGATAAATTCATGTACGTGGCTGAAATGCCGGTCAACAAAAAAATTAAAATTGTAAAACCCATGTTTCAGGGCGATCAATACCGGAACGGACATATTCAAATACTTAAAGGCAAAACTTTCGAAGCAAGACAAGCCGGAGACAAACAGGCCTTCCCGACACCACAGATTGATTCGTGGAAAATGACGCCCGATCCGCCTCTGCCGGAAAAGATAATTTATATCGATTGCTCAATCAAACATCCCGAATCTCTTCAGAAAGCCATGCTGATTTACGAAGTGGACGGTATGACCCACCCCTCGCCGTTGACCCTTCACCGGAATAAACTAAGGGGAATGATTCATCCGCTGAGAAAAAACAAACAGTGCCGCTGGCGAATTGAACTGGAAGCCAAAAACGGGACTAAACAGAGAATACCCCCGGAAGACCCTTTCTCTTTTTCGATTTGAGTCAGGGGAGAGGGGAGCTGTATAACTAGTGGCTAAATAATTACCGCGAATGGATGAAAGCAAGATTGCGATAAAAATTCGACCAGTGTCTGCGGTAAACGCGATTGAGGTTGATGAAGTTGAAAGAATAAAAACCACGAATCAAACGAATCTACGCGAAAAGAGAAGAGTATAATGACTAGTTAGTGACTGTCCATAAACTCGATTGTCGATTCAAAATTTAATGCTGGACAG
>CAZUFC010000286.1:0-4288 GCA_964619725.1 uncultured bacterium | reverse complement strand
TATGACGGCGGGATGGTTCGATACCTGTCTGATCGATCAGGAAACCGAAAAGTTGGACCTGATCGCCTGGGTGGAATCGGCGCATCCGGTACAAAAAGTCGAGTTGGTTTTTCAGGGTTCGCCGACCGGCGCTGAGCTCAAAGACGACGGGACCCAGGGAGATTGGGCTGCCGGCGACGGGCTTTATACTCTGGTTGTCGACGGAATTGATGCAGGTCAGTTGCCCAAAGGGGAATATTTGTTTGAAATTTCGGCTGTTGACGTTTACGGGAACCGGGCCGTATGCTGGCCTTTGCTTGGAGTCGAATAGGGAATGTTTTGATTCCGTTTTTTTGTTTTTGAGGGGCGATAAATAATTTTTCAGCGGTTTTATCGATTTTTGTGTTTTTATGTCGGACAAAGGCGACCCGGCGGAAGAATTGCAGAGTCGTTTCGATTAATTTTTTTTGTCTGGACTAACACAGGATGCAATTTGTCTAAACAAAAAAATCAGCGTAACGAAATTCCCATTATCAGATTCATCTTTGCCCATACATCTTCTGTCGATATCGGCCTTGCCGGTCGAAAAAACATTCCCGGCAACTTTCAGCAAATAAACCGGTTGTTTATACACGAAAGTCAATGCAAATTCACATCTCCTGACATTCGCTAATGAAAAATTGTGAAATGTTTGACGAAAAAAACTATAGATGTTCGAAAAAATTCTTGTAAAACAAAGTCCCCCCGCCTGCGGGGGGATATAGGGGGGGGCTAAAAACTTCACAATTATTATGCCGAGTTGCAATCCAAGAAAAACATACTTTTTCAATAGTTTGTGACATTCTTGTCAGGAGTTCAGAAATTATAACTTAATAGGGGACTGATCAAACCGGGGTTACACATCTTTCAAAACTTTTGACGGTCTGTTTGAGTAATCGGGGTCGGTATCGGGATCGCAATCGAAACAAAATGATGGGATATTCTGTCGAATTTTACTTCAAAAGTCCTGTTTTTTATCAATGCCCCGTTTCGTACGCTTACTATCATGCCTTGCCTTTATCTTTGTGTTTTTCAGGAATAACGAACTCTATGCGTCCGTTTTTCCATACCGGAATTTTGTAATTATTCTTGCGTGCATCTTCGGCTACTTTTTCCGAAGCTCTTTTTAAGGCCCTTAATCCCATCATTGCGTATTTATCAGTATTATTCACGCTCTGTTCTCCGATTGTTCGATGATGACCGGCTTATCGCCGGAGTTATCAAAAAGTATCCACGAATCTGCTTTCAATTTATAGAAGGCATTGAAATTTTCCCATCCTTTTTGAAATCGGCGTCGAATCACATGCTCCGGGACATTATGCCCCCCACGGGATACTCTAAGTTTAACGCGTTCAAAAGCAAACTCGACCGACGGCAGCTTAAAAAAATAAATGATTACTTCGTATCCTGTTTTTTTCCAATTATCTATTTTTTTAAGAAAACCTTTACCGCTGAGTGTGGTCTCAAAAGCAAAGGATTCTTTATTCTTGACGCATTCTTCAATCTGCCTGATCATGAGCCTGGCAGCAGGAATAGCCATTTTTTCAGGTTGGAAGGGCGAAAGTCCGTGCGCAATTAAATCAGGATTTATAAAATTCAGGCATTCCGCTTCAAGTGGAAGAAATTCATAAGCAAAAGAGGTTTTTCCCGCTCCATTAGGTCCTGCAAGTATGTAACATTTCATTTCCGGCATTAACTTTTCATCCTCTTTTTCAACTGTCAAACAGACCGCCGCAGGATTCAAGAAACCTGAAACAGCGCTCAGAACCGTTCATCAGCGAAGTTTCCATCACTAATGAACTGGGATGAATGTAGTAAAAAAAAAGAATATTGTCAAAGTGATGAGGGTTTGAAACTGGAAACCTGAACGTATTGATATCCCAATCGCTGCCCATTCGCAAAAACTTCAGATAAAAATTCAACCCTGAACTCTGAACTGCAAACAAATTATTTTGCAAAAATAGATAACAAAAAAGACTTTTTAATTTGACTTTCTTTTTTCCATCATTACCATGGAAACTGATAGAAGCCGGCAGACGGTTTTGGGTATTATAATTTCATAATTCATCAAGGAGGATTAAGGATGCAAAAGAGGTGTTTTTGTTTTCTTCTGTCAGTTGTTGTATTGTCAGTAACGGGCGGTATGGTTAATGCCGGATGGTGGTCTGGAGCTTTGGAGGATATAGTGATAAGCGATCCTGATGACGGTTTCTCGGTGAATCCGCCTGCGGTTTTTTGCGGATTGAACGGCCGGATGTTTGCGGCTTGGCAGCAGTTGGGAAAGTTTGGAGTTTATGAAGTCGATAAAGTCAGCTCTGAGGTTATCGTCACTCCCGCTCGGGACATTAATTTTCATGAATATTCGACGGGGATCAATTATAAAAAAAAGGCTATCAGCTTTTTGGGGTCTTTTAATCCTGATTGCAGTACCTGCGGTATCGATATAGCGGTCGGAGCGCGTGGCGAATATTATGCTTTGTGGAGCCAGAAGGTTGATTATGGTACAAACAGACTAAAAAGGATATTTTTCGGATTTTGCGATCACGAAAGTTATGATAGCGTTTGGTCTTCTCGTATTGCTGATTTTATTGTCAGCAATGAATTGGCAGAAGAGGATGCTTTCTCTCCTAGAATAGCTTTGGGGGATAATGGTTACTTATATTTAGCCTGGGCCCAGGCTCGCGATAACGACAAGCTAGACGTCGAAACATGCGTTCTCATTCCAGATGATGATTTTCCAGGTTATGCAATGATAAATCATGAGGTTAAAGAGGTTTATGATCCTGACGAGTTCAGCGGTCTCGATATTGCATATCATAATCGTCATGCCTGCGTCGTCTGGCTTGATCGGCTGGAAAGGTCCTGCATAATGTATTCAATCTGCGATAGTGAGGGGTATTATTACGACACTGATTCTGCTTACATTGCGGAATATGATGACGATTTCGGAGGTATCTCTATTGCGTCTCCTGCTGCTTCTTCTAGAAATTCTAAGAAGAGTTTCGACGATTCGGAAGACAGTTCTCCAGAGTTGTCCATATTTCATGCCGTCTTTGGAAGGGAGGCAGCCGCAGGGGCGCACGAGATTAATCACCTTAAAGCCTTTGTCGATGAAAATGTGATTCACTGGGATGAACCGGATGAATTCACGACAACTTCACTTACAGCCGGGGAATTGAATCCTGATTTGAAAATCTCTGGTGACGGGATTCTCCATGTTGCTTTGCGCGGGAAATTGACTTACCTGCAGAACCGTGAATGTTTATACATTTTTTCCACAGACGGAGGTTATACCTGGAAAGGATCAGAAGACGACTATGAGATAATCAGCTGGGATGATCCTGATCATTTTTTTGATCTGAAAAACGTATCATTATGCCTTGACGGAGCAAATTTGCCCAACGTAGTGTGGAGGGAGGTTCATTCATCCCCTCCCCTTCTTGAAGTCCACATATCTGCCTTTCACGAATAGACGGCATGATTGAATTTATTTTTTGAGGGATTTTCTGAATTATGTTTGTTTCAGTAAATTTTAACTCAGTCAAAAAAGTAATTTTAATGATCATGCTTCACTCTGTTGCATTTTTCAGCGTCGCCTTTGCAGACCTCGAATGGAATCTGGAATGCGTACAATGCCCGGCCTGGTTTTCCGGCTGGGCTCCGCATCGTTGTTTATATGTTTTTCCTGACGGAACAAGGATATTGGCTACTGGCGGAGATCAGTTGAAGGTTCATTATCGTGAGGGAACGACATGGCGAGATGAAGTAGTCAGCGACAGAAAAACTGCATACGTTTCCATGAGTGTTGAGTCTGCAGATAGAATTCACATTAGTTTTTTCGATCGTCTTGATCAGACTTACAGATATGCATTGAAGGATTCAGGGATTTGGAGTATCGATGTTATAACTAACGAAGTCTCAAGCAATAATCCAACAAGCATTGCACATGATTCTAACGGTAATCCCTGGATCGCTGCTGATTATCAAGCTGGGTTATTTTTGTTTAAAAAAATTGGAGAGAATGCGTGGGAAATGGAACAAGTTGAAGATTCATCGACTGGAGGAGAGTATCCTTCTATTGAACTTGATTATCAAGATAGACCACATATTTCTTATGACGCGGATGGATTTGGTGAGTTGAGGTATTGTTATTTTAACGGCACAACTTGGATATTTCATAACATCCTTTATGGGGGGACAGTTTATTACACTTCGCTAAAATTGAAAAATCAGCAGACGCCTCATTTCGCTCTTTACATGGACGATGAAG
>CAZUFC010000285.1:0-4325 GCA_964619725.1 uncultured bacterium | reverse complement strand
TGTATTTGCATTCCAGTATTTGCTTTCGATCCTGAATGGCCGATCGTTCCCTCCAAGGAAAACCCGATTTATGGAACGCTGGGCGAGTATCGACCAGAAGCGAGGTTTTTAAGGAAATCAGAGCGAACCGTCGACTCTTAAAAAGATGATCGATTCTTTGGTCGAAACACATGAAGAATCTCACGACAGTGAAGGATCAAAAGGGCGCCGGGAAGAACGCACGGTCGTCATCGATGCTGGAATCGCAACGGAAGGCCGTTTTTTTTATTCACATCACCCTGAATTCATTGATAAAAATTTTGATTTCTTTCTAAAACACAACAATCGATCAAAAAAAATCAAGTAAAATAAAGTTCTCCCGCAAGCATGGGGTCTTTTACTGCGCCGGAATAATGCATAGAAATTCGAGGTCCTCTTTTTCCGTGTTGATGAACTGGTGCATAATGTCTGCTGGAACGAAAACCGCATCCCCGGCCTTGAAGGGCTGTTCAAAATCCTTCGCTTTCACCGTTCCTTTTCCTTTTAAAATGTAGACTTCATGTTCATAAGGATGGTGGTGGAAAGGCGAAAAACCTTCCGGTTCGACGCTGAACCTGCGCATAATGAAATGAGGAGCGCCTTCTTGTTTTCCGATGAGTATGGAAAAATGGGCCCGGGCTGCGCCTTCCATTTCTACCGGTTGCGGCGGTTTGTCTTCGGGTTTTATAATCAGGGGTTTTGTTTCCATTTAATTTTCCTCCATCATGCCGGGTTGGGCTTTAACGTGTCCTTTGCCGTCCAGGTAGAATCCATCTGGCAGGGCGGCTTCGACTTTTTTCCTGTATCCTGTAACGGGCCAGTTCAACCGGCAAAGGAGCTGAGCGATTTTAATCCTTATTCTGGGACGATCGTGACTTTCAAGCATGCTTTCAATAAGGAATTCACGCCACTTGTCATCTTCGTGTCGAGCAAGCAACTCCAAAGCAGCGATCCTCACGTCGTCGTTCGTATCTTCCAGAAAAGGCTCGACAGCCTCAATGACGTCCTCCCCCTTGTAATCCATCAGGGCTTCTATCAGCTCGACTTTCTTGGCGTTTTCCTTGTCTGACGAATAAAAAGGTTCCATCCTTCCCAGTATTTCGATAACGCGTTCTTTGAATTTATCAGGAGGAAGGAGTTCCGAGAGCGCTTTCAGGGGCCAACTGATTTCTTTTTCTGTCCGAAGAAAATTCATGACGGGGTTTACAGCGTTTTCCCCAAGACTCAACAGTTGTTCATAAACATACTGTTTTTCCTCATTATCCTTGATTCCAGACTCAACCATGACGTTAAACCGGTTAAGCATGGCCCGGATAGCCTCCTGGTCTCCTATATCTCTGAGTTGTTCGACAGCGGAATATCTTTCCGCCTCATCAATATGCTTATTGGTCAATTTTGAGGTTAATTTTCTGATCTTTTTGGACCCTTCACCCTGATTCCTTTTCAGGATGTAGTCCAACCAGTCCATTATACTCATTTTAATACCACTCCTTTAATTTACTCCAGGACGCCGGGAAATTCATCAAGCGCAGCCTCTTCAATCATTTTTTTATTTGTGATGTAGGTGTGTTTGAAAAGGGCATGCGGCGCGTTGAATTCGATTATAGGGCGTTGGTCGGTATTAAGCGGGCCTTTTCCGACGAAATTGCCGAGAGATTCGGTGTTCATAAGGAACCTGTCGATAAGGTCCTGGATGTCGTATATTTCGATCGAACTCAGTTCACCCGCGAGTTTTCGTTCGTTGATTCTTTCCGTCAGCGTAGCAGGCAAAACCGTTTTAGGTTCCAGGCTGCCGAGCATGAGATAGTCGCCTTCCGAACCTTCCCAGAGAGTGACATGCGGAAAGACGTGCAGGAATGTCCTGAAAATCGTCTTCAAATCCTCCGGTTCCATGTAATAAGCATGAATCCACTGACAGACGACGCCGTTATGCTTGAGTTTATTTTTAAATATCTGAAACTGGTCTGAAGTAAAAAGGTTTGAAACGCCGGTGATCCATGGATTGGAGGGTTCGGAGATGATGACGTCATATTTTCTGGGAATGTTGCGCAGATAAGTTCTGGCATCAGCCAGTATAATATCTATTTGAGGGTCATCCAGGGCATTGTGATTTTCCTCAGCGAAAAATTTCGATGCTTCGACGACCAGAGAATCGATTTCCACCGCCTCAATGTCGGCTTTTTCATATTTTGCAGCCGAACCCGCGGTGACTCCCGTACCCCAACCGATTATCAGGACCTTTTCGGGCTCCTCATGCATGATCATGGGTATCTGAGCCAGCAATACCTGTGTTTTCATGTCCGCGCCGGAAGAACCGTCCGTTTTTCCGTTGATACGCAAACTTTTTATTCCGCTTTTCTTCGTGACCGCTACCTGCGAATGCAATCCTTCCTCGTAGAAAAGAAATTTACGGTCAGCTTCGAATCCATCTTCCATGTTCGGAGCGTAAACATAAATGCCGCTCGTCATCAACAGCGGATTCCAGGAGCGTATCGACAGGACATACACCACGGAGAGAACGACCAGCATGCTCCCTGAAAGGACTCGTTTACTGACTGGAGCCGCTCTGTTCAGCAGAAAAGCGACCAGTCCGACGGTCAGAAAAAGGCATGCGGCCAAGGTCAGAGTACTTTGACTTCCGATAGCCGGAATCAGCAGAAAACCGGCCGTCGTCGATCCGCCTATTCCGCCCAGAGTATTCACGAAATAAAGATCGCCGACCTTTCTGCCCAGGTTGCTGATGTTTCTTACATAAAGCCTGTTGACAACCGGAAAGGCTGCGCCCATTAAAAAAGTCGGAACGAACATGATCAGCGAAATAAGGAAAAATTCTATAAATTGAAGCCCCGCAAAACTTCGCTCGGTTATCGAAAAATAATCCAGAAACAAAACCGGCATCCGGCCCAGAAGAACTATGGAAGAAAGAACAAAAAATCCGATGCCCAGTTCAAGCCCCGCGAATAATATCAAGGGGTCTTTATGACGGTCTGCGATCCGGCCCAATGCGGCTCCGCCCAGCGCCAGTCCGGTCAGAAACGCCGAAAGCATAAGCGTAAATGCATAAACGCTGGAACCGATGATAAGCGTCATAGCCCGCGTCCAGGCTACTTCACACGCCATGGCTCCAAAACCCGCAGCAAAATAAGCGGCAATAAAAAACCACGGCGGTAAAGCCTTTACTTTCACAGAAACTCCCTCATCCTCCTCCGGCGCTTCCGCCATACTCTCCACGCCAGGAACAGCTTCTTCTTGGACTTCAGGAGCCTCCTCTTTTGTTTCGTCGCCTTCCGCAACCTGCTCATCAGCCGCCGGTCTCTTCGCAGCAAAATAATACAAAAATACTATGAAACCTCCGATAATTATATTCGATATTGCCGCTATCATGATCGTCGGGTTCACTCCGACGAAACGAATAAAGATGAAACCTGCGGATAAAGTGCCGATGACTGCGCCGAGAGTATTCAGACCGTAGAGAAGCCCCAAACCCGTTCCCAGTTCCGCTTTCCGGCGGATGAAATAACGGCTTAAAATGGGTAATGTGCCTCCCATGAGACTCGTAGGAATAATCAGTATCAGAAAACAGATGAAGAACCTCAGCAGATGAAACCAGAACATGTTCCGGTCGAACATGTGAAATATGAAGGCGTAAAACGAGTCGGCATATCGAAAAAGCAGGGGAGTGAAGAGTCCGTAAATGCCGATGCCCACTTCAAGGATTCCGTAAATCGGCAGAGGTTTTCCCCACTTGTCCGCCAGACGTCCGAAGACGAATCCTCCCAGGGCCAATCCGCCCATAAAAGCGGACAACACGGTCGTAACTGCCGGAAGCGTCGTCCCGAAAGTCAACGAAAGAATCCGGGACCATACCACTTCATAAATCAGTCCTGCCGCTCCGGACAGGAAAAAACAAAAACTGACGATAACTAAAATTTTTCTGCTGAACTGTTTCATTCACCCTCTCATCTTTTCCATCAAAAATTTCTGCTCCTCAGTCGTTAATTCTGCAAGATGAAAACTCACCGGCAGAAGATAATAATAATATATCACTGATTATGCAAATGGTTTTCCGGATGCCGAATGAGGGATGACAAATGGCGGATGCTCACGGCCGGGAGTCCTTCCTGATTTCAGCAATCCCCAATCTCACATCTCCTGACATTCGCTAATAAAAAATTGTGAAATGTTTGACGAAAAAAACTTTAGACGTTCGAAAAAACTCTTGTAAATACAAAGTCCCCCCGCCTGCGGGGGGTATAGGGGGGGGGCAAAAAACTTCACAATTATTATGCCGAGTTGAACTTCAAGAA
>CAZUFC010000284.1:0-4408 GCA_964619725.1 uncultured bacterium | reverse complement strand
TGGCCAATGACTGCAGGCCGAATTCATTGACCATTGGCTATTGACCATTGACCATCGGCCATTAACGCGGTCTGTCTTGTCGGAAGCGTATCGGAGGTTGTTTTTCTTCTTACGGAACCATAAATACGTTATTGAATTTATAATATCTCCCGGCCTTTTGCAGATTGCTGACTGCCCGAATTGTAACCTCAAAATGCTGATATTTGATCAATGCCGAAAAATGCCGTTTCGGCTCACTGAAAAAGACTTTAAAATCAATGTATTCTACTTGCATCAAACCCTGTAAGAAATCCGGGTCAGCGAAAATTCGCTCTGTATGGACAGAAACTAAATATCCTGCTCAGGTCCTGCTGCGGCGCCGTCTCTTCGAGGGTCCGCAACGCCGGAGAATACTCCGTTGCGGCAAGTGCAAAGTTGCAATCCGCCTGTTTTGAAAGACCAGGAATCGAACTGTTCTATAGCGAAGCCCCGTTTTACGAGTTCCCGGACTGCTTCTTTTGAGAATCTGTCCATTTCCAGCCATACGACGCCTTCCGGGGTGCAATGAAGGCGAGGCGACCGGACAGCAACGAAAGGCGTTTGTTTCCTCAACCTGGCCAGGACCTGGAAAATGCCGGAAGACATCCTTTCGGAACCGGTGGACCCTATGGCTGCGAACGGTGTATCGTCTCTGAAAACGATTGTCGGTGCAGCGTTCGAACGGGCTGAAGCTCCCGGCCGCAGATAAAATGGATGGCTTTTATTTTTCAGCTTAAAAGTCTTCATATACCCGTTATAGAAGAAACCGAGGCTCTCCGTCATCATCATTGACCCGAAACTGCGTTCGATGGATTGAGTCTGCGATACTACGTTGCCGAATCGATCCATTATGCAGAAGTGCGAGGTTTCTCCCGGCTGATCGATGAAGCGCCTTAATTTTGGGGCCGTTCGTTCCGCATATTTTTTGTCGGTTAATTTCGGGGATGACGTATCCATTTTGTCCGATATTTTTTTCGCTGCATTTCTGCGATCAGTTCGCGCCTGCCGAATTATAGCAGCAAAAAGAACCGCTGCCTGGGGCGAATCAGACTCAAAGCCGGAAGTCTCAAGCTCCCCGAAGAGATTTAGCATTTCGATCAGGGCGGTACCGCCTCCCGGAGGCGCAAGAGTAAATATTTTCCAGCCCTCTATATTGCCGATAAGCGGTTCCTGTTCCACGGGCCAGGGAATGTCCTGCAGGTCCTCTTCAGTTATCAGGCCGCCGTTTTTCGCCATATCCGCAGCGATGATCCGGGCTGTTTTACCTTTGTAAAAATCCAGGAAACCGTCTTCGGCAAGTCTGGCAAGGGTTTGCGCCAGTTTTGGCCGGCGGATGCGGGCAAGCGGTTTATATGAGTCTATTTCTTTATCGAAAATAATCGGCGATTTTCTGTATTTCAGTAACTTATCACGATGATCCTGCATGATACGGTATTGCAGGTTAGTCAGCGGGAATCCTTTTTCAGCCAGGCGTATCGCCGGGTCGATTACCTGCTTCGTGGAAAATGTCCCGTAATGTTTCAAAGCATATTCAAGCACGGCTGGATTTGATGGAACGGCTACGGCTTTGTATCCTCTTCGTCGAGATGATGAGACCAGGTTTTCAGGAAAGACCGAGTAAGGAGCTCTGCAAGGACCGGATAATGCAAAAGTGCGATTCGTCCGGGATAAATGGATCATCATCATAGTCATTCCGCCCAGTCCGGAAGCTGCCGGTTCGACCACACCCAAAGCCAGCGACACGGCAACCGCCGCATCTACAGCATTGCCGCCTTTCTCCAGTATTTCTGCACCTGCACGAGTCGCACGGTAATGAGCCGTCGCAATTGCGCCTTCACGAGAGCTTGCCTGCCAGGCCGAAGGATCGTCCCGTCTATCTTCGCGTACCAGCATATTCTCATCAGAGAGGTATGTCTTCCAGTCGATTATGACAGCGTCCTCCTTCAATACTCTCCATCGAAACATGTTACCTCTTACCGCGCTCCCTGTAAATCATCTCTGCGGCATAACGCTCGGTTATCTTTACACTCCTGGATATTGATCAAAAATGCCTCCTTTGAGGTGACGATTCGACAGAATATCCCATTGTTTTGTTTCGATTTCGATACCGATACCGACCCCGATTACCGAAACAAACGGTCAAAAATTTTGAAAGAAGCGTAACCCCGGTTTGTTCAGTCCACGCTTCTGAATTCAGTTACTGATCAGAGCGCTGCAAAGAATTGCTGATGTCATCCACTGCACATTTTCTCTGCGCGTAAATTTGATCGAAAGAGACAAATACGAGACGGCATTTTTTGCCAATGACTGCAGGCCGAATTCATTGACTATTGGCCATTATACGTTGTCGGTCTTGTCGGAAGCGTTTGGGTTTTCAGAATTGTCAATGGCCAACGTCCAATCGTCAATTGCCAATGACTGCAGGCCGAATTCATTGACTATTGGCCATTATACGTTGTCGGTCTTGTCGGAAGCGTTTGGGTTTTCAGAATTGTCAATGGCCAACGTCCAATCGTCAATTGCCAATGATTGCAGGACGAATTCATTGACCATTGGCTATTGACCATTGACCATTGGCAATTATACGCGGTCTGTCTTGTCAGAAGGGTCTGGAATTTCAGAATTGTCAATTGCCAACGCCCAATCGTCAATGGCCAATGACTGCAGGCCGAATTCATTGACCAATGCATCTTTAGTCTGGTGATGCGTCTGGTCATTCCGTTAACCTGCCGTATATTTTCAAAAATGAACGTTTCATTTTGATGTTTAAATGATGTTAATCACGGAAAAAACGGTTTACCCTGTTAAATCTGCGGCGTACCGGATCATGAAAACATCATATAAATATTTATAAATAAATTAAAAAAATAATTCCTCTAAAAACGAATGCTGCATAAAGCCGTTCCGGCATGCGTGTTGCCTTACAGGTTATTGAGCGGCGGCACGGGATTCGTCGTTCATGATTGAAGGAAATCTAAAACGTCAACTTTGGGGAATGAGTTGCGGCACGGTTCATTCCCTGGTAAGCAAGGAGGAATTGAGATGAAAAGTTTAAGCATCATGTTAATGACGGCGGCGGTAATATTCAGCGGCCTGGGGACGGTTGAGGCTTTGACGGGATGGGGATACCAGGATGAGCGTCTGGGTTATGTTATGGAGCTTGATCCTTTGCCTGAGGGAATTGAACCGAGTGTCATCGAGTCTGTAGAGATAAGAGATGATTCCGGTTACGGCAGTCTTGATGATTTGACGGTTATGGAAGCGGACAGCACCGGTCCGGTAAAAGGGGAAAATTACATAAAGATGTATATCGAATCTTCGCCTTCGACGGCGGGCAGCGATACGGATTATATTTACATGCGTTTCGGTTACGGATACACGATCCAGTTGAACGGTTCCAGCGGATCGAGCGGACCTTTTCCTCTGGGAGCCACATTGACGTGGGATTTGAACGACGTAGAGTCATATCTGGAAGATGTGCCGCAGGACGCCTGGGATTACATATCTCTGGTGACGCCATCCTCTGACGGGATCAAGATAGAACGTCTGATCATCGAACATTCGAGCCAGGAGATACTCGACTGGTCCGTATCCGACTGGCTGGACAAGTGGGACGGAACGACGATGGGACTGGCGGCCAAGATACTTGAGCGGAAACTCGACTGGGTGGATGACTCGACGAATGCGTCGCTTCATTATGGAGCGCGTGAGATAGGCAAGACGAACGGCGATAAGTACGGCACGTCCGGAGCGTGGTGCAGCGAATTCGCTTCCTGGTGTTTACAAAAGGCTGGATTCCAGTCGCCGACAGGCAGCATAGGCACGACAGCCATGAAAGATTATTTCGACGACAACAACCGGCTTTACACGAAAAGCGACGTCAAGAATAAAACCTATGTAATGACGGAAGGCGATTATCTATCCCTTTTCGGCGGCGGTCACAGCGCTATTTTCGTGGAATGGATCGATTCGACCGACACCATCACCAACGACACCAGGTTCAGAACACTGGAAGGCAACACCAGCGGCAGAGTCCAACGAGCTTCAAGAAAAGTGGGCAACATAGATGCCGTGGGCAGAACGGAATAATAGTCATAAAAAAGACCGGACTTGAGGCCTCAAGTCCGGTCTTTTTTATTGGCTTAACGGCTTGCAGTTTTGTTGGTTGTCGATGGGGCGACCTCACCTCCGGCCCCCTCTCCATTCATGGAATACGTATCAGGATAAGCCTTACTTCATTACTTCTCAATATGTTGGCTGATGAATCGTTGTCGTTGTCGGAGTATCGTGCGCAATGAATTTTAAACCCAATTTCACATGAATGAGTTTCAAGTTTAAATTCACATCTCCTGACATTGACTGATAAAAAATTGTGAAATGTTTGACGAAA
>CAZUFC010000283.1:0-4415 GCA_964619725.1 uncultured bacterium | reverse complement strand
AATGCTGGACAGTCACTGCGGTTTTTGATCCATAAACGGGCGAATTTTTCTTAAGACAAGGATGGTAAGGATTTGCGAAGCAGGGGTATTGCTTATACTTTGACTGAGCAAATCCGAAGACTGACTCAGTATTGGGGAAAATTCGCCGTTTATGTAAAAAAACTCGGGTCTGATCAAACCGGGATTACGTTTCTATCAAAACTTTTGAAAATTTGTTTCAGTAATCGGGGTCGGTAATCGGAATCGGGATCGGTATCGAGATCAAGGTCACAATCGAAATCATGATAAACCAAGATTCAAAACTTAAAAATTCCGATTCAATCTCGCACAAATACCGTGACGGCGGGTCCAAATCCATTCACGCCCGGAAGGCTGAACGAATCGCCGGGCATCTGGATTTAAACGCAGAGCAGCGCTATAATATTTCATACGACTGAGCGGTTTAATTTCGGAAGAGTCATGACTGAACCCGGTTTAAAAAATAAGTTGCTGATTTCCTTGGGCGCTGCCGTTGCATTTATCGCGTTGCTGGTTATTTTTGAGATATCGCTGAGGTTTTTTGCCGAACCTGCAAAAAGACGGGGTTTGCCTGTTTACGGGTCTTTTATGAGAGAGGGGCAGATCGCCGAATACCAGGAGATGTATCATTGGCGATTATTGCCGAATTCCCGTGCAGTTTCGGCTAATGGAACCGTATACGAGATCAATTCTCAGGGGTGCCGTGGACCTGAATTTTCCAGGAAGAAACCGGGTTCGACTTACCGGATTCTGACTGCGGGTGATTCCTGTTATTTCGGATGGGAGGTATCGGAGGAAGAAAGTTTGCCCGGACGATTACGGATTATGTTTTCAGAGGACAGCTTCAGCAAACGGATAGAGGTAATCAACTGCGGAGCGATTGGGCGGACGCTATACCAGGGGTTGCTGGAGCTTAAACAACGCCTGCTGGAATATTATCCTGACATGATCTTGCTGGGATTCGGCTGGAACGATGCATCTCCCCCGGGACGAGGAAGACTAACGGACGCGGAATATCACGAATTATCGACGCGCCTGGCTTTCAGACTGGCAAACGCATTCAGGAAAAGTTATTTGTATCGCAATCTAGTCGGCTTGTTCGGCGCTCAAGAGGATGACGGTTCCTGGATGCTGGGGGCCATGAAAGACCGGAATGGAAACAGGGTCACCACGATGCTGCAGGATGCGGAAATTGATAAAAACGTCGCGACAGTCCTGCCGAAATATGTTGATGCTGGTTGTGAAAATGATGAAGGATATAATGGAGGCGGATCGGGTTCAAGAACGCCTTTGCCCCTTTATCGGAAGTGCCTGGAAGAATACGTCGAAATTTGCCGGGAAAACGAGGTCGCTCTGGCGTTTCTGCCGGTTTCGATTCCCTGGGACTATTTTGCCGCTATGAGAGAAACAGCCCGGAAACAGGAGATAGAAATTTTTAATGCGGACAAAATTCTGTGGCAGGTCTGCCGATCGAAATGCAGCGACAAAAACGTGAAACTAAGAGACCGCGAATCATGGACAGTATGCGGAAGAGGCATCTACCTGTTTGACGGTTGTCATCCCACGCCGGCTGGTTTCCGGTTGATCGCAGCGAAAATTTATCCTTCCCTGGCGGCTCTGGTGCATGAAGAGATCAATAAACAAGGTCAATTCTGATT
This sequence comes from uncultured bacterium, assembly GCA_964619725.1. Classification (GTDB taxonomy): domain Bacteria; phylum CSSED10-310; class CAZUFC01; order CAZUFC01; family CAZUFC01; genus CAZUFC01. Next base: position 2,739 of record CAZUFC010000283.1, on the reverse strand, counting down.
TCGCGGTAAGCCTGAGCCGTTATACGTTTGAACCGGAAGAACTTTTTGATATCATAAATTTTCGGAAATGGGGCGAAATCATTTAATCTTATGGAGAATAACAAATGAAAGCGATGGTTTTAAATAGAATAACCGATCTGAGGAAAAACCGGGAACCGTTGAGGTTAGAGGATTTTTCCGTTCCGGAACTGGGGAGGAAAGAGATACTGATCAGGGTTGCGACCTGCGGCGTATGTCATACTGAACTGGATGAAATTGAAGGACGCACTGCGCCGCCCGAATTGCCCGTTGTTCCCGGACATGAAGTCATCGGGCGCGTGGAAAAAAGAGGCGCCGATGCCAGGAGATTCAAAACAGGCGAGAGGGTGGGCATGGCCTGGATATATTGGGCATGCGGCGAATGCGAATTTTGCGGCAAGGGCCTGGAGAATCTATGTCCTCAGTTTAAAGCGACGGGAAGGGATGCCGACGGCGGTTATGCGGAATATATGAAAGCGCCGGAAGATTTCGCTTTCGCCATCCCTGAAATTTTCACTGACACGGAAGCGGCGCCGTTGATGTGCGCCGGAGCCATTGGTTACAGGGCCCTGGAACTGACCGGAATAAAAAACGGGCAAACACTTGGATTGACCGGTTTCGGGGCTTCAGCGCACCTGGCGCTCCAATTGTCGAAACATAATTACCCGGATACGGACATCTACGTATTTGCCAGAAACCCTAAAGAAAGGGAATTCGCGCTTGAACTGGGCGCGGTATGGGCCGGCGATACCGAAGAATCTTCACCGGAAAAACTGAATTGCATCATCGACACCACCCCTGTATGGAAACCGGTCGTCGAAGCGATGAAAAACCTCAAACCCGGCGGCCGCCTGGTCATTAACGCCATCAGAAAAGAGGAGATGGACAAGGATTATCTGTTAAAGCTGAGTTATCACGAGCATTTGTGGTTGGAAAAAGAGATCAAAAGCGTGGCGAACGTGACGAGAAAAGACGTAAAGGAATTCCTGAAATCAGCAGCAGAAATTCCTATCAAGCCTTCTGTGCAGGAATATGCCCTGGATGAAGCGAATAAAGCGCTCCTGGAACTGAAAGAAAGCAAAATCAGGGGCGGCAAAGTGTTGCATATCGACCGGTAGAAAGGCCATCAGGAGAATAGATCATGAAATTTTTGGCTGTCTCTTTGTTCCTGGCGAACTGGGTCTTGCTTTTTTCGACAGAAAAACCTCAGGAAACTGCCGATATTCCCTCTTTGCGATCATGCCTTCGCTTTCCTGAAGCGTTGCATTTCTGCGGTGAAATTGTACCGCTTGATTCGCCGCAGGTGAAAGAACGAATGGAAAAAGAGATGATGATATCCGTTTGGGACAGACCGCAGGTCATGTTATGGCTGAAACGTTCATCGCGTTATTTCCCGGTCATTGAAGCCAGGCTGCGCGAGCGGGGAATGCCCGGCGATCTGAAGTTTATAGCGGTGGCTGAAAGCGCGTTGCGGCCCCATATCGGTTCGCCCAAAGGAGCCCTGGGATTCTGGCAATTCATGAAGGTAACAGGACGCAATTACGGTTTGACCATAACGGAATACGCCGATGAAAGACGCAACATCTACGCTTCAACGGACGCTGCCCTGGATTATCTTCATAAGCTTCACGAGATGTTCGGGTCCTGGACTCTAGCCGCCGCAGCATACAATATGGGCGAGGAAGGACTGAAAACAGAAATCCTTCTCCAGAACGAAAACGACTACTATCAGCTTTATCTCCCGATGGAAACACAGCGATATATCTTTCGCATCCTTTCCGTTAAACTGATCATGTCTGATCCCGTGAAATACGGTTTCATCCTGGATGATGAAGATTATTATCAGCCCTTGAGATTCGACAGAATAACGATTCAATGCGAGCAGGAAACTCCGATAAGGCTGATCGCTGAAGCAGCAGACGCTTCCTTTAAATCCATCAAGGACCTTAATCCCGAATTGAGAGGTTATTATTTGCCGGAGGGCAATTACAGCCTGGCCGTACCGGAAGGAAGCGCCGAACATTTTCATGAACGTTTTCTGAAATTAAACCAGGAACGGCAAATCTCAGAAAAAAAAGTCGTTTATATAGTAAAAAAAGGCGATAACCTCTACAGAATCGCTGAAAAATATAATGTTCCCCTGAAAACCCTGATGATATGGAACCGTCTCGAATTAGGAAAGCCGATCCATCCGGGCGACAGACTGATAATTTATCTCGATTAGCGCCTGTCCGCAAACTCGATTCTCAATTCAAACTATAATGCCGGACAAGCGCCAGTTAACCTGCCGGCTTGAAAACCGAAATGCAAGACTAAACAAAAACTGCCGCTATATCAGCGTATGAATGCTCATTTTACGCAAAAACTTATTCACCTGCCGCACAAGGCGACAGGGGTCCTGGTCGTATAATAATATAAAGCGATTATGCTGACTCTTAATGAATTTTTGACTATCGAATTTCGGACACTGATCAAACGGGGGCTGCTCATTTCATAAAATATTTGATCGATTGAAATCCCCCAACAAGCCAATAAAATAACCCATTGAATCCCCAGACGATTCAAAAATAATCCAGTAAAATCCCCCAACAAGCTCAAAACAAACCCAATAAAATCCCCCAACAAGCCAAAAACAAACCCAATAAAATCCCCCAACAAGCTCAAATCAAACCCAATAAAATCCCCCAACAAGCCAAAAACAAACCCAATAAAATCCCCCAA
>CAZUFC010000282.1:0-4427 GCA_964619725.1 uncultured bacterium | reverse complement strand
TTTCTTTTTACTTGAGCGCGCAGAGCTCAAAGGGCGTAGTGCGCTTTTGTTACCTATTTTAATCCTTTTTTGATCAGTCCCTTTTTTCGTGTGCAGCATGTGTACCAATTCGTGTAAAGATGGCCGAAACACTCGGATGGTTCAATTATATAAATGTGAATGAGAATATGCTGGAGGCACTTAGGTATGCAGTACAGCATGATAGAGATGTAAGAGTTAGGGCAGAAGCTGCAAGATCTATTTTGGACATTAAAATAACAACAGATACTTCCGAGGTCATATCTCTTTTTTATCAGCTTTTGGACCTGCTTTGCCAGGGTTCGAACGATGATGTTGATCAAAAGGTGGTTAAAAAAGCGTTAACAAGAATTATTGAGCCTGTTACAAGGAATCTCTGTCAGCGTTTGAAGGATGACGTTGATCCTCAAGTGCGAATATCAATTTCCCAAAAACTAAAAAGTGTTGTCGTCCTAGATGGAGTAACTAATGAAACCTTGGAAACTGTAGAAAGTACAATTTTAGAATGTCTAAACAGGGAGTCGAATCCAGAAGTTTTGGAATCGCTCACTCTCCTTTTGTTTCTCGGTAATACGGAATTGAATCTGTTTGCTACCTTCTCGTTTAACCATAAAAAGATACGAGAAGCCAAATATGTATTGATCAAAAGACTTTGGGCATAACAAGAAACCACTACTGTAAACATAATCTTCGATGTCCTCTATAAGCGGTTTTTTACCAGACCAGCAGATCTCGATATAACAAAAGATCGCGTCATATACGAACTTAAGCAAAGTAAAGATCTAAGATCGAAGAAAAGGGCAATAGAGATTGCTAAGAGGTTGTTATCTTCTCTTTGGCCGTATACTGGCGCGTATCTGAAGGTGATCGAAGCTTTACAACACATTGCAAATATAGATCCTGAAGTGGCTATCCGAAAGGCTGCGAAGCAAGCCCTTGGCAAAGTCAGTGATGTAAAATGAGGTGGCTTTACAAAGATTCAATTTATTCAAATTTCTGAGGTGAAATAGCTTGCCTAACAAGGCGCTGGAGCGGACTCGCTTCGCTCGCCGCTCAGCTTAGCCGTTGGGCGACAAAGTGAATCAGATTATATATGACAATTTAACCACCAACCAAAAAGGAGAAGACAAATGGCAGACAAAAAAGTAATTTTCGTAGCATTCGCAATCGAAGACGAGAGGCAAAGAGATTTTCTCAAAGGCCAATCTTTGAACACGGAATCTCCATTCGAGTACATAGACATGTCAGTAAAAGAGGCATACGATTCAGAATGGAAAAAGCGTGTACGCACAAGAATTCGTCGCTCCGATGGCGTCATTGCGCTTGTAAGCAAAAACTCGCTCACTTCGAGCGGGCAGAAATGGGAAATCTCATGCGCAAAAGACGAGAAAAAGAAGATTCTCGGCATTTGGGCATACAAAGATGATCGAACAAATCTTGCTGGCGTGAATACTGTGGTATGGACATGGCCTGCAATTGAGAGATTCATCGATAGTCTTTAAAATACAGGGGGGTATCTATTATGCGAATAGCACTTATCGTTGGCATCAACTACTACGAGCACGGCAGCGACCTGTTTGGCTGCGTTAATGATGCGTATGCCGTCAAGGCGGTTTTAGAAAGACACGATGGCGGAGCCGTTAACTTTGACTGCCTCCTTCTCACTGGAACAGGATCTACAAACAGTGTGCTCCGTAGTGACCTAAAGGATCATATTGAAAAGCTTTTTAACACAGACGCTGAAATTGCGCTTCTTTTCTTTGCTGGGCATGGGCACATAGAAGCATCAGGGGGCTACATACTAGCTTCTGATTCTCGGCGAGGTGATGAAGGTGTTTCTTTGTCAGAGATATTAACACTTGCAAACGCATCGCCCGCTAAAAACAAGGTGATAATGTTGGACAGTTGTCACTCTGGTATAGCTGGCACACCGCCAAGTGGAGATCAGCTCGCGACTCTTTCGGAAGGGCTTACGGTACTAACTGCATCTACGAAAGATCAATACGCTACAGAAGAAAATGGAAGAGGTGTATTTACAACACTCTTGGTGGATGCTCTAAATGGAAGTGCGGCTAATCTTACTGGTGATATTACACCAGGCAGTGTATATGCTCACATCGACCAATCTTTGGGTGCTTGGAAGCAACGGCCTGTTTTCAAAACAAATGTGAAGCAATTTGTTTCATTACGCAAATCGTCTCCTCCGATTGATATCGACGATTTGCGAAGGATTACTGAGTTTTTTCCAGCCCCGGGGTTTGAGTTCCCACTTGATCCAACATATGAGCCAGAAATGAAAGGTCGTGATGCTGGAATGCCGCCTCCAGATGAAGAAAACACGCGGACATTCTCGATTCTTCAGAGGTATAACCGACTTAACCTTCTTGTTCCTGTCGATGCCCCACATATGTGGCACGCAGCAATGAATAGTAAGTCATGTAGGCTTACAGCACTGGGAGAACACTACCGAAGGCTTGTAGAAAAAAACAGGATTTAAAACATCAATTACCGCCCAACAAGGCGCTGCACCGGATGGCAATTCCGCTGCGCTTCATTGCCACCGGTGAGCTTGGTCGTTGAACTAAACCGCTTCGCGGGAACTTTTTCAAATCCATCGTCATATTTAAAGTATTAGTCGCCGGTAAATGGAATCGTTTTCTCACCTATTTTATTTGCATCTAACTGAAATACTCAATATTATTAATCGATCAACCTCTGTAATCATACAGGGTGATCGGTTTTTTTAGGGATATAAAGAGCGAAAGCCCGAAGATGTCGCTTCGGACTTTCAATGAAGTTTCCTTTTCATAGGAAACGCACAAGCACGCTTCTTTATATCATTATTTCTATATGACATTCAAGTTTTTAGAGGCGTCGTTTTGTTTTTAATACAGGTTTCTTGTCGTAACTGCGAGGTCGTTTTCTATGTCTGTCGCAGTTGTTGGAGGGGACAGACTTATTGCTCTGAAGCATGCAGAAAAGTCGGCCGACTTCGCTCTCATCGTGAAGCTCAGAGACGTTATCGACAAACTGAGAAAGGCAAAAGGGCTCATCGTATGTCTGAGAATCGTCGTCGAATGCGATCCTCAGCAAAAAAACGGGATGTTGAACGACATGAAGCTGCGCGGGTACGCGGAATCGACTCAAAAAGCTTATATCGGGGCTGTAAAAGGATTGGCGGAGTTTTACAATCGCTCTCCGGACAAGTTGTCAGAGGAGGAAATAAGGAAATTTTTCCTTTATCTCATCGAAGAAAAGAAAAGTTCCAGAAGTACAGTGACGATTTATCTCAGCGGTATAAAGTTCTTTTATGAAATGACGTTGGGAAGAAAATGGCCGTTGTTTAAGCTTATTCGTCCTAAAAAGAGCGTGAAGTTGCCCGTAGTATTGACTTCTGAAGAAATAGCCCGTCTTCTGAGGGCGATTCGCAATCCGACAGCCCGGATGTGTCTGACTCTGATTTATTCTTGCGGACTTAGATTATCGGAAGGAACTAATCTCAGGGTCGAGGATATAGACGGAGAGAGAAAAGCAGCGCACGTGAAAAACGGAAAGGGTTCAAAAGATCGATATGTTCCAATTCCAGACAGAACGTTGGAATTGTTGAGAGAGTATTGGATGAAAAACAAATCCAGGACATGGTTATTTCCATCGGGAAAGGGAATGCTTCCTATAGATAAATCGCTCGTTCAGAAAACGTTTAAAACCGTATTACGAGCAAGCGATATAAAAAAGAACGCTTCCGTCCATACTCTCCGACATTCTTACGCTACGCATCTGCTGGAAATGGGAGTTAATTTGCGTGTGATTCAGGAACTGCTCGGTCATAACAGCCCAAAAACGACAGCGCGTTATGCCCATTTGACGAAGAATACTCAATCACGGTAAATACAAAATTAAACAGCATCATGTCCTCATTGCCGAAACCGTTTGACGAATAAAAACTCATGCCTGAACTCGCTGATATTTTCCGGCGCTATGGTTCTGAATATATTGAGCGATACGGAGATCGTATGCTTTCAGGCCATTTGAAAGCTTTTTACGATATACTGGAATGCAGAACCGAAGCCATGGGAGGACATATTGAGCAATGCGATAATAGTGATTGCGGATATACGGAGTATAAATATCATTTATGCCGCAACAGAAATTGTCCGAAATGTCAGGGAGAACAATCCAAAGATTGGCTTGAGAAAAGAAGCAGCGAGCTTTTACCGGTAAAATATTTTCACATTGTCTTCACATTGCCGAAAGAGCTGCAGCCGTTCATAAGGTCGAACCAGAAAAAACTTTTGAGCGCCTTAATGACTGCTGCAGCTCAATCTTTAATAAAAATCGCCGGGGACCAGCGCTATGAGCCTGATCAAATTTTTTGCTGGAAATTCAGGGAAAAATCGTCAAAATAAGTG
>CAZUFC010000281.1:0-4438 GCA_964619725.1 uncultured bacterium | reverse complement strand
GATCGCGGGTCATAATAGACGGAAGGTCGTGCTTCGCCCGGCCAGTCTGAAACCCGGAAACGTTCGGCGAAGCGACTTCAAAGATCATTTTATTGGCAATTTCATTGAAAATCGGTTATAGTTTTTTTGCTTAGCTTCAACACTGAATGAACTGAGCTGGAAAAGGTTTAATAATTTATTTTTATTAAAATGGAGACGATTGAGAATTTTGAAAAAAGCTAATTTGTTAAACGAATTTAATAAACAAATAATTATCCCGCTATGACTGATTTGAATGGAATTTCAGATATAAGAGTAATTTTTTTTTCGAATGTGGTTGATCGGAATCTGTGTTTTTTCAACGCTTTTTACGTTTAACGGGGTAGACGCCTGAAATGCAGGAAATATTACCCGGAACAGAAGTTTCAGCACGCGGTCTTCGATGGGAAGTAGTCTTGAGTCGACGACTCGGAGCCCAGATTTTATACAGGTTAAGGGGATTGGAACTGGCGGTGAGGGGTGATGAAATCGACCTTCTTACCCCATTCGAACCGATAACCCCTGGAATCCATGAGATTCAACCTAAACAAGCGGCGCCGTTGAAAAACTGGCTGGTTTACCACCAGGCCTTTCTACGGAATATACGACAAGTCAGAAAATCGTGGAAAAGTCGTTGAAAAAAAGATGTAAAGGTATGGTAATTACGATGTCGGGTAACGACGCTGATGCGGAACGGAAAAATATCACGGACGTATTCCGTCAGTCAGATGGAATTATACTCATCAGCACGGATGCAGCAGCCGAAGGTTTGAACCTCCATGACCGTTGCCGACACCTGATACATCTGGAACTGCCGTTCAATCCGAACCGTTTGGAGCAGCGAAACGGTCGAATTGATCGATATGGACAGAAGCATACGCCGCATATCCGTTACATGTATCTTCTCGGCTCTTTTGAAGATCGCATGCTGCTTCGTTTGATCATGAAACACGAACGTCAACGAGATAAACTTAAATTCGTTCCCAATACGCTGGGGATTCCTATAACTTCTGAGAGGGCGGCAAAAAAAATGCTCGACAGCCTGGCTCAGGAAGAAAATTTGTTGTTTAAAACTGAAGACATTTTCTCTAAATCGCCTGAGGCAAATGAAAATGAAGGCGTCGATGCAGCGGCGCTCGATCTTCTGGAAGAAATCGATCACAGCCTGGAAAAATTCAGGAAAGCATCACGAACAAATACCTGGATCAGTAATAAAGGTATGAACGCTGACGAAAAAATTAACCGTGCGGCCTATAATGCGCTTCAAAGAGGAGAAAAAGCAGGTCTTCCCAACATCGTTGATTTCGTTAAAAACGCTGTTCTGATGGATGGTGGAGATATCAATGAAGTAGAACCGGGAATTTTCCAGTTACTGCTGCCGCCGGCATGGAGGTTCGGCCTGGATGCCCTCCCGGGATACGATCCTGACTCACACAGAATCTTATTATCCGAAAATATGGAAATTACCAGGGACTCATCAAATAACTCCGTGGGATACCTCGGAAGAGCTCATCCTCTTGTTCGAAAAGCTCTTGATAGAGTCAGGAATATTACATACACGGGAACAGGAAAATACAGACTTGATCCACGCTCCAGCGCCGTGAAATACGACGGCGACGTCCCAGCCCTTCTGTTTACATTTCTCGGAAGAGTTACAAGCAGGATCGGAAGAGAATACGAACAAATTACGGCGGTATACCTCGATAAAAATGGAAAAATGCTGTTCTATCCTCATTCTGCTGATTGGAAACGCTTTGCCGATCCTTCCAAAGCAATCCGAACCGCCGATATCTGGGAAAAAACCTTCATGCCATGGGCTGAAGATGCGCTTGACGAAGCAAAAAAAACGGCTCATGAAGAATTCAATATTATCGCTGATGCCTTCCGTTCGAATTTTTTAAAAACTATGGAAAAAGAAATGTCCGATTTAATGTTTTGGCTGGAGAAACGGTGCATGAAAGTGACCTCTGAATTCAAATTCAAACCGGTTCAACTCGGCTTGTTCGACAAACCGGAAGATATGTATGAAAATGAATTGAATTCCTCTTATCGCAAATGGATGGATATGGAAAAACCAGAAGAGAAACTTGCCGCATTTTATATGGACAGGAATATCCCGATAGCGAAACGCAGTGAAGCAGACGGCGTTCTTCATCTTTTCAAACGCCGCAAGGAATTTCTGGAAGACAGGATGTCGCTGAAAGAACCGGAAATAGCGCTCATGGGACTTTTAATGCTTGTACCGGAGGCATGAGATGGCCTGGGATGTATTGGAACATGCGAAATTTACCGGTCCTGCGTTCCCGACGCCTTATGTAAACGAGGACCTTGAAAAAGAACTGACGAGCAAAAGGTTGCTTCCGAAGGCGACCGGCATCGAAGGAAAAGAACTACAAAATTCATGGGATGCTTATCGCCGAAAATTGCGCAGTTTAGTGTCGCATGGCGGCGCCGCCAGAATACGCAATCATGTCTTTGAACCGCTGGTCGATCGTCTCGATTTCAAAAATATGGATAAAGCGGACCCTGTTCATACGCGCGAAGGATTGGAACCTGGCGGTTTCATCATGAAGCCTGAAAACGGAGGTCCTTCATTGCGTATCTGGGCGACTGAGATGGATGATGATCTTGACGCTCCGGTAAAAAGAGGAAGGGCTTACCGTTTCAGCCATATCAGGATCGCCCAGCGCGTTCCGCTGGCTTCCGGTGAACGGACAGGATTAATTTCCAACGGATCGGAATTGCGTATTCTCATATGCGATCCCGCCAGACCGGATTCACAGATTGAAATACCTCTGGATCCTTATTGGAAGAAAAGCAGGAAGGTCCCGGACACTTTCAGGCTTCTTCTGGCGCTGACATGTCCGGAGGGCATCAAACTCATACCCGACCTGGTGGAAAAAGCAAGACTGAAACAGAGCCGTGTCGCGAAAGAGCTTCAGGTTCAAGCCAGACAGGCTGTTGAACATTTCATTCAACATATACTGGATCATCCCGACAATAAGGAAAAAATCAAAAAATTCAAGGACAAGCGGCAACTCGCTGAAGAACTGTGGCGTGAAGGACTGATTATCGTCTATCGTTTGTTGTTCATTTTAAAATTGGAATCGAACGACGATCCGGCGCGCGCTTTCAGTTTCGCGTCGATAAGGCTATGGAGGAATACTTTTTCACCCAGCGTTGCTTTAGCGCCTTACGTAAGAAAAGTCCTGGACCAGGGTGAAGAAACCCGCAACCTGCTGGAAACAGGCGCAAGAAACCTGTTTAAAATGTTTTCCGATGGCCTGGAGTGCACTGAATTAAATGTCAAACCGCTGGGAGGCTTACTTTTCGGGGCTGAATCGACGCCTGTCTTATCCCGATTGCAATGGGGAGAATATGCCGTTGCTCATCTCCTGGATCGATTATTATGGACGCCGAAAAAAAGGGGAGCTGAAGCCAGAGAACGGGTTCATTACGGTCCGCTTGACGTGGAAGATTTGGGTAGAGTGTACGAAGCGTTGCTGGAGCTTGAACCGGGTATTACGACTGAAACCATGTGCCGTTTGAGACGCAGGAAACTTGAGGTCGTTCTTCCCGTCGAACTAGCGAAACTTACCCTTTGGATTGAAACACATGCCGAAGGTATGCCTCTAACCTTCATGGACCATAGACTCGTTGTCGGCGATTCGCTGACCGGTCCGTTCTGGAATAGGCTTATTTTCAAACCGGGTAACCCGGAAGAACCTATCGACAGGCTTTACTATCAGAATCTCGATGTTAAATTCAGCCGAGCTTTAAGCGAAGCCTTGAAATACGCAAAAGACCTAGAAGCAGGCGTAGGGTTCGACTTGTCGGAGCTTGATGATAAACGTCAAACTAAAAATCATCTGGATCGAATGATGCTCCCCTTTCGGATAGCTGCCGTTGCATGGAGCGGAGGGGTTATGCTCGGACCGGACAAATGCGATGATGATGCATACTCGAAAATGCTTCAGCACATAGCCGACACCGGAGATATTCCTGTTGCCCTCAATTCCGTCGCTCTTAGGAATATGATAGCTCGTGGTCTAGGCGTAAACGAAATCCCCGCAGAACGGGAAGCGTTATTCAAACTTGTTCGTTCCGGTCAATGCGTTCCGGCTTTTTCCTTTGATTTGTCTTTCCCGGAAGTGTTCTACCCAACAGGCGTTCCCTATGGACGCCGGGGGTTCCATGCCGTTTTGGGGAATCCTCTCTGGGACAGGATGTTGCCGGCTGACAAAGAGTTTTCTGCATCATTCGATTTTTCAATTCTTAATGCTCCCACAAAGCGAGAAAGGAATTTAATACAAAATCGCTTGCTTTCAAATGCAGATATAAAAACATCTTATTCAAATTACATAGATTCAGAAATCGTTAAAATAGGGTCAAAATCAGCCCAAATTTTTGGACAATCCAA
>CAZUFC010000280.1:0-4491 GCA_964619725.1 uncultured bacterium | reverse complement strand
CGAACCAGAAGTCCGATCCGGCCTGGTTGTCGCATTTTCTGGCGGACAGGAGTAAGAATCTTCACTGGGACCTGCCGGAAGAATTCTTCAGGGACAAACTGTTAAACGGAGAAGCGGCGCTGATGATCGACGGACTTGATGAAGCGCCGGACAGGGAGGCGCGAGAAACATTAAGCAAACTGATAATAAACGCCGAAAGGTCCTATGGTGCATGCCGGTTAATCGTCACGAGCCGTCCGGGAGCATACGAAGGCGAAACGGTCCTTGGCAAATTTCCAGTATACAGAATCCAGAATCTGGATGATCAATTAGTGGACGATTTTTTGAATAAATGGTCGAATGCCTTGTATTACGACAGCCCTGAAAAAGCGAAAAACCATTGCAAAGATTTACGAAATGAATTGAACAGCAAGCCGGAAATCAAACGCATGGCGCGCAATCCGGTTATGCTTACCGCTTTGGCCGTGGTGCACTGGAAAGGAAACAAGCTTCCTGAGCAAAGAGCCGTCCTTTTTAAAGATATAAATAAGTGGTTATTAGATGCCAGGAAGGATGCCAGGAAGGTGAAATCAGGTCGATTATCGCCTGAAAAATGCGGACTGGAACTCCAAAAACTGGCCTTAGCCATGCAGCAAAGCCCGGAAGGACGAAAAGTTGTTGCAGGCAGAGGCTGGGCCGCAGATGCCCTGTGCGAGGATCGAACGGATAATGAGAAGGAAGCATGCAAACAGGAAAAATTGCGATTCCTGGAAGCTGAAGAGATAGACAGCGGCATTATAGTTTCAAGAGCCGACAATCAAGTGGCCTTTTGGCACTTGAGTTTCCAGGAATATCTGGCTGCGGCTGCGCTGGGAGGAAAAACAGACATTAAACAAAAAGAGATTCTCATTAATCCCAAAGTCCTTCACAGCCAGGAATGGCGAGAAACGCTGATGTTGTTCGCGGGCGTGCTTTATGATCAGGGCCCCGAAAAACTGAATGACTTCTTCAAAGCCGTCCTGGACGAAGCCATGAAAAAGCAAACGCTCAAAAACCAGGCCCGTTGCGTCGGACTCGTAGGCGCCATGCTCCACGATCTGTCGCCGTACGATTATAAAATTCCCGATCCGCGCTACCGGGAAATGCTGAAAAAGGTCATGGACATTTTTGATAAAACAAAATCCGCAGGCATTTCGTTAACGGACAGGATAGAAGCCGCCGAAGCGCTGGGTCAGGCCGGCGATCCAAGGCTGAGAACGCATGAAATGATAAAAATACCGGGCGGTACGTTTTTAATGGGGGCGCAGGCTGAAAAAAAAGATAAACCGAATTATGATCCGGATGCGTTTGATGATGAGACTCCTGTTCATAAAGTAACGTTGTCGCCTTTTGAGATAAGCAAGTATCCCGTGACGGTCAAGGAATATGGCGAATTCATGGACAATGACGGATACAAAACTGAGGAATATTGGAAAAACGGCGGTTTTGAACAATTCGACAAGCCGGAGAACTGGGACGAACAAAAAAACTACCCGAATCGGCCTGTCGTAGGAGTAAGCTGGTACGAAGCCGCTGCATACGCCTGCCGGGCGGGTAAAAGCCTGCCTACGGAAGCACAGTGGGAAAGGGCCGCCCGGGGAACATACAGCGGATACAAAAAATATCCCTGGGACGATAACGAACCTGATAGACAGACGATGAATTTCTCAGAAACAGGATTGGGAAAACCATCGCCTGTAGGAGCGTTTCCAAATGATTGCACGAAGGAAGGAGTGATGGATATGGCTGGAAATGTATCAGAATGGTGTTTAGATTGGCTTGCGGATTATACCAGGGAAGATTCGGTTGACCCGAAAGGTCCCAGTGAGGGCTCTCGCCGGGTGCTCCGCGGCGGCGCCTGGAGCGTCGTCGCTCTCTACTGCCGTTGTTCCTATCGCCTCGGCGTCAGCGCTCCGGCCGGCCGCCTTGTTAACCTGGGCTTTCGCCTTTCCAGGTCTTACCCTTGAGCTCTTTTACCCTTTTACTCTTTATCTTTAATTTTTGCCGCATGACGGGACGGTCCGACGGACGTAACGGGCGCCCGGAGGATAGCGCCCGTATCGTCCGGCGGTCCGGCACGTCATGCGGCAAAAATTTTTTTCTAAAACGTACTAACATAAAAAGAAGGATTCTTAGTCATGCGCCTGAAACTGTTTACTATAAAATTTTCGGAAAATGAAGGACTATTTGATGAAGAGGAAATTCAGGAATTCACTAAAAACAAAGAAATAATCGATTATGATCAGCATTTTTTCATCCACAACAAGATGCCTTACATCTTTGTTATGCTCAGTTATCGGGAAACCGATAAAACATACTCTTATAAAAAAAGAAGAAAGGAAGACCCCCGTAAGGAACTGGATGAAAAGGAGAAGGAAATTTACGATGCACTCAGGTTATGGAGAGCCGCCCTGGCGAAGAAAGAAGGATTTCCGCCTTATATTATTGCAATGAACAAGCAACTGGCTGCTATTATAAAACTTGATCCGGAAACAAAAGAAGATTTAAAGAAAGTGCACGGATACGGCGACGTTAAAATAAAAACTTACGGAGATGAAATAATTGAGATAATTCGGAATTTCAAAAAAGAAGAACTTCAAAAAAAACAAGCGAACAAGGAGGAGATTAAAAATGGATGATCCTTCTGTTTTTGTTCTCTGGTATGATTTCACAAAGTGGTTATTGAATAAAACGGAGAAATTTCCTAAGAAGGTCAGATTTACTTTTACGAACAGAGTCGACAATAATGCCCTGGAAACTCTCATGTTGCTGGTTGATGCGCGTTACAACAAGGAAAAAAAGGATAGATTGAAGGAAATCAATATGAACCTGGAGAAACTGAGAATACTGATCAGAATGAGCAACGACCTGGGTTATATTGAAAATAAGGGATACGAATATGCTTCCAAAAAAATAAATGAAACGGGCAGGATGATCGGCGGCTGGATCAGGCAGCAGGACAAGAAAAAATGAAAAGACAGGGCCGGCTGTTTGAGAGAATCTGCAATTTCGATGCATTGGTTAAAGCTGCGTTTGATGCGGCGCGCGGTAAAAAAAAGAACAAAAAAATAGCCCGTTTCCTGATGGATGTTGAAAATGAAATAATCAGCCTCGAAAAAGAATTAAAAAACCAGAAATATAACCCGCAGCCTTACCGCATTTTTGAAATTTACGATCCGAAACGAAGACGAATATGCGCATCGGATTTCAGAGACCGTGTGGTCCATAAAGCGATATGTCAACTACTGGGACCTGTATTTGACCGGCGTTATATCTATGACAGCTACGCCTGCCGGGAAAACAAGGGGCCTTACGCTGCTGTCGAAAGAGCACAATCATTCGCCCTAAGGCGTAAATATTATTTGCAGTTTGATGTTCGCAAATATTTTGATTCAATCAATCATGCGGTTCTCAAAGAAAAACTGGCAAGAATTATCAGGGATGAAAAGTTGCTGTTTCTGCTTGACATTATAATTGATCATGCCGTACCGTGGAGCAAGCAAGGAAATGGAATACCGATAGGGAACCTGACCAGTCAGCATTTTGTTAATTACTATTTGGACGAATTGGACCACATGATAAAAGAAAAACTCGGAATCCCGGGATACATTCGTTACATGGACGATATGGTAATGTTTGATAACGAGAAAAACAAATTATGGAATGCGTTCGAGTCGATAACTCAGTTCTTGAAAAACAGGCTAAGCCTCGAAATAAAGGATGGTTCGGTCAGGTTGTCTCCTGTTTACAGTGGCCTGCCATTTTTAGGGTTCACAATTTTTCCCCGGTTTATCAGAATAAACAGGAAATGTTGGAAAAGATTCAGAAAAAAAACCATGACGAACGAAAAACTTTTTATGGAGGGATATATAGACGAAGAAGACATGTTGAGATCAATGTACAGTCTTTTGGGACATTTAAGACATGCAGAAACAAGGAACCTGAGGGCTTCCTTTTTCCATAAGAGGCCAGGAGCGTTAAAGGCTCTAACCGGGTGATCCGCGGCGGCGCCTGGAACAACGACGCTCATAACTGCCGTTGTTCCTATCGCATCGACATCAACGATCCGACCGACCGCAATGATAACCTGGGCTTTCGCCTTTCCAGTTCGCAATATAATGGCCTGATATGATGCATCCAAAGGATGGATCATCCGTGCCGCATTTCGACCAGCGCTCCGGACCTGCTCCGTTCCGGCGGACAAAAAATATCAGTTCAAAGGCGGTTAGTAGGTCATTGACTCGAAAGCCGCCGATGACTGTTGATTATTCGAAAATAAGCAAGAGAGAAACAAAATGACCAGAATAAACATCCTTCATCTTTCAGATATTCATTTTAAAATACCCGAAAAGGATTCCGACGGAAATACCGACGGAAATATAAAGGAAAACTGGGACTATCGTCTCAGACAAAAAATCACGGACCGAATGCTGGAATCGATAGAAAAACACCTGGATCAAAACGATAAAAAAG
>CAZUFC010000279.1:0-4499 GCA_964619725.1 uncultured bacterium | reverse complement strand
CCTAACCCATTGATTTTACTGAATTCTTATTTTTCCTTCTGGGAAACTTGGGTTAGGGGACCCTTACCTATTTACCGAAGAAAACGCTTATGTTAATGCTCTAGGTGGCGAATCTTCTTGGCCGAAAAGTGTGTAAAAATTATTGTCCGGTAACACTTAATTGCGATTAAATGATTGAGTTGAACATTATTGAAATTCTGAGGCTTGAAAATGTTCGATGAAGCTAATAACGGGAAGGATGACTCCAGATATTCAAGGTTTTTGGAATAAAAATCGTCAATATCTCTATCAAATATTGCATAGATGCGACGAAGCATTTGCAGAACTTTACAAACACGCCGTGAAAGTTTTATTTTCGGAGAATAATACTGCAGCCACTGGCATTGTCGTTGCGCATTGCGTACGTGAAATACGCAATAGTCTTCCATTTCTTATTGGAATATTATTTTTCGTTTCATTTGATCCTCTACTCCAACTTCTCCCTAATCTCCTCTTCGCTCGGAAGATTGGTTTTATACTCTGCCACGAAAATTTCTTGCTTCAAATCACCCAAGGCATAATGGACCGTTTCATCGTCTTTCGTCTTGCAGATAATCAGTCCGATCGGTGGTCTCTGCCCTTCTCTGACTTTGTTTTCCTTATACCAATTCAGGTAACTATACATTTGGCTCACGTGGGAATGTTTGAATTTTTCTGTTTTAACGTCAACTAGGACATAACAGAGTAACCCTGAATGAAAAAGTTCGAGGTCCACCCGATCATAGTTGCCGCCGATTAAAACCGGAACTTCTCTTCGACCAACAAAAAATTCCGATCCGAATTCCCTTAGAAAATCTGAAAGTTTGTCGAGTAAAGCCTTTTTCAACTCTTCTTCTCCGTGATGCTCTCCTATCTCAAGGAAGTCGAAATGATAAACATCCTTGAAAACTTCTTCAGGCTCAACGGGTTCTAAAGCTTTGGATGCCGGAGTAACCAGTTTCCCTTCTTTTACCGTTCGCTCGTAGAGTTCTGCTTTGATTTGCCTTTCCAGCTTTCGATAGCTCCATCCTTTCTGAATTGATTGGGCTTCATAAAAACTCCGCTTTTTCTTATCGGCAATACGAACAAGAATGTTGTAATGCGTCCAAGTCAATTGTGCACGCAGCGCGTGCACAATTGGATATACCCGGTAAAACTGGACAATTTCAAAAATCAGTCTCCTTTTAAATCCAAGGTCTTTAGCTAAATTTTCGATAAGCTGTTTGCCATAGTCCGCCCGTTCCTTGTGTTCTAATTCTGCCCTGACAATTCTCTCCCCTACTTGCCAGTATGTTTGAACCCGGATGTTGTCAACGGCCTTATACGCTCGGAATTTGGCCTTCTGAAGCAAGCTCTGGATGTCATTGAGGATTTCTCCGTATCCTTCGAGGGCCGTTTCGCCGGATTTTCTTTTGATGATTTTTTTCTGTCCCATAATTCCTTCCGTGAGGGTTTAAATCCTTTCCATACTAGCATTTAAATCGAATTGTGCAAGCTTCCAATTTTGCATGCAGTGCGTGTACATTTCTCTACTCTAATTCATCTTTCTCTTCACCTCGGCCATATGACACAATCGGTGGTTCCCATGTAAAACTCAATTTATCATGCTCCACACTCAAATTGATTATGCAAAAAAACGGATCGAGGTAAGAATTAAAAGCTACCATTGCTTTTTGAAACAGGACATCGGAAGGTTTGACTCGAAATTCACCATATTGCTCTAATATCTTCTGTTCAACTTTTGGATCAAATTTTGCTCCATATAACACTGCACCTTCAATAACAAAACCATCGTAAAAAAAAGCTCCTTTGAAATTTGCGCCTATCAAAATGGCATTACGAAAATCTACATTCGTAAGAGCAGATCCTTCGAAACTTGCGCCAATTAGGATGGAATTAATAAAACTCGCTTCTTCTAAGGCAGCCTTTTCAAAATTAGCACCCAACAAATTTGCCTCCCGGAAAATAGGAATAGCTTCCTTTTCACCTTCAAAAAAAGGTTTTAGAACAGCACCTGAAAAATTTACTCCTACTAATTGTGGGACTCAATTTTTTCCTCATAATCAAGGTCTTTCCCCTATCAAGGTGCAAGGTTTAACCCTTTCGCATATAAAATCTTTAGAGAAGCTGGATTTTTACATTACCCAAAGGAGGAAATTGATGAACGCCAATTATTTTTAAAGTTCGACGGCAATTGTTTTCTAGTGGGCCATTCGCCGTTTTCATCAAATCAGAACGACCTCTATGACGACGCACGTGCGATTAAACAAATATTGCGTGTGATTATGATCTTATCAAATAATTTTTCAATCAACTGTTTTCTAAAAAGAATTATTTCCTTGTTTAGGTATAAGTCACGACAACAGTAAAAAGTTTGGAAAGCCATCAATGAACCGTCGATTCATCCTTTCTTGACATCGCTCCTTGAATATAATATGGAAAAAAGCGATGGGCATCAATTCCATTCTCGGTAGGCTTCATTCATGAAAGAAGGAAAAAGAGTCGGCGTTTGGATAAGGGTTTCGACCGAGGATCAGGCCAAAGGCGAAAGCCCTGAACATCACGAGAGACTCGCTCGCTATTATGCGGAGAGCAAAGGATGGAAAATACGGAAGGTCTATCGTCTGAACGCCGTAAGCGGAAAATCGGTTATGGGCGCACAGGAAACTCAAGAGATGCTTGAGGACGTCAAAAAGGGAGTCATAACCGGCATTATATTCTCAAAACTTGCCAAACTGGCGAGAAATACGAGAGAACTGCTTGAATTCGCCGATTATTTCAGGGGACACGACGCTGATTTGATTTCTCTTCAGGAAGCGATAGACACTTCCACCCCCGCCGGAAGGCTTTTTTATACGATGGTGGCGGTGATGGCTCAGTGGGAAAGAGAAGAAATATCCTCAAGAGTATCGGCTTCCGTTCCCGTAAGAGCGAGAAGGGGAAAGTCTCTCGGCGGTCAAGCCGTTTTCGGCTACAAATGGGAAAACAAAAAACTTGTAGTCGATCCCGATGAAGCGCCGGTGAGAAAACTCATGTATGAAATTTTTCTGGAAACGGGCGGGCGCAAAAAAACTACAGCGAGAATACTCAACGAGCGAGGATACCGGACCAGAAAGGGAGCCAGGTTCTCCGACACGACCGTGGACAGACTGCTGAGAGACCCGACGGCTATGGGACTCAGAAGAGCCAACTACACGCGAAGTATGGGCGACAACAAAAAATGGAAAATGAAACCGAAGAAAGAATGGATCATGGTCCCGACCGAGCCCATCGTTTCAAAGGAGATATGGGAAAAGTGCAACAAGATACTGGATGAACAAAGGAAACGAAGAAGGAAAAAGAGAGCGAAAAGACCGGTTCATATTTTTGCGGGATACGTCATCTGTCATTGCGGAAAGAAAATGTACGTCCCTTCCGGGTCCGTCAAATACACCTGTTCCGCTTGCCGAAATAAAATAAGGACCGACGACCTTGAAGCAATTTTTCATTCCCAGCTAAAAAACTTTTTTCTCTCTCCTACGGAAATCGAAAACTATCTTGGACGCGCCGACAAACTCATCAAGGAAAAGGAAACGCTGCTTCAGTCAATAAAAAAAGAAAAAAGCAGAATCAAAGCCGACATGGATAAAATTTACAAACTGTTCATGAACGACGGAATATCGCAGGAAGGATTCAAGGAAAGATATCGACCGCTTGAAGAGAGAACGGCTCAAATAAACGTTCAGATTCCCGAACTGCAGGGTCACATCGATTTCCTTAAGATTCAGTACTTATCCAGCGATGAGATACTGCATGAAGCCAGAGAACTTTATTCCCGGTGGGACAAACTGAATAAAGAGGAGAAGATCGGAATAATTCAGACAATCACCGAAAACATAATCATCGGAAAAGAAGACGTAACCATTAACCTGTGCTACTTGCCGCCGTTTTTAGAAAATGACGACAAAAAGGCAACGCACCCATATGGGTGCGTTTCTATTGTCGGGGTGAATTCCGGGGGATATAGTCGGGACAGGGATCAGAATAAAGCCGTCATGATACTATAATGTTGATTCTCTTGTTGTTCTTGTCTCAGCGGAAGCTCAGCTTTACTCCTTCGAAAAGTCTGTTCGGTCCGCGAAATCACGCGAATTTACGCGAAAAGAGAAGAGAGCAGAATAGGAATTTTCTTTCACCCTTGTTGGGTCCATTAAGAGCGACTGGTTCAATGTTATTGTAATTAGCTAGTGCCTGTCCATAAACTCGAATCTCGATTCAAAATTTAATGCTGGACAGCCACTTGGGTTTTTGATCCATAAACGGGCGAATTTTTCTCAAGGCAAGGAAGGCAAGGATTTACGAAGAAGGCGTATTTATTATACGTTGACTGAGCAAATCCGAAGCCTGACGCAGTATTGGGGGAAATTCGCCGTTTATGGACAAAAACTAGCTAGTGCCTGTCCATAAACTCGAATCTCGATTCAAAATTTAATGCTGGACAG
>CAZUFC010000278.1:0-4522 GCA_964619725.1 uncultured bacterium | reverse complement strand
GGAGCTTAAGAGATTTTTGGATCGATCCAAATTGTGACCCCATTTGATCAGTCTCATAACTTATTGTCGGACTTGCTGTTCGACAGTCTCTTTCGAAATGTATTTTGCCGCCTGGAGAAGATCATCCGCTACGGGTATCTCTTTTTGAATTTTATTTCGATGCTTCTTCCCCTGTCCCGTCAATACGAAAACGACATTGCTGCCGGCTCGCAGGCCCATTTTCATATCATTCGGGTGGTCGCCTATGACCCAGGAGCGCTTCAAATCGATATTGAATTCCCTGGCCGCTTCCCTGATCAGGGCTGTTCCGGGTTTGCGGCACCGGCATCCGTCATCGGGATGATGAGGACAAAAATAAATCTTTTCTATCGATATGTCGTTTTTATGTAATTCTTGCAGTAACCTGCGGTTGAAAGCATGCAGCTCATTTTCCGTGAAATAACCCCGGCCTATCCCCGACTGATTCGTTACAATGAAAAGGCGAAAATTCTCCAACAGCTTCAATCCCTCAACGACTCCAGGAATTAACCTGAAATCTTCAATCTTGTGAACATATCCGGGGTCTTCATTTAACACGCCGTCTCTGTCTAAAAATACCGCTTTTTCTCCGTTCATTCCATATCTCGATCATCGTAACGTTCGTAGGGTTCTCTTCGCCCTCTTCTTCTTTCCCGTCTTTCTTCCTGTTTTTCACGTCTTTCTTCTCTTTGTTGCCTCTCATAGGGTGACAGATGTTTCAGATCGTCAATCTGCAGGGTATAGCAATCAGCGATTTTTCCGTTGTCCTCACCGTCGATATCTGTTCTCACATAAGATACTCTGACCTCCTGACGACTGACCTCAACATCTGCGAATCCCGGCATCACGATGAAGTCATGATTGTAATTGTCATTGAATTCATTATCTTTCAGGGTTCCCTTGCGTCCCCAGTAGGGCGAAGCGGACGAGCCGCATGCCGTGTAATGAATGCCTTCCCTTACGCCGTCCGCGTAGACGTGATCGTGACCGTAGAAAAAAATATGAGCCTGGTGTTTTTTCATCAGTTCATGAATCTCGGCTTGTTCGCCGTAAGGAACGGCGTTGATCCCCCCTTTTCCGTAAGCGTGACCCCATTTGATGTAACCGGGCTTCCCTCCCACGAACTGGTGACAAAAGATGAATTTCCATTGGCTTTTTGAACTTCTCAATGTCCGGGAAAGCCAATTGAACTGCTTATCGCCCAGCGTCCACATCTCTGATTCGGTCGGATACGCCTCCGTATACGAATAAGGGTCCAATATAATAAAAAGGGCATCCCCCCACTGGAATGCATAGTAATTCTGTCGTTCGCCGCCTCCCTGCGGATACGTCACGGGCTCCGGATTCACCACGTGCTTCAAACGGGCACGGTAACGCTCGCCCGCCATCTCGGGACTGAACGACTTCATGGTATCGACGAATGGCGATTCCCCCTCGTGATTACCCAATACGAAAAATATAGGGAGCACATGAGAAACTTTAGAATAAAAACTTCTGAATACGCGATAACGTTCCTCCGCCTCTCCGTAAGTCTCGCTCGAACCGACATGGCCATAATAGCAGTGAGGCATGGCTTCATCGCCCAGGGTTATCAGAAAATCAAATTTTTCCTGAAGTATATTTTCGAGCGTTTTATCCATCAATTCAATCGAGTTTTCCCCCTGCAGCCTATCCTTTTCGTTTTTCGGATTCTTGGCCATATACCATTTCTGATAAATGTGAGAATCAGAAACTACGGCAAATTGAAATGAATCGCCGGTTTCTCTGGCTGTAGTGAAATGTCCCGTGCGTCCGGAAGAAAAATCCTCTTCTTCCGTTTTTTTCCATTTCAAACGATAATAATAAGTCGTCCCGGAATTCAAACCGTCGATAACGATATTCTCCGACCGTCCTTTTATGGCGTAAACATTTTCCGTTTTTAGTTGCAATTCTTCTCCATTCAGTCCGTAAACGGCATAAAGCGTCATATTGTCCGCGGGAATAACGTTGATGTTAATGGAATGAGCCGTTGGCCGGGACAGGTATTCGCGACAGATAAAATCCTCCGACTGTTCTGCATGTGGCTTGAACAACAATCCCTGACACAAAATCAGACCCGTAAAAAGACTCAATATTACGCCGCTTTTTCGCAAATAGACCATTTCAAAGTCTCCGCCATAAATAATAAGAAACATGCTTATGCCGACAAACAAACGCCCCTTCGGAGCGCTCCCTTCATATCTTGAAGAATTCTCTTATAATTTTCAAGTTTATGGAAAGATGCCGGATGATGCGCTAAGATGGTTTGTCGAGTGAGGAAGGAGCGGAAAATGTCTTCTGGTTTGAAGGCCGCTGTTTTGGGATTAATTGTTTTTCTGATTTATCAGGTCAATTTTCGCGTTCCCATGTATTTCGATCCTCTGGCGAACGCGTATACCGCGCTTAGCCTGGCAAAGGAAGGCAACTTTGAAATCTCGGAATATTACGAGGGCAAAGCGTTTTATTTCGTTGTACAAAGCGACGAGAATCTCTATCCGTTATATCCGCCGGCGACGGCGGTTCTGGCTTCACCCTTTTTTCTGCCGTTGCGCGGCCGGGAATTTCCCGAAACGTGGGAAGTGCAGTTTTACGGTAAAATGGCGGCATCTGCCGCTGTTGCAGCCGGCGTAGCTTTTTTTTATCTAATCATTCTCCGATGGGGCATCAGGGGAAAAAACGCGATTTTTCTCTCACTGGTTTACGGATTGTGTACATCGGTATGGAGCGTATCCAGTCAGGCGCTGTTCCAGCATCCTTTCTCGCATCTGTTCATACTTCTGGGCATATGGGCTCTGACCAATCGACAGAGAGTCGTTACGGCAGGATGCGCCTTTGCGGCAGCAATCGCGGTGCGGCCTTTGAATTCCCTTTTCTGGATCGGCGTGTTGTTATACTTCCTGGTACGCGTTCGACGTACCTGGCCGGCCCTGCTGCATTTCATTCTCGCCGGCCTGCCGTTCGCCCTCGCCGTTTCGCTCTATAATTACTCATGCTTCGGAGAATTATGGGTCACGGGATATCACGATCACCTCGCAGGGGCATACTGGAACGAACCGTTCTGGAATGGATTCAAAGGATTGCTCCTAAGTCCCGGACGCGGACTCCTCATCTATTCCCCCTTCCTGATTTTCGCTCTTCCAGGACTGGTTAAAACTTTCCAGAAAGAAAAAATCGGTCTGGGAGTATTTCTGGCCATACCGGTTTTCGCTCACATCCTTCTCCTTTCAAAATATAAAAAATGGACCGGGGGAGCCTCATGGAGCTACAGAATGCTGATAGACGTCGTTCCCGTACTTATGCTTTACGTGGCTTCCTTTTGGAGCGTTATAAAAAAATACAAGACCATTCTGATTCCTTTTTGCCTTCTGTTGACGTGGTCGTTTATCATTCAGTTTCTAGGCATGAGCGCTTTTCGATGCGGTCCTATCGCTTCCGTCGACCAATGGTCCCGGGGTACATTGCATGAATGCTTATGCACCGAACCCAAACTGTTTCATCTGGGTTACAAATCAGGCTTTTTTGACGATCATGAAAACTTAAGAATTATAGCGGACAGAATTAATGAGGCACTGAGTTATCTTTTCAGGCTAACCGTCAAAGATATCGAACCCCGGCGGTCCTGGGACAGCGGCAAACCCTCAACCCCGAAACACGGCCCCGTCAACAAAAGAAATTCGCTGGGCAATCCCATTCGACCGAAAAAACCACGGTTTTAACTTACCGGATGCTGCAACGCCTTCTGTGAGCTTAATAAGCGCCCCTGGAAAGCGGCAGGATGCCGCTTCTACTTTCACTTCTCTGATTTTTGTTGGGGTTCAATACAAATTGTTTTTCTGAATGCAGACGCAGCATCCTGCCGCATTTCGTTCGGCTTGTTGTAAACCCATAAACAGGCGATCAGATGAAAACTCTTCAAGCGATAATCATTCAGCAACGACTCAAACCCGGGCGGCCCGGCCTTATTCCAACATCTCCTCAATCTCATTCAGCTCAGTAATAAGAATCGATTTTTTATGAAGGCTTTTGAGAAAAGAAAGGTCATCCGATGAATTTATTTTTTCGACTATATGCGAGGGAACCCGACCGAATTTGACTTCCAGCACATCAATTATATTTTCTTTAACCATTTCAACTCCGCCCTCTTTTCTTCCTTCTTTTCTTCCTTCTTTTCTTCCTTTTTTTATTCCTTTTTTTATTCCTTTTTTTATTCCCTCTTCCCTTAATTTTTCCGCTATGGTCATAAGTTCACCTCCTTTGCTTGCGGAGATATTGTCTTCTACGAGCTTCTTCAATTTTTCCGGCTCCAGGTCACTTCTTACCTCGAAGATGTATTGAACAAAAATATAGAACCAGTCTTCGTCCGGCGCTTCATCAAGCGCCGACGCCAACAGGCGAAGCGCTTTTATCAGTTGCGGGATAAAATCAGGCTGTTTCATATACTTCAGCATCATTATCGCAGCCTGAAGAAGCGCACGTCCCTTTATTT
>CAZUFC010000277.1:0-4549 GCA_964619725.1 uncultured bacterium | reverse complement strand
TCGTACCAGTAGCTGTCCAGCGTTATGGTGTCGCCCACTACGTAAATCCGGTTCAGAATAGTGCGGTCTTCATGCGTGTATTCGTAACTGTTCAACGGCTGACCGATCTTCCAGACGTTTCTGGCGTGCATCCTGATGGGATAAACCGAATCGCCCTGGAACGTGTTGCCGGTTATCGTCGGCGCCGTCGCAGCATCGTTGCAGCGTATGCCGAAAGAGCTTTCCCGGGTCTGCAGCAAATTGTCCAGGATATCCGTCTCGCAATCACCGTTTAGTCTGACGGCATCATAACCCAAAGCGGCATTCAGCAAATCGCAATTCTGGATTCTTCCGTCGCAATTGTGCAAATAAATGTTCTGCCAGCCCGTATCCGTAATCGTGCAATCGGTAATTACAGGCGAACAATCCCTGGCGTAAATGCCGTACTCATAAGCATGACGCACAATGCAATTATGCATCTCAAGATCGGTTTCGCGGCAGTTGATCGCATAATGATGCGTCCAGGTGCCCGATTCCCGATAATACTCACCGGCATATTCTATTATCGTGTAATTCAGTTCGCACATGGAATCTTCGGCATATTCCGAGAAAAGCACTTCGCCCCATAGACCCGGTTCCGGCTCCTCTTCATCCGTGGTGAAGATCACAGGATTCGTTTCCGTGCCGTAAGTCATCAAACCGCCTCGCAGCAAGGGATCGTCATCATCGCCGATTTCGCATTTTCTGCCTGTATTGAATTTTATGACGACGCCGGCCTGCAGCGTCAGGACGGTTACGTCGTCATCGCCGGAGAGTCCCTGAACTCTCAAGTCCGAAGACATCCTGTAAGCCGTATCCTGGCCGTACCACGTCGCATCGTCGGTAATGGTTTCCGAAGCCACGTTTATGTCCTTGTTCAAAGTATTGCCGGTTATCTTGGGGCAGTGACGGGCGTAAACCCTGATGGAGTAGGCGCTTAAATTGTCGATGATGGTGTTGTTGCTGATGGTCGGACCGCTGGTCGAGCTGTTCAGATATATCCCGTAGTCGCCGTTGCCGTTGATCGTGCAGCCGGAAATGAGTCCTGAAGAGAGCGACGTGACGTAAATGCCGTCGTCGCTGTTGTTCATTACCTGACAGTTCGTTATTTCCGGATCGCCGTGGTTTACGTATATTCCCTGTCCGCCGCAGAAGGAAACGGTACAGTTGCTGATCTCTGCGTTGCTGTAGTTGGGATAAATACCCCTGTTATCCGCGTAGTTCACCGTAGTGTCCGTGATGACGGGGCTGCAATAGTTGCAACGGATCGCATCGCCTGAGCTTCCGCCGTATTCGACCAGGCAGTTCGCCATCAGACAGAAGTCGTCGCTGGCGTAATCGGAGAAATAAATTCCCCACCATAATCCGGCTTCTGAGCGCGTAAACGTTATCGCATCTCCTGCAGAACCGTCCGCTATCAAACATCCCGGATAGTTCTGATCGTCATCACGGCCGATCGTCATGCCGTACCCTTCGTCGAACTGCATCGTCACTCCAGGCTCGATGGTCACCGTAGTTAAATCGTCCGGACCGTTGCGACCTTCGATAGTCACATCTCCCGTCATTCGATAGGGTATTCCCTGGTCTTCCCAGACCGCATCATAGATTACAGTGGCGCCCATACATTCGATATAGCTGTTTTCATTGTCCGCAAAGGTGTTCCCGGATGTGAAGCCTATCCTGTTGGCCCCGATGCGCAACGGCGTCGTGTTGTTGTCGTTCATCGTGCAGTCGGTGATCGTCACTCGACAGCCTGTGCCGCTGCAATAAATCCCGTAAGTCGTGTTGCTTGAAAAATCGCTGTCGCTGATGTCGGGGAATCCCCCCGACGTGTTGTACAGACCGTGATTGCCGTTTTCCGTGCAGGAGCAGTCCGCTATGATCGGCGACGCGGAATTCTGCAAATACATGCCGTATGAATTGTTGTCGTAAGCTTCCACGTTGGTGAAAATCGGTGAGCTGTCCCCCGTCATTCTCACGCCGGCGCTGCTGCTGTATCCCGCGAAACAGTTCATCATGCTTGCATCTGAATTTTCGAGATACACCATGGCGCCGTTTGAGCCGCCGCCGTACTCGATGTTCGTATACAACAACGTACTCTCATCGGAATTAACCTTGAAATAAAGCGTCTGCCAATAACCTTTCGTATGCGTCGTCTGATTGGATGTAAAGGTTATGGGCTGATCGCTCGTTCCTTCACAGGTTAGAACCCCGATTTCCGATGACGTGCCGCCTATGTACATGGCCAGGTTCTGACTGAACCTCACCTGAACGCCGGCTTCAATCGTTAATTCCGCTCCGTTCGTTACAGTCACGTCTCCCGTTACAATATATGTCCCGTCCTCAGCAGGCGATTCCAGTCCCCAGGTGGTGTCGGTCGTGATGTTGCCCGACACGTTTACCGATGCGTTCGCTGAATTAAATGTTGCCGCGAGAATCAGGAATATAAATACGGCCGCTGTTTTTCTTACTGACAAAGACAATTTAATACCTCCTCCTTGCTCTTTCGCATGAAATACCTCTCCATGCTGATATTGTTGTTTTAACGTCAAATAAGCTTGATAATTCCTCATCATTTTTGTTAATGCGGCGGATCATCCTCCTTTCCCTCTTATCTGCGTATTTTCTCAGTTTTTGTTTTATCTTTATTTCCATTTCTTATTATCCTCTCAAATCTTTCTTCCTATCTCGATTTTTCATCCGTTGACTCAATTCAATCTTATCTATAAAAATAGCCGTTTCATCCTCCCTCTAACGGTTTTATCGTCTGCAGCATTCTTATTACTCCTTTGCTATTGATTTGAAATCGTTTGGTCTGAATTCAAACTGTTCTTCTTAGGCACTGTTACTTTAGTTCCGATGAGGCTTTCCCATGAATCATCGGGCAATAATTCGCAGTAGGCGAATGTTCCGCTGAAACCCGTCCATTCGGCCATATCGTCGAACAACTCTGTGAAAATAAGTTCGCAGGCATCGCCGATCTGCAGCGCCTCATGACGAATCCTGAATCGCATGGTCAGAAGCCTGATTCGGGAATCTTCCGGCAGGGCATCCCGGGGAATCGTAAATCCTGCCGAACGTATGAAACCGGGCTCTATTTCGTTGCAGCCGAACATGGTCCAGTCACCGAAGTCCCGGTTGTTTTCAAATCCGATAAATTGAAGCATGTCCGAAGGATATTCCATGGAGAATCCGAAGGAATCCAGGTCTGTTTCCGCATTGTGAATCCAGACGTCGAAGCTTACGACCTCTTCTCCGCATGCGCTTATATCCTGAATCCAGACGGCGTTCGTCGAAAATACGTCTTCGATCGCCGCTTCATTTTTAATCTGTCGTAATTTTTCTTCAGTCAGTTCGATCAGCTTTTGCCGGTCCGAAGCAGCCTCGCCGAGCAAGGTAGCCTGGTCCTTATGAAAGGCGTTGCTTCCCGTTGCCGGATCGACGCATTCGCATCCCATGCCCAGGAAGAACTGGTACATGCATTGGGCATCGCTGATGGTAACATCCCCGTCGCCGTTGCAGTCTGCGGCGCATTCCTCCTCGTATGTGGGGGTATAGGCGCCCAGGACGATCATGAACGTAAGCTGCGCGTCGTTCATGCTTACCATGCCGTCGTCGTTCACGTCGCCGTCCTTGATGCATGGTCCTGGCGTGGCCGTCGGTTCGGGTCCGGGAGTAAATTCGGGAGTCGGCGTGAAAAGTCCGTCAGCCCAGTTGCTGTAGTCCACATCGTCGCTGACCCTTTCTGCGGCCGGATTATCGTTGCCGTCGTTCATGCAGCCGTCGTCGTCGAAATCCGTGTCGTTCGGACCTCCCGGCGCGCCCCAGTAATTGTATTGAGCGCTTACGCATGTCGAGCCGGTATTATTGTAAACGGCATAATCGTAATGACCGTAAAAGTCGTTGCCGCCGGCCCCGGCTTTGCCGCCTTCATCCGCTCCTATTACGGGCATGGCTGAATTGTTTATGTATATTCCGTAGCCGTCCAGCCCGGAATTGTTCTCCGCTATAATGCAATTCTTGATGACCGGCGTGCTGTTTCCGCCGTTGACGTATATGCCGTACTGGTTATTCTCCGTCACTTTAACGCCGTCGAGCAGCGTAGTCGGCGCGCCGCTCGTTCCTTCATTGACGTAAACGCCGTAAGAACCGTTATTTTCGATCAAACCGCCTATGATCTGAACCGCGCCCGGATTAGCTTCGACCCCTCTGCTGGTATTGTCATGAATGTGGCAATTATTAAGAGTAGGATTGGCGCTGTTCGTATAAGCCCTTACTCCGTACCCTTCGCCGTAACGAATCTCGCAATTGTTCAGAACCGGCGAACTGTTGTAACATTGCACGTTCTCATAATCGCCCGTATAACCGCCGTACTCAATAATGCAATGGTCCAGAATGGTTGCGGCGTCATCAGTATAAGCGGCGAAATATATGCCGTACCAGTCGCCGGGTTCCGGCATAAGCTCATCCGTGGTAAATTTCACCGGTTCAGCCGCCGTTCCGAGAACTCTCAAAGCGCCCGGCAGATTTG
>CAZUFC010000276.1:0-4553 GCA_964619725.1 uncultured bacterium | reverse complement strand
CAAATCTGCCGGGCGCTTTGAGAGTTCTCGGAACGGCGGCTGAACCGGTGAAATTCACCACGGATGAGATTATGCCGGAACCCGGCGACTGGTACGGCATATATTTCGCCGCTTACACTGACGATGCCGCCACGATTTTAGACCATTGCATCATCGAGTACGGAGGCTATACAGGCGATTATGAAAATGTGCAGTGTTATGAAAGTTCGCCGATACTCAACAATTGTGAGATACGGTACGGTGAAGGATTCGGAGTCAGGGCCTATACTAATAACGCCAATCCGACCCTGAATAATTGCCACGTTCATCACAACACCAGCACAGGCATCTATTCCAGTCCGGGCACTGTTCAAATAATCGGCGGATTGATTGAGGATAACGCTTCTCACGGTGTTTATATCAGCGAGGGCGTAAGCGGGGCTCCCAGCACACTGCTGGACGGCGTAAAGGTAACTGAGAATAATCAATACGGCGTTTACATTGACGGCAGTTCCACTACCCCGTTGATCAAGAATTGCATAATAGCCGAAAACAATTCAGGTCTTACAGGGTATGGAATATACATAAACAACTCAGCCATGCCGGTAATCGGGGTGGACGAGAGCGGAAAGGCAGGAGCCGGAGGCAACGACTTTTACGGTCATTACAATTACGCCGTTTACAACAATACCGGCTCGACCTGCGTCAGCGCTCAGTATAACTACTGGGGCGCACCCGGAGGTCCAGACGACACGGATTTCGACGTCGACGGCTGCATGAACGACGGCAACGATAATCCGGCCGCAGAAAGGGTCAGCGACGATGTGGACTACAGCAACTGGGCTGACGGACTTTTCACGCCGACTCCCGAATTTACTCCCGGACCCGAACCGACGGCCACGCCAGGACCATGCATCAAGGACGGCGACGTGAACGACGACGGCATGGTAAGCATGAACGACGCGCAGCTTACGTTCATGATCGTCCTGGGCGCCTATACCCCCACATACGAGGAGGAATGCGCCGCAGACTGCAACGGCGACGGGGATGTTACCATCAGCGATGCCCAATGCATGTACCAGTTCTTCCTGGGCATGGGATGCGAATGCGTCGATCCGGCAACGGGAAGCAACGCCTTTCATAAGGACCAGGCTACCTTGCTCGGCGAGGCTGCTTCGGACCGGCAAAAGCTGATCGAACTGACTGAAGAAAAATTACGACAGATTAAAAATGAAGCGGCGATCGAAGACGTATTTTCGACGAACGCCGTCTGGATTCAGGATATAAGCGCATGCGGAGAAGAGGTCGTAAGCTTCGACGTCTGGATTCACAATGCGGAAACAGACCTGGATTCCTTCGGATTCTCCATGGAATATCCTTCGGACATGCTTCAATTTATCGGATTTGAAAACAACCGGGACTTCGGTGACTGGACCATGTTCGGCTGCAACGAAATAGAGCCCGGTTTCATACGTTCGGCAGGATTTACGATTCCCCGGGATGCCCTGCCGGAAGATTCCCGAATCAGGCTTCTGACCATGCGATTCAGGATTCGTCATGAGGCGCTTCAGATCGGCGATGCCTGCGAATTGATTTTCACAGAGTTATTCGACGATATGGCCGAATGGACGGGTTTCAGCGGAACATTCGCATACTGCGAATTATTGCCCGATGATTCATGGGAAAGCCTTATCGGAACTAAAGTAACAGTACCTAAGAAAAAAAATCTGAGTTCATACAGATCGATTTCAAATCATTAGCAAAGGAGTAATAAAAATGCTGCAGACGATAAAACCGTTAGAGGGAGGATGAAACGGCATATTTTTATCGATAAGATTGAATTGAGTCAACGGATGAAAGATCGAGATAGGAAGAAAGATTTGAGAGGTTAATAAGAAATGGAAATAAAGATAAAACAAAAACTTAGAAAATATGCAGATAAGAGGGAAAGGAGGATGATCCGCCGCATTAACAAAATTGATGAGGAATTATCAAGCTTATTTGACGTTAAAACAACAATATCAGCATGGAGAGGTATTTCATGCGAAAGAGCAAGGAGGAGGTATTAAATTGTCTTTGTCAGTAAGAAAAACAGCGGCCGTATTTATATTCCTGATTCTCGCGGCAACATTTAATTCAGCGAACGCATCGGTAAACGTGTCGGGCAACATCACGACCGACACCACCTGGGGACTGGAATCGCCTGCTGAGGACGGGACATATATTGTAACGGGAGACGTGACTGTAACGAACGGAGCGGAATTAACGATTGAAGCCGGCGTTCAGGTGAGGTTCAGTCAGAACCTGGCCATGTACATAGGCGGCACGTCATCGGAAATCGGAATTTTAACCTGTGAAGGAACGAGCGATCAGCCCATAACCTTTACGTCCAATCAGACGACTCACACCAGGGGTTATTGGCAGACGCTTTATTTCAAGGTTAACTCTGATGAAAGTACCTTGTTGTATACGAACATCGAGTATGGAGGCGGCGCCAACAGTACAATGGTGTATCTGGAAAATTCAGATGCAAGCATGATGAACTGCTTCGTGGGTTACAGCAGTAATGCAGGAGTGAGGATGACGGGGGACAGCTCTCCGATTTTCACAAACGTGGAAGTTTACGATAACAATTCCTACGGTATTTATTTGCAGAATTCCGCGTCGCCGATCATTGCGGACTGCTCCTGCACGGAAAACGGCAATCACGGTTTGTACAACACATCGGGAGGATTCCCTGACATCAGCGACAGCGATTTTTCAAGCAACACGACTTACGGGATTTATTGCAGCGGCACAGGCTGCAGTGTGACGATCACCGACTGCACGATGAACGACAACAACACCACGCCGTTGCGGATCGGCGCCAACAGGATAGGCTTCACCTCCGGAAACACCTTTGCGGACAATGAAAACAGCTATATTGAAGTTATGGGCGCTACGGTTATCTATGATGCCGTCTGGGAAGATCAGGGAATACCCTATCGAATGATAGGCAATGTGACTATCGAAGGACGAAACGGTCCGGACGATTTGACTACGGTGACCATCGAGCCTGGAGTGACGATGCAGTTCGACGAAGGATACGGCATAACGGTCGGCCGTGACGACGATCAGAACTATCCGGGATGTTTGATAGCGGACGGTTCTGCAGGAGATACGATAACGTTTACTCGCTCAGAAGCCGGATTATGGTGGGGAATTTATTTCTCCGATTACGCCAGCGACGACTTCTGTCTGATGGCGAACTGCCTGGTCGAATACGGCGGAAGCTCAGGCGATGCGATCCGTTGCAACTATTGCAGCCCCGTCATCACGGACACTACGGTGAACTACGCGGATAACAGGGGTATTTATCCCAACTACAGCAACGCAGAGATCAGCAACTGTACCGTTTCCTTCTGCGGCGGACAGGGAATATACGTAAACCACGGCGATCCGGAAATAACGAACTGTCAGGTAATGAACAACAGCGACGACGGCATTTACGTCACGTCGCTCTCTTCAGGACTCATTTCCGGCTGCACGATCAACGGCAACGGCGACTACGGGATATATCTGAACAGCTCGACCAGCGGTCCGACCATCAGCAACAACACCATCATCGACAATTTAAGCGCCTACTCCATCAGGGTTTACGCCCGTCACTGCCCCAAGATAACCGGCAATACTTTGAACAAGGACATAAACGTGGCTTCGGAAACCATTACCGACGATGCGACGTGGTACGGCCAGGATACGGCTTACAGGATGTCTTCGGACTTGAGAGTTCAGGGACTCTCCGGCGATGACGACGTAACCGTCCTGACGCTGCAGGCCGGCGTCGTCATAAAATTCAGCTCAAGCAGAAAATTCGAAATCGGCGATGATGACGATCCGTTGCTCCGCGGAGGTTTAATGACTTACGGCACGGAAACGAATCCCGTAATCTTTACGACTTCCGAGACCGAGGACCCGCAACCGGGCGAATGGGGCGAATTACTCTTCTCGGAATACGCTGAAGATTCAATGTGCGAATTGAATTACACGATCATCGAGTATGCCGGAGAGTATTATCAGGAATCGGGCACCTGGACGCATCATTATGCTGTCCACTGCCGTGAAACCGATGTGGAGATGCACAATTGCACAGTGCGATATGCGCAAGAATACGGCATTTACGCCAGGTACTGTTCACCCGTAATAACCGATTGTACGATTACGGATACGGGTTACCAGAACATTTACTTGTATTATTGCGACGGACGCGTCCAGAATTGCGATCTGCTGAACGCCGCCTTCGGCTACGACGCTATAAGGTTGTCAGGCGATTGCGAGACTGAGATACTCGACAATCTGCTTCAAAGCCGGGAAAGTTCATACGGCATATACTGCGGCGATGCTGCGACTGCCCCGACGATAACCGGCAACACGTTCCAGGGGGATTCGATATATCCCATCAGGATGCACGCCAGAAACGTCTGGAAGATCGGTCAGCCCCTGAACAGCTACGAATACACGCATGAAGATAGAACAATCTTGAACCGGATTTACGTAGTGGGCGACACCATAACGCTGGACAGCTACTGGTACGA
>CAZUFC010000275.1:0-4582 GCA_964619725.1 uncultured bacterium | reverse complement strand
CAAATCCGCAGCCTGACGCAGTATTGGGGAAAATTCGCCGTTTATGGACAAAAACCAACTAACGGGACTGCCGTGTCTATGTTGTCCTTATGTCCGCTGCTGATTCGTTTGCAGGAATCTGAACGTCTACGTAACGGATTTTTATGATAAATACGGAGGACTGAATTTGAAATCAACGGAGCCGTTTAGTAGAATTTCACGGAGAGCAGTCGTAAGGCGAAAAAAAAACCGGAAGGGGCGTGCAGACCGGCTGAGACCCGCTGAATTCATACAGCGTCGAAGTCCTGCGAGGAGCGTGCAGCTTCATCAAACGGAACAGGCGGCAACAAACTTAAAATCCAAACAAATAAAATACTAAGGAGAATAATTATGAAAAACGAAGAGACCAAACCCACAACCAACGACGCTGGAATTCCGATGTCGAGCGATGAATATTCGCTTACTGTCGGACCCGACGGTCCCATAGTGCTTCACGATCATTACCTCATCGAGCAGATGGCGAATTTCAACCGTGAAATGATTCCTGATCGCCAGCCTCATGCCAAGGGGTCGGGAGCTTTCGGACACTTTGAGGTGACCAGTGACGTAAGCGATTATACCAGAGCGGCGTTGTTTCAACCGGGTGTAAAGACGGACGTTCTGGCCCGTTTTTCCACGGTTGCCGGCGAGAGCGGCAGCCCTGACACATGGCGGGATGTACGCGGTTTTGCGCTCAAGTTCTATACCGCCGAGGGCAACTACGACATGGTGGGGAACAACACGCCAGTTTTCTTCGTGCGCGATCCCATGAAGTTTCAGGACTTCATCCATTCGCAGAAGCGGCGTGCGGACAGCGGATTGAGGGACCACGACATGCAGTGGGATTTCTGGACATTGTCTCCTGAAACCGCTCATCAGGTCACCATTCTGATGAGCGACAGGGGGATTCCCAGCTCCTATCGACACATGAACGGGTATACGAGCCATACTTTCATGTGGGTCAACGCGAGGGGAGAGCGTTTCTGGGTTAAATATCATTTCAAGACCGACCAGGGTATCGATTTCCTGACGCAAGAGGTGGGTGATCGTATAGCGGGAGAGGACGCGGACTATCACCGCCGCGATTTATTTAATGCGATAAAACGAGGGGAATTTCCCCGTTGGACCCTGAAAGTTCAGATCATGCCGTTTGAGGATGCCAAGTCCTACCGCTTCAATCCTTTTGACCTTACCAAGGTCTGGCCCCACGGCGATTATCCATTGCATGAAGTGGGACGATTGACGTTGAATCGCAATCCTTCCGACTTTCACACCGAAATCGAACAGGCGGCATTCGAGCCGAACAGCCTTGTGCCGGGCATTGGTCCAAGCCCCGATAAAATGTTGCTGGCCCGTTTGGTTTCCTATGCCGATGCTCACCGCGCGCGGTTAGGCGTCAATTACAAGCAGATTCCGGTAAACCGGCCGCAATGTCCCGTACACAGCTACAGCAAGGGCGGCGCCATGCGAATCGACAACGTCTCCGATCCTGTTTACAAGCCGAATTCCAAGGGGGGACCCAAAGCTGATCCCGAACGCTACCCCGAACAGGCCGTCTGGAGCGCCGACGGTGAGTTTATCCGCGCGGCCTATACCAAACGCCAGGACGATGATGATTTTATCCAGCCCAGAACCCTGATACGCAAGGTGATGGATGATGGACAGAGAGACAGGCTTGTATCTAATGTCGTCGGGCATCTGAAAAATGGAGTGACCGAACCTGTCCTTGAACGAGTCTTCGAATACTGGCGCAATGTCGACAAGGAGATTGGAGATCGTATTGCCCAAGGAATGAAATAAGTCTGACGTCAGCATATCATAAGGTTCGTGAACGGCGATTTTCTGTTGAAGCCGGATAAATTCCAGTTCTTTTATTCCATACCGTAACTGAAATCCCATCTGCTGAAGTCGCCCAGTAGTTCAGCGGTAGAAGGATCGACAAGCGCGCCCCAGAAAGTAAGGTTGGAGTATTCCCCTGCGCCCTGCGGCCAGTCGAATTGATCGATAACGTTTTCCGTCATCGTGCCTGGAGGCAATTCCGCGAGCGGTCTTGCATCGGTATGCGGCGGATAATGCGCCCAACTGGGATAAAACCAGTATTCGCCTGTGCCTATGTCGAGCAGGACGAAGAGTTCGACGTCATAAATCGTCTGTGGACCAGGATTTCCGATATGAGCATGCAACCAGCACATGTCATCGGGTGCATAATACTGTGCGGGCATCTGCAGTCTGACGCCTAAAGCCGTTTCCTGTCCGCAAGGAGTATCGTCACAGGACCATTCACCTGCTTCGTAATCCATTTCCAGGGAATATTCCAAATCGCTCGACCATGGCCACCATTGTTCGCACCAGTAGGCATCCGTCAGAAAAGTAAACGTAACCGGCTCTTCACATGCCGCTTCGCCGCTGACCGTCACCCTGAAGGTTTCATAGGCTGAATCGCCTTCATTAATATACCCCAATTCCACATGATCAGGTTCGATCTCAACATGTTCATTATCCACGGATACCTCCGCATAACAGTTGTCGCCGTAACATGATCCCATGTTCCAGAACCTGACTGTAAGGTCGATCTGCTCTCCGCCGTCCATCCGGCCGTCGGCATCGTAACAGTCCCCAACCGTATCGTCGACTGCAGAGAAACCCGGCTCAATGTTCGGCAAACAGGGCGGACATGTCGTCGCTACAGGCGGCTCGGTATAAAAAGGCGTCAGCGTCGGTGACGGCGCTTCAGTAGGAACGCTCGACGGTGTGGGACTCTGACCGCACGGCGTATCGTCGCACAGTCCAACATAAAAACCAGCGGCTGCTATCGATAAAAGACAAAACGTTATCCCCGGCAGCTTCATGGCTATCCTCCCTTTCCTGATGAACTCCATGATCCGCAGACAATCGATATCCGATAAATCTGAAAGTCTTTAATTAATTTCTGATTACAGCACCGCACGATGCTTCATTTCATGCTTCAATTGAACCCGGAATTC
This sequence comes from uncultured bacterium, assembly GCA_964619725.1. Taxonomy (GTDB): domain Bacteria; phylum CSSED10-310; class CAZUFC01; order CAZUFC01; family CAZUFC01; genus CAZUFC01. The sequence goes on along the minus strand of CAZUFC010000275.1, from coordinate 1,580 downwards.
GCTCCTGAAAAGCGCTGTCTGCTTGTATTGATACTACTAAACGGCAATTATGAAGTCAAACCCGCGCAATATGAACTTGAATCCTGACATTGAATAAATTTTCCGTCAAATTCTGACCCTTAAAAGGTCTTTTCTGATCATGCCCTGGTCCATACCCGCAATTATCTGTTTGATGAACTCAATTCTTTTTTTTCATCGAGCGCCGTTTATTTCGGTATGGGGGTCGGTATCGGTATCGCTGCCGGAATAAATTATTAAGAGGAGATTTGTTTTGTCTTTATCATATTTTCAAAGCTGCTTATTTATTCAAACTGAAAAAAAACCTCGAAACACGAATATCTGATCAGAGTCACAAAAAGTTAACAAAAAAACAACTGAATTTTTGCTTTTCATCTTTTTATTAATTAAACAAATAAGAGGAAACAGCCTAGCTCAGGAATATGGCTGCTTTTTTTATTTTGGGAAGTCATAGAATAATTTTTGCAGCTCTATCGGCGAAACGGGAAAACCATTGAAATATTTTGTTTGATGGAGCGCGACCATTGAGGGGGAGAGAAAAATGATGAGGAGGGACGTGTGTATTTTCTTGTTGATTTCATTATTGGGAACAGGAAGCATTTTCGCTGAAATTCCTTACCAGATCAATTACCAGGGACATCTTACTGATAGCAGCGGGAATCCTTTGGAAGGGACATACGGATTCTTATTCCAGATTTACGACGCGGAAACGGGGGGAGAGGCGCTCTGGACAGAATTGCATAACAGCGTTTTCGTAGAATCGGGCGTATTTCATGTTGTACTGGGTTCATTTGTACCGATCGATCCGGTCGTCACCGGTATAGAATTCGACGGGAATTATTGGCTGGAGATAACGATTGATGGAGAGGTTCTGGAACCCAGGCAACTCTTTTCAAGCGTCGGACAAGCATACAGGTCCCGGGATGCAGAAGATGTCTACGATCAGGACATCAATCCGGCAAGCATAGCGATTTTGGATTATGGATTAGTGATAAATGCTGCAGGAGAATGGGTCGGCGATCCGACGGGATTGATCGGTCCGACTGGTCCGGCAGGTGAAACAGGACCGACTGGCGAGACTGGCCCGATAGGGCCCCAGGGTGATACGGGGCCAGTGGGACCACAGGGCGATACGGGTTCTATAGGTCCTCAAGGCGACACGGGTCCGATAGGACCGCAGGGCGATACGGGTTCCATAGGACCGCAAGGCGTCACGGGGCCGGCAGGTCCGCAGGGCGACACGGGTTCCATAGGACCGCAAGGCGTCACGGGTCCGGCAGGTCCGCAGGGCGACACGGGTTCTACAGGACCGCAAGGTGTTACGGGTCCGATAGGACCCCAGGGCGACACGGGTCTGATAGGTCCTCAAGGCGACACGGGTCTGATAGGTCCTCAAGGCGACACGGGTCTGATCGGCCCCCAAGGCATTACTGGACCGGTAGGCCCGACAGGGCCGCAGGGTGACACGGGCGCATCTGGAACCGCAGGTTCACAAGGCGATACGGGACCGATAGGTCCGACAGGACCCCAGGGCGACACGGGTGCATCAGGAGCCGCAGGTT
>CAZUFC010000274.1:0-4638 GCA_964619725.1 uncultured bacterium | reverse complement strand
AGCTATGTAATTGAACATGTCCGTATCGTCGCGTTTCATGCGGGTCATGTTGCCGTTTGCGTCGTAATAATAGTCGTAGTCTACGCCGTCAACGTAAGCATCGGTCAGTCTTCCCAGGGCGTCGCACTCGAACGTGTCCGTGTCGCTTTCGGTCGTTATCTGCGTTATGTTTCCTACGGCGTTGTAAGAATATTGACGGTCGATTATCGTGTCTGATCCGATTTCGATTTTTATTCTTGCCGGGCGGTTTCTTTCGTCCGGCGTGATAGTCGTTTCTGCGCCGTTTGCGCAGTCGAATGAGGATATGCCGCCTGCCGGGTTATACGTTATGTTCGATATCAGGGTTTCCGTCGTCGATTCGGTTCCTGTTGCGGTTACGGATGTCGCTTTGTTTATGGTCGAATCGTAAAGGTATTCGATTTCCAGGCCGCAGGGGCAGGTCAGTTTGGTCAAGTTGCCCATGGCGTCGTAGTCGGATTCTATCTCGTCGTCCTGTTGGCTGCCGATTACCGGGGGGATGAACGATTGCAGGAAGGCTTCGTTTCTGCCCTGCTGATCGAATTCGTTCCATACCAGGAAACTGGTCGTGCCTGTCCGGTCTTTTATGCAGGTCAGTTGATTTGCCGGATTGACGTAGGTTATGTCCAGGTCGGGGCGGCGGACGCCTGAATCGTCCAGGAAGAAATCTGAATCCGACAGCTTGTCGGGGAATTCTTCTCCGTCGTAATAGTATTCGATAATGGTCGATTCGCGGCCGTCCGTTATCTGCCGGCTTACCGGACGATAGATGTCGTCGTATTCGTAATCGCTTCCCCCACTTTCGGGATGATATTCATACGTCAGCCAGCCCAGCGAATCGTAGCCGAATGTCCTGTTTGCCGGGGGCGAAGGATGCGAAACGCAGGTCAGTCTTTTCAGCGGTTCGCAAACGACTTTGGTTAACGGATTATTCATTTCCGTAATGACTTTCTCATGCGCTTATTCCGTTCAATCAAGAATCGATCCTTCATTCGGATTAATCTTTGTCTGAATTTTTTACGTTTGACTTCATTTTACGGCAGCCGGTTTTCCGCTTTCGTTCAGTTTCGCCTGCACATCGCATTATTTTATCATTAGCTTTTGTTCATAGTCAAAATTGATCGAAATATCCTTACCTGGTCAAATCTCATTTTTTAACGCTCTCAACCAGCTTTTGACAGTTGGCGTTCAGTGAGGAGGTGAAAAAAGTCTTCCGGTTTCCTTACGGTAAAGTGAAAAGATCACATAAAAAATATTTTCAGACTTACCGGCTTACAATCTGGTTGTCTGCAGGGCGACATCACTCCCGGGCCCCTCCATGAAAGGCTTTTACGTTAGTCTCAGCCGGACGATTCTGTATGACTTTGCCGGTTTTTTTATCGGTTTGGGTTATTTATCGTAGAGCTCCCTGATATCGAACGCTTATTGGAAAGCGGCAGGATGCCGCTTCTACTTTCTATATTTCTTCCGCGCTTTTTCAATAAAAACGCCAGAGCTTTGTCTTCGAATGGTAGGGGCAGGGAGAGCGAGTTTTCCTCGCTCCCCCTCCCTCCGAACTGTACGTGCGGTTCTCCCGCATACAGCTCTCCGGTCAGAGTTTTACCTTGGTATTCATTTGTAAGGATCGGCGAACCGTCCTGTAGGCTGTGTGAAGGGAGAACAACCCACGGTCGGCAAAGTAGGCGTTCGGCCATGTCTGATGGTCTTTGCCTCTGGCTCTTCCCCTCTTATTCCGTCGTTTTCGCAGTATCGATCTCAGTCTGCCTCTTATCCATCCGTCCACAGATATGAACGTGTTCGGTTTACTGTGTTTAAAGTACTCGAACCATCCTACGATTATGGGATTTATCTCTTCAATAATCTTCTTCAGGCTTTTTCCGTTGGTGCGTTTCGTCAGAGGTTTCATTTTCATTTTAAATCGTTTCATGCTCTTCTTGCTGGGGAATTGCATGTTCTTATAAAAGAAGTATCCCAGAAAGTCCACTCTTTCACCGTCTTCCACATTCGCTATTTTCGTTTTATTGGGGTGCAGCGTAAGTTCCATTTTTTCTGTCCATTCCTTTATTTCTTCGAGAGTTTGCTTCGCTTCCGTTTCAGTTTTGCACAGTACGATGAAATCATCGGCATATCTCACCATTTTGCGGCCTTTGGCTTCCGCCATATGGTCCAGCGGGTTGAGATATATGTTCGACAACAGCGGACTTATGACAGCGCCCTGGGGCACGCCCTTCTCAGGCGACCACGTTTTGAGTTTTTCAACCACTTTCTGTTTAAGGAATTGGTCTATCAGTTTTAACGTTTCACCATCGGATATGCGTTCCCTTATCATTTCCATCAGCTTTCCATACGGTATCGTGTCGAAATAACTTTTGAGGTCGGCATCTATTATCCATACGTATCCCTGTTTTATTAGTCGCTTTACTTCGCGGAGAGCGTCTTTGGTTCCTCTGCCGGGTCGAAATCCGTAACTGTTTTCTGAAAATTCCTTCTCGAATATCGGTTCTATAACATTGCGCAATGCTGTCTGTACGATCCTGTCCCTGACGTTCGGTATGCCTAACGGTCTGCTTTCTTTTTTCTTTCCCTGTTTTTCTATCCATTTTCGCCTTATCTCACCGGGCGTGTATGTCCTGTTCCTTATTTCTCTTTGCAGTTTTCGCAAGTTTTTCTTTCTGTGCTTCATGAATCGTTTCACCGTTACTCCGTCCGGTCCCGGAGCTCCGCCGTTCTTTTTGACCTTCCCTGCCGCTGCTTTCAAATTCTTATAAGAACTCACCTTGTCTATCAGACTATACCATTTGCCTCCTTTCACTCCTTTTTCAAGAGCCGCCAACATGTTGTCCGTCCACACCTCCGCTTCAGCCCACGGCCATCTTCTGCGCACTTCTTCTCCCGGCTTCTCCGTTCCCCACAAATCCAGCTCCAGCTGCCTGCCTTTCGGCTTGCTTTTTCCTTTCAGATACGTGTAATCCACTGGTTCGGGCAGTTTCTCGCCGTTCCAGCCGCGAGTTTCTCCGGCTTGTTCAGGTTTCTCAACCACTATCGCCAGTTCTAATTGCTTCGGTTTGGTTTCCAACATTACTCCTTCCTGGACTCCTTTGCTCCATCCCCATTACGGGACTTCCTCGCTCTTATGAGTCCTCCGACTTCTGTATATGTCTCCCAACATCTACAGATATCCCCATTCCAGCAAGCCGCACTTCCGGGCGTTCCGTCTCCAACCACGCCGTGACCTCTTCGTATCGCTTTTACAGCCCTGATGTTCAGCGCACGAAGTCCCGACCTTTGCCGACGGAATAATTCCGTCCGGGTCGGTCGGTTTATGCTTCGCAAGTATCCAGTATGCTCGCAAGGATCACTTCGCCGAATCGAGTTCGTCATCCTACGGACCGTCCTTTCATTTCCGGTTGCTCTCCACCCCGCCTTATGGCGACGCAGTTACCTTCAATTACAGGTTTTGGGTTAAACCTCGCAGGGACTTTCACCCTACTGTGCAGCTCGCCTGCTGGGCGCGCTAGACGCGGCATCCTGACGCGTTCCCGTTGAGGTTAATAATACCCATGCGACCGGCGGCGCTTTCAGGGACTGATCAAAACAAGGTTATACTTCTTTCAAAACTTTTGACGGTTTGTTTCATCAATCGGGGTAGGTTTCGGAATCGGGGTCACGATCGAAACAAAATGATTGGATATTCTGTAGAATCGCAACATCAAAAAAGACATTTTCGATCAATGTCGATAGCCGAAACCTTTCAGGTTCGACTACCTTATCTCCGGAACGACCTGAAAGCCTGCTGTACATACCGAAAGTTAAGAGTCCGGGCAAGCTGCGTCGAATCTTCATCTCGCTGCTGAGAAGTGAAACAACGGATTCCTGAAGGACAAATGCAGCGCCTGTTATCTTGCGTTAATTTGTCTTTCTTGCATCGGATCGCCTTCGATGATTTCCAATGAATTGCATATTAGCTTGCCTGTTTTGAAGGGATTCTCGGTACCCGACGACGGCGCTCCGTAGTCGAAACTGATTGTCGTCTCCTCATGCCTTGCCGTGAAAAAAATTTGCCCTGAGCATGCTTATCGGAAGGACACTCTTATCGAATTCCGGATGACTAATTTCACATCTCCTGACATTCTCTAATGAAAAATTGTGAAATGTTTGACGAAAAAAACTATAGATGTTCGAAAAAATTCTTGTAAAACAAAGTCCCCCCGCCTGCGGGGGGATATAGGGGGGGGCTAAAAACTTCACAATTATTATGCCGAGTTGCAATGCAAGAAAATCACACTTTTTCAATAGTTTGTGACATTCTTGTCAGGAATTCAGAATTTAATATTCCTACCTTCTCTTCTGTCGGTGATCATCAAAAGTCTCCTTTTCACATAATAACCAAACACTTCTCGAAAAAGCTTATTCATGTAAGCTAAATTTTTCTTATTTCTTTTTTTATTGAGTCATGAATTATGTTTGGAACTCCTCTTCCATAACCCCAGTTATTCGATAATTTCCGTGAGTATAATACATTTAACCATTTCTTTGCATTGTTTTTGAAAATGCTTTTTCCTAAATAGTTCCTGTCCACAAAATAGAAAGTCAAAAAATATAAAAAGATAGCGCATTTTT
>CAZUFC010000273.1:0-4672 GCA_964619725.1 uncultured bacterium | reverse complement strand
GCCCTGGGGTCCCTGTATGCCAGTATCGCCTTGCGGCCCGACGGGTCCTGTGTTGCCTTGCGGTCCCTGTATGCCTGTATCGCCCTGCGGTCCGACGGGTCCTGTGTCGCCCTGCGGGCCCGTAGGACCGATCAGCCCGGTCGGATCGCCGACCCATTGTCCTGTTTCATCAATGACGGTGCCGTAGCCCGTGATGTTTATCGATTGCGGATTTATGTCCTGATTATACACATCTTCTGAATTTTCCGAACGATAAGCCTGCCCCACGCTCGTTAACGGCTGCCTCGGAACCAGTATTTCGCCTTCAAGCTCGATTTCCAGCCAGAATAAACCATTAAAGTCCACCAGAGCGGGGTCCAACGGAATAGTAGCGCCCAGTATTTCGTGAAATATACCGGACGACACGGGTACGCTGTTGTGAATTTCTTCCCATAGCGCCGTTCCGCCGGTCTCAACATTATAAATCCTGAAAGTGAAACCGTAATTCCCGTCCAACGGCTCTCCCATTGAGTCTGTGACATGGCCTTGATAATTTATCTGGTGCGGAATTTCTCCATAGGCGGTGATAGCCCAGAACACAGTTAAACCGATAAGAAGGGCTGCATTGACAAATTTCATGATTTTGTAACTCCTTTGCGCGTAATTTATTAAAAATTCAAATTTTTCTTTCATATCTAGACTTCATTCATTCCTGTTAATCATTCACAGACTGTTAAGGAGACGAATCTTAATACTCTTATTAGTGATTATCAACATCCAAGTCAAGCGGGGAATGTTTTTTTAAATTACCTCCCGGATAATTTTAATTTTCGGGACTGATCAAACCGTGGTTACACTTCTTTCAAAACGTTTGACAGTTTTTTTCAGTAATCGGTATGGGGGTCGGTATCGCAATCGGGGTCGAAATCGAAACGAAATGATGCGATATTCTGTCGAACTGTAACCTCAAAAGACGCATTTTTGATCAATGCCTGATTTTCGTTTCATTTTTTCCACACTTTTCTTCTGTTTACAGCCATTTCGCCATGAATTACTGCGAAATATTCGAAAGATGGAAGAGGACCAATAATCCTGATATAAATTCACGAGTCGTCATTAATATTGGGCCGAACAGTTTCATTGCATCCTTTTGTTCAACGGAATTTCAGCGACTGAAACTAGTCCCGGCTTCCGGAAAATTAACGTCTGGCAAACAGTCGACAGATGGTACGATTTTATAAAAACAGACAGGGATTAGCGGTCATTATTCATCCAGGACCCTTTGCCAGGGAGCATCTCGTCGCAGTTTCAGCCGGAGCGGAACCGTATTGACTATACCGGGATTTTTTGGTACGCTGCACTGCGTTTATCAGCGAGGAATACTACTGCGGGAAATGAGAAGATCGGTTTCATACGACATAGTTTTTTATTGTTTTTTTTCCGAGCTGAGAGGAAATACGGAATTAACGAGGAATTTCGGACAATCAAGCCCTTGTGCGAGGGTGGAATTCAGAATGAAGGGGTTTAACGATGAACAAATCAAAGATCACCTGGACTCACACAGATGAAGCGCCGGCGTTGGCGACCAAGGCATTTCTTCCTGTTCTCAAGGCTTTTACCAGAGGAACCGGCATAGAAATCGACATAGCCGACATATCGCTAGCAGGCAGGACCATAGCCAATTTTCCGGAAAACCTGAGTGAAGAGCAGAGAATACCGGATTACCTGAGTATATTAGGTGAAATGACACAGGACCCGGAAGCGAACATCATTAAGCTGCCCAACATCAGCGCGTCGATCCCGCAGTTGCAGGCGGCGATCAAGGAGCTGCGGGAGAAGGGATACGATATTCCGCAGTATCCTGAGGAGCCGAAGAATGAAGCTGAGAAGGCGCTTCAGGAGAGATTTTCCGTTGTATTAGGTTCAGCGGTCAATCCAGTGATTCGTGAAGGCAATTCCGACCGTCGTCCTGCACCTGCAGTCAAGAAGTTCGCCCAGAAACACCCTCACAAGATGATGAAACCCTGGCCCGAATCTGGATCGAAGGCCCGGGTTGCTCACATGAAACGCAAGGATTTCTATGAAAGCGAAAAATCGACGATCCTGGACAGGCCGTGCAAGGTCAAAATTGAGTTTGTGGACGACTCCGGCCAAGCCGGAATGCTGAAGGATTATTTTCCGCTTGAGAAGGATGAGGTGATAGATACGGCTGTCATGAACGTCAGGGCATTGCGTGAATTTTACCAGGAACAGATTGAAGAAGCGAAGAGAGATGACGTGCTTCTGTCATTGCATCTGAAAGCGACCATGATGAAAGTTTCCGATCCGATTATGTTCGGTCATTGCGTTTCTGTTTATTACAAGGATGCCCTGGAAAAGCATACCGAGACGCTCAAGGAAATAGGCGCTAATGTGAATTATGGCCTGGCGGACATACTCGACAAGCTGGACAAGCTTCCCGAAGAGAAAAAGGCGGAAATCAAGGCCGACATCGATGCCGTTTACACGAAACGTCCTTCCTTGGCCATGGTGGACTCACGCCGCGGCATAACCAACCTGCACGTGCCCAACAACATTATCGTAGACGCCTCAATGCCGAACGTCGTTCGCGACGGCGGCAGGATGTGGAACAACGACGACGAATTGCAGGATTGCATCGCAATGGTCCCGGACCGTTGTTATGCAACGATGTACAGCGAAATACTGGAAGACGCCAAGGAAAAGGGTCAGTTTGACCCCGCCGCCATGGGAAATCTTTCCAATGTAGGCCTCATGGCCAAAAAAGCAGAAGAATACGGCTCTCATGACAAAACCTTTGAGGCAAAAGACCACGGCCGCATACGCGTGGTTGATGATACCGGAAAAACTCTGCTGGAACAGAAAGTCGAACCTGGGGACATTTTCCGGATGTGTCAGGCGAAAGATGTAGCCATAGAAGACTGGGTAAAACTGGCCGTCAAAAGATGCAGGGAGAGCGGCAATCCTGTTGTGTTCTGGCTGGATGAAGACAGAGGGCATGACGCTGAAATGATTAAAAAGGTGAAAAAATATCTGCCGGAGCATGATACCTCCGGATTGGAAATACACATTATGAGCCCCCAGGATGCCATGAGATTCACCCTGGAAAGAATCAGAAAAGGCAAGGATACAATATCTGCAACGGGAAATGTCCTTCGTGATTATCTCACCGACCTTTTTCCCATTCTTGAACTCGGCACCAGCGCCAGGGTGCTTTCCATCGTTCCCCTACTGAAAGGCGGCGGATTATTCGAAACAGGAGCCGGCGGGTCGGCGCCCAAACATGTCCAGCAATTGACGAGAGAAGGACACCTAAGATGGGACTCCCTCGGCGAATACTGCGCATTGGTGCCTTCCCTGGAGTTGATCGTGGAACACAAAGGTAATGAAAAAGCCGCTATTCTGGCTGAAACCCTGGACCGGGCCATAGCCGATTATCTCGAAAACGGCAGATTGCCCTCAAGGAAAGTAAACGAAATTGACAACAGGGGCAGCACGTTTTACCTGACCCTCTATTGGGCGCAGGCCCTCGCAGCGCAGAACAAAGACGCTGAAATGAAAAACAGATTCGCCAAAACAGCGCAAGAATTGAAAAAGAACGAAGATAAAATTAATGAAGAGCTGCTGGCGGCTCAAGGCGATCCCGTAGATCTGGGCGGATACTTCCTCCCCGATCCGGAAAAAACAAAGAAAGTGATGCGCCCCAGCTCCACATTCAATGCCATAATAGACGGCATGTAGATAGGAAACCGGAGCGGGATGCCGCGTCTCCTTTTCAAACCAATCCGTAACAGAAAACCGGGGAAAGTAGAAGCGGCATCCTGCCGCTTTCCGATAAGCTTTCAAAATCAATCAAGATTATGCGGCGCCATAAACATGAATAAAGAAATAAGACTGCCGTAAACGGTATGCCGCTTCCAGGCGAGTTTATGTAATTCGTTCCCTGTTACAGAGAAATTTGATCCCCCGATTTTTTACAGAAAGGCAATGGAAATATTTTGCTTCGATGACGTTACCGACCCCGATTACTGAAACTACCTGTCAAAGGTTTTGAAATAAGTGTAGCCAGGGTTTGAAGGCCCAGAAATTTTTAATTTACATTTGTGTTTTCGTTGATCCGTCGATTGATCCGGGCTGGTTCTCAACTGAATTCCGCGGAAAAAGTTCCCGGCCTGAAATTGTTGAAATAGATAATAGAATCACTAAAGAAAAATGAAGAGGATGCATCGACGGCTGAGGAGCTGATGTTATATGCGAGAGTGGAATTAAAGATGGTTGCTTTATTGTCGCCGCTGAGAGCCGAACCGTAGGAAATGCCAGAAAAGGATTTCCCGGAAATGAGAAAAGCGGCTGAATTATTCATGAATCATATTGACGTTCAGATCGGAAAGGAATTCCATGAAGAAACAGCCGGCATAATCGAAATGTCGAGTTCAGGGCAGCAGACCAACATCCATTATTTTACAGGCCGTTTTTTGGAATTGAGGGTGCAATTCTATAGAATATCCAACATTTTCTTTAGATTACGAGACCGATACCGATTGAACCTGGAAGCGATCGATATCAGGGGCGATTGTGCCGTGATTGAATTAATGTAAGGGTTTTATTGATTAAAGGACCAAGGGACCAAGGGACCAAGGGACCAAGGGACCTAAGGGACCTAAGGGACCTAAGG
>CAZUFC010000272.1:0-4822 GCA_964619725.1 uncultured bacterium | reverse complement strand
GACGATTATACCAGAAAGGGGGCTTTTCCGCAAGAGCCTCTATGAGAAATCCGGGATAAGGGACCTAAGGGACAGAAGGGACGGAAGGGCTGCTGGAATGTAAGATCATTTGTTTAAGCAAAACCTTCATCTGAAAATTAACCGTCTTACGAAAGAAACGGAAATTTTGGACTGATCGTACCGGGGCTGCACTTCTTTTAAAACTTTTGACAGTTTGTTTCAGTGATCTGGGTCGGTATCGCAATCGAAACAAGATTATGGGATATTCTGAAAAATTGTAATCTCACAGCTTTTGCCATTGGCTGATAAAAAATTGTGAAATGTATGACGAACTGTCTGCCCACAAAATCGAATCTCGATTTGCTTTTGTGGACAGTCACTATTTATATGGCAATCTTTCCTGCATCCATTTTTGTCGCTTCAGGTTGCCGCCTGCGTTTTATATTTCGCCGGCGGCAACCTGATTGCTTTACAATTTTACTCAATTATTTTTTTCGTTTATCGTGGGGTACTATAATTTCTACATCTGTTTGGCTGGAGTTCTGATTCTGATCGACTGCGGTAATGGATATCGTGTAAATTCTGCCGTTTCCTGCGCCTGAGCGTTCGGCTCTCAACTGAAGATATATAACGCCGTTTTCATCGATTTGAGGTTCTGTCCAGTCGGGGGATTGATCTCCGTCGCCCAGTCCGTTTTCGGGTTCATTGCTTGCTGCTGCGGCGGTCAGATCGACGTCTCCGCCGCTGTTGTCCTGTGCGTTGGTTTCGATGGTGATGTCTACCATTTGGTGATTGGGCGGCCAGAGAATGGTTTTGTTGGGAACGGGAGCGAGAGTGGGAGCTGTGGTATCCACGGTTTGAACGTTGACGGTTTTTGATACCGATGGATTAATGCCGTCGTCGACTTGAAGGTTGAACTCATATGTTCCGATATCGAAACCGTCTAATTCGAATAGGGGCAGGTTGACGGGCTCGCCGCCGTAAAGGGTTGAAATTGTGCCGTCGGTCAGCGTCTGTCCGTCCTGGAGCCATTCATAGGTCAACGTATCGCCGTCGAAATCAGAAACCTGTCCGCCCAGACTGACGGGGGTGAAAATTTCGTAAACGCCGCCTCCTGTCGGCGCAGCATGAGGAGCAGAATTTTCAACGGTAAGGAACATTTCGTCCGAACATACGACCGAGCCCTCCGCTATTTCGAGTGTCAGAGCATGTTCTCCGATGGGAAGATCAGGCAAGGTTCCCAGGTCCAATTCAGCTTCGCCGTTATCGCCGAGTTCCGTCCAGTCCATAAGCGCCGCGCCCTGTTCCAGCCATCTGTAGTTCATGGGTTGGGCCGGGTCGTATTCCGAGTCGGTTGTTGAACCTGCAATGACGGTTGTTTGCTGTTCTTCGCTCAGAATATCCATATTTTCTCCGGCATCAGCGAAGTTAAACATGACGGCTGCATAGATGGAGAAATGAGTTACAGGGGCGTGAAGTATGTATGAGTTAGTCGGGAAATCAAAGTAAACGGTTGTGCAACGACCGTCGGGAGTCGTTTTGCCGCTGTTGCAGTTAGGAATGACGATATATTTGTCTTCTATTCCGTCATGATTTGTATCTTCATAGGAGGTTATGGCCAGAGTGTTATTGTTGAAAGCCGTATCGGTTTTTGCCGATCGCGGAACAGCGAACGTGACGGTAGGATAATAACCATTGGGGAATTCATACGTATCGCTGCCGCCTATCTCAAAGGAATATTCCGAGAAAACCTGGATATTGGACTTCCGTCCGCCGACGTCGCCCTGGACTTGAAAATCACTTCCTCCTTTGATGATCGTAAAAGTGGCTGGATCGTCGATTGCGCCTGCAGGAATATCCGCTCCCGCATCACCGTCAGGGGTCGTCAATTCGACTCCGTCAGGGTCATCAGGGTCTATCACGGTCGATGCATCGGTGGTTGAGGGAGGAGCTGCAGGATCGGAATCAGCCGGCGCCGGATCGCAGGGATCGCCCATTCCGTCGCTGTCGGTATCGATCTGATCAGGATTGAAGACTGCCGGACAATTATCCAGCTCATCCTCTATCCCGTCCAGGTCGGCATCCGCTGAAAAAGTGAGGAACGATTCACCGTTATAAATAAATTCCATCATGTCTGATACGGATTTCGTGTAACCGTCTGAGGCCGATATTCGCAAAGTATAAGTTTCGCCTGCGTTCATGCCGGCTCCCGTTATGTTGACGGAATCAGGTAAAGTTGAATTGCTGTAGCCTTCTGAAACCAGAATGGTCTGCGGAACGGCATCGACGAATTTCATTTCGCCCCAGCATCGCCACCAGCTTACCAGATAATCGAATTCGCTCCCGGAACTCATCGATTTAATGCAGATGCGCTTTCCTTTCATTCGCGAATTATAAGTCCCGCATTGGTAGTAAGGGTCCAGCGAATCATAAAAATCCAATGCCTGGGAACACTCGCCGCATGCAAATACGAAATCGCCCGCGTTCTCACTCGTCAACGGCCCCCCAAGATAACCCTGCGTCAGATAATCCGCTCTCGTGACTGATTTGCCGGGTTCCAGCTCAAGCAGAGGATTATCGTTGTTTATGTCCAGGAATTCTACCGCTGTAGACGAAGGAACGAATTTCAAGCCCACTTCCTGGTCCCAGCATGTCCAGGCCAGTATCGTGTATTCGTATTCCGCTGCAGTAACCAATGATTTAACGCATATCGTTTTGCCGGCCATCCTGCCGGGACACTCGTTACATTCGCAACGGGAGCCCAGTTCACTGTAAAAATCCTCAGCGGCAGCTTCAGCACAAGGCTTGCAGGCAAATTCAAATTCGCCGGGCGCGCCTCCCGTCAAAGGACCTGAAAAACTCCCGTCCGTATCCCAGTTCGCCCTCATGATGTAACGGCCGTCTTCCACATCATAGTAGGGATTATCCGCGTCAATGGAGAGTATCGTCAGCGGACGTCGTTCGAGGATTACGATGTCGCCGGATAACGGATCATCGTTCGGGTCTTCAATCTCAGCATCCGCTTCCAGGTTGACTCCGCCGTCCTGCGTAATCGAATTTATTATCGCCGTCGGCTGGCACGCATCGCCGCAACCGTCGCCGTTCGCATCTGCCTGGTCCGGATTGTATACATCAGGACAATTGTCTGCGCAGTTTTCCCAGTTTCCTCCCGAACAAGGAGACGTCCATTCGTTTTCGTAGTCGTCGCCGTCCGGATCAGACGCGTCATTACACGCATCCCCGATTCCGGAACCGTCCGTGTCGGCCTGGTCCGGATTATAAGTATCAGGACAATTATCCTTGCATGTCAGGATTCCGTCTGCATCAGGATCGGGAGGCGGAGGGCAGGTTACGTTCTGCCATTTTAATGTCGGATAAGAAGAGCATTCACACATATCCCACACGCCGTCGAAATCCCATCCCATGTAGGAAGACTGCTGCAACATCTCATTTGTGGTCAGTCCCACTCCCGGATCACCGCATCCGCTCGATACCACTCCGGTTGCTTCGATGTCCCAATAGCAACTGTCTATCGTGCCGCCCCCTGTTCCTATGAAGCCGCTGTAATAACAGGCGCTGGGGTTCGATCCCAACGTTATCGTGCCCGCAGCGTAACAGTGGATGGCTTCACCGGAACCCAACTCACCGATCAAACCCGCTGCTGAGGGCGCCCAGGACCCGCCGGCCGGCGCAACGACTTCAGCCGTCGACCAGCAATCGATCACATAGGAATAATTACTGACTGCTCCGCATAATCCGCCTGTCCTTATTCCCGTGTTGGTGACCCTTCCCGTCGAATAACAGCGGTAAACATGCGCTCCGTCCGCCAAACGGCCTATCAGCGCACCCGTATAAGCCCATCCGGTGATATCCACGTCCTCCAGGCCCAAATCCTGTATCACTGTCGTCGGATCGCCGCGTACATCCCCGAATAAAGCCGCCTTCTCGCTTGTGGAATTTATGTACAAACCCCGTATGACATGACTCTGCCCGTCAAAGTTTCCCTGAAATGTGTCGCCGCTGCCGTGGCCTATCGGATCAAAACCATTGCCGCTTTGATAATCCCAATAACCCGGCGTGTTCTCATCCAGGTCGTTCATCAAATAACAATCGTCAAACCGGCGCGATTGCATGTTCTGTAGATCATGCCAGTCGTAGATGTAAAACGTTCCGGCTGACGCGCTTGAAAATGAAAAAATACAAAGAGTTAATAACAATAACGGTAATAATGATCTGCTCAATTAAAATCCTCCTGTTCAGAATTGAATGAAAGCAAAACCTGTTTTTGAAATCTGAGGTCATCCAGAAAACTCAGAATGTGAGAAACTTGTTCTTCATTGCCGAAACCTCCCTTCACTAGCCAGGACAATCAAGCAGGATCAAAAAATTAAAATTATTCCAAAACTGAATCCCTTTGTTACTGTTAAAAAATTCTGAGAACATTATAAGAGAATAAAAGAGCAAGTTCAAGGGGCAAATGAACTTTTCCGTCTGTAGATCAAGCAGGGGCGATGTCTCGTGAACGAAGACATGGATCATCAAGGGTTTGCGAAGGGCTCTGACCCCATTCCGGATGTCATGTTTCCTTGCTTCCGCGTATAATTAATGTCGGCAGATTGTCGGTGCGGACCGGTAAGATGTTCCTGGACTAAGCATGGGTTGATTTGATTTTTTTTTTTTCTTATGCGCTAATTGAAAAAATCGGCCGGCGTTTGGGGTTATTTTTTTTATTTTGTCCTGCTTTTTTTTGCCGTTATGCGTCAGGGTCGGCAGAGAGCGCATCGGAAAGCGGCAGGATGCCGCTTCTACATTCCCTTCGTTC
>CAZUFC010000271.1:0-4870 GCA_964619725.1 uncultured bacterium | reverse complement strand
AAACACAAACTGTCAAAAACTTTGAAAGAAGTGTAACCACTGCTTGATCAGTTCCCGATTTTTTGAGTCAAACGTAATCTGTGTTTGATCAGACCCACGTAAAGATTGTAACCACTTTTTGCCCACCCCGGAATTTGAATCGAGGATGCAGATTACGGACAGGCGTTGATTTGCTGCTCCACGCCGATGATAATCTGGAACGGGAGCGGCTTAACAGTTTGTCGCCGCTCCCGTTTTACCGATTGCCGGAATGAATAACTCAATCTTAGAGAAAACCTTATTCCTGAGAGACCCGTGTCGTATGAATCTTTCAGATCAAAGGTAAGACCGGCTCTTGCATCACCTGCCCGGTTTTCCGGGCGCTCCTGTCATCAGAACTTGAACAACATGCTCATCTGATAACTTCTTACGCCAACGTGAGCGCCGTCTGCGCCGAAAGTCTGCGGTCTTCCGATATCCGCTCTGTCGTCCATGTTCCTTTGAATGAGTTGTTCGCTGTTGAAGAGGTTGAAGACGTCGAAAATGACGCTGAACGTGCCTAATTTTCCTTGTCTCAAGGGGAAATGCTTTTGAACGCTCAGGTCGCAGACGGAAACGGGGGGCATCCTGTAATTCCCCTGTCCTTTTTCCAATCCCTGCCATTCGGGATGCCATTGGTCGCTTTCGCCGGGATAGACCGCGTAGGAGTTATAAACGGGGTCCTGATAACGTCGTGAATAAGCGTATCCGTTTCGATAGAAGTAGGATACGCCCAGACTGAAAGCGTAAAGTTTGCCGGAGAAAAAATCGTAGGCCGGATTCAGTTTGATGTAATGATTGATGTCGTAGGGCAATTTGCCGTAAACGTTGCGGCTTAAATCCGGGGTATCGTAATAGGCGGAAAATGAGGTGACTGAAGTCGATGCGCTGTATCCGCCGCCGGCGAAATCAGGTTGATCGCCGAACACCGTTCCTTCCACAATGGAATAGGTATACGAACCTATGAAGGTGAAATTCTTCTTTTGCGTCCTGACGCTTAATTCAAGACCGTTGTAATCCCTGTCGCCGAAACCGGGCAGATTGGTTATCGTGTAATGGTCCAACTGGTAATCCCTGGCCCCTATGTTGGGATGATCCTCCACATCCCGCCTGTAATCGTCGTAAGGCACATCCCAGGCCAGGAACCATTCGTCCGTGCTGGTCTTGCGCCATACGCCCACATCCTCGACGATATTCTTCGTCTTTCTGTAAGTGTAATTCCACCCGACCGATACATCAGGAAAAACTTCATGCTCGGTTCCTATCTGGAATTCATCCGCATATTCGGGCGAAAGATCAGGATTAACCGTATCATTGTTCTCGAAAGATTCGGTGTCGTAAACTTCCCATTCCGAATCAGGAGCATACCGGGAGTCGTTGTCCATGAATTTTTCTTCCGAACCCGAAAAATCATATTTCTCATTGTCAGTCATGCCGTCTCTCAGGTCCCTTTTCCAGGTCCTGTATTCCGTATCAAGCTCATTGACCGCCTGCGCAATCTGCAGATGCGACATGTTGTAATAACGGGCCAGAACCACGGTCAATTTGTCCGAGCCTTTTCCTCTGATGTCCCAGGAATATCCGAACCTGGGGGCTACATTGAAGAATTCAGCGACATAGTTGTCTGTTGAGGTTTTCGGCTCTCTTCCCTTTATCTCCTCTGTCTGAGCCTTCTTGACGTCGTTCTGGAACAACATTAATTCAGGCCTGAAACCCCAATTTAACGTCATATCCTCACGGAACTTCCACGAATCCTGAAGATATGCCGCTCCGTAGTAACCGTAATACTTGGTCCTGCCGCCTGAGTATACCTCGGTCATCTGGTCCATCGGAGTCCCGCCGGTACCGGTCGTATTGAAAGTGTAGTAAAAACCCCCGGGAATGCCCACTTCACGGTCCACCCACAAATGCTGATATTCAGCGCCGGCTTTGAAATCGTGACTTCCTTTTATGAATTCTTCCATGAACCAACTGTAGGATGCATTGAAATTCAACCTGTTCCGGCTGTTTTTCCTGAATTCCGTCGGCGCACGGTCGGTTATATCACGCGCCTGGTCCTCGTATCCAGGCGTGGAATAATCTCCATTCGCCGGTACGTCGTTAAGATATACTTCGGAAAATGCCGTCTGAAAATTCATGAAGGACTTCCCGCTTATGAGCCAGGTCCAGTCCAGACCGTAAAAGGGACCGCCCTGTTCGTAATCCGTCAGCGTTGAAACGGTTACATTGTTGGCTGCGTTGTCGCTTTTGTCCTGCCAGAATTCTTCATTCCATTTCAACGTCACCTTGTGCGAACTCGCCGGCTGCATGGTAAATTTGATATAAGGCCGCATGATCGTCCTGTCCTGGCTTACCGGCGCCGAAGGGTCCTGCCTGTCGTCGTTCGGTCCCGACAAAACGTGCGTATCCTGATCGTTATTGAAATACCACGCCGTCAGGAAAAACCATATTCTGTCCCTTATTATCGGACCGCCCAGAGTCATGGTGGGCAACCAGGTGATGTCCCTCTCCGGCTCGGTCGTTTCATAAAAAGAGCTGGATTCCCATGTGTTGTCGGTGTACCGCATGCGCAGCGAACCAGAGAACTTGTTTCCGCCGGATTTGGTCACCGCATTCACAATACCGCCCAGCGCACGGCCATACTCTGCTGAAAAACCCCCTGTCTGCACCTCGGTCTGTTCCAATGCATCAGCCGCAATATTGGACCCGAATGTTCCCGTCAGAGTATCCGTCGTGTCCACGCCGTCCAGCAAATACAGGTTGTCCATCTTGGTGCCGCCGCGTACCTGTGGATTGCCGCCGCCTACCATGCCGCCCGTCAGTATCATGCTGTCCTGATAATCCATGTCACCCGGCAATTTTGAAGTGAACTCGTTTTCTATGTTTATGGCCTGTGTCGTGGACGTTACGTCGACTATCGGCGCATCAGCAGTGATTACGACCGTCATCTCCACATCTGTCATCTCCATCATGAAATTAACCTGGGTCGTCTTGTTAACGTCGACTTCTATATCCGGATACTCCACCTTCTTCATGTCCATCATCTGCGCCGTCAACAGATACTTCCCCGGCGGCAGCTCAGGAAACCGGAACACTCCATTTTCATTCGTGTAAGCCGTACGGTCTCCCTGAAGATTTGGTCCCGATATTACCACAGTAACACCGGGCAATGGATTATCCCCAATGTCGTCAATCTTCCCCGAAATCACGCCGGTCAGCGCCGCATTTATGCTCCCGCAAAACACAACGCCGAACAACGACGCCGTCACCAGGAAATAAATAAAGTTATTACTCTTCTTCATTGTCTGAACCTCCGAAATTGTTTCCTCTTTTTGTCCTTACCTGATGAGATACTCATGTTCTGGGACTGATCAAACCACGGTTACACTTCTTCCAAAACTTGCGACGGTTTGTTTCAGTAATCGGGGTCGGGGTCGGGGTCGGTATCGGTATCGCAATCGGGATCGGGATCGCAATCGGCATCGAAATCGAAACAAAATGATGAGATATTCTTTAGAATTGTAACCTCAAAAGAGGCATTTTTGATCAATGCCCTGGTTGAGATTGATCAAATGAGGGTACAATTTGGATTGATCAAAAAATCTCTTAAGCTCCGAAGGAGCGCTGTACGAAAGCCCAGGGTTAAGCGAAGCGAAGCGGAGCGCAACCCTGGGTCAGACAAGAAAAAATGAAAGCTCTGAAGGAGCGCAGTAAATTCCAGTTTCGGCGGCTTTAATAATGTAATGGGAGGCATAGCTGTTCGGAAATAATCCGAATCAATTCAGTACACATTGTAACCTCGAAATGTGCGCTTTTGATCAATGCCGGAAATTCTGATACAGATGTTTTGGAATCTGCAAACAGGGAATCAGCAGTACTGCTGATCGCAGATAAGGATTTCGGAGAATTAGTTTTTCGCCAACGTTTATTGATGCAAGGCATAATACTCGTTCGTTTGGCCGGCTTATCACCGGATAAAAAAGCGGAAATGGCTTCAACCGCAATAAGTGCGCATCAAGCCAAATTCAGAGGTCGTTAAAAAGGGGTGAAAAACAGTTGATTTTTTGGACAATGGGTCATTTTGTTAAAGCTATTAAAATCATATGGTTAATCCAAAAAAAGATAACCAGACGATTCTCTGACATTGTCTATCATATTGAATTTAAATATTATTAAAATTTTTGTTTTTGCTCGATTGTCCGATTTTAGAGATGTTGTTCAAAAAATCGAATTTAAATGACTTTGAGTTTTGCCTTAACGAAGTCTGAAATTAATCTAACTGCTCCTTTATATCATCTTCATTAATCCTAATTTCACCAATTTTTAATGCTATTAGATCAGCATACTTCAAGTTCCCTTTCAGTACTATTGTAAATTTTTGACTTTCTTCATCTTCTTTTAATTCGAAAGATGCAAATTCATCAATTGGCCAAGATTTCTTTTTATTCATGGAGCCCCCTTTGGATATATTGGACCGCTCTTATAAATTGGTTTCATTTTATTCTTAACCTTTTTAAACTCTTCCACATGAGCATGAGGATTTATATGAGGACTTGGATTATTTATATCAAAGCGAACTTTTCTGTAGTTATCTGCTGATTCTATAACTAAATCACCAGATTCATTAATAGTAGCCTTTGAACCAGGACCAACATAATCTTCTATCGCATCAGCCGCTTGACTTACTTTATTTTTTTGTTTTTTCCCGTGCTTTAATATTTTTTTTGTAATACCTGAACCTTTACTCAAAAACTTACCACCAACAGAAATCCCCTGAGTAAAAACAACAGTACCGAAACCAAGCGCAACATTTTCCGCAATTTCCTGTTCGATGGCTTCTTCCGTCTGATTA
>CAZUFC010000270.1:0-4940 GCA_964619725.1 uncultured bacterium | reverse complement strand
ACTTCCTTTCACCGAGCACCAGCCCGGTCGCTTGGATCGAATGTAGCACAATCATAAGCCTATGACAATCATAAGAACTTCGACTTTTGGCGCTGCCATCAGACATTGGCTTCCGCTGGTTCTTCGCTCTTCGGATGGTCGCAAACCTCTTCTTCTGTTTCTTTCCATACCGCATGAGGCGGTGTGCGAAATCGACATCTTCGCCTACTCTGACATCTTCGTTAAATCCCCCTATGGCATCGAAGTCCCTTTTATAACACCAACACAGGCCCCCTGATATGCCGGTGACGAGAATCACCAGATTCAAGAGCCTGTTCGTCAGCCACAAGGTAAACGACCATCGCTCCAGGTCGATGGATACGCCCCCGCCGTTGTACTTGCCGCTCTCAAGATACCGGTAGACTTCCATGAACATATTGCTGCTCATGACGCTATCGGCGTCGATGGTCATGATCACAGCGTGCTTCGCCCGGCCGGCGCCGGCATTACGTATGACCGACAGGACTTTTGCATCCTCCCTGACTATCCGAGCCTTGTGTGCTCGGGCGATCTCCTCGGTACGGTCCATACAGCGGTTGAGTACGACGATGATCTCGTATTCCGAGCCCGGTGGCTTCTCGGCCTTTTGGATGGCTTCGAGGCAAGGCTCAATGAAGAGTTCCTCGTTGTGTGCAGGGATGATAACTGAGAAGCTCGGCGTCTTCATGACTTGGGACTCCCTCATATCGTATCTTTGGGGCCAACGTCTGCGGTTCAGCCGATTGCGGGTGGGCGCGGCAAGCTACATTATACACCAATTTTGCCAGCAAGAAATGTTTGAAAAACCGGGCGGCAGCAATTCGGCTGCAACGTTACGGATCACCGGCGCAAGTCTTCGAGCGTCCGGTGCATCCGCTGGTTATGGCGGGCATCAAGTTTTCATTCGTGCTCGTGCGCGTAATCGTAATCGATTTCCTTCGTCCGCTTCATTTCAGCGACAGGTGTGTATTCCGATGATTTTTCTCTAACCTCATGAACAGGCTTCGTCATTTTCGTCAACACAACGATTCTGTGCAAAAAGATTTTGCCCTCTTTCGTTTCCGATGCATCGAACACCCTCATCACATATAACTCATCTAATACAGCCGCACACTCTAACGCTGATCCTCGAGCGATCTCGAAAAATCGACGGCGATCCGTCCGCGACCGTTTGCCGTTACTCTCGGCAATATTACGCGGTATTGATTGAAAGGCTCGTATCAACTTGTCACGCGCATGACGGCAATAACCTTTCAATCGATTAATGCGATCGAAAACCCACGCGACAAATTGAAGGCTGACCTGGTAAACATCAAGTCGTTCATGGTCGAACATCATTCGTCGCCTTTTCGATTACGATTACGAGCACGAGCATGAAGCCATAAACATGGATTATACCACGTTGACAAATTTTATTATACGGCGTTTTTCGCAGCATAAGGGCTGGCCAAAAAATAAAATAACATTTTCAGGGTAAATGATATCAAGTAAAAATATGCTTTGTATGCTGCGAATTTCATATAACCTAAATAAAATAAAAACTATTCATCCATTGACATTTGCATTCCAAGGGTGTTACAATTAATCCTTTAGACTAAGGGAAAGGGGGAATTGTAACATTATGACTAAGCCGTCAGATAGAGAAAAGGTCTTGAAAGTGTTTATGATTTCAAATAAAAAAGCGACTTTGGAACAATTGAAGGAGGCGTTTCATACAGACGCTCGAATGACCGTTTTCAGGACTTTACGGAGTGTAGGCTACATCAGCAGTTACTCCCATCGCGGCGCCTACTGCACTTTGCCTCAAATACCGGATTACGACGAACTGGGTTTGTGGCATCATGAGCCGGCGCATTTCAGCAGATTCGGAAGTTTGCTGGAAACATCCAGAGTCCTGGTTGAAACCTCCCCTGAAGGATACACGAGCGCAGAATTGACGAAGGCGTTGCACGTGGAAGCGAAACACGCTCTTCTTAAATTATCAAGAGAAGGCGCCGTCAATCGTATAAAAATATGCAGGCGTTTCGTTTACATGGGTTCTGAAAAATGTAGAATGCAGAAACAACGTTTGAACCGTGAGGAAAATCGGATTTTTAGAGAAATAAGCATAGGTTTGGAAGCTAAAGTTCCTCCTGATGAAGTCAAAACGGCTGTTATTCTTTTCTACAGCATGTTGAACGAGAAGCAAAGACGTCTTTATGCAGGATTGGAAGCGGCTAAATTCGGTTATGGCGGCGACAGAAAAATCGCCGATTTCCTGGGGCTTGACGTTCATACTGTATCGAAGGGTCGAAAGGAACTTTTTGAGGATTCGGTCGACAGCGAAGGAATAAGAAAGAAGAGAGCCGGCCGAAAACCGGCGGAAAAAAAACGCCGTGCGTAATTGACGAAATAAGAAGCATACTCGAGTTCGACACGGCAGGAAGCCCTGTAGACGGCAAAAAATTGACTCGTATGACACTTGAAAAAATATCCGACTGTCTTGAAGAACGTCTTGAAATAAGCATATCGGCGACAACTGTCCGCAAGTTGCTGAAAATGCTTGATTATTCATTAAAAAGCAACAGCAAAAGCATTTCTGTAGTTGATCATCCTAACCGAGACCGACAATTCGACATCATAAAGAAGCTGCGTGAGCGCTTTATGAAAAATGGATATCCCATTATCAGCGTTGATTCAAAAAATATCTCCAGGAGAAGATTGCTGATGTTTTCGACCTTGAAATTACCTTAGCTCACTATCCGACAGGAACAAGACAAAGGAATCCGATAGAACATATGATGTTCAGTGAGATCACTAAAAAATGGGCAGGTAAACCCCTGGAAAGTTTTGAAACCCTCATAAACATTGCCGGTTAAGTAACGACTAAAACCGGCCTTCGGATAACGGCGCACCTGGATGATCGGGAATACAAAAATTATTTTGAAAATAACCTCTGCAAAAGATTCAATAGGATATAACCATCGGAAGCAGATAACAGAAAGTGTTCATTAGCAAACTTTTTGAAATGATGAGCTTTCTTACAATGACATTAAGAACGCGAAGTTATTTTTGGATGAACCCTAAAACTCGTAGTAGCCCCATTCGATGGATGCCATGTTTCCGCGAAGAGCGCTCATGTCATCGGTTAGAACGGCGGCATGAAAAAATATTCCGCTCAACTCACCGGCACCGTCAGGCCATTCAATCTCCGGGATCAACACAAGCCGGGTGGTGCCGACAGGCAAGGCTTCGTCGGAGTAGTCGAAATCCGGCGGATATGCGCTCCACGATGGATAAAAGAAGTACTGTCCCAGCACATCCAGAACACATACAAACGGAGCCGAAGCGATATCATCGGAAGGATTGATCACGGCAGCCTCCAGCCAGAAAGGGGAATGCCGATAGATTTCTGTTTCGGGCAGAGTCAGTTGTACCGTGATATCCGGGAACCGGGATGCTTTGTTGGTTGCATAGAGAAGTGCACGCGGAGTATCCAGTTGCATGTAGGTCATGTGAGCATGACCGGTATCGGATATGAGAAGAGATGCCATGAAGCCGCAATCCCTGGCGTCATCTACAGTATTGATCATCCATCCCGAAGCGGAGCGCCGGGCATATTTAACGGATGAATCCTCCCCATCATAAAATACGATTCGCGCAAACCCGTCGGGCTTCAAATCCATGTCACAGCTGAAATTTAAGGATTCCAAATCGGTGACGGTCATCTTGTGCGATCCACCGGCGTTTTGCCATGCATATCGAAGTGCGCTCAGGTCATGATTTCGAAAGGTGATATGGGCATAATCATCGGCATCGATACATATTGCCGATTCCTGGAACCTGTATCCGATAGGCGTATCCACGACGGAACGATGCCATCCTTCCTGGTCTTTGAAGGCCATCATCAGGCTGTCTGAATTGGAATAATATGAGATATAGGGATTGCCGTTTGAATCCAGCGCCATATCCCCATGCTGTTGTTGACTGGATCCGGAGTTTCCCATGTCCAGTTTCCGCCGTCCGGACACATGCCATACTGCATGGGTTGAAAATCAAGGGAGTATAGCGCATGAACCGTATCATCCGCATCGATGGCAATCCGGCAGTCATTGATATTGGCTTCGGTTACTTCTGCGATCTTTTCACTGATCCAGACGTCTCCAGTCGCGTGCAGATACCAGCATGTATCCGTTACGTTATCTGTTGCCAGGATGTGCGGATTGCCGCTTGAGTCCAGCGCAATTGATGGTGAATCCGATGAGGAGTCAAGAATGCCGAGGATCTCAAAATGCCAGGATCGGTCCTTGTGACATGCATAGACCAGACCATCGGTTCCTACATAACTGATGTGAATGTTGCCGTCGGAGCCCTGGATCATCTCCGCGCCGGTGCTCACATACGTGTCCAGTTGCTCCATAAACCATGCTGCATTTGATTGAGTTCCCAGGAAAATGGACACGGAAATACAAAAAACGGTGACTGCAATGATATTTTTGGTCATGATTTTGTTCCTTCGATGATTTGCAATGAAGCTATTTTATGGTAACTCAGGCAAATAGTAAAAGCGATTTCGAAAAAAGTACCACCGAAATGAGCGATCCTTGATCCTGCAAAACAAAAGTGAAGAAAAGAGTTTCCTGCCCTGAACGCAGCCTTGTGCGATTGCATGTACGTACCCTCCCTAGTGTGCTATCATGGATTATACGGCGACACAAATTTTCTTATACGGCGATTTTCGCAGCATAAGAAATCTCTTCATTTTTTCATTCACCTCCCAACCTCTAAAAAATTAAGGCTCAAACAGTCTTTTTAATTTTAGCTAAGGGTGGCTTATGCGTCAAGTTTTTACGGCATAAGCAGCATGAACAATTGAAAAATCGGGACTGATCAAATAGGGGTTACAAATTGTGATCTCGATACTCAAAAAGAACTTTCGTGCT
>CAZUFC010000269.1:0-5025 GCA_964619725.1 uncultured bacterium | reverse complement strand
CTTCGCGGCATATTCCCGCGTCGTCGAAGAAGAAAGCGGGGTCGGGGACCTGGTTGTCTTGTAATGGCGCCGAGTAATTGAACATGTCCGTATCGTCGCGTTTCATGCGGGTCATGTTGCCGACGGCGTCGTAATAATAATCGTAATCCGTTCCGTCGACGTAAGCATCGGTCAGTCTTCCCAGGGCGTCGTATTCGAACGTGTCAGTGTCGCTTTCGGTCGTTATCTGCGTTATGTTTCCTACAGCGTTGCAGGAATAAGACTTAATTTCCATCATCATTAACATCCGATTTCCCGCTTTCGTTTCCTTTCATCTCCAGTCTTACTAATTTTATCAGTCGCCTTTGTTCATAGTCAAACTGGATTCAAATCCCATCAGCCGAAACTCAGCAGCAGATGAATTAAATACGGGATCGCGAAAATCTTCGTTCTCTTATAAGCCGAAAAGTCATAAGACCGTCTGTAAGCTTGCAATGTTTTGGAATAAAAATTTTGGACTGATCAAACAGGAGTTACAATCTATTGGAAATAAACCCCTGATTTTATAAAAATCTGTAAAATCCCTTCAGGATTTGAATATCCAATCGTTGCCTGGGTTAGAATGTGAAATATTAAAACCTTGAATGGCTTTTAACAAATTATTTGCGGTAATCGATCGCCTTGCTAAGCATTTAAAATAGTCGAAATTCGATGCGGACATTTAAAGTCTCAAAAGTGATAATCATCCACGCCGCCTGGAAGGCGGCGCTCCAATTGTCCAAGTCGAAACGACTCGATGGGGTCAATTGGAGCGCCGGCATCTTGCCGGCGCATTCCGTTCGAAAAACATCGGTCTTATCGTTTTGTCCTCATATTTAAATAAATAAAAACCTTAAAAGGTTTAACAGAAAGCAAAAGCCCGTTAATAAATCAACAGCGCAGATTTACATTCATATCGTCTTTTCAATGAAAAATCGGAAACCATTCGTCGTCAATTAAGCTTTATGAAAAAAAATGCATGCCTTTGCCGCCGGCGTATGCAACAAACTGTATCCGCCGGTCCTGGAAGTCTGCGGTGGTGAGGATCAACTAAGCATAGCCTGCCGGCTATCAAAGAAGCTTTCAATATCGGACTTGTTTCAAAAAGTAGAAAAAGGATTCGTAAAAATGGGTTAAAGGAAAAAATACGTATTTGCAGCAATTCTTTCTTCAAAGATTATACGGCGCTTTATCGATCATTCCCGGCAGGCTTTGACCTCTTTCAACCTGCACAAAAACGAAATCATTCATTCTCTTCATTCGTGAGATTCGTGTGATTCGTGGTTAAAAAATGCAAACTTCGGCTTATGGACCCTAATCGAAAAAGCGTTTATCGATGCCCATAAACGGGGGCGTTAATAAGAGCCTTTTTGAAAGCGGCAGGATGCCGCTTCTACATTAGACCATCGAATTCTTATGGGGTGAATTTATTAATTTTATCATCCTGCGCTGTGTTCTGTCTGATAATTCCATTAAAGTACGGGGTAATTCCTTTATATGACCTTTAATTTTCATTGTTTTTAAACTCTTCAGCAAACAGCGTAAAAAGCTCATAGAATCCTCATAACATAATTTATTAAACATTTCCAGGCGCTTTGACGTGAAAAAATTCATTTGCGCTGTTCGCTGTACTCGAATACCGTATGACATACAAATTTCTCTTCGTGTTCTTCATGCTCTTCGCGGTGAAATAAACTGTTCTTTAGGAAAATAGTGATGCGACATTCAATGTACAGCATTCAATCACTATCGATGATGAATCGGCGCTCGGTCGAGTCAAGTAAAAAGTTCGCTTAGCTCGTTCCCTTCGGTCATCCTTGACGCGACCTCCGTTCTGCGGCATTAATCAGGTGACGACGGAGGTCTGGAAGACGAATTTTTAACTCAGGGTCGATCAGTCAGATTAGATTTACTATTGGCGAAATTTCATTCTGGATCAACTCCTCAAATTCCGGATGACCCCAACTTTTTTCATAATTACCTCCCATATTGAATAATATATCATTCACTTTCAATTGAATTATTTGCCTATGGACTAAACAGAAACAATTACAGAAAACCGCCGTTGCATGATATGGACTGGATGAGTTGTCCTACAATAAACAAACGACCATCAAATACTCGAAATTCGCAAATGCACACTATTTCAGGATTTTCTGTATCTCTTAGAGAAGCTACGTAATGAGTGTTAGGAAGATGCGACGTTCCCAAATCTCCGCTATCTTCAATTTCTAATCGGCAAGCTAAAGGATCTTTAGAAAGCCAAATGCGTTGCCAGCCGCAATTCTCTTCTTCAGGATCTATAACTTCTTCGAACACTGGCGGAGGAATCATCAAAAGCAAAGTCGCCGTATCTCCTTCGCATTTTGCCTTCAGATACATTTTCACGTACTCTTCAATCGTAACTTTCTCAATTAAACTGTTTCCAACATAGTAACTTCTCTTCTTATGCATGCATCCGAAGTTTGAAATTGCAATGTTCAAAGCAATCATTAAAATTATAAAATGGATTTTTTTCATGATTAATTCTCCTATGGGATATGGTACCATTCGCCCTTTTCTGTAAAATAATACCCGGATGGAGCGAAGCCTATTGAAGGATGATCCATTTTATTCGGGAAAAGGTCGAATAATCTTAAATATGTCGGACCTAAAGCCTGCGCTTTCTTTTGTTTGGTTTTCGCCATTCCGTATTTTCGAAGCATTTCTCCGCATTTAATGGCATCGAAAGGATCGCCGCCGGCAATTTGGGCATCGAATGCTTCGAATTCATCCGTGATATCGTATAAAATTAACTTCCATTCTCCAGAATTCTTCCCGACATATTTGAATCCCACTTGCCCTTTATAAAACTGTACGGCATGACGCAATTCGTGCGCCAGACGCCCTTTCGCAGATAAATAATCAGATGAAGTTTCGGCGTATACCTGAACGTTCACTCTGTTTATTCCTTTAGGTCCTTCAACGTAAGTCCTGCCTCCCATTACCTTTGACGGCTGTGTTCCTCCATAATTTATACGGTAATCAACCTCTGGATCGGCCATCAGATTTATTATGTCATTCTTATATTCTTCGCTTATTTTTGCTCCTCCGAAGTATGAATTGAACAAATTCTCAGAAGCTCTGTTCGCAAAAGTTATAAACATTCCCGTAGGATCGCTCAAGTTGACCGGATCATTAACGCAATAAGAATACCGATTCCAACTCTGAGGCACATCAGGCCTGCCCATAACGACATCCGGACTCAAAAACCTCGGCGGATGCGCATAAACCGAAGCCTGGGCGTTATAGCGCCGCGCGTTGAAGTAAAGCTTATCAGGATGAACGTCCAACTGCTTGCCGGTGAAACGATTATCGTTGTCGATAACCGGCGTTCCGAGATCGTCGAAGCCTTCTCCGAATGGGTGATATCGATGGACTTAGTAGGGAATTTGGGCATCCTGTTCCGGCCATACTACTTCGCCGCTTTCGTCGGTTATTGCCGCAGGCGAACCCAGGTGATCGCAGTGGTAATACCTGACATCTATGCCGGATGCGCAGCGGTCTTCCACTTCGCACATCAGCATTCCGTTAAGGTATACGTAATTCAGGTCATGGGATTCTCCCTCTTTTTTTTCAGTCCTTATCTATTCGCCTTTATAGACGTACAGTGTTTCCTCGCTCGTTCCGTCGTTTTTGGATATTCTTTTGCCGGCGCCGTTGTACAGATAATATTCTTTGCCTATACATCAACATACTTTCAAGAATCTCTAAAAATAAATATAATTGGGTTACTTTCTCAACTCCAACCTTAGTCCCATTTGTTGGATATTTCTAAATTTCTTCCCATGCATCCCATATGTTCCGCCCTGAATACGTCATCTCGAAAAAGTATTCTCCTTTACTGTAGTAAAAAGGCTTTTTACATGATTTTAATTCATTTCTTAAAGAGTTATAATGATTTGTAAGTTCATCTGGAGTCAATGATTCTTCACCTTCAGTTTGGACTACTAATTTTAGCTGTATAAGTTTACACAAATCTATTGCAGCTTCAGCTACAGTTATATTCATACTGATTTCTTCCTGAATATCAGAGTAGATCATTGAAAAAGGTTCAAAACCATCTGCTAACGAGTTAAGAATCTCAAATTGCCTTCTTGTAATGACTATATGTTCACTCATTTATCACTCCATGCTTATCAAGTCTATAGGGCTCCCAATGATCGTGTATACCCTTACCAGTCCCTTCCAACCTGTCACGAACCCAAACATCGCCTTTTTTATTCCTGAAAATATCCCATTTTTTGATCGCACCTGCTTTTGCTCCTTTTTTTGTAGAAGGGACACATCCCTCACCAACTTTTTTCCAACCCCTTCCAGGAGCCTTACCTGGCTTTAGACCTTTAGGCAAGCCTTTATATTTAACCGCCTTTACTCCCCTACTCACAGTCTTACCAACAACAGAAATCCCCTGTGTAATAACGACAGTACCAACACCAAGCGCAATATCTTCCGATATTTCCTGTTCGATGGCTTCTTCCGTCTGATTAAACACTTCTGCATCTGATTTACACCCCTGAAATTCCCTGTATTGTCTTTGAGATTGAATTTGTTGATGTCGCCATGATATGCCGGGATTGGCCGGTTTATCGGAATCGAAAAGCGGCGATACTAAATGCACATTTATCCAGTGGACGAATTCATCCCAAAGAAGTCCGTTCGGATCGACATATCTCATTGGATTGTTCAAACAATAGGAATATCTGTTCCAACTCTGCGGATAAAATGGGTCACCTGCTGCAACATCCGGACTCAAGAACCGCGGCGGATGCGCATAAACCGAAGCCTGGGCGTTATAGTATCTCGCATTGAAGTAAAGCTTATCCGACTGAACGTCCAACTGCTTCCCCGTGAACCGGTTTTCATTGTCCAGGGTCGGCGTTCCCAGGTCGTCGAAGCCTTCCCCGAAGGGATGGTAACGGTGGACTTCATAGGGGATTTGGGCGTCCTGTTCCGGCCATACGACAT
>CAZUFC010000268.1:0-5026 GCA_964619725.1 uncultured bacterium | reverse complement strand
GGGGTTCAATACAAATTGTTTTTCTTAATGCAGACGCAGCATCCTGCCGCATTTCTTGCCGCTCTATGTAGTTTTTGTCCATATACGGCACATTTTCCCTAATGCTGCTTTAGGCTGCTGATTGGCTCATTCAACGTATAAATAATGCGCCTCCGTCGCAAATCCTTGACCTCCTTGTCTTAAGAAAAATTCGCCCGTTTATGGATCAAAAACTCGCTGCGCTTGTCCAGCATCAAAATTTGAATCGCGAATCGAGTTTATGGACAAGCGCCAGACAAGTCGTCCGCTTCTCATTAATTTATTTTTGTTGTATTCTGTAATGGGTCTTCTCAAATCCTTCTTCGGACCAAATTGAAATGATGATTTTGAGGATCATGGAAGAGAGACGACATTCAAAAAATAAATTTATGATTGTGAATCGCGACCGATTTTCCAAACTGTCGGAATATTTCATCGTTTTCTGTTTATACTCTTTCATCGCAATATTATTCTCGTATCCTTTAATTACCCGGTTGAACACTCATATTCCGGGGGTTGGGGGCGATGCTTATCAGTTTTACTGGGGCATCTGGTGGATTCATCATTCAATTTTTGAAATGGGCGAATCGCCTTATTATACCGATCTGTTGTTTTATCCATACGGAGTTTCTCTTACTTTCCATACGCTCTCCATATTTAACGGAATGGCGGCAGCTCCTTTAGTCGCTGGCGGCGGCACCACAATAGCGTTCAATATTGTTTTTCTCCTTATGTTTCCCGTTTCAGGCATTGGCATGTATTTACTGTGTTATCATATCTGCTGTGACCGCAAAGCTGCCTTCGTCGGCAGTCTTGTTTTCGTTTTCTCTCCATTCAGATTGGTGCGTTCCGAAGCGCATTTGAACATATTCAGCATTCAATGGCTTCCTTTTTTTATTTTATTTCTTCTGAAATCATTCGCGGAGGCGAAACGAAGAGTCATATATATTTTTGCCGGCGCTGCAGCTTTCGCCGCCAACGCTCTTTCCTGCTGGTATTACATGATATACAGCATCCTGATCGCCGGCTACCTGACCCTGGCAGATTTATGCAAAAGGAAGTCGGTCAAGTTTTGGATAAAACCAGTAATTATCACATTTTCGACAGTCACTGCCGGACTTTTTATTATGCTTCCGGTTCTCCTCCCTGTCGCAGCGGATTTGAGTCAGGAATCGAATTACCTTTATGCGGGAAACTCAGAGAAATATTCAATTGACCTTTTATCCTATCTCCTTCCAAGCCACCTCCATCCATTCCTCGGCAACGCAGCCAGGAGAATCGCCGGTCCCGCCGGAACATTCCATGGAAATCGTTGTGAAGGAATGGCCGCAATCGGTTATGCTGCTCTTTTTTTCGCTTTGCTTGGCATTGTAAAAAAACGAAATTCCATAAAATGGGCTGTTCTGGCCCTGATTGGATTGATTTTTTCATTAGGACCAGTACTTCATATCGGAGGTTATAAGTATACCTCCATTCCCATGCCTTACAGAATTATTCAAGTCATCCCGATCATAAACGGAGCCCGTGTTCCCGGACGATTTGCAGTGATATTAACGCTTTCTCTCAGCATTCTTGTATCGCAAGGAATTTCGTATTCTTTGAAACTTACTGCATACCGTCCAAAATCATTGATAAAAAAAGCCGCTGCGCCGTTCTTTGCAGTTTTGATCCTGTTCGAGTATTTACCGGTTCCGCTGTCTACCTGTTCCACTTGTGTTCCTGAATTGTTGAAGAAAATCAGAGACGACAATGAATGCCGGGCCGTCATCGAATGGCCTGTAGGACCGTTTCGCGCAATGATGCGACAAACCTTTCATTTGAAACCCATCATGGATGCAAAAATTTCACGAATCAGAACTTCGGCTTCGAAGGCTAGAGCATTAAAAGAAAAAATTGAAAGAATGATCGTTTCATCGACTGAAAAGGATGTTTTTTCGCCTATTTCACGATTCGGGTTGGCCGCTTTTTACGGAATAGATTATCTGACGCTGGATTTACATTATCTGAAACAGGATATCACGTCTGAAAGGGAGCAAATTGAGCTGAAAAAAAGGATCAGCCGCTTATTCGGTGAACCGCCGACATGGGCGGATGATGAAATTGAAATTTATGCGATAACGTCGCCTTCGCCGGCTTTCCTTCCCCCACTTGAAGAAAATGGCTGGTCCCTTCCATACCTTGTGGGGGAAGAATTGTGCCGTTCACTTATTAAAAACACCGGTTTCCTTGAAATCGTAGTGACGGAACCAGTTAAGAATCTAATCCTGAAAATCCTTTACGATTCATCCCAAAAGAATCCTGCAACCTGGTATTTGAATGATGTGAAAATTCCCATCACACCCAAAATAACGGAAGCTGGAAAACAAATCGTCGAATTTAATATCACTGAAGTCGATTCGGGAATACAGATATTGAGTGTTCACCCAAAATCGAAGGATAATTTCAAATTGTTTTCTGCAGAATTGAGTCTGGAATATTAATCAATTGCTGCCATTTATGGATTTGAATATTCTTCGATAATTGAATTCCCGCTTCTATGAAAAGAACTGCTTACTTTCTCATCATTATTCTTCTCGCAATCATTCCAAAACATTTTCATAAGCTCTTGTTAAAAGCAACTGAAACTAAAAATGAATGTCTTCCTGTTCGGAAACTAAAATTTCTTTCCATTTTGAGGAATTGCCGAACCATTGCCCGTCTTGCCTATGTAGCCGCCATTGGAACGGATACTTTCCTGGATTTGTAGGCGCCTGGATCGTAAAATGTATCGTTCGTTTCTGATTTGGTTTAGTTATTTCACTACTCTGAAGATTAATATCACTGATTCCCCACGGCGATTCTTCTATACTTTCGCCAGCAGAGAATCCAAGCAGAATAGGATTTTGGTCGATTTTTCCCCAGTATGAGTGACCTGAATTTTTGAATGTTATCGATATAGTCATTTGCTCTCCTGGAAGCATCGAATGGGGAACTTCCTGACTTAAAAATATTGAGTGATCTGCTGTGCAATATACATTAATGCTTCTAGCTTCAATAATGTCACCGACAACAGTTTGGTTATCTCTATTTTCAACCAATAATGGATCATTAATTCGATACCCGATTATATGCGAAGAAGACATCCACAACTTTTTCAACCTGTTGACGTGAACACCCATTTCGATTCCTACTACTTTTTGTTTGAAAGAATCATTTACAACGATAACAGCTCTCGGTCCATCTGGATGTGCAAAAGAGCCGGCCCATACTCTTTGAGCTTCGACTGATTCATATGTCTGACCTGGCGCTGCAGTATCGTCCTTCAGTCCCGGTGAAAATGTTTTATTATCATCGTTATAATCTATTTTAAAAGCAACGCATCCTCGCGGTATTGATCTCTGTATCAATAAATTGGGATAGTAATTTTCCGGAACAGGGCTGACGCTTATTACTTGATCTCCAATTTTTGCATATTCCAATGTTTTCCAATGTGGAAAATTAACTCCAGGGAAGTGCCAACGACATATACCCTTAACGCCCGTCATTTGTAGGGCTCGAATAGTCGCCTCAGCTATAAATAAGGACTGAGAAAAATTAGGCTCGGAATTATCGCAATTCGAAGTATCTGGATAGCAGCATCCATAACTTCCTATTTCGTTAAAAAAAATCGAACATGGAAATTCGTATGATCCTTCGTTCATTTGATTCCAAGTCCTTACGATTGCTTTATTAATTAAACGGCTTTGAATTGTTCCTTGGTTTCCTGGATGCGGATTTCCTTCATCGTAATCGAAAACACTCCAATATTCGTGTATGGCGATAACGTGGAGATAATCTTTACCTGATGGCCATTCTCTCCAAATAGGATCAAAAACCCGATAAGGACCAATGGGAACATCTTTTTCCGGTCGCCAAACAACTACTCCATCCGCTATCATACGATCCCACTCATTTTTTGTTCCGGCAAGCGGACTTTCCCTATATTCAAATGAACTTTCCAGTCCAAACACAACAAGTCGATTACTTATTTCAGTTCCCATGTCGCTGTCCAATGATTTTATGGTCCTCGCTGTTTCTTTATTCAAATAGGTCTTTGATCCTGGCTGATCAATGGTTCCCAGTGATTTACCTTTTCCAACCTGTTCGTGCCAGACAGAATATCCCTGAACGACATCGTATTGGCAGGCTAGATCATAAATGATTTGTCCAATAATATCCCCATAAAGACGGGCATCCTCTCGGAAATATTTTCGTTTCAATGGATAATTTTCCTCTATGCTGTATAGGTCTGGATTGGTTTCGGCAAACTTACGTGCACTCCAATTTGCCAACATTGTCCAAATATCGCTTTTGTTTAGTTTTTCTAACCAAAACATTGAACCTTCAATAATTTTAGATACTGGGGTGTCCCAACCCAATCTCACATATGAAGGATTAGAATCCAACAAATATTCGAACATTTTTTCTGCTGCATACTCAGTAAAATCGTAATTCTTAACTGCAGCTATGTTCCAACCAACGCCTACGATATTTGAATTAATGATCTGGTTTTTTACAGTTATGCAGACAGCATCCTCATATCCTAATTTCTCAAGGATGTTAGAATACTCTTCGCAGATTTCCTGATTTAATTTCAATTGCTTACAACTTCTGAAAAATGGAATATTTTCGAAAAATTCCAAATCCTTAAAAATATTAGTTTGTTTTCTGGAACTAGATGGTAATTTTATTTCTGATGTTTCAACAACGCCGCATTGTCCTTCTATAAGAGTAACATCTCCTTTTTTTAAATTGAAAGAAGATAAGGATATTTCTTCATCTTTTTTTCTCCTGATAAGCTTAATCATATTTTTCATATTTCACCTTTTTTAGTCCAATTTTGTATGGATATTATTCTGCAGAGTCGTATACTTTTTCTTTACAAATTATATAATTGTCCGTTAATCCTTAATCAATCAATTCCTAAGAATTCATCCGGCTTTCGACCGCACCGAAATCATCATTATTATAACGAAATCGACGACAAATC
>CAZUFC010000267.1:0-5091 GCA_964619725.1 uncultured bacterium | reverse complement strand
AAAAGCTATAACTTCGAAGCTAACACCGGACCAGTCTTCGTTCAACAGTTTCAATTTTACGAGTGAGGATAACCGGTTCGTCTCCTCATCAATTTGATCTTTTATATAAAGCCAGGGCGATGATTCCACTATCGTTTCGCCTGCTCTTTCTTCTGTAATCATGAAATGTGCGGCTTTATAATTTAAAGACGTCAGTTGAATCAATTTACTGCGTACCTTTTCGTCGAAATCGTATTGCACTCTAACGATGAATTCAATTTCTCTCGCTTCTTCGGGCACCAGCAGCGTGGCCGGATCATTTTGATTTTCATCCCAGAAACCTTTGTGGAAAGGGTCCTGCAATATTTGTATTCTTCTTTCTCCCGCTTCGATTTTTTCTGCGTATTGAATGAAAAAGAAATAAATTCCGGTCATTGCCGTCGCGATAACAAAAAGGATCAACAGGAATGATTTGAGTTTTTTATGTTTTATCGTTTTTTCCATTTGGTGCATGCAGGAATAAAAAGATTTTCGTTGTCCTTGAAGTTCATAAGATTTCTGAATCGATCTTGTTTATGGCGAAAGCGATTTCAGTTCGAGCGGCTATTTTTTGTTGAAAATTCATGGTCATTTCCGTTCGATTGAATGAGCGCTTCCGTCTTGGATATTTGGGAGAATCAGATTATGAAAAGACTGGATAATTCATAATCCGAGGGACCCTTCCGTAAATTCGAAAAACCGGGGTTGCAAAACCCCCGAATCATTAATGATCCGGTAAGCGCCTGCCAGACGGGCCTGATCATCGAATACCGGCCACCAGTTGCGATCAGCAGCGGAATTGGATGCGTATTTCCTCCAATTCATTTCGAATGCATCCGGTTCGGTAAATTTAATTTTATTCTGATAGATGGCTGCGATGTAATGCCTTCTCGATGAAGCGTCAACCTCGGCGTATTTCATTCCGCGAAAACCTTGAGCGTAAGTTTTCATGATGATGAGATTCGACTCAGCGGTTAACTGTTTTTTAAAACGGCACTTGTAGTCATTCCTGATCGAAGAGCAGAAACTTCTGGTGTTTGTATCGGCGTCCCGGAATTCAGGCAAATATAGAGTAATCAGAGTTCCTCCGTTATCTATAAAAACCCCTCCTGATCCTCTGTTTTCATTGCCCTGGAGACTGACCCAACAACAATTGTTTTTGATGATGCCTGCAAGCGATGCCGGCATGTCTCTTTCAATGTCTATAACGGGCTTTTCAGGGTCTGCAGGCGTTGTTTGGGGATATGCTGCATCGTTGGATTCAAAAATTTCGGTATCCGAAGCGGTCTGGTAGGAAAAAGAGTTATTATAATCTTCTTCTGAAAAAAGGAGAGTCAACATTATTACGACTGGTATCGCCATTATTATCAGCAAAAGTACAAACATTCCTTTTTTGCTTTTTCCGCTTGACTCAGGTTTAAATGAGGACTCATCAAAAAAATTATTAAAGGTTGAATATGGAGATTCACTGTTATCAATGCCATCCTTTGGGATATCCTGATCGCCTGGATCCTTAAAATTGCTCTCGTGACTGGGATCAATATTCATGTCCCGGTCGAACAGGCTGTCAGAGTTGACGTCAAAATCATCGAAGTGACTCATGTTCAGGCTCCCTGCTTATTTTGGGCCTCTGAAATTATGACCTGAGCTTTTAATAAAATCTGATCGTTATAACTCCAGCCGCTCTGTATGAGACGCAGAATGGAATTCTTCGGTTTTTGGGAAACTTCGGAACCGACGGCATCATGCAAATCCGGATCAAAAGGAATATCCACATTCACGGGTATTAATTCGCAAGCTGCAGCAAGCTCATCGATTTTTTCCAGGATATATATGTGATTATCAGCGGATATCTGATTATTCTGTTCGAGTTGCAGCAGCAATTTATCCGCAGCTTCCAGCGCCGGCAGAATTTTCATTTTTAAAAATTGAATGTAGTTGTTTTCCAGCATTCTTTCTTTTTTTTCTATCGTTTTTTCAAGGTCTTCCTCGCCGCTGAAATAGCTTTTCAACCAGCTTTGAAACTCTTCGTCCAGGTAGTGCAGATAATCCTGGAAGCATCGTACCAAACTGAAAGAACGATCTGATTTTGAAATGTTAAGTTTTCCTTTCAGGTAGGCGCTCCACGATTTGAACGTCAGGGAACTCAGATTGCCTGCCGCTGCCTTTTCAGAAGGGTCTATTATTGAAAAGTCAGAATCCGCTGTTGTCTGCAACGTATTGCATATCCGGGTTATTTGGTCGGATTCCGGTAATTTTTCTTTTATGGTTGAGATGAATTCCCTGGTACGGTTTTTTACTTCTTCGACTTTCTGGAAATATTTTTCCTGCAGGGCAAGAATCCGGTCATTGTATTTTTCGTTGAAAGCGCTATGATCATCCTTTTCCGGCGATTCATAATAAACTTCGTGAGCGACCCGTGAGAACCTTTCAGCGAATTTCGACAGGATAACCTCGGGATCGAGCGCTGAATCGTTTTCTAACTCTTTTGTCGTCTCTCCTATTGCTCTTAATTTATCTTGAACCGACATCAGTTTATCGGATATTTCCAGAGTCTGCGTTTCCAATTTTTCACGTATGCCGTTCAACCGTTCGTCCAATTGCCGGTTCAAATCGCTCGTCAGGTCCGACACGCTTCCCGAAATACCGTCTATCTTCTCTTTCAGGGCGATCAATTCTCCGTTTAATGTTTCCAGTTTTTCGTTTAATCTGTTTTCAATAAGGGATTGATCCGGTAAGCAATCAGCGATTTTTTTTACAAGATTTTCTTCTAACGCGGCCAGATCGGTTTTGAGACGCTTATCCTGAGACTGCAGTTTGGTTTCGGTTTCATCGGATAACTTATCCAACTTTCCAGTGAATGTTTCGATCATTCCTCTGTAACGCTTTTCCTGGTTTTCCTGCCTGGTATCCTGGTCCCGCTGAATATCATTAAGCCTTTGGAGCAGAGACTTTATATTGCTCTCGGAAAACCAGCGCTTCAGCTCATTTTCCGTGTCGCCGAGCGATTCTAGCCGCCTTTCAAATTTTGAATCGATTTCTTTGAACAGCTCATTACTAATTTTATTGAAGAATCTGTTTATTCTTTCGTTTAAATTCTTTTCAATCGTGGAATCGTTGTCTGATCCAAGGTTTGATTGTTGTGCGGTTTTAGTTACATTCCTTTCAATGACATTTGTCGGCGATTCTTCGTTATCTTGCCTGATTTGATCGTCACTCATAGGAACCAGGACGTTCACGCCATCAGATTGGTGTTCTTCAACAGCCGGGGAATTTATAGTCTGCTGTTGTTGCGGTTTATCATTCTTTTGATTATCGACTTGTACTTCTTCACCGATGAAGAACGCCTGCGCTCCCGTCGGTCCATGTTTAAGTTTTAAATCATGTGAACCGTCCTCATAGCGAACGACCAGAAGCCGGAATTCTGTAGAATCGTCGGATGAATCCAGATTAATTTTTTTTCGCCATAGCGGCGAATCGTAGGTCTGAAAAATAAGTTCAAAAGTCGTCCTTTCCGCCGGAAAATGCATTTCAATTTTTTCGCTATGGTGAGAAACCGAATTTCCAGCTTTATTGCTCCAATCCTGTATTGAAAAAAACGGCTCTTCATCTTTAAAGAGTGAATATTTCCGTATGCCGTCTCCTGCCTCAGACATTAGGATGCAATCGATCCTTTTTTCTTTAAGATAAATAATGGTTTTTAATTCAAGCGATCCTGCAGTTTTCATGTTAACGTCCCTGGCTTATAACGACATGAGCCTTCTGGAAAACTTTATTTCCATAAATGAAACCCGGTTTTACCACTTCAATAACCATGTTTCTGGGATAAGGAGTCCTTTTTTCGTCGACTGCCTCGTGTCGCTCATAATCAAATGTTTCTCTTTTAGCTTCTATTATTATTTCTTTTACGTCGAAAGAGTATAGTAATTCCTTGTAAATTTCCATGAATTCATCTTCATGTTGGGGAATTTTGTTCTTACAATCAAGCAAAAGTTCGGCGAAAGAGGGCAATTGAAATTTAACGTAATTGATTTTGAAATTATTTAGATCAGCACTGTTTCCCTTCGATGCTGTTTCATAAAACCGATCGCACTTTTTCTTATATTCTTCGATTTCCTTTTTCATGTCCATACTGAATAATCTCGACAGTCTTTCGACGATGGAGTTGCCTTCGTTTTTGAAGAGCTCAGGGATGGAAGGAATATTTAGGTTTTCTATAAAAGAACTGGAATTGTCATCTTGATTATTTTCGCTTTCGGAACTATTAAGCGCTTTTTCCAGTGTTTCTAAACGTCTTTTAAAATTCTGCAACTCAGGTTTTTCCTTGACTTCATTAAGATAATTTCCGGTTTTTACGTACAGTTTTGCCGCTTTTCTTAGTAGCGCTTCATCAGGGGTAAGTTTCTCTGATTGTGAAGGTATACCGCTTTTCAGTGATGTTTCCAAATTATCCTTTATTTTTTTGCCTTCAGTATAAAATTCAGCTTGAAGCTTTTTTTCCGTTTCATCCATGAGTCTTGTCAATAATTCACTTGTTTGCTTTTTTGATTTTTCTAAAAATTCGTTTAGTTTTTCATCAATGCTTTTTTCTATCTTTTCAGCGGTTAGACTTAGCTTATTATCAATTTCATCATTTATTGATGATTCGAATTGTTTTAGTTTTTTGTCTAATTTAAGAGAATTATCAAGGATGTGTATAACGTCCTGCCTTGTTTTCAAATCATTGATTGTAAGAATTTTTCTTTCATCAAAATCATCGATAGTAAGCGTCAATTGTTGCTTTTGCTTAATTTCTTCTAACTCATTCTTTATTTCTTCCAGACTCGAAGAATGTTCATTCAGGTTTTGAACTAGCATATTAACTGCATCTTCGGCTGATTCCTGTCGGTTTGATAATTTGTTAAGCTCATAATTAATGTTTCTTACATCTCTTTGCGTAGCGTAGCCTTTCGGAGGTCGAGCATGCTGAGTAGTATGTATTGATTTTGTTCCGTCAGCGCTTGAAGAATTCATTGTCCCTTTTACATTGCTTCCTCCCGTTTGGTAATCGGGCTTTATTGAATTAAATAAATC
>CAZUFC010000266.1:0-5107 GCA_964619725.1 uncultured bacterium | reverse complement strand
ATTTCAAAAAGTTAGATTAATTTTGCAAGGGTATTCGCTTGGTTTTCGGGTTAATTTAAAGTCCGAGTATATTATTTGCTATCTGCTTTAAGGCATAATTAATCCTGCGGAAGCTAGGACATAAAAACATTACTGTATTTCGTTCAAGAAAAGATGAAGAATGACGCACATAAAAGAGAAAGTCGTGATTCTAAGTAAAAAAATAATTTGGGTAGGGGAAAATTCTCATCAGTTAATAATGCGGAACGTGGGTTGATGAGCGGGAAAAAAATAAAAATATGGTGAATAATCGTCGTCAAATTGTTGATTTGAGTTTTAATAAATCCTGAATACTCAAATCGTCGAGTCTAAAATTATTCTCAATTGACTTGATAGATTCTTTGAATCCCTCATGATGGAAGTCCCATGAAATAGAGTCAGGCGCTTTTTGCGCGTTAATTATACTTGCTTTTAGCTGGTTAAGGCCCAAAGAATCATCTTTCTGGAAATCTTCTTTTTTGATATTTATTTCGATTGTAACCCCTCCGCAAGAGCGGAAGATAAAGTTAACCGAAAAGATGCTGTTGCCTGTCTGGTATTCGTAACCGAAATTTTCAATATTGGATTTGCCGGGAAGGCTTCTTTCCACAAAGGTAGAACTGATTTGGCATGAATGTATGAAGAAGGAAGGATCAAAATTGCTTTGTTCAAAGGCGTTTCTGTAATCCAAAATTTTAGCCAGCGCCGTTAAGACAAACAAGTTTTCAAGCTCTGAATATATTGGTCTCTTTTTTGCTATTAACGAATACGATTTGCTGAATTCTTCAGCGAAATAGCGGGCTAGTGGATTGGCGAATCCTGTACCGGTGATTTTTCCTTTACTGTTAAGATATTCCTGCTCGCTTAAGAGAATGACGGGACATTTTACTATCTTTATGATACCGGGATTTTCCAGATATAAATTTTTTCCGGGAAAAAACCAAAACCTATTCATCATTAAAGAAAAAGATTGTTCACGTTTTTGAAGGACTTCGTTCTTGCGGATAGCCGTTAAACTTGAAAAACCATCTATTTGCAAATCGTCGTTTCCGTCTGCAATACTTTTCATATCATAGTCTGCTTTCACCATAATCCAGGCGAAACGCGAGTCAAAAGGAACGCCCATGACCCTGACAGTCTGCGGAGAACTGCAAATATTATCCCATTGAGCAAATAACGCATCGGTTTCCGCATCTCCTTCGGATGATTGCATTTTAACGCTCAATTCATGAAGTTTCTGAGTCGTTTTTTCATCAGGATCAATTGAGCAACCGGGGTGAGAGTAAATTATGGTATTGCCGGTTCTTTCCGCATATGTGTTCTTTGTATTTCTCAGCGCAATAATGAAGTCCTCCAAATAGATCGGAGGAGAATCATCGTCAGTCGTACCAAATAAAATAATATCATTATGCGCTTCATCAAGAACGTAGCCGGCTATTTTCTTCAAACCACCGAGAAATCTTATTTCATCGGGGCATTCGTTAATGTTCGGACAATTTTTCAGACGATTTTGAATAGCTCTAAGGGAAACAGCTCTTCCCGCTCGGCAGGAAGCTGTTCCGAATATGCAGGTCAGGGTCAGGAAATTTAAAAGAATAATGAGAGATTTAATTCTTTTTGTCATTCTTATTCTCCTGTTTTTCGTTCTTTTATATCCCAGTAAATTGATTTTTCTGAAGGTTTCGAGCTCAGAATATTATTGCTGGATTCGGGTTCTACGGCGCCGATTCTTGTTGGTTGCGGAGCAATTTCCACCCCGCCGGAATTTTTTGCTTTTCCGCCAGGCGGAATTGCTTCCTTAAGCCGGCCTTTTAAGGCAGAAGGATCAGTCGTCCCCCATAGCTTCTCAGCATAATCCAGCAACTCGCCGGACTTTAAACCTTTTTCACCCTCAGTGATATGACTGCCGGGATACTTATGGGCAAGTATTTCTATTCCTTTATTTTTGAATGCCTTGTCATAGATGCTGATCGCCCAGTCGCTGCAATTTCTTGAATGCTTCTCAGGAAATTGATTGAATACATAATCGCCGTAATCACGACCGATATCCTTTGAATATCTTTCGCAAACATAATCCCGTATATCGTTTTTTATTTCATAAGGAAGCTCTGCCGGGGTTTTTCTTTTCCCTTCATGCATTATAGGAATATTGCTGTCCATCACAGAAAAGAATCCGGGATCCTCAAATTTTTCATTATCAGTCCAATGAGAAGGACCTATGATTCCCCGTTCGCCTTCAACGCGTAAATCAATGACGTCATATTCTATATCTCCTTTTCTCCGTGGTCCCGTGTAGATTCCAATATGAGGAATGCCTGGTTCGGGACTGAATATTCTTCCTCGATGTCGGATAATTATATCCCCGGGCTGGGCTTCGATAGGCGGAACCGGGGTATTGGGCCAAAACGCGAAATTATTGTCGGATTCAGGAATGGGAATGAAAAACACTACAATAAGAGGAGAAAATACGATCAGGAGCTTAACATCAAAAATTATTCTTAAACATTCATTCATAACGAAGTCCAACTCAAGCAGTTCAATGACTCATAATTTTGATATCAAAACTTTCCCTTTAAGTCAAAAAACAAGTTTATTTTGAAAATTAGGTTTCGGCTTGAAATTTGATCATTATAGTTGTATGACTGTATCAGTGTCGGCTTTACCTCGAAGCAAAAAAAGGAAAGAAAACAGGGAGAGAATGATGAATGAGGATTTTGATTTTAAATTCGATGATTTTTCAAGCGAATCGCCTTTTTCTGATTTTGAACAGGGTAATGCACCTTTTAAGTCAAAGAACACCAGAGACGGAAAGGGCAAAATTTTTTTCGTATTAGCAGCAAGCGCCATTTTCTTCATTGTATTATTCGTAGTATTAAAGAATCCTTCTTCGTCAGTTTTTAAGGAAAAACAGGAAATAAAAGAGTCTGCTGAACCCAAAATCCAACGCAATCATTCTTTAGAAAATAAAAACGAAATATCTGATACGAGAGTATTGGCAATGAACTTAAAGAAATCGACCGTTAAGATAGAGTATGCTTTTTCAGAACAGGATGCCATTTTTACGGAAAAACAGGGTGGAGCCGGGGCAGGTATTTTGATCCGAAAAAATAGCAAGGAATATGTAATTTTGACGAACCTTCACGTGTTGGGATTCCAGGAAATTTATTTCAGCGATATTTTCGATACGCCCGATATAACAGATTATCGACTTAGGATCAAATTCCACGACGGAGCAACCGCTCAGGTTAAAAGAGTATTGATAAATGCAGAGTTAAAAGATATCGCTTTAATTTTTGTCGATACAGGCGCAGGCGATTATCCAATATTAGCATTCAAAGATGCAAAGGTCGATCAAGGAGAAGTCGTTTATGCTATGGGGCATCCGCTGGGATTGGATTACACTTTCACCTCAGGAATCGTCTCAGGAATTCGTACTTTCCCTTCCGAAAAAGGAGCGAGTTGCGAGTTTATTCAAACCGACACAGCAATCAATTCGGGGAATTCAGGAGGACCTCTGGTCGATGCGGATGGCCGACTGGTGGGTATGAATACATTAGGTTTCGGAAGAAAAGGAAATATCGG
The DNA here is from genome assembly GCA_964619725.1 of uncultured bacterium. GTDB lineage: Bacteria > CSSED10-310 > CAZUFC01 > CAZUFC01 > CAZUFC01 > CAZUFC01. The sequence continues at coordinate 1,507 of CAZUFC010000266.1, read as the reverse complement.
TTTAAATTGCGCCATCTCGGCAAGAGAAATCGTGACGAGTATGGAAAAAAATTCTGACTGGATTGAATATCCCTTGACGCCTTCTGATATTGGACCATTCGTCGAAGATTTGAAATCTTAAGAATCCTGATATTCTCATACTTCGCCCAGACCGAAATGTACGCAAAGTTCAATTATTTAATAAATAAGGCTTTTCACTGAGATTTCATCACTGATGGTGAACCTAGGTTCACCATCAGACAGAAGGGAAAAATAGTAAAAATGGTATTAATAGCAAAAAAAGCATTAATGGTATGAGGGGTTGTTTTGTATCATCAGATTCATGATGATTTTATCCAAATTTTCTGAAAATCAGGTCAATTGCGACAGAAATTTACTGCGTCTGTTTATCGGAATGGGTTACTTAGGATGTCTGCAAGAATTATGGATTGCGGAAGATCGGACTCAGCGGACATTGAGGATATAGCGACGGAGAAAGTATTTAGTCGAATCATGTAGATGGGACGCGTTTGATGCATCGGCTTATTTTACTGGTGTAGAGGACTTGGCGGTTCCGTCTTCATGATCACGGTCTTTGGGGAATCATTACCCATTGACCGAAAAAAAGGCTTACGATAATGCTTCGGGTGGGGAATCTAGTTGGCCGAAAATTTGAGAAAAATTATTGTCCGGTAACAATAGAGTCGAACAAAATGCGGCAGGATACTGCGTCTGCATTAATAAAAACGATTTTTATTGAACCTCAACAAAAATCAGAGAAGTAAAAGTAGAAGCGGCATCCTGCCGCTTTCCCGGAGCGCTTTCAATAACCGATAACGAAAATATGATTCCGCAATTCTCAACGAATGAATCCGCCCCTTTTTTCAACGTTTATGCTGATTTACTTCCGCTGCGATGCCGACTCATCAGAGCGGCGATCTGTCAGGGCTTCGCTGTCCGATCCAATAATTATCGCAAGGATTCTCAAAACTAGTAAACACTGATTGATAAGTTCCAAATCATTTTCGTCGTCATAGCGGCATTGGGTATCATCCGATCGGTATCCGACGACCCGGCGCAGCGACGGGGAAAATAAGCTGAACGATATGCCACTGGGAGCGCAGGCTTCCAGACTGATTGAGCAAAGCTATGCTGTATTGCAAGCAGCGCCTTTCAAAGCCCGGTTGCGGTTCGTAATTTTGTTTTACCGTGAACGCTTAATGCCGGTTTTAATTTTTCATGCGGCCTTTTTCAACTCAACCGGTGAAGCTTTCCTATCCTGTGGATATTCCGCTTATCGCCCGGGATTTACACGAGATCGCTCCTTAAAGCTTGTCGATGCGCAGGCAGGCTGGAAGCCTGCGCTCCGAGTAATCGTCTGAAGGATTGGTTTCTATGGCCGGTATGTATTGAGCCGAACGAAATGCGGCAGGATGCTGCGTCTGCATTAATAAAAACAATTTTTCTTGAACCTCAGACTTCATTAAGTCAAAATTTAAAGTCATTTAAATTCAATTAGTTGAGCAGC
>CAZUFC010000265.1:0-5277 GCA_964619725.1 uncultured bacterium | reverse complement strand
CACGTGGGACGGCATATATTTTTCCGATTACGCGGAGGAGAATCTGTGCATATTGTCGAATTGCCGTATAGAATTCGGCGGAACGTCGAACGAGGCGATAAGGTGCAATTACTGCGACGTGACGATAACGGATACGGTCGTGTCCGACAGCCCCAACAGGGGAATATATCTGAATTATTCCGACTGTATGATTACCGGTTGCGAAGTGACGGATTCCGGCAACCACGGAATATACGTGAACCATTGCGATCCTCAGATTACGGGTTGCCAGATATTGAGCAACGCCAACCAGGGAATCCTGGTGAATTCATTGTCGTCTGCGGTCATTTCGAATAACGTGATCAACAACAACGGCGATTACGGCGTATACATGAACGATTCGACCAGCGGCGCGACGGTTACGGACAACACGATACTGGACAACGCCGGCGAGTATTGCATAAGGCTTTATGCGCGACATTGCCCCAAGCTGTCGGGAAACACCTTGAACAAGGACATTTACGTAGTAACGGAGACATTATCGGCCGATGCGATATGGGAAGGTCAGGATACGGCTTACGTGATGTCGGGCGATCTGCGGGTTCAGGGACTGTCCGGTCCGGACAACGTGACGACGTTGACGCTGATGGCCGGCTGCACGTTGAAGTTCCAGTCCGGCAGAAAGATGGAGATCGGCGACCAGGAGGACCCGTTGCTTCGAGGCGGATTGCTGACTTACGGGACGGACACGAATCCCGTAACGATAACGTCGACGGTCCAGGAAGAGCGCGGCGAATGGGGAGAAATCCTGTTTTCGAAGTATGCATCAGATTCTCTTTGCGAGTTGAATTACACGATAATCGAGTATGCGGGCGAGCGTTATCAGGAATCGGGCAGTTGGGTCACTCATTATCCGATCAACAGTTATGAAACGAGCGTGAAGATGTACCATTGCACGGTGCGGCATTCCTATGAACAGGGAGTCCTGATAAGGGATGCCTCTCCGATACTGGAAAACTGTACGATTACGCAGACGGAGCATCAGAATCTTTACCTGAGCAATTGCGACGGCCGGGTGCAGAACTGCGTATTTTCCGATTCGAATCCGGGTAATTATGCGATTTATCTGACGGGAGAATGCGAAACGGAGATACGGGACAACATAATTGAAAACAGCGACTGCAATTACGGTCTTTACTGCAACCATGCTTCAACCGCGCCGTATATCACGGGGAACACATTTCTGGGCAATTCGCGTTATCCGATCAGAATTTACGCCAGGAACGCATGGAAGATAGGCGAGCCCTTGAACAGCTACCAGTACAGCAGCACGGGCAAGGGCGACAGGACCATACTGAACCGCATATACATAGTCGGCGACACGATCAATGTGGACAGTTACTGGCAGAATCAGAACACTCCGTATTACATTTCCGGCGACATAACGATCAGCGGAACGGACGGCGAGGATTCATTGACGACGCTGGAGATCGAAGCCGGCGCGGTATTTCATTTCAACTCAAATCGGGGCCTTCACGTAGGCACGGATAATCAGACTTCACCGGGTTGTCTGATTGCCGACGGCGATATGGGTTCCCGAATCGTTTTCACATGCGATACTCCGCAATTCGGATACTGGAAGGGGATTCATTTTTACAACTACGCCAACGATGCTAACTGCCTGATGGAATACTGCGACGTGATGTACGGCGGTTATGATACGGAGGAGAACCTGTATTGCGATGCTGCATCGCCCACTTTCAGAAACTGCCGTTTTTTCAGCGGAGCGGGCAATACGGTTTATGTGACTGGCGGTTCCGATCCGACGTTCGAGTATTGCGAGATAGCTTACGGCAACAGCACCGGTTTTTATTGCGACGGCAATTCGGATTTTCATATGAAGGGTTGCAACGTGCACCATAACGCCGGAATAGGAGTGTATATCAACGGCGGTCAGGGAATGATCGACAACGGAACCCAAATCCATCATAACGACAGTCAGGGAGTCCGCGTGAGGAGCACGTCCTATTTAAACATGAGCGATACCACGATTTCAGACAACGACAGTTGGGGGCTTTACTGCGACGGAACGAACGATACGGCCGACGTCACGAACTGTTTATTCGATCATAACGATTATTACCCGATTCACATGTATGCCTCGAACGTGTCAGGCGTAACCGACTGCACATATACGAACAATCGATACCAGTATTTCTACGTGCGAGGCGAAACGATCAGTTCCGACAGTTACTGGGAAAGCGGACTGCCTTATTATCTGGTAGACGATTTAACGATTGAAGGAAAGGACGGCGCGGATTCGGTAACGACGTTGACGTTGGAACCGGGCGTGGAGATTCACTTCAATTCGCAGCGAGAACTGATCGTAGGGGACGACGATAATCCGCTTTATCCCGGAGGATTGCTTGCGGTCGGGACATCGACCGACAGGATCGTATTCACGGCGTATCACGAGTATCCGGAACCGGGTCATTGGGACGGCATATATTTTTCCCGTTATGCGGACGACAGCAACTGCCTGTTTGAATACTGCGACGTTATTTACGGCGGATACAGCAGCGAAGAAAACATCTACTGCAACGATTCATCCCCCACGTTCCGCTACTGCAACATCTGGTACGGTTCAGGACCGAACGTTTACGCAAATCAACAGGCTAATCCAGTATTCGAGAGTTGCGAGATTGCTTATGCGACGGGGCAGGGGTTCCAGGTAAACAACGATTCCGACGTGCAGATCACCGACTGCCTGATCCGGGAGAATTCAAGCAACGGCGTTTACGTGGTGAATTCATCCAGCGTCGATCTGACGGATACGACCATATCCGGCAACAACTGGGGAGTTTACTGCAATTCGGTCAGCGATACGGCTCACATAAGCGGCTGCCTTTTCGAGGACAATTACAATTATCCCATCAGGATGTATGCGAGGCACATTAAAAACATAACGGACTGCCTGTGCACAAGCGGAGACTACGAAAAGATATACGTGGTTTCAGACACGATTCCTTACGACAGTTATTGGGAGAATCCCATTGAGTATTATATCGACGGAGAAATTTACATCCAGGGTATGGACGGGGCCGACGGAGTGACGACTCTGACGCTGGAGGAAGGTTCGACGCTGAATTTCGGCCGTTACGACGGTCTTCAGATCGGCCATGACAGCAACAGCAACTATACGGGCGGATTGATCGCCGTAGGAACGCCGGCGGAACCGATAGTTTTTACGGCCAATACGGAACATCCCTACCCGGGATACTGGGACAGACTGTATTTCGCTCCTTACTCCCACGATGCCAAATGCCGGCTGGAATATTGCGAGATCAAATACGGCGGCTACGACAGCTTCGAAAACATCGAATGCAATAATTCCTCTCCGACTTTCAGGCATTGCACGATCTCTCACGGAGAGGGACCCAACGTATACTGTTCTTCCGGGGCGGACCCGTTGTTCGAGGATTGCGAAATATCCTACTGCAACAGCTACGGAATTTACTGCAATTCCGACGGCGATGCGCATCTGGATGAATGTTACATCCATCACAACAGCAGTTACGGCATTTTCATCAACAACACTTCGCACATAGACGTCGCGGACACGACGATTTCATACAACAATTACGGACTTTACTGCAATTCGACGAACGACTCGGCTGATGTGACGGGTTGCATGTTCTACCACAACAACAATTATCCGGTATACATGTATGCTTCAGAGTATGCCGGAATAACGAACTGCAGTTTTACGGACAATCAGCACCAGAAGCTGTATGTCCGCGGAGACACGATCGACCGCGACTGTTTCTGGCAGAATCACGGCATCCCCTACTTCGTGAGCAATCATTCCCACATATACGTTCAGGGCATCAGCGGCGACGACAACGTGACGACCTGGACGATAGAGAAGGGGACTGAAATCCAGTTGGACCGCGTTTTTATCTGGATCGGCCACAATTCCAATTCCAATCTTCCCGGCGCTTTAAAGGCGGACGGAACGGAACTGGAGCCGATCGTTTTCACGTCCGATGAGAATGTGCCGCAGCCGGGAGACTGGTACGGATTGTATTTTGCCCGTTACAACGACGATTCCATCACGCTGCTGGACAACTGCATCGTCGAATACGGGGGATTAGGAAGCGATTATGAGAATATCCAGTGCTACGAATCATCGCCCCTGATCCGGCGCTGCACGATACGGCACAGTTCAAGCGCCGGCATCCGGTCCTACACCAACAACGCGAATCCGAGGATTTACAATTGTCACATTTACGAGAACAACACTTACGGAGTGTATGCGAGTCCGGGCAACGTGCAGATTTCGGGAGGCACGATCGAGCATAACACGAGTTACGGCATATACATATCCGAGAACCTGGTGGGATATCCCAGCGCGGAAATAGACAGGGCGCTGATACGCGACAACTACAACGGTTACGGAATGTATATCACGGGTTCCAATTCCACTCCGACGATAACCAACTGCACGATTCACGAGAACAACAGCGGACTGAGCGGTTACGGGATATACGTGACGGACCATGCGATGCCTGTGATAGGCGAGATCGGGAATCATAATTCCTTCAACGGTCATTACAGCTATGCCGTCTACAACAACACTTCATCGAAATGCATCGATGCTCAGTATAATTACTGGGGACAGGCCGGCGGCCCGAACGATTCGGGATTCGGCAACGACGGCTGCATGGACGACGGCAACAGCAATCCGGGGGCCGAGGAAGTAAGCGAGGACGTGGATTACGGCAACTGGATCGACATCGGCATTACACCGACTCCTGTATTGTCGACCACGCCCACGTTCGTTCCGACTTACACGCCGACCGTTATGCCCGCCACGGCTACGCCGGTGCCCTGCTCCAACGACGGAGACGTGAACGACGACGGAAGGATCACCATCGGCGATGCTCAATTGACCTACATGATAGTCCTGGGAGCTTACACGCCGACTTACCGGGAGGAATGTTCGGCCGACTGCAACGGAGAAAACGGAGTCACAATCGAAGATGCCCAATGCATGTATCTCAATTATCTGGGTCTCGAATGCGAATGCGAGGACCCGCTGCCCGAAGGCAAGGCCGGAGCGGATAATCCTCAGCGGCAGGAACTGAAGAAGGAAGCTCCGACTCTGAAATTACGGAACGTGGGCGATGCCGGCGCCAGGGTCATGGAAGAGCTGATCGCCGGGGACCTGATCTGGATCGACGACGTAGAAGTCTGCCGCGAAGAGGAATTTACGGTCAGCGTCAGGATATCCAATCC
>CAZUFC010000264.1:0-5296 GCA_964619725.1 uncultured bacterium | reverse complement strand
CAATGATAGCCACGGCGGGCAGGGATTGTTAAGCACGCTTGCCGGAAAGACACGTTTTTTTTCGCTGAAATTCCCACTTTAATTTTCATTTTTTTGTAATTTTTTTCTCTTAACAGAACTGCTTTCGGTTAAATTTCTTTTTATTACAATAATATAAGCAGAACCAAGGATTTTTTTGGTGTGATAATTTTTGTCAGCGAAGGGTTGCCGAGGACTACAGGGACGGTTATGGAACAGCGTCGGGTCATTTAAACCTCAATTTTGATCGAAAACCTCAATTCAGCAGGCTGGCTGGAAGCCTGCGCTCCCAGTTTCATATCGCCGAGATTATTTTTGCCTTACGCCTATGGATCGTCGTAACCTTATCGGAAATCCCCGAATCCTGCTGAGAAAGCGAAAATAATTCGTAATCTATATAACATTGCTTAATGTTTTGAAGATCTCCGGCGATCCTGAAGGGATCGGACAGCGAAGCCCAGGGTTAATCGAGCGAAGCGAGAGCAACCCTGGGTCGAATGGATGAATTATATAACCCTGAAAGGGTCGAACAGAAATGAAAAGCGCTTACCTCAACCAATAGCGTATATTGACGATGATCCGTAACTTCTTATTCTGCCCGGTTGCCGCTTTGATTAGTTTGGGTCGCAGCGGCTGTAAATGAGCATAAAACACGAAAAAAGGGATGGATTCATTCATTGAGAATTGCGGAATCATATTTTCGTTATCGGTTATTGAAAGCGCCCCTGGAAAGCGGCAGGATGCCGCTTCTACTTTCACTTCTTTGATTTTTCTTGGGGTTCAATACAAATTGTTTTTCTTAATGCAGACGCAGCATCCTGCCGCATTTCGTTCTGCTCCATGTAAACCCATAAACAGACGATCCGATGAAAACGAATCGATCCGGCATTCAACCACCGTGAAGGATATAAAGAAATCTACTGCCGGTCCGCTGATCGACCAATTCCTCGCATCATTCCGGCCCGAAACCGAACGTCCATTCGCCGATTCCCTCCAGGCCGCTGAGAACCTCCGTCATTTCAGAATTCGTCATGGCGCCTAGGAACATCAGGTTTTCCATGGCATCGTCACCTGTGTCGGGCCAGATGAATTCTTCGATTATTGTTATCTCCGTCTGGCCTGACGGGACTTCGACGCAGTTGAAATCGACGTCGTGCGTCCAGTCGTCCCAGTACCAGTATTCGCCCAGGATGTCCAGTATGACGAAAAGGGGGACATTTTGCATCGGTTGTTCGGGATTAATTAGAGAAGCATTTAATCCGCAGGTTTCACCGGGTGAAAAGTAATCGTCCGGCATCTCCAACCTGACGGCGTAATCCGTCGGCGCCGGCGTCGGGGTCTGCGTGGGAATAGTCGGAACCGTCGTCGGCGATTCAGTGGGATTCGGCGTCGGCGTTGCATAGGATGACGGAAAGTAGTGGTATCCCATGTCAACCTGACCGGTATCCTCATGCTCATCGGTTCGCGTCGTCAAATCATCCATGCAAACAGTACCGGAGCCTGTCTCGAAACAGATGTTCTCTGATGAATCGCTGCCGGCGTCCGCACAAGGGCTTTGAAACTGCTGACCCGCCTCCGTCTGACTCAGGTAGTATTCTCCCACCGGACCCGTTACGAATATCGGGTTCTCGCCGATCATTCCTTCGCCCCAATTCAGCGTCCCGCTCGTACCGGTATGAACGCTCGACTGTCCGTTTTCCACGTCGCAGTACTCGAAAGACAAAACCGCCCAATTATACAGGTACGCCGTATCGCCGTACTGCGCTGTATTTCCCCACATTATGCTGTCGCAGACCATCTGTTTCGTTATCCAGCAATATAATCCGCCGCCTTCCCTGCGGGCAGAGTTATCCGTTTTGGGTATTTTCGCATTACTATGGGAACATTGCCGAATTGAATATACTGACTTTACTGGGTAAATCCAAATCCTGAAGCAGTTTGAGTAATCTTGATCCATATCCTATTTCGGTTTATTAAGAAGTTTTTTGGGTCTCTTGCGCTTTGAACGTTTCAAACGTGGCTCTAATTTTTCTAAAGCTTTGATAATGTGCGAGAATTTCCCTAGATCATAGAGAGACTTTTGTCTTTCTATATCGGAAGCACAAACTCTTTCGACGATTTTTGAAGCCAGCAGCCAACCAATAAGCATGTGTGAAGCCGAAGAAGGATGCCCATCTCCGCGTATAACGTATGCCCTTGGATTCTTGCTTTTCCACATAAGTGGAAGCGGATCAATAATATCGGTTTCCGGGAACCACTCTCTAAGAATTCGAACTGGAACATCCGGATCATAGCGTTCGCGCATTTCGCACGTTGTCTGTATAATGCTGAGATATTCCAGCTCGAACATTGATGGAATCCTTAAAATTAAAAATTCAGCGCCGGAAGATTCCACACTTTCTATTAGAGAACTAATGCTGCCACGTGCTGATATTAAAGCTTCGTTAAGGTAATTCGATGAGTCATTTTTCAGGAAAATCGATTCAAGCTCATAAGGCCACTCTTCATTATACTGCGGATTTTGGGCAGGTTTCGGCAGCTCTCTTTTAGGGGGATCGAAAGGCAGCAAAATCCTGTTCAAGATACGGGATGAAGACCTCATCCAAAACTCAAAATAAGACAAACCCGTAATCCTGCGTGTTTTAAAAACGAGTTCATCGTAAAAATCGTTTAGTGGAAAAAAACCAAAAACCACAAAATCCGGCTGATAAATGTGACCAATTTTCTTCCACCAAATGCTTTGGTAGCTGGGGCCGGTTGCCATCGTACCACAATTCAAAACACTAGTTTGACTTTTTGTTGAAATCTTTAATAGAAATTCTTCGGCTTGTGCCGGATAACTTTGATACGACTCCACTCCCTGACCGAAAGTTGTTGAATCCCCGAGTATCATAATACGCAACTCACCCTCTATTCGCTCAGTAACTTCACGATCCATCCTAAAACCCTGATTGTTTATAGATATATTCGTATGGAATATTGGTAGCCTATTCATTACCCCCTCAAAACCCGGACGATTTCTGAATACCAATTTATGATCAGAAATGAAAAGTTCTTGTGGAACATAATCTTTAAAACCAATGTCTCCAATTGTTACATGAAGTGGAGCATCCCATTTACTTCCGTAGTAAATCGCGCGATACAGCCATTCGCAAAAAACCAAAGTCACCATTGAAATGATAATGAACATCAGGATTTTAAGAATTGACCCTATTTTTTTCTTTCGAGCACTATAATATTTCTTATGCTTGCTTCCCATTTTTCCTGTTTTTTACCTCGATCTATTGTTCGAATTATTCGTCTTTTGCACACATTTGCAAATGCTTAAAAGTCTTAAAAACAAAAATTCATATCTCCTGACATCGACTGATAAAAAATTGTGAAATGCTTGACGAAAAAACAACAACCGATCGAAAAAATTCAAGTAAAAAAAGTCGCCCCGCTTGCGTAAGGAATTAGGGGATGCTAAAAACTTCACAATTATTTTGCCGAGTTCTAATGCAAGAAAATCAAACTTTTTCAATAGCTTGTGACATCCTTGTCAAGAGTTCTGAAATTATGAAAATAAACTAAAAGCAAATTGCCAAAATTCCATTGAAATTCTCGTTCCACTTAGCATTTCGATAAACAATAGGATCGACTTTTAGTTTTAAGGAATCCTGAAATTCTGAGCTCTTATTATGTGGAGCTACACATAAAGTAAAGGATTTCTGAAATTCACACTTGAAGTCTTTCATCGCATGCTACACAACTGGGTTAGTACTTCCTATATTGTGCGCCGACTCTGTATTGGTTCCGCCGAAGTCTATTAGCTTCCCATTGTCTCCAAAGAAGTTTGATGTTACGATATTGCGATCTCCTAGAAAAATAAAAACAGATTTTGTGAAACCTGTTTTAGGCTGAAAAGTATTTGAATTTATTATATTTTTGTCCCCTACGATCATTACCCCGATGACGAAACCAATTATTTCGTTTGCTTCTATGATATTTCTGAACGAATTGTTATTCATTGTTATTCCTATTCCATAACCCAAACCAGCCAAGCTGTTGCCTATAATTCTGATTCTTTGTCCTTCTTCTATATTGATAGAATTCCAATTCACTGGATATTGGTCTTTATCCGGGCCGATATAATTTCCTTTAATAACACTTGCACCACGAACCGTGACTCCGTTCTTACCATCATCAAAATGGCCCGAAATTAAAATACCCGTTTTTAACATTTGATCAATTATATTATCTGTGATAGTAATCGCAAGCGTTTTGTAAAGGACGATTCCATCGTTGCAACCCATAAAGTTGTTCGCTGTTATTCGATTCCCCTCACATGCATAACGGAAAGTTGGATGTAAAGTTCTAGAATTTTTTATTCCAGTGTCAAGAGCTAAAAAATGGCAATTGTAAATTACGTTATTCATGGAGTAATCCATGAAAATTCCAATCCCATTTCTTTGATTAAATAATCGGCCGCCTTGAATATGAATATCATTCAACATCGAATACCAAATGTCAGCTGTATATATTGCGTTTTTCCAATACATGTTTCTGTTCTCTTCACCACATAACCTTATTTCCTGGACAATATGAAAAGCATTCCACAGTTTAATTCCAACTTTACCCGTCGTATTTGTGGTAAGTGTGAATCCCCTCAATGTTATTCCATTCATCCCCCCCGCAGATGCACCCATTCCAGCCTTTTCGCTTTTAGCGAGAATACCGCTGCAATTTTCTGCTTTTATTATTGTAGACTCACGGCCAGCGCCAATAAAAGACATGTTTTTAACTATCTCCAATCTCTGTGTAATTTTATATATGCCAGGCGGCAAAAAAACAACTCCTGGACAAATTGTGAAATTCTGTGCATATTGAATAGCTTTTTGAATCGCCGCTGTATCATCAGCAACACCATCTCCTATAGCCCCGAATTCTTCATCTTTAATATTGTACCAACCATCATTATCGTCACAAGCATTCAGGATTATATTTCTCTGATTGAGTTTGAAAGGCATCTGATTCGACTTTTTGTCAATTGAGATATTATTTGGAATTGGAATGATTGTCTCAGCACCGTTTAACATGCTGACGCTTACCGGATGAATTTTTTGATTTTTCATGATTGTCTCCTCCTTCAATGAAATCGATTCGTTCATTCATTATATGTAAATATATGTAAATCATCCATTTTTCCCATTCTCCGCAATCAATCAATTCTTAAGAATTCACCCGGCTTTCGACCGCACCGAAATCATCATTATTATAACGAAATCGACGACAAATC
>CAZUFC010000263.1:0-5340 GCA_964619725.1 uncultured bacterium | reverse complement strand
CAAGAAAATCACACTTTTTCAATAGGTTCTGACATTCTTGTCAGGAGTTCAGAATCTGCTGATTTTTTTGAGTTAGTGACTGTCCACAAACACGAGTTTAATGTAACCGGTGTTTGATCAGTCCCCAATTCAATAAGGTGATGTTGAACCCTTGACCCGTAACGGCGCCGCCAAACGTAAAGTATAATCATTATGCTCTTCTCTTTTCGCGTAAATTCGCGTGAATTCGCGGACAAAAATCCTTAAGAAATGTTTTAATGATTTGCCGATGCAGGAGTGTTTTTTTTTGATCCGCGAAATTTCACGAATTCACACGAAAAAAGTGGGGTCGTCGGAAGGGTCCAGGCGGTCGATAAAGGTGGCTGTAGTATTTGACTGCTGAACTCGCTAATTTTTTTGTCGCTCTTGACATATTTTGTGGTTTCCGGGTCCGAGCCGGATTCCTCATCCTTGATGAACTCTTTCCCGGATATTCGTTCTGTAGAAAACCCGGACGAGATGCGATTTACGTCAATATCGAACATCTTATTCGCGTGATTCGTGGTTTCTTAATAATCCAAATCACTGCCCTTACATGCGTTTACCGAAGGCCATATTATACCCAAATCATAATATTCTATTCATCCATCCATGGATATTTGTTTCCAATTAGACATACGGCAGGCCGCTAATCAGCATCGGTATCGAAATCGAAACAAAATTTATCAACATTCATTTTTCCTCAATCTACATGAGCAGCTCCGCGATTTGATTTTTTTCGCTTTGGAGAGTATTAATCATGTTGGTTTTGATTACTGCGGTTTTTCCGGGGATCATGAATCTGAACCTTGAATGACATTGGAGAGCCGGAGGAAAAGCATGCCCGACGCTTTTACTTTAACGATCATCTTCATCATCGTCGCTGCCGTTTTTGCAGCTTTTATTCGCGGAAGAAAAATCGACAAATGCCTTAAAGACTTTCGCGGCGATCTTGTAACTCTCGAATTGACAGACGGCAAAATCGTCTGGGGACGACTCGATCCCGTCAATACGGGGATTGAATTGCTGTATGAGCAGTCGCATAAAGATAATTCGGGTCATGTTGAAACCAGCTTTATTTTATACAAGCAAGAATTTCCGATGATCCTGGCGCTGCTCCGATACCACGACAAGTTGACGCCGCAGGCCCGCCAAGAACGAAAAGCACAACTCAAGAAGGTCTATCATCCTAAACTGCTGCGACGATCGCTTCGCAAACTGCGCAATTTCTGCAACACAGTTCGTGATTCCGTACTGGAAGTTGCAGACCTTTTCATCGGACAGGCGAAAAAAAAAGCTCTGTTCGGACAGGCCCTTGCCGGACAGGATAAATATGTGACTCAAATAAAACAGGAATTCGTATCGTCGCTGAACACGGCTTTTGAACCTCTTTTAGAGCGTCATATCGGACATAAGGTAGTCCTGGAACTGACCAGGGGAGATAAAACCGAAGAATACAGTTGCATTTTGAAGGATTACTCGGCTGAATTCATCGAAGCGCTGGATGTGGAATATGCTGCAGGCGTTGATAAAGGCACAGGGAAAGCCGATATCATCGCCTTACGGAAATATGCGACGGTAAGGCACCTTGGGGAAATGAAGGCGGAAGTCTGAATTAATCCTGTTCAGGTTTCGATTAATCAACGCTATTTCAGCGGATTCGGAGGGGGCGATCATAACGTTCAGCAAAGAGGAAAAATTTTTAGCGATGATCAAAATACCCGGATTCCTGGAAACGATGACAAAGACTCCGCTACCTTACTCAGCACGGATAATTACGGATAAACATCAAGGATCAGAAAAAAAAGGGATTCGAAAAATTTGAATTTTAATTTGATAACTCCCGAATTTTTTCTCTCATTGCGGGAATTAGTGAAAAAGTTTCAATTTTCAACCAAGGAATTCTAAACATGACTTCTCTCATTCTGGCTTTCGGAACGGCAGTATTTTATTTGATAGCTTACAACACGTACGGCCGCTGGTTATCAAGAAAAATTTTCAGGCTTGACCCGAACAACGTGACGCCGGCGCATGAAAAGGCTGACGGTCATGATTACGTGGCATCGAAGAAGGAAGTGGTATTCGGGCATCATTACACGTCGATAGCGGGTACGGGTCCGATTGTGGGGCCTGCGATAGCCATAATATGGGGCTGGGTTCCGGCCCTGGTCTGGATACTGCTGGGATCGGTATTCATGGGTGCGGTGCATGATTTCGGGGCGTTGGCGGTATCTTTAAGGAACCAGGGCCGCTCGATAGGCGACGTTTGCAAGGAACTGATCAACAAGCGAGTGCGGATATTGTTTTTATTGATAATATTCTTTCTGCTTCTGATCGTTATTGCGATATTCGGCCTGGTGATCGCCAGTTTATTCAAGATGTATCCTCAATCGGTATTTCCGGTATGGTTTGAGATACCGATAGCCTTGTGTCTGGGTTGGATCGTGCACAGAAAAGGGGGCAGCATGCTTTTGTATTCGATCATTGCTGTCATTCTAATGTATGTGACGGTGATCATCGGGGCTTATTTTCCATTTAACGGAGCGGCTTTAGGGAAGTGGTTCACGACACGTCCGGTATTCTGGTGGACAATAGCGCTTCTGATATATGCTTTCATAGCATCCGTTTTACCGGTTCACCGTCTGCTGCAACCCCGCGATTTCATAAACAGCCATCAATTATTCATCGCCATTGGACTGCTGATATTGGGAATAATTGCGTCTCGCCCCGAAATAGCGGCGCCGAAAGCCGACCTTAACCCTTCGGGTTCTCCCTCATTTTTCCCCTTTATTTTCATAACCCTGGCCTGCGGGGCCATATCGGGATTCCATGCCCTGGTTTCCTCCGGAACGAGCGCCAAACAGGTGGACAAGGAGCCGCACGCCCAGTTAATCGGGTATGGTTCCATGTTGACGGAAGGTTTTCTGGCCGTTCTGGTTATAATAACGGTAGCTGCGGGACTGGGAATACGGCATGATGTGAGCATAACTTCTTACTACCAGGCGGCGCTGAGGAAGCAGGGTATGACTGTTGAACAGAATGGGAGAGCGGAAGGGATGCCGGATTATGAAACGGTCAAAAGGGAGTTGCAGGCGAACATAAACAGCGTTCTGGGCAAATCGGCGGATGAAGCGATAGGAACCGACGTCATCTCGTCAGTGCAATTGCCCGGCGAGGAAATCGAAGTATTTGAATTGAAGGGCAGAGATGCCTGGAACTGGCATTATCGCGAATGGGCGGCAGCGGAAGGTTTGGGACCCAAAGTCGAAGCTTTTGTGGAAGGCGCCGCCAATATGCTGTCCCAGGCGGGCATTCCCTGGCTATGGGCCGTCGTCATTATGGGCGTGTTCGTCGCGTCTTTCGCCGGCACGACTCTCGACACAGCCACCCGGCTTCAAAGATATGTAATTACCGAGCTGGCTTCAGACCTGGGCATCAAATCGCTCACCCGGCTCTTTCCCGCAACTCTGCTGGCCGTCGGTTCAGCCGCTCTGCTGGCGCTCTGGGACGGTCAGGGCGCCGGAGCCATGATCCTGTGGCCCCTCTTCGGTACCGCCAACCAGTTGCTGGCTGCCCTGGCGCTTCTGGTAATAACAATTTTTCTGTTCCGAGCAGGAAAACCTGTCTGGGTTACCGCTCTTCCCATGATTTTCATGCTCCTCATGACGGGATGGGCGCTCCTGGTCAACATCAGTCACTTCTACAACCAGGTATTCAACCCCGTTCCCGCAAGAAGCGCCTGGCATCTGCTGATCATCAGCCTCATGATCCTCGTTCTGGAGGTATGGATGCTTATCGAGACTTTCATCGTATGGAGAAACCTGAAAAGCGAACGCAGGCATGAAACGGCATAACTTCTGAACTCCTGACAAGAATGTCACAAACTATTGAAAAAGTGTTATTTTCTTGCATTGCAACTCGGCATAATAATTGTGAAGTTTTTAGCCCCCCCTATATCCCCCCGCAGGCGGGGGGACTTTGTTTTACAAAAATTTATTCGAACGTCTGCAGCTTTTTCGTTAAAAATTTCACAATTTTTTATTGGCGAATGTCAGGAGATGTGAACTTTGACCTTTTGAACAGTTGATGCCAAAATGTGCAACAGGATTCTTCCGTGAATAGGAATGAATCCCCGAAAAACGTAAATCCTTTAGCGACTGGAGCGTCGAACCATAACATAACCGGGTATGCTGCAAGCAGTTTACCTCTGATTTGATAAAAAATGAACCGATATCAGGAACTTTCCATAAAGGAAAAAAGAGAAGAAAAAGAAGAGGGGACAGTTTACGCCGTGCCCAAATCCGCAGACCCCGGCGACTACGGCCTTATTTCCAAAATGGACGAAAAGGAAATCCTGCGCCGGGGACTCAAGGGGGAAATAAAAGTATACAGTTACGACCAGGTGCGCTCTGACGTTGAAGAAAACCTCAAACGCTTTCTGACCGAAAACTTTGAAGAAGTTTATTCAAAAAACAAGGATCGCTATAAAACATTCAAATACTCTTTAATCGGCGTACCGATATTCGCTTTCCTCTTTCTTTTCACCGGTTTTTTCGACGACATCGTTCTGAATGCGCTGGCCGTGGGGCTCTTCTTTTTCATCCACAGGCTCCACAAAACCGAAAAATCGCATATCCAGGGCATAAAAAAAAGAATAAACAGACTCCAGGTAGAAAATAATCCGCTTCTCACAGAAGTATTCAAATCGTTCCAGACCCTGGATGCGGATGTCCCCGCTTTACCGGATATGGCCGCTGTCCGGGAAAAAATGGAACCGGTCGAAATATTGAAAACCCTGGCCGCGATAGTCGATTACTTCAAATTGAATGAAATCAGGAAAATCAATCGTGATCTGTTCAGTCTAAATTATTTCATTCAACACAACCAGGGACCGAAAGCCTGGATAGCCAGACTGGTCAGGCGCTACAGAAATTACCAGTTGAAAGCAGCCGAAGAACGCCTGAAAACAAAAACAAACCTGGATGAAGGATACAAGGAAATTTACGAATACCTGCTGAAAGAAACAATGGAAAACAGGGGCGAATTGAGGGAAGCCGAAAAGAAAAGCTTTGAAGCCTCAAGAATAGTCAGGCTGCTGGAAGGGAAAGAGGATTGAAGACGGCGGATTGCGGATGACTTTTGTTTGTGGGCTGGAGTTTTTAGCGGACTGATCTAACCGGGGTGACATTTTTTCATATAATATTTGACTGATTGAATTCCTCTTAAGAAACTAACCCTTTCCTGCAAATATCTGCTTGAAGAACTCACCGCTCTTTTTTCATCAAGGGCCGGATGTTTCGGGATCGGGGTAGGGGTAGGGGT
>CAZUFC010000262.1:0-5366 GCA_964619725.1 uncultured bacterium | reverse complement strand
GACCTTCATTTTTAATTGGTTTTACTTGGATCCACACACAGCGGAAAAAGCTCTTTTATTCGGTTTTTCAGCATTGATCGGAAACGCACATTTCAGAAAATTTGAAACTTGAAACTGGCGCTCTGAACTGATTAACCTTGAATTTCTTTCATGGAAAATAGCGGACCAGCGGACTAAGCGGACATAGCGGACGAAGCGGAAAGTGCGGACGAAGCGGAAAGTGCGGACAATGCTGCAGGAATATAATTTCACCCGGAAGTTTTTCAACGATAAAACCGTGAACCTTGAACCATAAACCCCCAAACAAACCCAAAACCGTCAACCCACCCCAAACCTCTAAACCGACCCAACTCTGAACTCTGAACTTTGAACTTTGAACTCTGAACTTTGAACTTTGAACTCTGAACTTTGAACTTTGAACTCTGAACTTTGAACTTTGAACTCTGAACCGTGAACCCAGAACCTCAAAATCCTACGGCGCAAACGACATAGCGATCGACCCTGAATACCTGCCGTCCAGGAACGGTTCCTGGTAAATCCGCATATTTTTGTAAACATAATTAGGGACATGATACTTGACGTATTTGGCGAGTTCATCGATATCGACAACTCCGTCTTCGGTGAAGTCGGCCTGTCCTTTCAATCCTTCCAGCAGAAAATATGTAAACACGCCGTGACCCAGTTCAGGGGCTTCCATGGACCATTGATCCAGTTTGCATGAGGTTAAAACGACTCGTCCTATGCCGGGTCTGGCGTAGGATTTCAGGGGTTCTATGTTCATTCCGCGCAGGCCCGTGTTTTTCAGTGGAATATCGCGATAATTTCTGGCTGCTGCGCCTTAGAGGCATGTATCGACGATCATGATCCGTCGTTCTGCGGGAACCTGGTCCAGAAAGAACTGAAGGTCTTTCATGCGTATGGCCGTATTGCGGGGATTGCCGATAGCGCTGAGCAAAATAGGTTCTCCCGCACTTTTGGTGAAAGCAATAAAAACCCAATTTAGTTTTGATTTATCCTGATTTCATTTACGTATTCCATAGGGTCTTTTTATCCTAATCTGTGAATATAATAATTTTCTGAACACGGTTTTGATCATGTTGTAAAGCTGCTTCCGAGAAGGGATGAGATATTCATGCGTTACTGTGGTCGGGAATTCAACCTGGAAGAAATCCATTGGATTAAAAATACCGTCAGCGGGAATCCGAAAATTACCCGTCATCAACTCTCCATCCGTTTCTGTGAAGAGTTCAATTGGAAGAAGGTTGACGGCGGACTCAAAGATATGAGTTGTCGAGTCGCACAACTGCGGATGGATCAGTACGGCCTTATTACACTTCCTTCTCCGCGTAAGGGACACTTTCATAAAAACAGAAAAATTCAACGCACTCGGGAGGGAGAAGCCAAACCGGAACTCGTCGGCAAAGCCCAATTTTTCCGAGTATCCTATCATTTTTTTTTCGATTTCGATTGCGATCCCGATACCGATCCCGATTACTGAAACGAACTGTCAAAAGTTATGAAAGAAGTGTAACCCCGGTTAGATCAGTCCCCATTTTTCTTATGCGGCGAAAGTTGTGATTGTCCTACAACATTACTCACTGGGTTGATATGTCTCGATACTTGATTCAGATGTTTCAGAAGGATTCAAAAGGCATTCCCAATTCAGCGCTGAAAGCGCAGCAGCTCCGAAGGAGCAAGATAAATCAGCCCAGGACCAGGATATCTGGAGGATTACACCGCCCTGGGTTAGAGGGGTTAGCCGCTTTTCACCAAAAGTGCGGGAGAGCCAATTTATCTAAGCGCTATAGCATTGACTTATTTTTCTTTTTTTGTTATTTTTCTCCTCATCGACAAGTCAAGAATTCTTCACTTGTCGATGAGGAGAAAGGGAATTAAACACCTTTTCAACCCTCTTGACATCATTTAAAAAGGGAGAGGAGGTTAGGCATGAAATTAAAATTCCTACCACCTCACCTGTCACTCACCTCACTCGGCGTAGATTTGCTCTAATAAGTTCGTTCAGTCAACAAAAAGAGGAGAAATTAATGAAGGCTGAATTCTCGGTAATCATAGAACCCGCACCCGAGGGAGGCTATTGGGCCATCTGTCCGGAGGTGCCCGGCGCCAATGGACAGGGCGAAACGATAGAGGA
Source organism: uncultured bacterium (assembly GCA_964619725.1). Taxonomy (GTDB): domain Bacteria; phylum CSSED10-310; class CAZUFC01; order CAZUFC01; family CAZUFC01; genus CAZUFC01. The sequence continues at coordinate 3,214 of CAZUFC010000262.1, read as the reverse complement.
AGTGAAAAATAATTTGCGACAAGCCATTGAATTGATCTTGGAGGATCGTAGAGCGGACATCCTCCGAGGATTACCCGATGAAGCAATTCGTGATACGGTATCGATTGGATGAGAAAAGACGAGAATTGGAGCGGAAATTGAGAATTGCGGGTTGTTATCTGAAGCGGAAAGGCGGCTCTCATAGCCTATGGATCAATCCAAAGAACGGAGTTATTGAAGCGGTTCCACGGCACACAGAGATCAAAGAACCATTGGCAAAGAAAATCTTAAAGAATCTTAACGCTGAATGAATGACCGACTAGCCGATTGATGATGGCCTCGATGAAAAAAACAGCGGCGGGAGACGAGACAACTTCACACCTCCTGACATTCGCTAATAAAAAATTGTGATCGGATTAAGTCGATTTTTTGATTTCGCTGACTCTGTTGACCATTTTCTTCTGTTTCGCTTTTCGTTTCTATACATCAAATTCAAATTTTAGGGCGAGGTAATCGTTTGAAAAACTGCAGGACTTCTGCCGGTTATCCTGCAACCGGAATGGATTTTTTCAGCCATCGGCCGCGAAACATAACACCTATTTGATCAGTCCCGATCAGGGCAACACATAGCTCCTCGTAATTATTTTGTTGCGACCCCGATACAGATACCGAGCCCGACCCCGATTACTGAAACAAACTGTCAAAAGTTTTGAAAGAAGCGTGTCCCTGGTTTGATCAGTTCCCAAATTAATTCAATTCCCCTATCAAAATCTCTCTGAAACAGGATAACCGGCAAACAGCCCTCAGAATCAGTCATTGACAATTATTCTGTCATGGGTTACAGTAATTCGGGCTACGGTAACGGAGGTTACTGACAGTGAAATTTTATGATCGTGAAAAAGAACTGAAAATACTCCGGGATATTGACGGACAATCCCGTAATTCAGCGAAAATGACCGTATTGACGGGTCGGCGGCGAGTGGGCAAAACCATTCTCGCCAAACGTTTCGCAGAAAAACGACCGCATCTCTACTTTTTTGTGTCTAAAAAATCGGAAGCCCTGCTGTGCCGGGAATTCGTCAAAATCATCAACGAGCAATCCAAAATCAAATTAATTGGTAAATTTGACCGATTTAAAGATATATTCGAGACTATTCTGGTTCACTCGACTGACGAGAATATATGCATCATAATTGATGAATTCCAGGAATTTTTGAACGTTAATCCAGCCGCATATTCCGAATTGCAGAATCTTTGGGATTCATACAAGCATAAATCCAGGATGAACCTTATATTAATCGGCTCCGTTTACTCCTTGATGAATAGAATCTTTGAAAACGCAAAGGAGCCGTTGTTCGGTCGAGCGGATCGATTCCTGAAGCTGAAGCCGTTTAAAGCGGAAACCCTGGCTGGAATTCTGAAAGACCATGGTCTGTATTCCGCAAAGAATCTCTTCGATTATTATCTGTTTACCGGAGGAATTCCCCGATACGTGGAAATTCTGGTTGAAAACAGGATCAAAGGCCGCAGGCAGGCTATTGAATTCATTATCGATAAATATTCGCCGTTTCTGGGAGAGGGGAAGAATGTCCTCATCGAAGAATTCGGAAAGGAATACGGAATTTATTTCTCCATACTTGAACTGATTTCAACGGGACATACTTCCAGGCCTGCTATGGAATCAATCTTGGAGCGAAACATAGGCGGTCATCTCAAACGTTTGGAAAAGGATTACGATATCGTATCAAAACTAAAACCGATTCATGCGAAACCTGAGAGTAAACTGCGCCGTTACTATATTTCCGATAATTTTCTGAACTTCTGGTTCAGGTTTATTTATAAAAACAGAAGCGCTGCAGAAAATGAAAATTTCGAATATATCCGGCAGATAATTCATAGAGATTATACCTCATACTCAGGCAGAATTTTGGAAAAATTTTTCATGGACCTGCTGCGATCGACAAATCGATACAACAGAATAGGTTCATTCTGGGAAAAAGGAAACAAATATGAAATCGATATCGTAGCCGTAAACGACATGGAAAAGTCTCTAGATCTTTTCGATGTGAAAATGAATCAAAAACGGCTGGATATGTCGAAACTGCAAAAGAATTCGGAGCGGTTAACCCGGTATTTCATGGATTATGAAATTTCTCTTCACGGTCTGAGTTTAAACAGTGCAGCCGAATTCCTCCCGGACTTGAGATCAGTTTGAGGGGTTCGAATGGAACAAAGTTACGAGGAAATTTTACAAAAAAGCCTGTAATTCCCGATTAAGCAGCGATAAAATTCCGTATAATCGCCTTTCGATCTTTTAATGTTCTGTCCGTAGAACGGGTTTCTTCTTAAAATAAAACGTATTCTTTTATTTTGTTGCTGTCCGCAGTGCGCCGGGAAGCTCGTGAAATGTTGAGGGCAATGCAACAACCTGAAACCATTCAACGACGCCTGGAAGCTTTTTTATAATAAAACTTCAAGTTTTTTTCGAATTCGTCCCGGCCTGGCACAAGAAGGAAGAAGCCCGAAGCGCATCAGAGGAATATCATTTCGAACTTGATAAAGTAATCGATTCCAAACCCAATCTCGGCCCGTTTTAAGAGCGGACGTCGATTTAATTGAAATAAAGAATTTGAAAGTCGAGTTCAAAGCTAAGAATGTAAATATTTTAAGGGGACTGAATCATTTTCGATTAAATCGACGGGCTTGTGAAAAGCTGCCGCCATTGCGGGATTCTATTTCTGACCGATGCCCGCAACCGTTGTCGGAACGACCTGAGATGTCCGTTCGGATGTCGTGAGGCCATTTAAACAGAAAAGCCGGCCAAGAAAGAAGCTTTCGTGCCATTGAAACGAATTTTTTCCCAGGCCGCCGATTCGAGAGCCTTGAGGATTTAAATCGACAGGCTTTCGATTGGGCTGCGGTGAGAATGGCGAACAGACCTGTGAGCAAAACCGGTTTGATTCCGGCGAAAACTTTTGAATACGAAAAAGCTTTCATGAAAAAGCTGGCTTCATATATTACGCCTCCGTATTTGGAATTCAGCAGGCTCATCGACGAACTCGGTTACGCGAAAATTGAACCCGTACAGGTCGGGTTGTTTTTTACGCTCATGCAAAAGCGACACAATAAAAAAACTACTCTGATAACTACTAATCTAGCGCCTGTCCATAAACTCGATTGTCGATTCAAAATTTAATGCCGGACAGTCACTGCGGTTTTTGATCCATAAACGAGC
>CAZUFC010000261.1:0-5546 GCA_964619725.1 uncultured bacterium | reverse complement strand
GTTTACGACGACAGGACAGTAGCGGTTTATTATGATAATTCCAGAGTCGCTCAACTCAGACGAGACAGAATCAGAAATGAGTACACTTCTTCTCAAGAACATATGCCACCCAAACATAGATGTTATAATGAACGGAATTCCGAAAGGTTCATAAAGCGGGCGAACTCCACCGGTCCTTATACAGAAAAAATTATCCGCAAAACTCTGGAAAGTCTGAAACATCCTGAACAGGCTTATAAAGTATGTCTCGGCATTCTCAGCCTTAGAAAGAAACATGATTATTGCAGGTTGGATAAAGCTTGCCGAAGGTCTTTAAGTTTCGGGATATGCTCATAGTAACCAGAGCAAAAGCGATCAATAATGCAACTGACAAATCTTCAAAAGCGACATAATGTGGAACCCACCAACTTTGCAAGCTTCCATTCCGTAAAGTAACATGCCATGGATGATAATGGCAGTGTCCTAGAGCATAAAAAGCAAAAACGCTGATGCTGTTTCGTTTTAGTCCATCAATGTTATCCCCCACTCTAACACTATCCGCTTCTCTCAAACCCTCCTCAAAGAAAATGAATTACTATTTTAGAATCGGTTTCATTCTTAATTTGAACAATTTTATCCCAAAGTATTTTAATTGGAGCATTAGTAGAAACGCTTATCGCCATTAAACTATCTAGTGTCTGTCCACAAACTCGAATCTCGATTCAAAATTTGATGCTGGACAGCCACTATCTAATGACATCTGTTAATCGAGCGCTAAAAGATTCAGATAATTCTTTGTGTTCTCGATCTTTATTCATAATTGAAACACCGAATCACTTTTATTTCAGTTTTATTCCTTTAAGCTTTGTGATGAACTTTTGAATAACCTTGTCATTGACGTGCTTCGGATTAATATTTTGAATTTTCTTTGCAATCTTGGCTGCATGAGAATAACTGATTACATTTTTTTCATGAAGCAGTAAAAGCATCTCAAGTCCCCACATGATGTTTATTCCCTCAATTTCACAAAATCTCCTGAGTGTTTTATCATTTGTGACACATATGAAGTCTTTGCGTTTCGCAATAATTAGACACAAACGATCCTGGAATGAAAGCTGACTCCTTTTTGAACCTGCCTCAATAATATCATTAACTTCAGGCTGCACAATGCGCACTCCCAAATTTAACAATTCCTCAGAATCATTAATATCCTCCACCTCTTTTAAAACCGGATCAGCAATATGCAGCTTTCCTATATGTTTTCCGAACTCAGCCAAGATTTTACTCTCCGTTTTCCAGTAGTCAATCAAAACGCAAGCGTCCAGTATCAGCAAGTTCGGATGGGCTGTATCGCTCATTCAGCGCCTTCCCATATCAAAATCTTATTCATCATTTGACTGACACTGATACGCATCAACTCAGCAGCTCTACTCAGAGAGATTTTATCTTCGTCCAAAGCTATCCGTATGAGACGATGAAAACGGTCACTAATGAAATCCATATCATCCAGATTGTAGGGTTCTCTTGCCCTTAATCCGACCGGTTCATCTTTGAATGCAAGCCGCTTCCCAGTCAACTGCTTGTATGCAATATTAAACTGCTTCCATACATTGCTGTCCGCTTTCCCCATCTCTATCAATCTGAAAAGGACGGTCTTGTAACTAACCCGGAAAATTCTTTTGATTTTGAATACCCTTTTTACAGGATGCAGCCCATAGGTGTCCTCCCATTCATTCCTAAACCCGGCATCCGGCATTAAAAAGTGTGACGCGAATGTATTCGCTTCTTTTTCCTGGGCGTCATTCTCCTCAGTTTTGGAAATATCGAAGTCGTCAAGATGAAGGATCAGATGTCCCAATTCATGAGCCGCACTGAATATCCACCTTTCTACTGAAATCCTGTCCCAAACATTGACAATGATCGCCGGTCCGGAATCCTCCTTCCCAACAGACAAACCGAAGAATCCCTCGGAAGAAGAGTTTATTTGGTATACCTTGACGCCTGATGATTCCAAAAGACCACAGATGTCGTATATCGGTTCTTTTTTATCAAGCTTGAGAAGTTGTCGCGCTTTGCCGGCGGCTTCCTTTGCGCGATTTATCGGGTCCTTTTCTCTTAACTTATGATTAATATCATCAAATATGAATGGAATATGATCATCAAGAAGTTCTTCAAGAAATTCATAATCTTCCAGCCAAGTTGACACCTGCGCCAGAATGTCTTCCCTGCTTCGCATTTTCTTCAGGGATCGAAATCGGACGGCGTGAAGTTGCCTGACAGGCGTCACGAGCTCCCGCAAACCTACGCCAAGGGCATCTGCTACTTTTTCCAGTGTTGCAATCCTCGGCTGAGTTTGACTGTTCTCAATTTTTTTGTATGTAAGCTCATGGATACCCGCTTTTTCAGCGACTTTTCTCTGTGTTAAACTCCTGGATTTTCTTAATCTTCTAAGATTATTCGCCAAGATTTCAGGTTCCATCTCTTCTCCCCCTCTCAATCGTATAATATACGAATCAACATATTTTGTCAAGAAGTAAATTAAATGAGATTCACTGCACACATCAGAAAAGGCATCTATTTTTCTCAAAGATTTGGCGATTATCCCCTTAGTGTCATCGGCGGGACGGATGAATTTGCCCTAAGGTCACATAAAAGCTGCCTGAAATGAATATAAGCCTATAGCGCTGAGCTAAATTCCCCAGGGTATGCTGAGCTAAATGCCCCACCTGTTCCTAAGACAAGATTTCTGAAATTAGTTTGCAAAAAAGAAAATCCTCGTTATAATAATTTTTTTTTAACTAGCGTCTGTCCACAAACTCGAATCTCGATTCAAAATTTAATGCTGGACAGCCACTTGGGTTTTTGATCCATAAACGGGCGAATTTTTCTTAAGGCAAGGAAGGCAAGGATTTGCGAGGTAGGGGTATTTATTATACGTTGACTGAGCCAATCCGCAGCCTGACGCAGCATTGGTGGAAATTCGTCGTTTATGGACAAAAACTATCAAGCACGAAGTGTTTAAAATTACCCTTTTATGCATTTTTCAGATATTGATCCGGATCAATATTTTCATATCTTATGTGTGAAATTGCTTAACGATTTAATAATTCGGCGCATGTTTTTTTCAGTATATCCTGCTTCTTCCGCCGCTTTTCCGAAAGATACAATTCCCTCTTTAAAAAGTTTTACTCAAGCAAAAATTTGAGATCATCCTTTCTAATTTCCATTTCCGGCAATTCTGTCGTTATTTTCATTGATCCTTTTTACTCTTTAAATGTTGAATTCTGGTCATTTCTGCGAATCTTTATTACGCCTTAATAAAATGAAAAGACAAGTTCAGGACTCTCTCGTTTATTATTCCGGTGATTATGCGATGGCCAACATCTTATTCGCATAGTCCTTACCGCTAGTCGACGGGGGGAGCGGTTTCCCCTCCTTCCTGAATAGTTCAATTGTTTCCTCAACGATCTGACAAAGCTCAGCGAATACATCCTGTTCATCCTCGCCGTGACATCCGCCGAAAAAAAGGCCAGGACAACTACCGACATAACGCTGATCCCTGTCGGACCACTCCACGATTTTTACGTAACGGGCGCTGTCTTTCATTGCTGCAACTCCTTGATTGCTCGTTTCACTGCCTTCTGTTGATAATCAAGGGCATCATCTCAGGGCTTACCGGAGATAACAACCGGTTTAGGCGCTTTTGGATGGACAAACTTCCTATGACTGACCTTGCCGCCCTTATTGACGAAACCAACTTTCTCCAATTCTCTTATGAGCTCTCTTACTTTCGGCGGCATAATTCACATCCTGTTAATATTCTGTCGCCTAACGTATTTTCGGTTATTTTCTTTTAATTTCAGATATTTCAATGATCCATTCTCATTCCAGTTCGCGGTGATTTAATCCGGCGTTTCAACAATCATTGTCGCCTTTGAAATATATTTACCGTCAACATGTACAAAAACCATAAACCAACTTCATAGTCCTTTTATGGACTCCTGCACATATTATGAAGAAAAAAAGCTGATTAATCAACTCTTGCAAACTTTTCATTACATTCCTGAAAATCCGACGATCAAATACTTCTCCGATCTTTACCAGCGTCATTATCAACAGACGATCCTTTCCCACCGGCAACTGACTCATGGATTAACTTCCACTACTTCTTCGAATATCGAAGGCGGAATGGGTTCTCCGTGCGCCTTTAAACTTTCCAGATAACCGGCAATCGCCTCCTTGATATTATTCAACGCTTCTGCACGGGTATGTCCTTGAGAAATAAAACCGGGCAGAGCGGGCGCTTCGGCGACATAAACGCCGTCTTCATCTTGTTCGATCAATACGCGATAGCGCATCGTGTTTTCCTCCTTGAGCATCCTGCGGTGCGCTTTTCAGCATTCCGCATTGATGCTTTTTATCGTTTTTGTTCCTTCTCTGCCTGAATCGAAGTAAGCTTTGAATTCATCAAATTTTTTATGTATTCCTGGAAAGTCAGGCGCCGTCGCACCCCCAATCCTTCCTGGGAATCCATTTCGACAAAAGTACCTTGACCTCATGATCCATAATTCCTTTGTCTTCGTAAAGTTCTCTAATTCCTGCATCGATCTGAATCATGAAATAAATTTCAGAAAAAATATCGTCCAAAATCGGATCATTCGTCATTTTTTCCGTTTCGATGTTTAATAATTTCTGCTGTATATCTGTCCTTTTCGTCAGAGCGTTCTGCTTCTCTCGTCCCATTCATTTTTCGCTGATTCGTCATTGGAGCATGAATGGAATCGGAGTATCCTCCTTTTAGATTTAATGACCGGTCAAACGAACCTGTCAGAGCGCCATAAACGGATGTTTACACAGCGAGTTCAGTTGGTATTCTGACAGGTCGTCCGGGTCGATTCCGTCAAGCAATTGGAATACGAAACATTTCGTGAAGGATTTAAAAGTTTTAGATGCATGGAATTTCGCCCGGCGGTGGATATGATCCTTACGAGTCGTATAATGATCTCCCGCAATTTTCGCCTCAGAGACGTTTCGTTTTCCGGATACTCCAACTTGCGCTCATGGTCGAAGAATTTTTTGAAGGGCGCCGTCTTTTTCAGACTATCATGGGGCTTTACATTGTATTCGTTGTCCAGATAATGTTGCCCCCTCAGTTCAAGGGCTCCATATTCAGAACCGTCGTTCGGACGACCGGCCAGCCCTCGAAGCAGATCAGCAAGCGCCGTTCTTTTGAATCTTTCGATTTTGCCGTATCCTTCAGGATAAGCCTTCTTGCCGTGAATCAATCCTAAATTCAGACTTTTAGCTGCCGCTAAAGTATCGCAGGAGATGAATCCGGGTCCGCGATCCACATACAACGAAAATAATGGGTGTTAGAAACCTCATCGGGAAAGCGGCAGGATGCCGCTTCTACTTTCAGGCGCTTTTTATTTCGTTCCAACTTGATTATCGCCTGCTGACTCAACGGCTTGAGGAGAGCCTTTTTCACCCGCGCCGTCAGGAATAACTTCGTTGCATCACATCTCATCTTCAACCCGGAGACAAGGCCACATGTCGCTTTCTCTTCC
>CAZUFC010000260.1:0-5705 GCA_964619725.1 uncultured bacterium | reverse complement strand
TCGGACCATTCCCACGTGTCGTTCAAATAGGAAGGTTCCCGACCGCCGAAAACCAAGATCTTTTGTCGTTCCGAATCGTACGACATCGTGTGAAAAAATCTTCCTGAAGGCCTTATTCCTGATGTCTCAATAACTTCCCAGTCGTTGCCGTCCCATGCCCACATTTCATCATTTACTTCTTCTAATCCTCCATATCCTCCGAAAAAAACAACCTTCTGCAATAAAGGATGATAGACCATCTTATGGCCGTATAACGGGGGTGGAGAAGTCGTTTCCGGCTCTATCAGTGTCCAATTCTGCCCATCCCACTCCCAAGTGTCGTTATAGTATTCTCTTATTGCAAAGCACCCTCCAAACAAAACGGTTCGTCCTCTCACCGGATCATAAACCATTGCGTGATCGTAACGAAAATCTGGTGAAATCTCAGAATCCTTCTTAACCCAATCTATGCCGTCCCATTCCCAAGTGTCTTTAAGCAATCCTCCATACCCGCTGCCACCGAAAATAATTATTTTTTTTCGCGCTGAATCATAAGCCATTGAATGTCGTCCCCTTGCCGGAGGAGAAGCAGTTAACGGAAGAATCCGTTCCCAGCCGAAGCCGTCCCAATTCCACGTTTCGTCGTCGCTGCCGAAAAGTATTATTTTTTGTGTACCTGAATCGAAAACCATTTTGTGTCCTGATCTGACAGTCAACGGATGCATTTGCTCTTCCCAATCCATTACCGCAAGCGTCAATGTTCCCAGAAAAACTGTAAGAACAGAAACAATGACCCGTTTTATGATTTGATTCATATATTTTCCTTTTTCTGCAATCATGGTGAATTCTAATTGTTTCACGTTTATGTCGTTTTCCCGAATTATTTATTTCTCCCTGGAAAATTTCCAGTCTCCCCTGTTGAAAAATATTCCAGATTCTCCTTTTTCTGTTTTGAGCACTAAATCCATGTCGCCGTCCAGATCGTGATCTTCGAAAAGGAGACTCTCGACCGGCCAACTTAAATCAATGATCGCTTTCGATTCAGGCATTTCATCTTCTCCGCTCATCAATTCAATTCTACCATTTTGTCCGACCGCCGCCAAATCTGCAAAGCGATCTTCGTTAACAAACTCAGCTTCAAAGAAGGATACGGGAATACAATTTAATTCATCAATTATATACTGATCGCCTTTTGAAGGATGATCGTTTCCGTCATATACGGTATAAAAATGTAGAATCCTCAAAATCTTCAATCTTTCGCCGTCCTGAACGACATACCTGCAATATTTTCCACTATCCTCCATGCGTACCATTCTCACAGGATTAACAAATAGTCCATGGACATCCATGACCGTGTCGAATTCACCGGATTCAAAGAAACTGATCACTTTGAATCCGTCCGTGGTAAGACATATCAGGTCGGAAAAATCAGGATCAACGATGTTTCCGATATCGCAACTTATTACGCCGCGAGCGACGTCGATCATGTCTTCATAATGATATTCAATGCTTCCGTCTCCGGGTATTACTGAAAGTATATTTTCATTTCCGCTCTGTTCATCCAAAATGATCATGTCCGCGTTTTCATCTCTGTTCAAAATCGCATAACTCCCCTCATCCGGAGGAACGCCCTTCTTGTCGACGGCGACTATTCCTATTCCTTCGACGCTGTAAGGACCGACGATCGCGGATGCCTGAAAAGCCGAAGGATCTATCGGTACGAGCTTCAACAACCAGCCGGGCTTAACGTAATCGTAACTGTAATAAACCGACTTTTCCGGAGCCATGAGATATTCTCTCACATCCATAACTTCGGTTTTAACATTCCAGCCTGAACCGGTAAAATTGCTGAAAACCAGCATTAACCTGTAATCCGCTTCTTTACTCCCCTGTTGTGAAACGTCTGCCCGCCAGAAACTGTGCAAAACTGACGGAGACTCAAGAATTATATTTTCAGTTACGTTCGGACCGTTTAATCCTGTTTTCAAATCGTACTTAAGGTTTTTCCAGTATGTCGGAGGAAACAGGCCCAATATCAATTGGGGCGTCGGCAACAATTCGCCGAAAAACAGTCCTTCCGCAATTTTGTCGCTTGATCGCCGCGGATATCCCCAGTACTTATATGATGCAAGAAGATTTTCAAGATATTCGATGGTTCCGTAGAATTCAGCATCCTCCTCAGAATATAAATTAACCGTAAAGTCGTCTTCTGGAGGTTCAGTATCCTCATTAAAACCAATTTCACTGCCGTCATCTCTAATGCCGACATCCACATCGAAAATAAACAATCGCGATCCATAAGTATGAGTGTATCCCATATCGGCGTTAAACGCGTGCCATTTCTCCTCATCGGTGGTATTAGGATTTGTTCCGCCATAAAATGTCCATTTAACTCCGTCCGCAGCGGCTGCGCTTTGGTAATGTTCCATATGCCAGTATAAATCCGGCGCGAAGGCGTTCTGACCGTCCTGTAAAATGACGTATCTGTGAGCCAGCGCTTGCATCATGGGCACCCATTGAACGGCCAGGGGCAACAGTTCTTTGCTCTGTTGAACATTGACCGTCAGTCGTTCCGGGATGGTTTTGTGCCCTGCCTGCCTGGATTTAACGATGCCGTAACCGGGCCAACTTTCGACACGGCACACGTCGTAGTATTCCAAATAGCACTCTCCGATGCTCTCGTTCAGAAACATTATTTCATCTTCACCGTAATATTCGTCTTCCAGGATACTCAGCATTTTTCTTTCAGCTTTAAACAGATGATTGCCGCCTCCGGGCATTATCGGAGTAAAAGTCTCTGTCTGGGAATCGTATGATAGAGGATAATGACCGTCGGGCCATCCTTCAGGAGGCGGATATCCTGAACCCAAACCGTGAAAACCCACGTAACAAGGATGCATAGGCAGCGATCCGCCGAAAGCTGTATAAGAGCCCTGAGCTCCCAGACATCGCGGCGCCGGTTCCAGATGTGATTCTATATTTCCGAAATCCAGATCACAGTCGATAAAACCTTCGGGCATATCGAAACAAATCCCGCACATGAAATCCATCGCCCAATAGTCAGCGTGATTGACCGGACCTACAAAATGGTCGCTCCGAACCGGTATGTTCAAATGACTATATCCTGCGCATCCTCCTGAACCGATATCACCTATCTTCCTGTTTCCCCAACGGTTCAGCAATTCCCTTGAAACAAACTTGCCTTCTATTTCCATTCCCTCATGATGAGAGGCAAGCAGAGGTCTTTTCACATCGTTCAACGGCCAGGATACGTTGACGTACTCTTCCGCCAAATCTGAGGGTATGCACCACGGTTCGCCGTATCCGTACATATTCGTCAGCGTCTTAGCTCCCGAATCTTTTTTATAGGCTCCCGTATGGGCGATGAATTTAACCGCCGGAGTATCAGGCGTCACTGTCGGACATGGAGTCTTCAGGGCATTTATGAAGTCATCTATGTTTTGACGGATGAATTTCGCCTTTCAATCTTCGTCTGTCGGCGTGCGGTAATGCAAAGGCGGTTCTGAATCTGTCGGAACGCTTGAACCGCTCCATTCCGGATGATTCCACAAAAAATCTATTTTATCACCCTCATCCTCCCAATCCACCTCGGCCCACTCGTTTATCCACGATGAAACCAGGAGATCATTGCATCCTTCGCAATCATAAACGTCAAGCAGACCGGCCAGTCTGGCCTGATAGTCCCTTATTCTTCTCAACACATATCGTTCATCGCTGTCGCCCGGATAAAAATCGTGACTCTGAACATTCGCCTGAGGACTAACATACAACATAAGCGCGTGATACTTCGCCCAGTCGGGAATGGCAGGGTTCTCCTCGGCGGTCATTTCCGGCCATAAACTGATGCTTCCGTCCCTGTCCTTGAAAAACAGATAATCGTCGTTCCCTACAGCATAGGGAGTATTATTGTCGATTTGCTGAACCGTGTTTCTGTATTTTTTCGCCGCTTTATACCAATCCAGCCCCTGGTCGTAAAATTTCATGAAAGCGCACAATCTGGTGTCGGAAGGATAGTCGTTTTCCGGTTCGTCCACATTTTCCGTATATCTGACGACGTCCCATACTAGATAACGTCTGTCGCTGCCGTATACACCGCCGACATTAGGCTGATTGTCGGCATCTCCGATGTAAGGCCAATCCTCGTAATCGCCTATGTGTTTGTAAAAATTCGTCTGACAAACTTTCCTGTCAACATTGTAAACCGCGAGATAAATAATGCCCCTTCCGTCAGGCTCATCGTAAAACGCCCATACGGGAAAACCGGCGGGATAATAACTGTCGGCAAATATATAATTGTTGCCGCCTTCGTCTTCCAACCAGGGTTCGATTTCCAGTTTATAATTTTCCATAGGGTCTTCTATCAGATAATTTCCCATCAGAAGCCTGTCGTTTTCTCCCCCTTCACCTTCGCCGCCGGGGATTCGAGGAAGACGTACAAAGGGACAGTGAACTTCCATAAGCCGCCTTAATTGAGTCGGACGATTATCGGGAGCTTCGTTGTCGACCTTAATGAAAATTGAAACGCCGTCACAGGGCGGATCCTCGTTGATTGCAAATGTTAATGCGACCTTTGTTTTTCCGTTCGGGGGAGATTGAAGAACCGGCTCATTAAACTCATAATTGTATAAGACATAATGAAACGGAGGTATATATGTATGAACGGCAGGCGGAACGAAATTGGAATCCCCGCCCAGTTGAGGATAATAGTATTCGGATTCCGAACATGACGACATGCCGTCGCTTTCCTGATGCAAATAACCCAGCATGAACCAGCAAGGCCTTGTTCCGAAATCGTATACCTCTGAATTTGACTTTTTTACCACTTTTAAGCCTTCCCCGTCTGATCCGAAAAAGTATTCATAGTCGCCACAGCAAAATGATATGTCGTCCTTGGCCGCAGGCGCACCATGATCCCAGGCGGACGATACGAATGCAATGAAACATACTGAAACTAAACTTACCGCAACGACTTTCACTTTCTTTGCCTCCTTTTTAAAAAAACGAAACAATTAATTTTTACTTTAAAGACTATTTGTCGCAAACGTAATCCTCCCTTCTTTTCTACATGAATGTTGAAAGGTTTTATAAATAATAATTTTCTTTCGGAAGCCTGGGTGAATAAAAATATTACAGACTAAAGAATGCGGAAGGAAGGAAGGAAGGAAGGAAGGAAGGAAGGAAGGAAGGAAGGAAGGAAGGAAAAGTTCAGTGAGCTGTATTTATTTAAATCGGCCTTCATTATATTTCGGCTGCCTTTCTTTTGGAGCCTCTATTACTATAGACGAGATTTTCGGCCATAATTCCCACTTCGAATTTCATTTTTTTTTGTTTTTTTTTCGTCACAGGTATCGAGGACAGCTAAAAGCGCTTTTATATCAATAATTTGCAAAGATACAGAAAATGAGCTTTCAAGTCGTTTAAACGAACAATTTATTCGATGCTTTATGCGAGCATCATGTTCCAGAGTTGTAATGAAATAAATTAAGAAACAATCTTCAGGCCAGGGTAATGAAAAGGATGGGACAGGATTGCTGCTGGTGCGGTCTGAGAAGCGTTCATGATTATTTCACCATGAAGCGCATGATTTTGGGGATATGAATTTCGTTCAAACGGTTTGAATTGCGCTTCATCGTCCGGGGCTTTGTTTTATGACGCTCCTTCAGAGCTCTGATTTTCGTGTTGCTTACCCAGGGTTGCGCTCCGCT
>CAZUFC010000259.1:0-5732 GCA_964619725.1 uncultured bacterium | reverse complement strand
ACCTTCATTTTTAATTGGTTTTACTTGGATCCACACACAGCGGAAAAAGCTCTTTCATCTAACAGCTGGCGTCACCCGCATGCCGCCCATTCATAAGTTTCTTTTTTTCTTGATAACCATCTTCGGCGGCATGTCGGGTGCACGCCATGGTTATGTATTTTTTGATATGGAGGAAATTTTTTGTTCCAATTCGACTTCATTATTCACTCTTTCAAAAATATCTTTCCGTCCCCAAAAATCGAGAATGCCTGGAAGTTAAAAAATAAATTTTAGAAATTGTATTAGGAATTCTTTGTTCAGAATCTTAATTCGCTAGCTGTCTCCTTACATTAAAATGGTATTTCGTCCTGGAACCCGAAGTCGTCCAGCCTAACTTCCTGCTTATTCCCACGAAGTTGCGATTCCTGATGCGATGAATGAAGCAACTCACCTGTGTCCGAGTAAACCTCGATCCGCACCTTGCTATTCTGCGACCATGGTTGGCTGAGAACATCGCGTCTAAAGTCAAAGCCATCAGTCTGTTCACTCTTGCACCAGTATCTCTTATTTGCATCAAACTTACCCGCCCAAGTGAATCCCTGTCGCTTTAATTCATCCTTTACGTCAAATGCATTATGCACCTGTATCTCCAGACGAGCGCCGTTCCCCAACGACACTGGTGCTAGTTCGTTCCATTTAACTGATTGAACCGCCGGACTAGATCGCCGTTGGTGCAATCCCTTGGAGGGAAATACACCCAACGAATTCATCGCATTGTTGTACTTCGATATTTCGTCTAAAAACTGCGATTGGCGCTTATTTTCAGTCAAAAGAACTAAGTGCTTTTCGGCTCGAGTTAGAGCCACGTAAAACAGACGACGTTCTTCAGCAATTATACTATCGACGCTGTCGCCAAACAGTCGCAGGAATACCCAATGAGGATGAACGAGAGGATAGCTCCCTTCTAAGGCATCGAGAACAATTACAGCTTCCTTCTCGAGCCCCTTGTACTTGTGAGTAGTTGAAGCCGTAACACGTTTACGATCTCCTTCCGGCAATAAAGATCGAATATGCAATTTGAATCGTGTTAATCCATCTACATTGTGTTCTCGATCTGCGTAATTTACATACCATGTTAGGCCGTTGCGGCGCGACAGCATAACAATGTCGAGCCCCTTCTTCAAACAATCGTAGACGACTCTAAGCACTGCTGGCGTTATCTCGTCACCTTTGTTTTGTTCCTGTTCCATCACAGTGGGTGAAAACTCATTAAGTCTACCCACAAGACACTTACCTGGCTCAGCATCGGATCTTGGCCGCGCTGCCTCGCCCAGACTATCCATGAGGCAATTGCCTACATGCACGATTGACTTTGCCGATCGCCAGTTTGTACGAATGTGGACTTGTGATGTGTTTCGCCAAAAGTATTTTTTAAAATTTTGGAAATAGCAAAGATCAGATCCAGCGAAGCTGTTGATGGCTTGCCAGTCATCACCTACGCAGAAAAATTCAACCTGCGAATTGTGCTCACGGATCGCTTGCAAGAGCTGTACGAACATATCGGATAAGTCTTGGCACTCATCGACCATAATAAATCGAAGACGCTGAAGATCACCTTGTTCTCTTCCACGATCCCGAGCAAAACGCGTTTGAATATCGTGAACCTTAGAGATGGCACGCCACATTAGCCCATCGAAATCCTCTTTTACGTTTTCGGATAGCCTGCGAACATATCCCGAGTATATAGACTGCCCAACCTGTAGAAATTGTTGCTCAGCAGTGCTACAGGTCACATGCGCCTCGGTGCGGTAACCCAGTTCATTTTCAGTAAGATTGAGCTTTCGACATCGACCGACAAATTGACGCATCGCTTTTGTAAAACTGTCGATTGCCCGTTTTCTAACTCTTTCCCATATCTCCTCCTCCGAAAGTCGACGGGGCTCGACATTATGACGAGTCAATTCTTCCAGCATGCATTTGCCAAAGTAATTTTGTCCTTGCCTTGCGATGTCATGCGGTGTGTACTCAAGCAAAGTCCAATTATCCTGCCTAGCCCAAAACTGCCGTTTTTCTTCAGACATCTCATCGTAATCCGGGTCTCCTACGAGACCGAAGTATTCAATAATCACGCCGCCATTTCGATGGTCGCCAATCATGAAGTCTGGACGGTAGTTGAATCCACTCCAACGGAAGTTACTCTCGTACCGATACTCGACATCGTGCTCGAACAGAGCATTAGCGATGAGCTTCTCACCAAAAGACTTGACATACTCCCCGTTAAGCGTTTCTCTTGGCAATGCTCGCCGGTGCTTTAGAAATTCTTCCATTGGAAGGATGAATCGACCTTCCTCAATGCGCTCCCAGTCTTCACGGAAGTGGGCTAACATTAATTTTTGAATTCGTGTGCCATATTTAGGTGATCGAATATGTTCGTCGATAACTTCCTGCACCTCACGGCTTAGACCGAGTTGGTCAGCCGACATATCATCATAGATCAGTTTCTCACCTGGATGCACCAATGCGTATGCGAGGGCGTGAAACGTCATCACGTGTGGTAGTACGTTCCCTAGAGCATTCTGAAGGCGCTGCTTCATTTGCAAAGCGGCTTTCTTATTAAATGCCAGAAGGAGTATTTCGTTAGGTGAGACTTTACAGTATTTTTGCAGGAATATCGCACGCGTGACGAGTGTACGCGTCTTTCCACTTCCGGCTCGCGCGACTACTTGAATATCGCCGTCCACTGCTACAACTGCCTCTGCCTGCTCTTCGTCGAGTGTAAGTTCAAGCTCCCTTTTCGCCCACTCCATGACCAAGGATATCTTCATTTTTTTGAACTCACTAACCGGAGGAAAACTGTCTGGAGACTCTCTGAATCTCTTGCAAGAGTTTAGAAAATCCTCTTTGATGACCCTGTGCGCGTTCCTAAGCCGTGTCTCACGTAGGCTGCTTGGCGCGGCATCCCATATGTCTGCTTCATGTAATACTGCTGGTTTAACTGCACCCCACCCCTCGTCTGGCAACTTCGATAGTGAATCGACGCGTTCCTTGAGCCAAGCTATTTGTTGAAAAGCATCCAGCGACTTCAGGTGGTCTGCTGCGATCACAGACCACAGCCGGTGGTCAAGCGATGCAGCGCAACTCTCTCGGACCCATGATTCACTAAGGAATTCACTGATACGCCGTATCACAATGGCTTTATCAATGTTGCCCTCGTCTGTCCGAAATATACCACGTTCAAAGATCACTGGTTCGTCCTTCCGAATGTCGTAAGGAGCTTCAGTCTCCTCGAAGTAAAGGCTTTCACCATTTGATTCCGCACGGACTTCGCCAATCCGTTTTCCACGTGAATCAAAACGGCCGAAGCTGGCAATTATACCAACCTCGCAATGTGCATTGTGATCATGATTATGGCGACTCATAATTTCATCCTTTCACTAGCGAATGGTTCGCAAAAATCATACATCATATTTATATTTTTCTGATCCGAATCCATAAATGAGAAAATCAATTTTAAATAACCATCAATAACGCCAGCAAGAAAAGACGAGATGATTGTTACTGGAACATCCATGGTTCTCAGATTACATAACGACAAGGCTCAGCCGCCCGCAAAAGTGGGGCGGTTTGGAGCGAAGCGGAAAACCGCACCGCTTTTGCGGGTCGGCTGTAGCCAATTGTTGGGCATTTTCTGAGGTATGAATGCTTATGAATATAGTTCCACAATGCAATCACTCTCCTTTTGAAGATGCTCCATCCATTTTGGCTCTGAAAATTGTCCATCGCTTATCATAATGATATGAGTTATTGGTGAAGTCGCAGATATTTTCTTTAATTCGTTAATCACATTTTGAATCGAGGTTCCATCATGCAATTGCAAGTCCGGAATTACAGGTTGTGCACCACCAAATATGATATTTCTTATTCCGCTCTTAGTAATAGCTTCTCCGGCAAAACATACATATGAATCAAGCACATTAGTTTCCATGGATTGAATCTTCTTTATCGCCGCCTGGAAAGCTTGATCACATCTTTTCCTAAAACTCGACGAAAAATCAATACACAAAACAGCTTTTCCTGAAATAGGGTAAAGGTCGCTTAGCGACTGAAACAAGAGAGCAATTCCCACTCCGTTAGGTCGTGCATCCTTTATTAGTGAGATACCAGCGCCGAACTCAACTGGATTTTCTATAGAAATATCCATGCGGGGGAAATACTCTACTACCAACGATAGGGGTGCACCGAAAGAGTCTCGATAACGTGTTGCTGTGTTCAAATACGATCCGACACTATAGCCGCTCTTCTCGGAATGCTTAGCATCAATCGACCAAAGCGGCGCGGCGTTTGGTGTCGAATCCGAAAGCGAGCACAAATCCGGCATATCCCCGGATGGGCGGTATAATTGAAAAAAGATAAAAGCACTTTGCCCATCATTTTCTACGCATATACATGGTTGACTTGACTTAGAGTATGATAAGTGCCAAATGGCTCTGCCAATTTCGTCTTGTTGAAGGTTGAGAAGATCAATTCGGTGTCCCCGAGAGGCGATCCAATTAACAATACATACGAGGAGCCAGACTTCATAAAGTTGCGGCCGCGCAGACCAAAGATCCAGTCGAAGAATATCCAAGATACTTGCAGATTTGGATAAATCTGCGATAGCTCTCAGGTCCTCATTAAGCCTATCGAACTCATCAAGAAACTCGTTACTCACATAACGCAAAATGCTATCTTCGTCAGGGTCGTCATATCGACTCGACTTATTTGAATGGGTTCTTTGAAAAACATCAATATTTGCCCTTCGAATAAGTCTATTAAAATCGTCCCGCAAGCGGTCAACTGCTGCCGTACGATCCTGCTTATCAATTCGATCTAATACGTCCAGTAGTTCCTTGGTACGAGCCAGCAAATGCTTTAACACACCTTGCGCTTTGTAATCCGTGTGATCTTTATCAGGTTCATAGATCATTTGATGTTTAATCGCAGTCCGAACAACATCTAATCTTCCACGAGTAAAATCAGGTCGCGATCTCCTAATAAGCGAACTCCAGTCATTCTTTAACGATTCCCAACTATCGTATGCTTCATTAAAAGGATCATCGCCGATGCGCTGTAGCGTTTTTGGACAGAAAGAACAAACTTCCGAAACCTCTTGAGCTGAAAGGTCAAATTGTTTAATTGAACCTGGCCGAGCTGGGTCTTCAAGCGATAAGACAAATCCAGTTGTCCTTGCCGAAACCCCATGTTTCTCAAGGAAGGTGGTTATATCTTGGAGCATAGTCACAGTAGGAACAGCAGCATCAAGTGCCAACTGTAACGCTCTAAATCTTGGTAGCTCAGCAAGTGTTTGCGTTATTATAGTTAGGTCTGATCCAGAGGGGATTTCCAAGGACTCAGAAAGCGCTACCAATTCTTCCTCGTTAAACAATCGAAGGAGGCGTTTTACAGCATCAAGCCTTTGTTCCCTAAGACCTTTCATGATCCTTACCTGAATATATAAGATTTTGCATGGCTACTTTTCTGCCCAACGTTTATGACATCAGCCGCATGCCGCAAAAAAAATACAGTCGCATTCAGACAATCCATGATCAGCGGCATGTCGGCTGCATGTCATGGTTGAACGAGTATTTTGACAGGTTATCATATGTAAATTCACCCCTCCCATATTTTTTCATCGGTCCGAATGAACGTCCCTACCGCTATTTTTTCCAACTGTCCCGGGATGAAATTGTCAGTTGATTCATGGTTGAAAGAAA
>CAZUFC010000258.1:0-5772 GCA_964619725.1 uncultured bacterium | reverse complement strand
GCTCGTAATGGCGCCGCCAACGTTAAAAATTAATCATAATGCTCTTCTCTTTTCGTGTAAATTCGCTTGGTTTCGCGGATAATAATTCTTCGGAAATTGTTTACTCATTTGTCGATGCAGGAATGGATTTTTTTTGCGAAACTTCGCGAATTCACGCGAAAAAGAGGGGTCGTCGGAAAGGTCTTGGTCGGCTTCAAACGTCGATAATTTTGTAGTGGTGTGTAGGGTGTTTTTCGGTACGGTGAATTTCAGCGTAACGACCTCTTTCGGCAAACGCAAATGAAGAGGACCGGATTGAAAGAATGGTTCAAGCACGAAGATAACAGTAAAAAGTTTTCCTTGAAGCGTTTTCCGAAAAATTGCAATCCCGGTTTAATCAGTCACCCATCTTTAAATTTGACAATGGAACAAAAATCACTATTATGAGAGTGAAATATTGAAACAAGAGCGGATTGATCGATGTGCTCAAAATTGAGGTTTCAGGCGCTGGGATGATAATGGTTTTAAAATACTTACGCATGAAGGAGGCCGTTCCGGGATTTTCGGGATCGTTTCATGTCCCTTTGATTTTCGTCATTAATACAGGGAGTCTTCGATCATAAGAACGGGGCTGCTTGAGTCAGGAATATTTATAAGAGGAGGAGGAATTCGATGAGGAATTCAAGGTTTTTAACATTAATTGGAGCGATATTTTTGTTTTTGATCTTCTGGCCCGCCTTATCTTTGGAAGCGAAAGCGCCGGCGAAGGGCGGCGGGAAAGACACCACGTGCGGCTGGTATAACACTTATACAAATTATTCATGTGGAATCGGCGGATTGTACGGCGAGGACAAGACGATTTTTTTTATCAACAATCAGGTATGCGACGTAACGATATCAATCGACAGCATACAGGCTGGTTACGATCCGGTGTTGCTGTTGTTGAACGGCGAAGGATCAGAATATTGCATTGATTATGCGAACGACAACGGAGCCGGACAGGGAGAAACGATCGTACGTTACGAACTGCCTCCGGGATTTTATTGGACTACGGTAGACTCATATTCGGGCTGCGGCGAGTTTGATCTTCACGTTCAGTATGACAATTGTAAGACAATGACGCCGACCAGGACGCCGACGCTGACTCCGTCGCCGATTCCGACTCGGACGCCGACCAGAACCCCGACGCAAATACCGACGAACACGCCTACCGCGACTCTTTCACCGACGATGAGTCCAACGCCGACGAAAACGTTTACGCCGACGGCTGTGCCGACGAACACGCCGATTCCTCAACAGAATTGCGGCTTTTACGACGATTACCAGGATTACAGTTGCGGGATTACAGGACTGAACGGAGAGGATTTCATAAGCTTCTTCGTGGTCAACCAGATGTGCGACGTTACAATTTCGATTGATACCGTCAGTCCGGGGAATTACGATCCGATCGTCTTATTATTGGACGGTCCAGGTCCCGATCATTGCATCGCATATGCCGACGACAACGGAGCGGGACAGGGCGAAACTTTAACCATGCCGGGATTGCCGGCAGGCTATTATTATGCTGTAGTGGACTCTTACGCATCATGCGGTTTCTGGAATTTAACGCTTTCGATCGGCAATTGTCAGACGCCGACGCCGATTCCCACGGGATCGCCTTTACCTCAATCGAACTGCGGATGGTATGACGATTATCAGGATTATTCATGCGGAATCAGCGGTCTAGCAGGTGAGGATTTCGTAAGCTTTTTTATGGTCCATGAAGTTTGCGACGTTTCAGTGACCATCATGAACATAAGTCCGTCGGAATATGATCCTGTGCTTTTATTATTGAACGGTCCGGGACCGGAATTCTGCCTGGCATATTCGGACAATTTCGGAGCGGGTCAGGGCGAGAGCCTTTCCATGAATTCCTTACCGCCGGGATACTATTATGCTGCGGTGGATTCATACTCGGAATGCGGCTTTTGGGACCTTTATCTTGATATCCGCAACTGCAAGTCTCCGACGCCGACGGTAACGCCGACGATGACGAGGAGTCCAACCCGGACACCAACCAGAAGCCCGACGGTCACATTATCGCCGACGCTGACTCCGACGCTGGTTCCAACTGATACAAGCACGGCGACGCCGACGAGGACGGAGACTCCAACGATGACGGCGACGCCGACAATGACTTTTACGCGGACGGCTATACCGACGAATACGCCGATTCCTCAACAGAATTGCGGATTTAACGACGATTACCAGGATTACGGCGGCGTTTGCGGACTCACAGGTCTCAACGGCGAGGATTTCATTACCTTCTTCGTAGTCGGCCAGACCTGCGACGTCACTGTTTCTATCGAAAACGTCACTCCGGGATATTACGATCCGATCGTGCTGCTGCTGGACGGTCCGGGTCCCGAGCATTGCATAGCCTATGCGGACGATAACGGTCCGGGGGAAGGTGAAACTTTATTCATGCCGTCTTTGGCGCCGGGATATTATTATGCGGCAGTCGATTCTTATGAAGACTGCGGTTTCTGGAATTTCACGCTGTCGATCGATGATTGTCTGACGCCGACGCCGATTCCCACCGGGACGCCTATCCCGCAGACGAACTGCGGCTGGTACGACGACTGGCAGGACTACGCCTGCGGACTCACGGGACTTAACGGTGAGGATTTCATCACATTTTTCACATTAAATGAGGTATGCGACGTAACGGTATCCATAAGCGATATAAGTCCAGGAGACTACGACCCGATCATCCTGTTGCTGGACGGCCCCGGTCCGCAGTACTGTTTTGCCTATGCAGACGATAACGGTGCGGGGGCAGGAGAGAGCATAACCATTGAAGCGCTTCAACCGGGGAATTACTATGCCGTGCTTGATTCATTCGAGTCATGCGGTTATTGGGACCTGACTCTTGCGTATGATAATTGCCGGTCGCCGACGCCTACTCCGACTCCTTCCATGACGAGCACACCGACATTGACCGCCATACCGACAGAAACGCCGATTCCTCAGACCAGTTGCGGGTGGTATAATGACTTTGAAGATTACGCTTGCGGGATCGGGGGTTTGGCAGGGGAGGACTTCATCACGTTTTTCGTTGTTCATCAGAAATGCGACGTAACCGTAGCGATAGACAATGTAACGCCTGGTAATTTTGATCCGGTGCTTTTGCTGCTGGACGGACCGGGACCTGAGTATTGCTTTGCTTATGCCGATGATAACGCGGAAGCGGAAGGCGAGAGTATAACCATAACGGGCATGGAACCGGGAACTTATTTTGCGGTGGTTGATTCCTATGAATACTGCGGATTCTGGAACATTTCGATCAGTTTCGACAATTGCGTGACGCCGACGCCCATCCCGACGGAAACGCCGATTCCTCAGACCAATTGCGGCTGGTATGACGACTGGCAGGATTATGCCTGCGGTTTATATGACCTGAACGGCGAGGATTTCATCACCTTTTTCACGGTCGAGCAGCTCTGCGACGTTACCTTGTCCATAGACAGCATAGCTCCGGGAGATTACGATCCGATTATTCTGATTCTTGACGGTCCCGGACCGATGTATTGTTTCGCCTACGCGGACGCTTTCGGCGCAGGAATGGGGGAAAGCATTACAGTCAATGCTTTGGAACCAGGAGCCTATTATGCCGTGGTTGATTCTTATGAAGGTTGCGGTTATTGGAACCTATCCTATTCCCTGGCCAATTGTCAGACATCCACGCCCAGCCCCACGCCTACAAATACACCTACGCCTTATACTCAAACCAACTGCGGACAATACGACGATTACCAGGACTACGGTTGCGGAATTTCGGGTCTTGAAGGCGAAGACCTGGGCATCATGGTTATAAATCACGAATATTGCGACGTTACAATATCTGTCGGATACATTTCTACGCCCGGATATGATCCTGTTCTTCTGGTTATGAGCAGCCCGGACCCTGCTGATTGCTTCATCTTCGCAGATGATAACGGCCCTGATCAGGGCGAATCCATAACTCTTCCGGCCCTGGCCCCTGGAACCTATTTCGCAGTCGTTGATTCTTATGAAAGCTGCGGATTTTTCAATTTCCAGCAAATCTTTGAAAACTGTCAATCGAATTCGCCTACTCCGACCCTTACGCCTACTATTCCGTTGACGCCTACCAATACCCCAACGCATGTCTGCACGGTTATTCAGGTTCCGCAGGACTATATGACGATTCAGGAAGCGATAGACGCTGCGCTGGACTGCGATACCATATTGGTTGACGACGGGACTTATACTGGAGACAAGAATAAAAACATCGATTTTATGGGTAAGGAAATAACCGTAACGTCGATAAACGGCGCTGAAAATTGCGTAATAGATTGCGAGTCGGACGGCAGAGGAGTAATGATATTCCGGGGAGAGGGCAGCGATTCCGTTTTGAACGGCATCACGGTGAGTAACAGCGCTGCTTCTTACGGCGCCGGCATTTATATCCAGGGATCGTCGCCTACGATATCAAATTGCATCATTTCCTCCTGCATGTCTGAGTCCGACGGGGGCGGAATATACTGCGGCAATTCATCCTACCCTATGATTTCAAATACCGTCATTATAGGCAATACAGCCGGCGGAATGGGCGGCGCGTTTTATTGCAGGGATTTTTCCGATCCGACGATCACGGATTGCAACATTACGGAAAATTACGCCCAGCACTGCGGGGGAGTTTACAGTTATAACGCCGCTCCCCATTTGATCAGTTCTACCATCAGCAGGAACTACGGACTTCATAACGGCGGGGTATATTGCGATATCGGATCGGCCTGTACGCTGGAAAATTGCGCCGTGATCAATAATTCGGCAGCCGACCAGGGCGGAGGTCTGCATTACGCCAGCAGCTCTTCTGAAACACTCGTGAAAAATTGCCTGTTGGCCGGCAATGAAACGGAGCAATCCGGCGGCGCTGTTGAATGCTGGTACGCCAATCCGACGTTCCTGAACTGCACCTTCTCCGAAAATTCGGCGGGCTCCCAGGGAGGCGCTATGAACTGCTTGAATTCAGCGCCGGTCATTAAAGGCAGCATCTTCTGGAATAATACCCCCGATGAAATAGGAACCATGGGAGTTTCCGTCATCTATATGACCTACTCTAACGTGGAGGGCGGCTTTGAAGGGGAAGGCAACATGAACGCTGACCCCATGTTCGTCGATCCTGCTGACTATGATTTTCATCTCCAGTCCACAGTCGGAAGCTATCATGACGGCGATTGGTCGCAGGATCAAAATTGCTCTCCCTGCATAGATGCAGGCGATCCCCAGGAATCCTGCGACAATGAACCTATGCCCAACGGCGGCAGAATCAACCTGGGAGCCTACGCGGATACTGATGAAGCCTCTAAAGCTTGCTTCCGCGAAATCCCGGCATTCTCCGCAGTCGGTATTTTGACTCTCCTGCTGTCGCTGGGCGGCCTGATCATTGTCAGTATTGCTGCAAAAAACGGCTATAAGGGGGACTGATCAAACTGGGGTACAGTTTTTCATAAAATATTTGACTGATTGAAATCATTATAAGAAACTTTCCCTGTACTACAAATATCCGCCTGACGAACTCACCGCTGTTTTTTTCAGTGTGAGCCGTTCGGTCAGGTATCGGGGTCGGTATCGGTATCACTGTCGAAATCGAAACAAAATGCTGGGATTTTCTGTCGAATTGTAACCTCAAAAGAACTATTTTTAATCAATAGCCATTTATAAAATATAGGAAATTCTGAACTCCTGACAAGAATGTCACAATCTATTGAAAAAATGTGATTTTCTTGC
>CAZUFC010000257.1:0-5779 GCA_964619725.1 uncultured bacterium | reverse complement strand
ACTTATTTTGACGATTTTTCCCTGAATTTCCAGCAAAATATTTGATCAGGCTCAATATATCGAAGAAGGCATGATCCTGGCTTCGTATCTGATTACGCCGTATTATTTAAGCTTCTGGACCGCTCTGAATTACTACGGATACACTGAACAGCCGTCAAGGACCGTTTTCGCTGCAACCATTAAATCTAAAACACCCGTGAACATAAAAGGCATACGATTTCAATTCGTGAAATTCAAACCGGAAAAATTCTTCGGATTTAAAAAAATTTGGCTGAACGGCGACATGATAAACATGGCCGAACGGGAAAAAACCATTATTGATTGTCTTGATCAACCCCGGTATTGCGGAGAAACCGCTGAAACAGCAAAAGGGCTGTGGAACGGAAGAAATGAACTGGATTTTACAAAGGTTATCCGGTATGCAGAAATAATGGAAAACAGAGCCGTTTTCAAAAGACTCGGTTATCTTATGGAAACTCTGAAATTAAACGATTCCCGAATAATTAAAAAACTACGGAAAAACCTCAGCAAAGGATATGCGCCCCTGGAGCCGCTGGGCGGCAAAAAAGGAACCTACAACAACAGGTGGCGTTTGTTCGTCAACGTCGATCCTGAATATCTTACTGAATGGAGAGAGCGTTAAAATGATAGCAGCGGTGGAAATTAAAAAGACAGCGGCTTAAAACAAAATTGATCCGGGAATAATCGAAAAGGATTATATATTAAACAAAATTCTGTATGGACTGTGTTCCAACGAGGTTTTCAGGGATTTATTTCTTCTCAAGAGAGGAACCGCTCTCAAAAAACTGTTTTATGAAGATTGGCGATATTCCGAGGATTTGGATTTTACTGCATTGAAGTCAATGAATGGGGATAAAGTCAAGACGATATTCCATTCTGCTGGGAAAGTTTGCAAGAGGCGTTTAACCATGCGATGAAGATAAAAAATTTCCATTTTACGCCGAAGGAAAATAGAAAAGCTACAGGTTACATAGGTTTCAGAATATATTTCGAGGGACCTTTAATGAAGACCAGCGGGTGGAAAAACAACGTCAGGATTGACATCGCTCTTGACGAACCCGTCGTAGATAAAAAGAGAACCGGCAACGTAATAAGGACATACCCGGACTTTAGCTGAAGATAGAACGGAATTAGCTGAAACCTACTGGAAACGCAACCTATCACATCAGTTGTCTTTTCTCCCTGATTTCGAGCTTGTGATCGTGGGTTTAAAGTAACTTTTGAAGGAATTATTTAAATGAAACGAAATAAAAACAGGAATTTTTTCTTTTACTTGAAGTCGGCTTTTTAGCTGACAGACAGGGGAAAGTATGGTAGCGTTCTGAATGTGCGAAGTTACGGAAATATCTAACGGCCGCTTTGAAATGGGATGAGCCGGGACCTCCAAATGCGTCATATGAAGGTTGAATTATAATAGAGCGCAAGGAACCCTGCATGGATTCCGACAGAGTGGTCCTGATGCAAGAATATATGATTAAGAAGGGAAAAAATGGAAACACGCATAGCAATATTTAAAGGCAAAAAAATAAGGAAAACCATTCATAACGACGAATGGTGGTTTTCGGTTATTGATGTTGTGGCTGTTTTAACAGACCAGCCGGAAACGGTTAAGGCAAGGAAGTATTGGAACAAATTAGCTCAACGATTGCGTGAGGAAGGAAGTGAAGTGGTGACAAATTGTCACCAGTTGAAAATGACGGCACAAGACGGCAAAATGCGCCTAACTGACTGTGCTAATACTGAAGGAATCTTCCGCATTATTCAATCAATTCCGTCACCCAAAGCCGAACCGTTCAAACGTTGGCTGGCAAAGGTCGGTTATGATAGAGTTCAGGAAATAGAAAACCCTGAATTGGCGACGAAGCGCACCCGGGCTCTATATAAGGCCAAAGGGTACAGCGATGACTGGATAGAAAAGCGAATGCGGGGCATTGCCATCCGGGAAGAACTTACCGGTGAGTGGGACCAGCGTGGAGTCAAGGAAGAGCGTGAGTATGCTATTCTGACCGCTGAGATTTCAAAAGCGACATTCGGCCTTACCCCTTCCGAATACAAGCAACTGAAAAAACTGAAGCGGGAAAACCTGAGGGACCATATGAATGATCTGGAATTAATATTTTCAATGCTTGGAGAAGCGGCAACCACAGAAATCACACGTACCAGCGATGCGCTCGGTTTCAACAAATGTAAAAAAGCAGCCAAAGACGGAGGCGACGTTGCCGGCAAAGCCAGGAAAGATTTGGAACGCAGAAGCGGAAAAAAAGTCGTTTCAGATGAAAATTATTTGCTGAAACCGCAGGATGAAAAATTATTGCCGGATGACGATGAGGAGGAAGAACGAAATCGACAATCCCATTGAGATGTTTGACCGGCAGTACGAGAGGATCAAGTTGACGAAGGACCAGAAGGAAATCGTGTTTGCTGCGCTTCAGATTAATCCTGAATTTTGGTTGTTCGGAGTCGTAAATGCGTTCACCGGTCAGGCCAATCAGAAGGTTATTTCTTTGGAAAGCGGAAGGGGATTGCAGAAAAAAATAGAGTGGACGGTTCTTTTGGAAGGCGTTCAATCTTGAACGGACGCTGACGCTTCATCGCTTGAAGGGGGCAATCTAATCAACCGATCTACCGTTCAACCGGTTGAACAGTAGAATCTCATTCTCAACTAAAATTGTCGGCGTCAATCCTTTCTATTTGACCACTGAAGAGAGGTTTTCTATGAGTCTGTCAAGGTCATTCCGGGCTTTTTACGCAGTATTTAAAGCCTTTTCACCATCATCGGGATTAATGTCGTCAAAATTGATCTTGCCGGACATCATTTTTTCTATGGCATTGAGCGGTTCAAACAGTAACTCTAAAGAAAAAGTCTTCGCAACGGATCCGGCGGTTATGGCAGCTTTCCATCTCGGCTTGATTAAGACGTCGTCTATCAGTCTCATCTTCAGTTCCCGTCTTGACATTTTCTGTTTTATAACTTGCTCGGCATATTTTAATTTCTTTTTTTCATCGCCGACGCTCAGAAGAAGTCTTCCTCTTTGTGGCAGCCCGGGGCGAATTCAAAAAAAACTTGAATTTATTTATAAAAATGCTAGCCTCTCACTTGATTGACTGATTTTGTCGTTCATACCCTCGTTATCCTTTAAGAGATCAAAAAAATTTATAATAACGAGGGTGTTCTTTTTTCCAAAGGAATTTCAGAAATATCGTCTTCGGCACAGGCCGGGCATTTAGCTCAGCATACCCTGGGGAATTTTGCTCAGCACTATCGGGAAATATCAGCAGAGAACAATATTTTGAATTAGTGGAAAAAATTAAGTTTAATGAGATAAATTTTGCCGCAATAAGAGAAGAATAAACTACCGAAACATTTTTCCGTTGATTTGATGGTCCAAATCCGGATGTCCATTGACCCACACCTCCGGTCCCGCCAAGAACCTCGGTCATATCTATAGCGCTCAGAAAAATTTGCTCAGCGCTATCGACAAAAGCTGCTGGATCGAAAAAAACGGTTTTAGAAATTGAGACTTCTGCTGAAATAATTCTGTTCAGCTCACGCGGAATAGGAGATGCTGCAAATGACTCGGATTGGGATTTTTTGATATTGACCGAAGGAGAAGTCGTCGAAAATCGAACATATAAAACGGGCTGCCCCGAACAAGGTCTTGACGAAGTATCACAATTATACTACAATAGTAATACCTTTGGGCGGCGTGAAGAAATAATTTTGCCGCCCTTGATTATTAAGCAACGCGCAGAGGAAAAAAGCGTCATGAAAGTGAAAACCTCGATAACTCTTTCTGAAGAAATATTTCGCCGGATAGACGAATTATCCGAGCAATACGGCAATCGTTCTGCTCTGATTGAGAAGGCAGTCCGCGTTTTTCTAGATGAGGAGGCGAGACGCCGAAGGGATGCTGAAGATTTGGAAATCATCAACCGTCATGCAGATGCTCTAAATAAAGAAGCAAAAGACGTTCTTTCTTATCAGGCGGAAATATGAAACGAGGCGAAATGTACCGTATTTACAAGGCTTCATCGGGCGACCCGAAGAAATATCGCATTTTTGTCGTGGTCAGCCGTCAAATTCTACTGGATTCACGTTTTTCTACTGCTATTTGCGCACCTGTATATTCAACTTCTCATGGTTTATCCACTCAAGTTTCAGTAGGAATAGAAGAAGGCTTAAAACACGACAGCAATATCCACTGCGACGAATTGATCAGTATTCCAAAAAGTTCTTTAACTCATTACATTGGAACCCTAAGTTATGCCAAAATAAATGAAATGAATCGTGCGCTCTCCATAGCCGTCGGTTTGGACTCCTCGACTTGACGAAAATAAGAATATACTCATTCTAATCAGCGCCTGTCCTGCATTATATTTTTTCCGTTGAATGAGTTTGCGGACGGAAACGACTGGGGCTGGATTGAGGAAAAAACATCCCTTCCGTTAAGGAGAGCGTTTTTGGACATACTGTTCCATGAGTCATTCCGTTAAAATCAGTCACATTATTTTTTCACTTGTAAAATCGAGAAAGTTATAATGCTAACCACAGATGACCGCTTGAAAATGACTTTCCTGCCCTTGGTTTTCCCATAAAAAAACATGTCGCATTACGGAAGATTCTGATTTCTTGCGTCAAATTAAGAATATTTATCTTTCTCTGTAAATGTCCTTCCGATGCTTTACCAGGAGGAGGATGATTGAATTTCCGTCAATGTCGTATCGAATTCTATACTCTCCTGCTTTCATTCTCCAGATTCCGAATTTTTTTCCTGCCGGTTTCTTTCCTTGTCCTAACGGGTCTTCTTTGAGGGCTTCAAGTTTGCTTAAAATATGTCTCTGCTGCTTATAATCAATTTTATTAAGGCTTTTAAGGAAAGTTTTTGTAGGAACCAGGCTATATTTTTTCTGCATGTTTTTTCCGTTTTACCGATTTCCAAAGATCAGCTTCTGTGCCTGCTTCTCCGTCTTCGTATTCTTTACGGGATTTTTCCAGTTCTTCCTGAAATTTCGGGTCCGACTCTTCAAGAAGTGTATCGATAAGGTCTTCCATATCCTCATAATCGCTAACGCTCATCATTATAGCCATCGGCTTGCCGTCTCTTTGTATCAAAAATCTTTCCCCTTGAAGTTTGGCCCTGTTGAGCAGTTCTCCTAATTTTTGTCTTGCCTGGAGGGCCGTAATTTTTTTCGGTATTTTATGAGTTAAGTTAGTCGTCAAATTTTCCTCCTTGTTCGGATCATATCATACGATCATTATAATCGTAGCAAATTAATCGAAGAGCGTCAACAATAAAAAGTTATAAAACATAATTAGTTTTTGTCCATAAACGGCGAATTTTTCCCAATTCTGCGTCTCTCTTCGTATTTGCTCAGTCAAAGTATTACCGCCGCCCCTGCCTCGCAAATCCTTACCATCCTTGTCTTAATAAAAATTCGCTCGTTTATGGATCAAAAACCGCAGTGACTGTCCAGCATTAAATTTTGAATCGACAATAGAGTTGTCGAGTAGAGCCGGGCGATTGCTCGCCCGGCCCCCTCACAGATCCGGACTTGCCCAATTAAGGCATCCGGCTCCTCAGGACATGGTTTCGCTACGCTCTGTTACTCCATCACGTACCCGTCTGTCGAGAAACGCTCTGAGATGTTTTACCATCTCAGGCGATTTTCTCGCCAGTTCCGCTATACTAAGGAGTCTCGTTAAGACATCTGCAGAACCCGATGTTTCCTTCATCTTTCCCTCCTCAGTTTCCATGTC
>CAZUFC010000256.1:0-6050 GCA_964619725.1 uncultured bacterium | reverse complement strand
ACCCAATCTTACTCCCCCTCTCCATTCATGGAGAGGGGGCCGGGGGGTGAGGTCATCCCACCAATCAAAAGGATTCAAAAAACAATCTTGCTCACGTAAAAAGATACAACCCCGACAGCATTTATTCCGATCGATGCCCGAAATCGTATGAAACATCCAGGCTGTCTTCTCTCTTTTTACGCTCCAGGGCCAGCCTGATAAGGCGGTCTATCAGCTCAGGATAAGGCAGGCCGCTCAGTTCCCATAGTTTAGGGTACATGCTGATCCTGGTGAAACCCGGTATGGTGTTGATCTCATTTAATATGAGTTCATTATCGTCCCTGAGGAACATATCCACGCGTGCCATGCCTTCGCAGCAGAGCGTTTTAAAAGCTTTTATCGCCAGTTTTTGCACTTTTTTTACGGTATCTTCCGGTAATTTCGCCGGCGCTTCAAGCAATGCTCCGCTTTCATCCAGGTATTTCGCTTCGTAGGAATAAAAATCGTGCCGGGGAATAATTTCACCGGGGACCGATGCTATGGGTTCTTCATTACCCAGGACAGCGCATTCGATTTCCCGGCCCTGGATGAATTCTTCAATGATAATTTTGGAATCGTAACGGAACGCGTCATCAACAGCGCTTTTGAATTCCACGGAATCGTCAGCCTTGTTTATGCCTACGGATGAACCGAGGTTGGCGGGTTTTATGAACAGGGGCGTTCCCAGTTTTTCAACGGTTTTTTCGTATGTTACGCTCGATTTTTCGTTTCTGTGCAGCACAATGAAGTCCGCTATGGCTATTCCGGCATCCCGCAACAATCGTTTCATAATGTCCTTGTCCATACCCACGGACGATCCTGCAATATTCGCTCCCACGAAAGGAATGCCGGCCATTTTCAAGAATCCCTGGATCGCTCCGTCTTCCCCGTAAGACCCATGCAAAACGGGAAAAACCACATCAATTTTTTTCAGTGAAGTCCTTTTCGAAAGATTAATCAGGCCCCCGGTACCTTCGAGAGGGACCAGAGCGGTCTTTTCGCCCGATTTTAAACGAATGGATTCGGGATTCTCGGCGTTCAACAGAAACATCGACTCATCATTTAAATACCATTGGCCTGATTTATCTATTCCGATCAGCGTCAAAGCATATTTCTCTCTGTCCACCGCATCGATAACATTCTTGGCCGACTGCAACGATACCTCATGCTCCGCCGACTTTCCGCCGAATATGACCGCCAGTCTTATTTTATCTTTCATAGCGATAATTTCTCCTTAGTCGATTTAAGATGATCATTAATCCTTTTCCGATGTTTTTCCGTGAAAATCAACGCGACTAAAAAGCGGATGTGAGTCTCGTGAAGCAAAGCATATGCCGCTTATCCGGTTTTCATGATATCTTTGGCATTCGTTCTCCGATAGAATAAATCCCTGACCTTGTTAAACGGAAAATCGCCTCAGCTCAATTCGCTCACTCGAATTACTTTTCCCGCGCCTATTTCTATGAACCGGACTCCAAAGTGTTCCTGAAAAGCTTTTATCGATTTGTCGCCTGTACAGTGGCATGCTCCCGCATATTTAACGTTCAACCTGTCGAAACGGTTCAGTATATCCTTCATATCCTTCTTCGATTTATCCATCAGGTGAAAGCCGCCCATAACCAGTAAAACCTGGTCGGCAGCTATTTTACGGGCTTTCCGTACGATTTCTACGATTCCGGGATGAGCGCAACCCGTTATGACGATCAAGCCCTTTGAGGATTGAATCGCCAGCGACTGCTCCACAATGGAACGTCCCATTTCTCCCGTCGTCCATACGTTCCGTGATATCTCCTCCGGGCCGTCGATTTTTACCGATACCGCTCCGTGTTTTTTAATCTCATTCAGAAACATCCCGGGAAAAGATTTGGGGTGAACTATTTTTATGCCGTTCGTCTTTTCCAGAACAGCTTTCAATCCCCCTACATGATCATGGTGATGATGCGACAGCGCTATCAAATCTATCTCCGTAAAATCCACCTTCATCGCACGGGCATTATGCATAAGAATCTCAGGGTTCGTCCCCGCATCAAACAGTATCGTGTCCTCCAGTCCCTCGATCAGGCACGAAAAACCCCAGTCAGACTGAAAGGCCGGATCAGCGCTTTTATTATCGTAAATGACTTTTATCGTTATTTCGTCCGTTCTGTCCTCCATTTCCAAATCCCTTTCCAAATTCAAATTAATGAATTTTGCGAATTATATATAGAAAAATAAAGAAAAAGTCAATCAAGCTGGGGACATGGCGGATTGAGTGAATGAATTGCAATGAGAAGAGACGGCGGACAGAGCGGACTGAGAGGACTAAGCGGACAAAGAACAGAAGAAAGAGTATCCGCCGGCCGCCATCAGCAACCGCCATCCTCCGCACTGAAAATTCTCTCGTTTTTAACGGGAAATTCTGTTAATTTTGGAAACCGGACGATTTTCCCGGAGGGAAATCGCGGGGGAGAAGATTGATGCAAGTATTAATCATATATCCGGATTGGGGTTGGTTTCCGCTGGAATATCGGAAACGGTTGCCCGTGCTGGGACCGCTCAGCGTTGCGGCGTGCTTCCGTCATTATGACGCCGAAGTCCGTTATATTGATGATCGGATTGAAACGTTCGAATATTCGAATAAATATGATGCCGTTCTGATTTCTTTCATGACCAATCAATTGAAGAGGGCACGTGAAATCGCTCTTGAATTCAGAAAACGCCATGTTCCCGTAATAGCGGGAGGCGTTCATCCGTCTGTGGCGCCCGAAGAGTCTCTTGAATTCGCCGATTCGGTGGTGATCGGCGAAGCCGAAGGATCATACCAGAAATGGGTCCCCGATCTTATGAAGGGGCGGCTGCAGAAATATTACACCTGTGAGGAAGACGTGGACCTGAGCATCATAGAAAAACCTCCCCGTCATCTGAATAAAGGCAAGAATTACCTGCCGATAGACTTTGTGCAGACTTCCCGCGGTTGCCCGGTAGGTTGCG
Source organism: uncultured bacterium (assembly GCA_964619725.1). Classification (GTDB taxonomy): domain Bacteria; phylum CSSED10-310; class CAZUFC01; order CAZUFC01; family CAZUFC01; genus CAZUFC01. The sequence goes on along the minus strand of CAZUFC010000256.1, from coordinate 3,062 downwards.
ATTTCTGCAGCGTACCGCAGCTCACGGGACGCAGAATGCGACACAGGAGCGTGGAAATGCTGATCGAAGAAATGGAGGAATTAAAACCCTATCTCTTCTTCGTCGACGACAACCTGTCCCTGGCGAGGCGATACGCTGAAAAACTCTTCCGTGAAATGAGCGGGCTTGGAAGGACTTGGACAGGCCTGGCCTCAATTAAGGTCGCTGACAACCCGGAATTCGTGGAACTCATGGCGCGGAGCGGATGCTGGCTGCTTTACGTGGAAATGGGACCCTGGCTAAACGCTGAACTTTGCGGCGCCGTCAAAACCAATGAAGTTCAAAAGAAATTCAAAAAGTGGATTCGCATATTTAAAAATTCCGGCATCAAGCTGATCGGCTCTTTCGTTTTCGGATACGATCACGATGACGAAACAATATTTCACAGAGTAGTCGAATTCGCACAGAATTCCGGACTGGAAGAAGCGGAATTCGTGATCTCGACTCCCTATCCAGGAACTCGTCTTTACAGCAAGCTGAAAGAAGAGAACAGGATATTGACGCATGACTGGGCCAGATACACGGCGGCCGAAGCGGTTTTCCGGCCGCGGAAAATGTCGCCGGAACAACTGGAGAAGGGCTGGCGCTCCGCCTGGAAGCTGTTCTATCCCCAGGACAAAATAATAGGGAAAAACGACGATTTCATAATTGATACGCTTGCCGCATTTCCGTCTGAAACGCCGGAAAGGACGATTTACTGACATGAATGGTATAGAGAATAAAAATCGAAAAACAATAGCCGGCGACATCCACGACGCGCATTCCAGGATAGCGCGGCAGTACGGTCTGCTGGACCTGGACGGCAGGCTCCCGGTTCCTTCCTATTCGCACTGGAATCTGGACCGTAACGTGTATCGGCCGTTACGCGCAATATTAAACCGGTACTTTGATGAAAAGGCAGAATGGTTTTGTGACGCGGGTTGCGGAAACGGCCAGTTTACTGCGTTTTTGTGCGAACATGCTGCCGAAAAGGTTATAGGAGTCGATTTTTCTGAAGCCATGTTGAGGACCGCGGCGGAAAGGTCGCAGAGAGCAGGCCGAAGCGGACGGTTTTTTCCTGTTTTGAGCCGGCTGGAGGATTTGGCCTGTTTGCGAAAGGAATCGATTGACGGGATTTTTCTGTTTGGAGTGGTCGAGCATCTGGATGATCCGGTCAGGGTTGTTTCGTCGCTGGCGCCGGCTTTGTCGAAGGGTGGATGCCTTATCATGAGCGTACCCCTGCGGTTCAGCACTTCCTACTGGTCCTTTCTGTTTTTCGGGCAGAGTCCCAGGCGGTGGGGTTTAAAAATTAAGCTGAGAGATGCCGTTAATTTTAAAGATAAATTAAAATATTACCGTTTTTATAACCGCAAATTGCTGCGCAGGATTCTTAATGTGAACAGTGACCTGGAAGCGGCTGAAATCATTCCCTTTGTGCATTCGCATGTTGAGGGGAAACCGGCCGCTGTTCTGCACAAAATCGGCGCAATGGGGAAGGGCGGTTACAAAATGCTGGACTTCCTGGAAATGTTCTTCAGAATCGTTTGGCCTGTGCCGGGAGCGGAATATTGGGTTTTGCGGAAAACAAAATGAACGGCAGACGCATGATGCAGAGCATCCCGAAGGCCAGGGCATCCATAATGAGTTCCCTGTTCGTTATTTCAGGAAGAACGCTGAACGCTCTGTTTAATTATCTGGTTACCATCCTGATATTGAGGACTTTTACTCCGCATGATTTCGGCATCATTTCGGTCGTGACGACGAGTATCGTAGTTTTAAACATGTTCATGGACTTCGGCGCGTCCGTCAGCCTGGTCCGTTTCGCAGCGCTTTTTAAAGCCAGGAAGGATGAATTCAATGAAAGGCTGATATACAGGAGTCTTTTTCATTTGCGCATTGTGCTGGCGTTGATCATTATTGCTGTCGTGTGGATAACCGCTCCTTACGCAGGAAAATTTGTGCTCAAGGACCCGGGGGATTACGCCTACCTGCGCTGGGCAGCCGTAGCCGCTTTTTTCATGTCCATGACTCTGTTCGTTCAATCGGTCCTCCAATCAGGAGAAAAATTCAAGGAATATTCGGCCATCAGCATGGGCGAAGGCTTCCTGAAATTAACGGGCATAATGATCGTAGTTTTTATTCTGACCCCCGTCATTTCCAAAGTAATAGCGGTTTACGTCCTTTCCGCCTTTGCGCTTATGATCATCGCAATGGCCTGGTTTCCCAATATTAAAAAACTGGAAAAATACGACCGGAGTATCCTTTCGGCGCTGTTTCATTACAGCAAATGGTACGTTATATCCAACCTGGCTCTGCTGCTGTTCAGCAACCTGGACGTCCTGATGATTGCTTATTACCGCACATCTGAAGAAGTCGGATACTACTCCGGCGGATTGAAGATCGCTTCGCTGCTGACCATACTGAGCAATACGCTTGTGACCGTCCTGATGCCCAAAGTATCGAAATATACAGAAAAAAAGCAGTTGCAGCATTTCATAAAAAAAGTGTGGATACTCGCAGGCGGCATAGTAATTGTATTAGCCCCCTTAATTTTAAGCGCCGATTTTTTGATAAACCTGATAGCCGGCGAAGGATACGAAGCTTCCGTGCCCATATTTAAAATATTATTTGCGGACCACCTTTTCATGATAATCATGATACCGTTGTTTTTGCTGCTGTTCGCCATGAATCGCCCGGAAATATATGCCGTATTGGCGGTGATGGAGCTGATACTGAATATAGCGGGCAATATATGGCTGATACCGCTGAAAGGAGCCGCAGGAGCCGCCGCAGTAACCCTGGGAGTCCGCATTATAGTGACCATACCCGCAATTATATATGCTTACGTAAAAATTCGTTCATCAGACAGGTTCATTAAACAGGTGGTTTGAACCGGGTGAAGGGTTATGAATGGCCGATGCCGGATGGGGGATGGCGGATGCCGGCATTGATCAAAAATGCCTTTTTTGATGTTACAAGTCGACAGAATTTCACACATCCTGACATTGACTGACAAAAAATTGTGAAATGTTTGACGAAAAAAC
>CAZUFC010000255.1:0-6186 GCA_964619725.1 uncultured bacterium | reverse complement strand
TTGACTGAGCAAATCCGAAGCCTGACGCAGCATTAGGGAAAATTCGCCGTTTATGGACAAAAACTATTTACTTTCGGCATTGATCAAAAGCCGTTTGTGGACAAAAACCAAGAAGCTTTGAAAATATGATCAGGACAACACATATCTCCTCGTAATTATTTTGTTGCGATTCCAATTCCGATACCGACCCCGACGCCGAAACAAACGGCCCTCGATCAAAAAAGACAGGGGATTTCAATCATTCAAGCGTTTTACGAAAAAATGTAACCCCCATTTGATCAGTCATTGAAAAATGGTGTAATTGTGGTTTGATCAGAACTTAACTTTTCATAAAAAACCTGGCTTTCACAGCTTCTGACATTGGCTGATAAAAAATTGTGAAATGAATAACGAAAATCCGGCAAGCTATTAAAAAATTTTAAGAAAAAAAGTCCCCCCGCTCGCGGCAAGATTTAGGGGGGGCTAAAAACTGCACAATTTTTTGCCGATACACAGTGTGAAAAAATCAAAATATTTCAATATGACAGGATGGCCTTGTCAAGGGTTCTGGTTTTAAATTAACTTTGTAGTTATTCAGCTTCGTCTGTCAGCTTCGCTTTGCCCCAGGTGAAGGGGTTGTCCCAGGTCATGCAGTCTGAGTCTGTGGACCAATGCCATTCTCTGGCTTCCTGATTGGTTATTAAAAGAATATTCAGCCCGAACCGGTTTCCTTTTTCATGGTTCCAGGAGGGGACGAGCTTTGCCGGTACGGCGGCTTCCATGACCGTTTTGCCTTTCCCTTGATCGAAGAATAACTCCGTTTCTAGTTTTTCATCGGGTTTAAAAGGTATTTGAACGACAGGTTCTTTATCTTTCAGGCAAATTTCGAAAACGATCTGTTCCGGGCTTAAATGAGGAGGTCTTTTTTCTTTACCGTCGATCATGATGAAGGCGAGGCTTTTTCTTCCTCCGAATTCTTCCAGTTTTTTCACTTTCAGGTTCCATTCGGCATAAATGAGCAGGGCATCAGAGTTCCAGCCCAGGAAAACGGCGGGCGGACGGTCTTTTTGGGATTCTTTTTTTATTTTTAGCTGAAGGCTGTCGCTGTCTGCTTTCCATTCATCTTTTTTCCCGTCGGCCTTGAAATTTTCAATTCGATGAACATCCGTTTCGGGAATGGGCGGCAGATATTCAGAATTGTTTGTCCAGAAAGCTTTTTCCAGGCGGTGTATTTCTCCCTGTTCGTTGGTAAAGATAATGTCTTCATTGTCCCAGGTTACTGCTTCGCATTGCTTGCCTTCAATTAACAAACGATGATGATCGTAATCGAAAAGATTTTCGGCATCCTCTTTTTCAGTAAAAATATCTATGAATTCGTAAGACAATATTACGAGTCTTTTTCCGTCAGGACTCATGTCGGCCGCGGTAACCAGGCTGCCGGCATCGAACAACGGTCCGGGTTCCAGGATCACTTCTGCCTCTGATTCCGATTCGGGAAAGGTGAAAAGTCGCGTTTTCAGGTCGTTTCTTCGTTTGGTCAGCAGTTTTATTTTACCTTTGTGCTGGAAAAGGGCTTCGCAGTCGAATTTTTTTTCGGGATCGGGGAACTTTTCCTGGTTCGGATATTTGAAATTGATCGTTTCGATCACTTGCGCTTTTTTTGATTCATAAGGATTCGGTTCGTCAATAACGTACAACTTGAGGTCTTTACGTTCGCTGTAGTTGTTTCCTGCATCTGCGATAACCAGTCGGCCTTTTTCATCGAATGTTATGTCTTCCCAGTCGACATTCTGCGCATTTTCTACGATGATTTTCCTGATGAGTTCACCGCTGGATTTTACGGCGAATATGACCGGTTTGCCCCCGGAATCATTATGCGTCCAATATACCTGATCATAAACAGGACTTTTAACTATCCCGGAAGACTCGTCTATTTTTTTGTCCAGTAATCCGACAGGCCGCCAATCCTGATTCGGCGCGGCGGATTCGTTCGTTTCCTGTGCAACGGCTGTAATCGAGAGATGAAGACAGAACAATAAGAGTATAATGGTCAGGAATGTCGCGTTGCTGATTAACGTTTTTGAGTTCATGAAATTACGAAATTCGGTTTCGTTTTGCATTTTTTTTTCTCCAATTCGCGTTGAAGATTTTGCATACGGTATTACAATAGGCGTCAGGCGAGTTTACAGAGATTCGATTCAGAAAGAAAATTCCGGTCAGGTGCTGCCCAAGGTTATTAACTGACGGCCTTCTCAGGGGGATTATAGAAACGAATCGAAGTTAAGGCAAGCAGGAGTGAAAAACCAGGGGCATTCTGATTCAGATTTCCTGCAGTGTTTCATTATGGGGCTAATAAAGGGCGTAACGGATGCTGAAATTGGATGTCCAATCCGAATAATCGAAGTCTCTCGTATCGTTCAATTCGCCTCCGATATCGACATGTCGTCCGTAATGCAGCCGGAACACGAAGGGACCCATAACGACGTTGACGCCCGTGACGATGCCGGCGGTTCTTTGGGCCTTTATTTCATCCAGTCGTCTTTCGTCGAAAATACTGGCCGCGTCGAAGCCCAGTACGCCTTCCACGTAACTTATGGGAAAATTGTGGAAAGTCGGCGAAAGGGGGAATTGGAGCTCCTCATTGAAAAGGATAAAATTATCGCCCAGCAGATAGGAATCATTCCATTCGAAGGCGCGGTGATTATCAAAGGATGATATATAGTATTGCGCGGCGAATCTTCCGCCGGCGCTTGTTCCGGCGCCCAGACGGGTCATGAAATTCATGCCTTTGAATACTCTCTGGTAGTGAATGAACTCGCTGCGGAAAGCCGTTGTGGAAACGCCCCTGTCCGGCAGTGTAGAGATGTCGTATGTAATGAGCCACGAGAATCCCTGCACGGGGCCTGTTCCAAAATGTCTTCTAGTGGTATCGATGCCGATTTTGATGCCGAAATCGGCTGCGGTTTCAAGTCCGGCGTTTTTTTCCCTCCAGGCGTCAGCTCTTTTCTCAAAAATTTCCGTATAATCGAACCGGTCGACGCCGCCTAGGTCCACGGCGCCTTCAATATGGAAAAAACGGCTGAATGCATAGGATAAGAATCCCTGCATACCGAACCGCCGTTCACGATAATAATTGATGTTGTCTTCCCAATCGGGGAAAGTTTTATCCAGTTTGGTCTGAACGATATGATAGAGGGCCGTTCCCCATTGAAACCGTGATTTTATGTTCTGATATCTTACGATTGCGTCAGACAGTGAAACATCGCCGTACACCATCATGTTTGCGGATATCATGTGATTCTTGAAAATATCAGAAAAGATCATCGAAGCGCCGCCCACATCGCCGGAGCCGAAAACAGCGGACAACCAATCCAGCTCCCAGGATTTCCATCGGAATGCGGTATATTCCCTGGAGAAATCCAGCGGGTTTGCGACTGCAGATGAGTAACCGTTAAAAGATGCCTGGATGTCTGACGGATTATTCAAAAGATCGTAAATTTTGAATTTGCTTTCATAGCCGAAGACCGACCGGCCGAATCTTTTAGTGTAAAGGTCTTTTTTTGAGGGGATTTCACGGGTCTGATCGTCCGGTTGGGTATCGAATTCTGGAAAAAAACGTTTTTTGATACGTTGCAACTGGTAGCGTCCTTCGAAATATCTTATGAAATACAGATATTCCCCTGCCAGGGAAGGCATAAAATAACCCGTCAAAGTATCCGTCAGTTGCTTTTCTTTTTGATCCTTGAGTAAGTAAAGGTCTGATTTGCCGCCGACATAGCTGCTGTAGACATATCCGTCGTTCTGGACAAACCGGCCTTCCTTATAGTCGTAATCCCCTTCCGTCACCTGTCGTATTTTGCCGGACCCGGGATTCACGAGGAACAAATTATAGTTCCCATTCTCTGTTCTGTCGGACGAAAAAAGTATCCCGTCGTCTCCCCAGTCAGGATCAATGTCGCTGTAAAGGTCTTCTGTTAATCTCCGCAGCTCCGGCTTTTTTTCTTTTAAATCAATCCAGAAAAGGTCTTCGTATCCCTTTTCCGTCAATCCTGTGAAAGCTAATCTGTCGCCCTCAGGCGAAAAAACGGGAGTTCCTATTTCCACTATTTCGGGGAATCTGAATTCACGTTTGCTGCTGCCCGTTCTTAAATTTCCGTTATCTTCCCTTACGATGTTCCGGACATGCAGAACATCACGGCCGTGGTCCAATACCGCGAAAGCCGTCTGGTTTCCCTTTACCGTGAAAACCTTCCGTTGCATGAAATGTAATGATTCAAAACCGGGTTGCCGGTCGACGGCTACGGCCAGAGGATCATCGTGATCGTTCGCATCGATCAGGAAAAGCGTTACGATACCGGTATCTTTTTCTGCGGAGCGGTACATCAGATAATCGCCCGATTCGTCTACTGAATAGGAATCGATATATTCCCCTGACGTTTTGACCGTCTGAATATCAAGTGATGACGCTTCAATCGTCCTGGGCGGCGGCAAAGGAAATTGATTTCCAATCCACCTTTTCCAGGCTTCATTGATTTCCTTTTTATCCTGCCCCGTCAAATACTCCATCAATTCCACGAAATTCAGCATTCGACCATAACGGTCCAAACTTGCCGGAGAGGATTCCTCTTCTGCTTTATCTTTTTGATTCCTCGATCCTTTATCATCCGTATCGCTTTCACCTTCCGATGAAGTTGAAGCCGCATAACCTTTTTCTTCAGAGTTTTTGCGTTCATCTTCTGCCGGGGCGTCTTCGTCTTCCTCCGCTTTGTAGTGAGGTTGAAGCAGGTAACTTTTTTCAAGCAGCAGTTGAGGGAAATTCGCGCCGTATTTTTCGGTCATGAAGGCTAACTGAGCCTGTCCCAGCTTATAGATGCGAACGAAATCATACGGTCCTTCATCGAAGAAATCAGGCAATTCATGATTCTTTTTGGGGTTCTCGTGATAGACGATATCCCTGATATACATCAAAGTTTCCGCATCCAGACCGCGCTTGGAATAAAATTCCGCCATCCCTTCAATAAACCACAACGGCAGTTTATAAAGCGGACTTTGTTTCGTTCCCGTTTTATGTGCTATCTGATCCGCTTTTATTATCGTGAAAACGTGTACCATCTCATGAGCGCATATTTCTCTGTATCGACTGAACTGACCGTAATAAGGAAGAGACAGCTTTAAATTCGAAGGACTCGTTACCCCCAGAACTCCTTCGGATATCCGAAAAATATTCGTCTGTTCGAATTCCAAGTGAGAAGAATACAGAAAAAACGGGACAAATCTCAAGGGTACGACATTGAATAAATCCTTGAATTCATCGTAAATTTCGTAAAGCGCCATGACTGCCGGCTTAACCACCTCGGATTCGCTGTCATAATAATAAAAGCGTATGCCGCCTTTTTCTTCTTCATCTTCAGGATAATCAATATAGTTCCAATCGAACAGCCTCCACTGAACTTTCCTCTGTCCAGCCTTCTTGGGATATACATAAGTTTCCTGAAAAAGAGATGCGTTTGCGGCTTCGAAAAGGCCGAAAAAACTTAAAAAAATCAAGGCCAGGAATGCAGTTATTGCAGCGCCGGCCCACATGCTCATTTTTAACTCGGCATGCCTGTGTAAACAGGCGGTACGAGCTGTTGATCCATCAAGTATTTCAGTTTTTTGTTTTAAGATCATCGAGCGGCGACTCCCGGGAAAACATAGATTGCAGGGCATCATGCCCAACCATTACAATAAGATATACGAACGTGATATTCAAATTTCGAATTTTCAAGGCGGACTGGAGAATTCGGAATGAGAAATTTGAGGATAGTTTCGGCTTGTCTGGTACGGGCAAAAAAAATACTGGAACGATAGCGGCATGAAATGAGAAGAGAATGGAAGTCATGCGTCCCCCTTATTAATATTCTATTTTTCTGGAAAAGTTCCCTTTTCTATTATGAGATTAAAAAATCGGGTAATTTTTTTGCGTTCCGACGAGAATTCAGACTATTGCAACATCTTAAAACAGAGGTTTAACAATCGCTGTCCGCATCATACACGTAAAGACTTTTTTGCCCAGGCTGCTTTCACTTCGACTCCGATTCCGATACGAAAAGGGTTAACCGACGCGTCCGATAAGCGGCAGCAGTTTTACAATTGGGATTGAAGCAGGGCCGATTCGTGTCTTTCCGGCAAGCGTGCTTAACAATCCCTGCCCGCCGTGGCTATCAT
>CAZUFC010000254.1:0-6196 GCA_964619725.1 uncultured bacterium | reverse complement strand
ACCTTCATTTTTAATTGGTTTTACTTGGATCCACACACAGCGGAAAAAGCTCATTCTGAGATTCCGGTTTAAAAAATATTCACGGACATTCATCTTGACTGAACGAGAAAGATTGATTAGGGTGTGTTTGTTGATCGTCTTAATATAACGGACAATTTTGAGGAAACGTTGTAATTTCGTAATCTTGTTCTTTAAAAGTTTAATGGAGTCAGAGAAGAAGCGGATTTTTACCGGAATTGAGTCAGTGCGGAGTTGAAATAATAGAAGATAAATAGGGAATTGATAAAAAATGGGACTTCTGAGGTTACAATTATTCGGAATTTCCGCATCACATTTCGATCATGATTTCGACCCCGATAGCGATACCGACCCCGATTTCGACCCCGATCCCGATAGCGACCCCGATACCGACCCCGATTACTGAGACAAACTGTCAAGAGTTTTGAAAAAAGTGTTGCCCCGGTATGCTCAGTCCCATAAATAGTTATATTTAGAAGGGGTGGAGATTTCGAGATATGTATGACTTTAAGCGCTTGAAAAAGAATAATCATCTCATACCTTTTTTCAGTCTGATAATAGTTTTTACGTGTTTCTGGTATAGCTCTCAAAGCCGGATATCCTGGACTGTCGATGAGGTGCGGTGGATGCGAAAAGGCCGCGATCTGCTGGAATACGGGTCACAGAATTATAATCGCGTTTTGGAGAACCCATTGTTGCTTTTTTACAGCAACACTTGTCTGCGTCTTCTTTTTTCAGATGGATCGCAGGAGGCTGAAGTCACCTGGGCACGGCTGGGCATGCTCCCATATATTTGGCTCTGCTGGGCTGTGATTTTTTTCTGGAGTCGCTCGGAACATGGGACAAAGGGAGCGGTATTCGCGGTAATCATGGCGGGTTTTTCGCCGACCTTCATGGCGCATGCTCGTTTAACGACCAGCGACGCCCTGACGTCAACATTCGTCATCAGTTCAGCGGCTGCTCTCTGGCTCAATCTCAGAAGAAAAACGATATTGACCGGCGTGCTGTTCAGTTTTTCTCTGTTGCTTGGATTTCTGAGCAAATATTCATTTCTATTGATCCCGCTCTTGTGTTTTCCCGTTGTACTGTTATGGCCTGCTGAAAGCATGAAAGAGAGATTGCAGCATTTTGCCGGTCAATTTTTTTTACCGCTTGCGGCAGCGATATTCATGCTTAATGCAGCATACGGTTTTGATCTGACTATGAAACCGCAGTCTTCTATGGCTTTACATTCAGAGACATTACAGGGGATAGCCCGCACGTTTCTTGGACGTATTCCTGCACCCTTCCCGCAGAAATACATTCAGGGAATGGATGTTCATCTGAATTTTCAGGGTAGATGGCCTGCATTCATTATGGGAAAAGTGGTGGAGGGAGGAGTTCCGGGATATGACGTCCTGGCGTTTTTTCTTAAAATAACGCCTGCTGCTGCGGTTTCAATATTGTTGATTTTATTGGGACCGCTGATAGGGAAGCCATGGGGGAGAGCCGAAAAGATAAGCCTGTTTTTTGCCGTATCATGGCTGACATATTTTGCCTTCATTCACAGAGTGGATGCCGGGGTAAGATATGTTTTGCCGGCGTTTCCGTTTGTATTTTTCCTTTGCGGAAGAATTCCTGGCATGTTTGAGGGGAAGATGAGACTAAGCGTCTGTTTGACGGTTTTTCTGTCTTTGGTTCAATTCGGCGTCAATGTGCGCCAATTTCCATTTTACATCAGTTATTTCAATGAATTGGCCGGCGGCGCCGATAAAGGCCATCTGTGGCTTGGGGATTCGAACATTTCCTGGTGCCAGGAGTTAAAAGCACTGGAAAAATATCGTATCAGTCATGATATCCATGAGTTCATTTTCGGCATAGAATCCCGGATCGATGTGTTGAATCCATATGTAAGATACAGGACTATCGATCACAAGCGGATGTATCTTCCGGATCGCGGGGATTACGTCATATGGATAGCATCCCTGCAGGAATTGCTGCATCAGGACCCGAATCAGTTCCTCTGGTGTAAACTTATGGAGCCGGACGCGGTAATTGCCGATACGGCTTATATCTATCATATCAGGGAACAGATCACAAACCCTGTTGAATTCATGCGGCGGATTGCGCAGCGGAGCCTCGCGCCGGATTTTCCTTTTCCCTGGACGCGTCATTATCTTCGGAAGACGAAAGGACGGTTCATGGTTCGGGTCTGTTTGACGAAAGGACCGATAAAAGTTGCCGGCAGTGATGCGATTTTCGGAGTGATTGCGGACGTTTCCGAGTATCCCGCGTTCAGAGCTGTCGCTATTACGCCTGCGGATCAAGCGCATTCCAGGGAAATAGCCGCTGAATTCCCGGACGGCGCTCTAATCTTCGGTGAAAAAACTGGAGAAATTATCAATGGAGCATCTGTCATCAAATGGAAAAGCGAAATTAAACCATCCCGCCTGTTGATTACAGGGCCGGGAAGAGAGGCTGTAGGGTTGAAAGCAGGGCTGGTGTACAAGCTCCTGTAAATTGCCGCGCTTCAAAATGTAATTCGGGACAGATAGTTTTCAGGGCTTGCAAATGTTGATTTGAAGTTTTAAGTTGGGATGAGTTCATATGCTTGAGGCATGCTGCAGGCATTTGGGAAAACAAAAGAGGGGCGGGCAATGATCAGAATGTCCAGAATTCTGGAAATAACTGCAAAGTCTCCGCTGCCACAGGTAATACGGCTTATCACGGATAAGAGAAGAGACGATTTGCAAAAAATGTAACTTCCGTTTGATCGGTCCCGAGGAGTGATTATATTGGGGAAGTTGAACAGCGTTATTTTTTTTATCGTGGTCATCGGCTTGTGTTTTCCGGCGACGCTGCCGCTATTCGAATACGGTTTCCCCGGCGGTCATGATATGGCCAATCATCTATACCGCAGCCTGGAACATTATTTAGCCATCCAGGAGGGGAGACTTTTCCCGCGATGGTCCGCTCACGTTGCCGGAGGTTACGGTCTGCCCATTTTTCATTATTACTCGCCCCTGTTTTACTATCTGACGGACTTCTTTCGAATAATCGGTTTCGGTTATGCTCTTTCTTTTGAAATATTGATCGGTACGCTCCTGATCGCTGCAGGCGCCGGGACCGGATACCTGGTTCGTTCTCTTTTCGGATTTATTCCGGGGATACTATCAGCCCTCTTTTTCGTTTATTCGCCCTACTTCCTGGCCGGCGCTTACATAAGAGGCAATATGCCTGAATTGACCGCTGCAGTCACAGGCATCTGGGCGCTTGCTTTCCTGGTTCGTTACATCCGGCGCTCTTCGATATTTCTCTTTTGTGGGGCCGTTTTGTTTTCCTCAGCCCTGATCCTGTCTCATAACATCACTGCATTAATGTTATATCCGCTTTTGATTGTTTTCGGAGTCTTTGCGCAATTAAAGAAACGTGAAGAATTGAAAAACAGGATCAGAGCAGCCTCAATTGTCCTGATCACGGCAGTCGGCCTGTCAGCTTTTTTCTGGCTTCCGGCATTGCTGGAAACCGGTCATGCACATTTGAAAAGACTCGAAACAGGTCCCTATATATGGGAGCAGAATTTTATCCGGCCCAATCAGTGGATAGTACAGAAATTCGAACCTGTCGCAGCCGTCAGAAAAGACGGAATAAAACTGATTCCCGTGCAACTGGGATATGCTCAATCGATCACATTCGTTTTATTTCTTGTGCTTTTTCTTTACAGAACGATCCGGGGCAAAAAAACAGGACCGACTTCTGCAGCGGTAGGAATTGTAACGCTTGCAGCGCTTTTTATGACATTGGAGCAGAGTCGTTTTTTATGGGAGAATATGCCCTTCATCAGGCTCTTCCAGTTTCCCTGGCGTTTTTTACTGGCGGCGAGCCTGGGTATGGCGGTCGCGGGCGGAATCGTCATAAATCATCTATCGGTAAGACTTAAAACCATATGGATTGCGGCTTTATCCGCGTTGCCGGCGGCCCTGGCCATGTGGGGAGCCCTGCCGTACGTCAAGGTCTATCCCTTCATCCAGAATAACGGAATCGCTCCTGCAGCTAAGATAGATCAATTGCTTCTGCCCGGAAAACTGGTCTCTTCAGGTAAAACCACAACTACGGCAAATGAATTTTTACCTCGAAAGGCAAAGCGCCTGCCGCCGTCCGAAGAAAGGATAAGCATTATAGAAGGCGATGCGACAATCAGGGATTTACGGGTTGAATCTCACGAAATAAGCATGCACGTTGAAGCAGAAAAGGATTCAATTCTAAGGTTTGAGGTGTACTATTTCCCGGGTTGGAGACTGATGTTCAATAATGCAAGCATCCCCGTCAAAATCGATAATGCGGGTCGCATAATCGCCAGGCTTTCAAAAAACAGTTCCGGCAAATTGAAATTGTACTTCGGTTCGACGCGGTTGAGGACATTTGCAGGATTCATAAGCCTGATAAGTCTCGCAGGCGTCGCACTGATTATTCTGTTGAACAGGTATCGTTCTGACATGGCTTGAACGAATCTGACGGATTGTTACTGCAAATATCCCAATGCTTCAAGATTCCGTTTCAAGTCGTCGCTGATTTTTTCCTGGTTCAGCCGTTCGCGGAAATAAGGCGGCCGGTTTTTTCTGTACCAGGACTGTAGCATTTGAATAAGTCGCATAACCAGCTCAGTATTCTGTGCGGCCAGGTTTTCTGTTTCTCCGGGATCGTTTCTGATGTTGAAAAGATTGACGCCTAGTCTCGGAGGCGCCAATTTCCAGTTGTGGAAATCATTAACGTCGATGTCGTTGATTTGAGCGATCAATTTCCAGGGCGGATGGAAGAGAGAAACGAGATGGCTGTTAAGGCTGAAAAAATAACGCTGGGATACCGCAGCGCCGGGTTTTTCATCCCGTTTTCCCTGTATGAGCGGCAGAAGGTTTTCGCCTTGGGTGAGTTCGGGTATATCGCAGCCGCAGAAGGACAAGACAGTCGGCATTATGTCGATCGCTTCAACGGCTTCGGCAATGCGTTTGCCGGCAGCCATTATGCCGGGAGCTCTGACGATGAGCGGAATGTGCAGAAGCTCCTGGTACAGGCCATGGTCGTGGCCCATCCGCCCATGGTCCTTGAATTCCTCCCCGTGATCGGCAGTAAGGACGACCAGGGTATGTTCGGATAATTCCGATTTTTCCAGTCTCTGCAATATTCTTCCGATAGATTCGTCGCAAAAACGTATTTCGCTGTCGTAACACGCCTTAATATATCGCATTGTTTCCGGGGCGAGCTTGACATCCGGACGCCAATAGGTCCTGGTCGTCATTTCAAGCGTGACGGTATAATAGTCGCCTTCGTAATCCGGAATGAATTCCTTAATATATTCCATGCGCGGGATATACTCTGCATGCGGTTCCAGATAATGCAGCCATAGGAAAAAAGGAGTTTCGCCGGGCTTGTTGAGCCGCCGGAGGATGCTTTTTTCTATGTCGGCATCGGTCAGCGGCTGCTCATGGTTATTGAACTCGTCGAACCCTCGTGCAAAACCGATTTCTTCCGTCAGCCAATAATTCTGAACGACGGCTTTTGTCGCATATCCGTTTGCTTTTAACGTTTCCGCCAGGGTCGCCAGTGCCGGGTTGATCAGACGCGACCCGTTTACCGAATTGTGCAGGACCGGATAGGTCCCCGTCATCATCGCAGCCATGGCGCTGTGAGTATGAGGCGCCTGAGCCAGGGCGTTTTCAAAAAGAATCCCTTCGGAAGCCAGTTTGTCTATGTGAGGACTGGTCTGTCGGTCGTACCCGTAACATCCAAGATGATCGGCCCGTAATGCATCAATCGTTATCAGCAGAACGTTTTTCCGGAGCGTTTCATTTTGTTGTTTTCTGCACCCCGAAATATTGAAAACCGAAAAACAGAACGTCATAAATATGCATGAAATTACGAATGTTTTAATATTGACGCCCCACATGTCATCCATGCTCATTCGAAACAGCAACCTCACGCGGTATTCGCTAATGCTTTTGATCAGTAATGACTTTCATGGACCAACCATCTGCTTCTGCAAGTGAACCTTTCCAGCGGAGATTTTCCCGTTGAAAGTCAAAGGATGCTAACATATATATTTAGTTTTTGTCCATAAACGGCGAATTTTTCCCAATACTGCGTCAATCTTCGGATTTGCTCAGTCAAAGTATAAGCGCCGCCCCTGCCTCGCAAATCATTA
>CAZUFC010000253.1:1627-6222 GCA_964619725.1 uncultured bacterium | reverse complement strand
TACAATTCTTTCAAAACTTTTGACAATTTGTGTCGACATCGCAATCGGTTCCGGGGGCGGAGTCGGGGTCGGATTCGCAATCGGTATCGGGGTCGGGGTCGGGGTCGGTATCGGGGTCGGTATCGCAATCGGTATCGCAATCGTGATCGAAATCGAAACAAAATGACAGACGATTCTGTCGAATTGTAACCTCAAAAGAGGCTTATTTGATCAATGCCAAAATTCTCTTATCTCTGTTCCTATTTCCCGATACTCAAACGATCCTTCAACCACTCCAAATCCAGCTTCTCCGGATGATCGATATATTCCTGCTCGTTTTCACCTACCTTCTGCAGGTATTCTCTTGATACTTTCCAGGTTATCGTGGGTTCTTCTTTTCCATGCGAAAAAAGTTCAAGCTTCCCATTCTTCATTTTTACAGTGAAAAAATCATACGGCGAAGAGGGATCATCTTTGTAGACTGCCACGCCGATCTGCCTGTCTCCGATTATCTTATCGCCCAGGTTGATTATTTCACCGTAGGGAAACTTGTCCTTGTTATTCTGCAATGATTTGTTTATCACCTGCAGCGCATCGTTAAACAACATGTAAGCATCCTGTTGCGTCATTGTTTTTTCCTCCTTTTAATAAAAATTTCCTTACCTTTTCAGCTTTGAAATTCGTTTCTTGTTCATCTAACCCGACATCCTCAATTCCTTTCATTGACGTTTAGCTCATTATCCGCCAGTTAAAAATATTGCCCTTTGATTAATAAGCAATTCTCATGCCTTATTATGCCCCTAACGGTCCGCCTTAATCCCAAAATGCTCGATACCGCCTGTCCATAAACTCAAATATCAATCCGCTATTAACCCCGGGCATCGAAGAAGTCTTCAGATATTTCTTTAAATTCTTCTAATTTTTTTAGAATTTTTTCGAATTTTCTACCAGGTGGCTCCTTTTTTACTCATTTCTGCCGGCAATAGGTCGCGGTATCGCAATTGGAATCGCACTTTAAATACAGAGAACGATCTCCACTGAACAGTCTTGTCAAATGTGCAAAAAAGTAAATTTTTTTAAGGAGAAATTTCAGTATGCCTGTTTTTTTGAGATAAATTGCAATTGCGGTTTGATCATCGCCGGAAAAGCAACCAATCGAAGCTTTAACAGGAATTTCTAATCTTATTTTTTCTATAATTACTTGACTTTCAATGAAAAAAGTCAGATAATAAGAACGAGATGCAAAACGTCGTTAACGTTGACGCTTAGCGTCAACTCCCTTGATTATTTTTTGATCCTGAAGCGTATAGAGGAGGAAATCATGCAAAGATACGCCATGCAATTCCTGGGGACGATCTTGCTGCCGGCGTTGCTAATTTTTTTAGCAGCGACGGGTTTAGAAGGCAAGATCACGATTGACTCATTTGAGACCTATCAGTTTTTACTGGCGGAAGGCGATGTTCCGCCCGGGAACACGGATATGAATTCCGTAACCGGTCCTGGAATCGTCATGGACGAACGTGATGTGTTCATTGAGGTGACTGAGGGAGCGGATTATTTGACTTTAAAGATAAATGATGCGGACAACGGATTGTTGGCGCACAGTCAGGAAACGGGCGTCAAGGGATATACGCAGGTCGTCTGGGACGGCCTGGACGGTGACCCTGCTCCTCTGGCCGTTGACTACGTCGGATTAGGGGGAGTTGACCTGACAGGCAGCGGCGCTTTGGATCATATGATGGTTCACGTTACGAACGAGGACTGGCCGGCGACACTGGTGGTTTCAGTTTACACCGATTCCGCGAACTGGTCGAATTACATCGTGAATCTTCCTGGTTTGATAAGTCCTCCGGGGATAAAGTTTTATTTAAATTTCAGCGACTTCGTCGTTCAGAGCGGTACCGGCGCTGATTTCACGAATGTCGGAGCGATAGTAATGGAGATAATCGGCAGTCATAACGCCACGGATTTAACCATAGAATCGATTGAAGCCGTTACGTCAAGCATAGGCGATTATGTGTGGTATGATGCGGATGCGGAGGGGGACCAGGATGAGGCCCCGTCGATTTACGGATTGAACGGCGTGACGGTAGACCTTTATGAAGATTTAAACTGCAACGGCGTTGCGGATATTGAAGACGCTCTGTTGGACAGCAGAACGACGGATTATGATCCTGATACGGGGAATCCGGGCTGGTATTTGTTTACGAATCTTGAAAGCGGCTGTTACGTGGTTGATGTAGACGAATCGACGTTGCCTCCGGGATATATATTGACGACGGCTAACGAACCTCATCCAAAGGACCTGGCGCTGGGGGAAAATTACCGGGAAGCCGATTTCGGATACTGGTGCGAGCCGACGATGACGCCGACCTACGTACCTACGGAGACGCCTTATCCGAGCTGCACGCCGACGCCGCAGATTACCGAGACGCCGACGACTCTGCCGTGTTTGATATATGCGGTGCACGATGAGGCGCTCAATGATTCACAATTTTTCACCATCGATCCCTATACGAGCGATGTGAATGCTCTGGGCCCGTTACATATTGATCAGGATATCGAGGGTCTGGACATACATCCTGTGACCAATCGTCTGTATGCTTCATCAGGCAGCGACGGCGAATATGACGGTTATTTATTTAACGTTGATGCCGTAACGGGCGACATGACCATGATCGGCGACACGGGATTCAGCGAAGTTGTGGCGCTGACTTTTCGATGGTTCGATGCCGCATTGTGGGGTTGGTCCGAGGGTTCCGGTCTGATTTCGATAGATATAAATACAGGAGCGGCCTCTCTGGTATACGGTTCTTCCATCAATGTTGAGGGACTGGCCTGGAACCATGCGGGGACCACGCTTTACGCATCGTCGGGAACGAATCTTTACGCTTATGATCCGTTGACGAATACGATGACGCACCTGGCGTCGAATCTGCCGGGCGAAACGGAAGCATTGGAAATGAGGCCGGACAATTACTTGTGGGCGGGCATTCATGAATCGGACGACTCATTAAGCATTATCGCATATGATGTGGTCGCTTTGCATACGGTCGATGAATTGAGTCTCGACACGATATATTCGGATGTGGAATCCATTGCCTATCCTGAGTATTGCGACGTTCCCGAGATACCGACGCCTAC
This sequence comes from uncultured bacterium, assembly GCA_964619725.1. Classification (GTDB taxonomy): domain Bacteria; phylum CSSED10-310; class CAZUFC01; order CAZUFC01; family CAZUFC01; genus CAZUFC01. The sequence continues at coordinate 3,099 of CAZUFC010000253.1, read as the reverse complement.
TCCGTATGATACGCCTGTTCCCACTTTCACGCCGGTCATGCTCGGCATTATCGGCGATTTCGTATGGCACGACATGTTCCACAGTCAGACTCATCAGGTCGACGGCCTGCAGGATGCCGGCGAACCGGGAATAGAAGGGGTCCAGGTCCTGTTGCTGGATGCAGTGGGCGATGAAGTGGACAGCGTTGTAACCGCGTCGGACGGTTCTTATTATTTCTTTGATGTGCCTGCCGGCGATTATACGGTGAAAATCGCAGACGTCAATTTCCAATCGGGAGGCGTGCTCGAAGGCTGGTATGCATCGCCTCAGGACAGAGGAACAAACGACGAATGGGACAGCGACGGCGACGAATCGACTCATGAAGCCGACGTTCATCTGGATGCGGGCGAATATGATTTCAGTATTGACTTCGGGTTCTTCCAGACCTGCATCGATATTGAAAAAACAGGTCCCGAATTCGTGTACCAGGGCGAATCGATCACATATCATTTCAGACTGGAAAACTGCGGGGATATCGTCCATCATGGCGGAGCGCAGGTTTACGATCCTATGATCGATCCCGACAACCCCATTTGGGACGGCATGCTGTGGCCGGGTCAGGTTGTGGAGTTCGATCGTACGGTCAATTTGATCGGAACGGGTTTCACTATGGACTTTGAGTTCGACGACGACAATATTCCGCTTTACGAAGGACAGTTCATTGACGAACAATGGGCGGACCTGGGCATACATCTCACTACCAGCAATCCGGCTTCTCATCCTCTGATGATCTTTAACAGCAGCGCTCCAACCGGCGGAGACCCCGATCTCGGAACGCCCAACCAGGATTTCGGCGGACCCGGAATCGGCAACGGCGGTAAAATGGGTATGCCCGGAGAAAACAGCATACCGCAGGATTATGTCCTCATTATATCGAGAGACGCCAACCCCTACGATCCTGACGATTACGCAGGCGGAGGAGTTATAACCGCGTATTTCGATCAACCTATGTCGGTGAGGGAAGTTCAAGTATTGGACATCGACAATAATGAATACGGCGGTGAGGTTAGAGCTTTCGATGAACTGAATAACGTCATTGCGGCAGTTCCTCTGCAGAATTACGGCGACAACAGCTTCCAGGCTGCTGAACTTAATGCCTTGAATGCAGCTCGATTGGAAATAGAATTTGCGAGCAGCGCGGGATTAGCCATGATTACGTTCAATGCTTGCGGCGACGTTATCAACACAGCGACAGCCGTCGGTCACCCCAAACATCCCGACGGATATTATCTGGATAATGTTTATGATGAATCTCAATGGACGGTGGACGTCATCTGCGCTACGCCGACTCCCATGCCTACGGATACGCCGACCCCGGTACCCACAGATACGCCGAGCCCAGTTCCCACCGATACCTTCACGCCTGTACCCACCGACACGCCTACACCTGTCCCCACCGATACCTTCACGTGCGTACCCACCGACACGCCTA
>CAZUFC010000253.1:0-1527 GCA_964619725.1 uncultured bacterium | reverse complement strand
ACGCCTACACCTGTCCCCACCGATACCTTCACGTGCGTACCCACCGACACGCCTACACCTGTTCCCACCAATACCTTCACGTGCGTACCCACCGATACGCCGACTCCCGTTCCCACCGATACCTTCACTCCCCTTCCCACAAACACGCCGACTCCCGAACCCACCCTCGAACCCAGCCCCTCACCCGAATACACTTGCGTAGTCATTAAACGGGGCGAACTGGGCGATATTACCGATACAACTCTCTGGAAAAAGAAACCCGGCAGCAATTTCGGCACCCTCCCGAAACTCTATACCGGCTTCTATGGATACTGCTCGGAATTCAGAGCCCTGATGCAGTTTGACCTCAGCGTCATCCCCGAAGGAGCTTTCATTGAATCAGCTACCCTTAGCCTCTTTTCGCTGAGCAGCGTCTACAGTAAAATCGTCATTCATCGCATGACAGATGCCTGGGAGGAGTCCACGGCTACCTGGTGTAATTCCGCTCAAGACTTTTCGCCTTATGTGGAGGCTGTGCTTTTTGCCGGCGCTCCCGGATTCCATTCCGTCGACCTTACCGACCTCGTTCAATTATGGATGGACTATGAATACGAGAATTACGGTATAATGCTGAAACATCACTGGTGCGGTTACAATATCTTCAAGAGCAGCGATTCGGATTGCATGCAGCGCCGTCCCATGCTGGAAGTCTGCTATAGACTGACGGGTCCGCCGCCGACGCCTACCTTCCTCCCCTCTCTGACGCCCACCATCGAACCTACCCTGACCCCGACGATAGAACCTACCCTCACTCCCACCATACCTCTCCCTTCTCCAACGCCCGAATACGTCTGCATCACCATCAGCCGCGATGGGCTCGGCGATGCAGCCGATACTTTCATCTCAAGAAGAGAAGGCAATTATAACTACGGAAATTCCACATACCTCTATGCAGGCCGACGGGGACAACTGCTCTGCCATTACGAAAAAAGAATGCTTCTCTGGTTCGATATCAGCGTTTTACCCCCGGATGCCGTCATCGACTATGCCCATCTCCACATCTACTCCTGCACCGCCTATAACGGTACAGCCTGCGTTCACAGAATCACAGAACCCTGGTATGAATTGGAGGTTACCTGGAACAACTTTGGAAACGCTTTCGATCCGGTAAATGAAGATTGCTTCAATACCGCCTTATCGGGATACCATACAGCCGATATTACAACCCTGGTCCAAAGGTGGTTCGGCGGAGTATTCGACAATTACGGCGTCATGATTGATGAAACGCTTAACGGCTATGACAAGTACATAAGCAGCGAGTATTATTATCCTGAACAGCGACCGCTGCTGGAAATCTGTTACTGGATTCCATAGATTTAAACAAGAATCGTCGACCGGCGACTTTCCTTAAATCTCTTTGAATTATAATACCCAAAACTAAGTCGCCGGTCGATCTATTATCTCGTTTTTGGGGACTGATCGAATAGGGGTTGCAAATTGTGATCTCGATACTCAAAAAGAACTTTCGTGCTCAGCGAAGCGGCGCTC
>CAZUFC010000252.1:0-6473 GCA_964619725.1 uncultured bacterium | reverse complement strand
CTGCAAGGTCCGCAGGGCGATACGGGTCAAACGGGTCCCGCCGGGCCGCAGGGCGTTACGGGTCCAGTGGGTCCTCAAGGTCATACAGGTCCGCAGGGAGATACTGGTCCGCAAGGGCTGCAGGGGCTGCAGGGCGACACGGGTCAAACGGGTCCCGCCGGGCCGCAGGGCGATACGGGTCCAGTGGGCCCTCAAGGTCATACAGGTCCGCAGGGAGATACTGGTCCCAAGGGTCTGCAAGGTCCGCAGGGCGATACGGGTCAAACGGGTCCCGCCGGGCCGCAGGGCGTTACGGGTCCAGTGGGTCCTCAAGGTCATACAGGTCCGCAGGGAGATACTGGTCCGCAAGGGCTGCAGGGGCCGCAGGGCGACACGGGTCAAACGGGTCCCGCCGGGCCGCAGGGCGATACAGGTCAAACGGGTCCCGCCGGGCCGCAGGGAGATACCGGTCCGCAAGGGCTGCAGGGGCCTCTGGGCAACACCGGTCCCGTCGGCCCAACAGGACCTCAAGGCCCAACAGGACCGGTCGCCGGTTCAAACGGCCAACTAATATACAATAATCAGGGGAACGCCGGCGGCGCCGATGCCTACTATGAGGTGAGCTCCGGAAACATCGGACTGGGAACCGATGATCCGGCTGACTTGTTGCACATTTATAATGGAAATATTCAGCTCTATTCGCCGGGCGCAACATCCAACCCTACTTTAAAAATCAGCAACGGCGACATCCAGTGGAATATAAAAGCGGACGGCAGCAGCGACGACGAATTCAAGATAAGAGAGGTCGCAAACGGAAAGGACAAGATCGTCATTAAGAAAAACAATGGGGACATCGCTCTTTTGAACGGCAACGTAGGCATCGGAACGGACGCGCCGTCTAAAATGCTACAAATACATTCAGAAGTTTCTTCGGAAATGTCGATCAAGAATACGGGGACAAGTCCTGTAAAATTATTGCTGAATGCTGATGCAGACACAGCCGACAGTCTTATAGCCAACATTTCCGCCAAATGGAACGATACGACCATCGGTATCATACGATTTCTTTCCGGCGCCGACGATGTTGATAAAGATGAAGGATATATGAAGTTTATCGTCTGTGAAGACGGCTCATTATTTGAGGCTATGCGTATCGCCCAGAACGGAAATGTCGGCATAGGAGCTGAGGCTCCCGACAAAAGATTACATATAGCCTCCGAGGATGGAGACGGAATAAAGCTGGAACATGCCGTCCAGGAGAATCCGATGCGGGGAGTAATTTCAGTATACAGCGACGTCGGCAATCATAACGGAACATTTCGGTTACAGGTCAGCGACAATAGCGGTGAGATACGGGATGCCCTCGCAATCACGGGCGGCACTAATTACGGCTGTGTCGGCATAGGAACGACCGAACCCTCCGGAACCCTTCACGCAAAAAGCCCCGGAACATTCTACCAGTATCTGGAAAGTGCTGCTGATACGGGAGTCAACATACGCCTTAAAAGCGACGGAATAAATAAGGGATTTTTGGGGTACCAGGCCAGCGACGGAACTCTGGAACTGGCTCACAGCGAATCGGGCGCCGACTGGAACTCGGATCAGTTCGCTATAAAAGAAGGCAATGTAGGAATTGGGACCGCAAACCCTGCGGAAAACCTGACCGTATATGCCTCGGCCGGTTCCGCTTTCATCAGCGCCGAAAGAGAATCAGCCTCGAAAATAAGAATGGGAGCCGGAACTAATAAGGCCACCCTGGAAACTCGAACAGATCACGATCTCGCCATCGGTACGAACAAATCGGAAGTTATGAGGCTGACGACCGACGGCAAAGTCGGCATAGGCACTTCCAGCCCCGCAGAAACACTGCACGTCATGGGCAACGTTCAGGCCGACGATTATTTGCATAATTCCTCCAGACAATACAAAAACAATATCCTACCCCTGGATTCCAATCAAGCTCTCGCCGCTTTCAGAAAACTCAAACCCGTTTCATACGCTTATAAAAATTCTCCCCACGAAAAACGCCTGGGCTTCATCGCTGAAGATGTCCCTGAACTCGTCGCCATGAACGATAGAAAAGGCTTGAGCCCCATGGATATCATCGCAGTGTTGACCAGGGTTCTTCAGGAACAACAGCGCCAAATATCAGAGTTACAGATGAATATCGAAAAGCTTAAATCCTCTGACCGGAATTAAAATTCAGACGGCAAAGCTTGGTTATTTCAGGCTTTTTTACTTTTTGTTTTAAGCTTTGAATGATTGATTCGTTTATGTGATGTATCACCTGTATTCCCGTTTTTTGATTTATCCAGCGATTCTGTTCAGGGAATAAGAAGCGCCATGATCATTTTTTTTTCCTGTATTAGGGTATTTTGTAAAGGGCGAACGGTATGATTAATTTGCGATATCCTTCCAGCAAATCCGTTGCTGATTTTCCTCAACTTTTCGCCGAACTTGTCATTAAACTTCCATTATCGTAAGATAAGCGCAGTATTTGCCGACGCTTCGACTGATCGGCAATAAAGTTCAGGCAGAGGAAAAGGCATTCGTCATCGGACGGCTGAACTTCAATTCAAAAAATGAAGACCGTCCGATAAACTGAATTCCTCTAATAATCAGGACGGCGCTATGACTCCCAAACAATTTTTCGACTGGCAGACCTCCGGCGGGACTGATGATGTGATGAGACTGGTTGATTGTCTTGAACGAAATGACATCCGATGGTGCGCCATTGCAGGGATAGCGGTCAATCATTGGGCTGATGAGCCTATGGTGACGCGGGACGTGGATTTGGTCGTTGCCGCCGCTGCAACGGAAAAAGCCGTTGAACTTCTGAAAGAAGCCGGTTTCACATCGGAAAGATTCCCCTGGTCGATCAATTTTAAGGGAAAATCAAAACTGAGTATTCAGTTAAGTACGGAAAAATTTTATCAGGATTTTCCCAAACGGTCAGTTGCTGCCGATATTCACGGAATACTGATGCGAGTGGCTTCGCTGGAAGATACGTTGCGCGGCAAAATTAAGGCATGGGGCAATAAAGATCGAAGACAAAGCAAAAAAATCAAGGACCTGGCGGATATCGCCCGGCTTATCGAAAGCTATCCGCACCTGTGGGATATGCTGGTCCTTGAGCTCCAGCGCCTTATTGAGAAACCTTGAATTTCCCGAACATCTATCTACCGAAAAAACAGAAACTCCTTCTTAATTTTATTGATGAAAAACGGCACCATTAGGTTATCAGAAAGTCCGAGCAGAATTGAGCATAAAAAAACGGTCAACCGAAAGACAGTCCAACGGAAAAACGGAATAACGGAACAACCAAACAACGGAACAACAGCCAAACCATCAACCATCATTCCCATCATCGTCCTTCTTTTTCCGATCATTCAAAGTCAGTTTTCTTCCTAAACGCCTTGCGGCCTTTCCCTTAATGTCTATTCCCGTTTGGTATGCGGCGGGTTCGCTCACGGGAATTTCCTGACTTGAGGCGAAACGGCAGTGTTCCCTGGCCCATTTTCTCAATCTTTCAATGGTGGTTTTCATTGATTTTGACAGGGGAACGGTTTTTTCTGAGGCTTGAACGATCATATCCGTGTTCAGTTCCATTTTGCTGCTGAAGGCATCGAAAAGCGCGGATATTATTGTTTGTTCTATTTCAGCGCCTGAGAAGCCTTCCGTCGTTTCAACCATTTTTTCAAGTTGAAAATCCTGGGGGTCTTTGTTTCTTTTCTGGAGGTGAACCCGGAATATTTCTTTTCTTTCTGATGCGTAAGGCAGGTCGACAAAGAATATTTCGTCTATTCGTCCTTTTCTTATCAGTTCAGGCGGTAGTCCGGCTATCCTGTTTGCAGTCGCCACAACGAAAACGGGCGATGTTTTTTCTTCCATCCAGTTCAATAATGTTCCGAATATTCGCTGTGATGTTCCACTGTCGCCTCCGCCCGATGAGCCTGCCGGCGCTTTTTCGATTTCGTCTATCCACAGGATGGAAGGCGATACGCTTTCCGCAACCTGTATGGCCTTGCGCAGATTCGATTCCGATTCCCCCAGGTACGACCCGTATATCTTACCCATATCGAACTTCAACAACGGCTTGCCCCACTCGGAAGCGACCGCCTTGGCGCACAGACTCTTGCCGCAACCGGGAACTCCCACCAGCAGTATGCCCTTGGGCGGCGGAAGATACATCTTCCTGGCACGCTCGGAAAATCCTTCAACCCTTATCTTCAGCCATTCCTTCAATTCATCCAGTCCGCCTATGTCCCTGAATTTGTCCACTGAAGAATAAAATTCCAGTATGCCGGACTTCCTGATTATCTGCTCCTTTTCTTCAAGAATAGACGGAATATCATTTTCATCTAAACTTTTTGTCCGCACAACTATCTTGGCCAGCGTGTTTTCCACTTCCGTCTGAGTCAACCCCAGCATTGCTTTTAAAAACTTTTCCTTTCCCTCATCATCCAGATTGATCGCCACATTCGGATTGTTATTCTTTATATCAGCCGTGAAATCATCAAATATTTTTTCTAATTCATCCAGTTCGGGAAGCCTGAATTCCAGAAGATTAGCATCCTTTTCCAAATCGACCGGAATGTCCCAGGCCGGCGCCGGCATGATCAGAGTGTTCCCGGCAGATTTGAATACCCCGGTTATGTCGCGTAACAACCGGAGAACCAACGGCGCCTTCATGTAATGATGGAAATCCTTCAACGCAAATATAACGTCGTCCTCCTTCTGATTCAGCAGATGAGACAATAACCCGGCGATATACGACGATACCTTGCCGGGGTCCTTTAACGGCGGAAAAACGATGTTGTCCTCAACATCAATCAGTCCCATGCTCGTCGTCCATTCATAAAATTTTCGATTCTCTTCCGCCGCTGCATGTTTCAACATGTTAGTGCAGCGCTCCTCCTCCCAGGTCTCCACACATAACAGCGGATAACCCGCCCTGATAAGCACCTTGATTTCTTCGTCAAATTTCATGATTTAATCCTTTTTGGGTTGGGCCGTTGGGCCGTTGGTCCGTTATTCCGTTGGTCGGTTGGGCCGTTGGTCGGTTTGTCCGTTGGTCCGTTGGGTCGTTGGGCTTTTGGTTGGGTGATCTGTTTTTTTTTGGACTGTTGGGTTGTTGGTTTTTTTAATCGTTTTTTATTCACCTTCGGCTTATTGAACAGAATAATTACCAGTCTTTCGTTTTCATTTATTTTAGACGCTTTCTTTAAGACATTCATACGACTCTTTTCTGAGTTATCCATAACTTTTTTGTACCTTTTGCGCATTTTTGCGGCTGCAAACCGCCTCTTTCATCAATCCTCCTCAATTTCTTCCAGTTCAAACATATTAAAATCAAAAGCTTCCTCCATATCCGCATCGACTATACCCAGAACGCTGTTACGCTCTATCAGATACCTGACGCATTCCCATAATGCCGTAATCGATTCATTCAAATGATCTGGTACATTCATTGATTCTATATGCGACTTTACCTTCTCCGATACTTCGAGATACGGCTCGCCGTGAACGGGGATGATCCGGATTAGTTTCTTTAGATATTCGGATTCGGATAACCCTACACCAAATTGATCGGCTCTTAAGTGTTGTACGGGAATGTTGTCGAAATTAATTTCTTTGTAGGCCGTCATATCCGAATGATTTATTCCGGTAATTTCCTTTCCAAAATCAGGATGCAATGCTCTCAGCATCCAATGTTCAGAATCTTTGTATTCCTCAATTTTTCTTTTGGTTTCTTCCGGCTTTTTCTTTGACGCAAGGTATAATCCAATGGATTTATAAGCCGGATCGTAAGACTCAGACATCTGTTTTATTTCAGCGTCCGAGAATATTTGTCCTTCGGTTTCGTCCAGATAGCGAAAAGGATTCTTGAAATGCCTATCATCGGAATCAATTATTCTGCTCGGTAAACCGTTATCGATTTGCTTTACCCTATCGATTTTCTCCTTTAATCCCTCATAGATGTCTCTGTCGCGTTCATCTTTCAACTGATAACCGGACCTTTGAAGAATATCGAATGCTCTGAGTGCATACTTTATGGTACCATAATGAAAAACCTGTGCAAGCTGCTCATATTGCTTTCTCTTTTCACATAAATCGATCCACAGGGTCATTTCATCATCAGAGAATTCATCCCGTCCCATTGTTCGTCCTGACCGGCGTTCTTCGCGTATGATCTTTAAAAATACGGGGTCCGAACTTTCACGTATCCGTTGCATTATGCGTTTCTGGGTTCTTTCGTCCGATTCGGAATACCATTCAGTGATTTCGTCTATCTCGGGGTCGATCCTGAACAATTTTTTGTATTGCCGGGTCATGAAGTAATACCGGCATTGCTCCACAGGGTTGGAAGGCTCATGATCGGTTATTGCCGCTGCTTTTTCAAGAGCTGAATCATCCTTTTTTATTACTCGGCGGAAAAGCGTGTCTTTCCGGCAAGCGTGCTTAACAATCCCTGCCCGCCGTGGCTATCATTG
>CAZUFC010000251.1:0-6534 GCA_964619725.1 uncultured bacterium | reverse complement strand
GATGCTTCATAATGCGCAAAATTACTTCCCATTGATCGATAAAGGCGATTATTCTGTAAAGAGGAGTGTTGCCGGCATTTCTTAGTTTATAGACCCCGCAGTTCATGTCGTCCGTGAGGGCAAAAGACCTGCCTGTCGGTGAAGATTTCTTGAAAGCGTCTTTAGCGCTTTTCATAAGACGGGGAAAACAGTTTTGTCTGTTTCTCATTTATCTTTATTTTGGCATTGATCAAAAAAGCGTCTTTTGAGGTTACAATTCGACAGAATCGTCTATCATTTTGTTTCGATTTCGATCACGATTGCGATACCGATGCCGACCCCGGAACCGATTGCGATACCGACACAAATTGTCAAAAAATTTGAAAGAATTGTAACCCCGGCTTGATCAGTCCCAAAACATTAAAAATAGATTCGTTGTCGTGATCGTGATCGATGTCGAATCTAGACTTTACGCCCATTCAGGTGAGATTGAATTTACAAGTCATTTCTCGCACGATACTCCGATAACGACACCCGCTTTACCGGTAACGACCACGACAACGATTCATCAGCTAACATATTAAGAAGTAATGAAGTAAAGCTTATCCTAATACGTATCCCTTTCATGGCGATGAGGCCGGGGGGTGAGGTCAATCCAACAAGCGCCGTAAAACCCCAAAAGCGACAAGCCGAAGAAATATGATGTTCATATCCCGATACCGACTCAAAACCAGACCAGCTCTCCGATCTCCCAAAAAAAAGAGCCGTTCAAAATTTTGAACGGCTCTTTTGATGCAAAACTGCGTGCTAAATTCTAATAGATCACCGTAATTCTAGCCTGTTCACCGCTTGTCGCGGTAACAATAAGCGATCTGCTGTAGGAATTCGGAGTTTTCAATACGACGCTTCCTCCCCGGCATGTCATTATCGTGGAGTTCGAATTCAGGGATGCTCCTCCTTGCACGATATTGCCCTGGCCGTCAATCCCTATCCATCGGATATAGTAGTCATTTTCTATGATATTGACGAAGCCGATGGCGTTGGAACTGGGCGATGCGTACGCCTCACCGACTATCACCGTGGTGCAGAGATAGTGGGGGAATGAAAAAGTCGTAGAACTTCCCGAGCTGCAATTGTAATGATAGACGTCCCCGGCGCCGTCAGGTCCGCTGGGTCCTGATGGTCCGGTAGGTCCCTGGGAACCGTTCGCCCCGGCAGGTCCAGTCGGACCGCTTGGACCAGTGGGTCCTGTGGGTCCGATATCTCCCTGGGGTCCCTGATCGCCAGTGGGTCCTGTGGGACCGATGTCGCCCTGGGGTCCCTGGCTGCCTGTGTCGCCTTGCGGTCCCCGGATGCCTGTATCGCCCTGCGGTCCGACAGGTCCTGTGTCGCCTTGCGGTCCGACCGGTCCGGTATGACCTTGGGCTCCGATGGGTCCGGTATCGCCCTGGGGTCCCTGGATGCCTGTATCGCCCTGCGGTCCTACGGGGATGCCTTGAGCTCCGACAGGACCTGTATCGCCCTGCGGTCCTATGGGGCCTATATCGCCCTGTGGTCCAACCGGCCCGGTGTCGCCTTGAGGCCCTACGGGTCCGGTGATGCCTTGCGGTCCGACTGGCCCGGTGATGCCCTGGGGGCCGACGGGTCCGGTGTCGCCTTGAGGTCCTATAGGTCCTGTGACTCCCTGCGGTCCTATGGGGCCTGTAACTCCTTGCGGTCCGACGGGACCAGTGTCGCCCTGCGGTCCTATGGGTCCGGTATCGCCCTGAGGGCCTGTAGGACCGATCAATCCCGTGGGATCGCCGACCCACTGGCCGGAATCGTCGATGACCAGGCCGTATCCAGTTATTGTGATGCTGTTGGGATGAATGTCTTTAGCGTACACATCATCCGCTTCCAGGGACCTGTAGGCTTGGCCGGAGCTGGTGAACGGGAGTCGCGGGGTTAAAATTTCTCCGTCGATTTCTATTTCAAGCCAGTATGGGCCGTCAAATTCTATGCCCTTTGCAGCCAGTCTATCGGAATATTGGAACCCAGAATCACGTGAAATACTCCCCCTTCAACATACACGCTGTTGTGATACTCCGACCACAACGCGGTTCCTCCCGATTCCTCCGCAAATATCCGAAACATAAAACCGTAAGTTCCTTCAAGAGGTTCTCCGGCAGCATCTGTCAGATGACCCTGATAGTTGATCTCATAAGGAATTTCGGCCATGACTCTGGGCATTCCCGCCGTTAGAATCAGGATTAAGATGGACAAGATTTTTTTCATATTCTCTATACCTCCTTTGTTTGTTGAGAGTTCAGGTTTTCATCCCTTCTAAGCCGCTTGTCCGAACGGCTTCAAAGCAGAATTGATAATGAATTCTGCAGAGTTTATTGTAAATTCGCAGAATAAAAATGTTGATCTTTTGCTCCTCCTTTTATGGTGAAAAAAAGCAAAGTTCGAAAATAATTTTTTAACCGATATTATATTTAATGAATTTCGGAGTGAATGTCAAAGATATGATAAATTTTTCGGGTATGATTCTTTCAGGATTCCTGTTTTGAACGGCGCTCTATTTTTCGGTCAGGATTGCGCAGGCTTATTCAAACCGGATTCCAATATTTTTAAGTTCCCCTTTTACAATCTCGTTTAGCTCTGGTAAGTTCATCAATCGATTGAGGGACTCTAACAGAGTTCAGCAAGGCATAGAATTGAGGAGGTAAAGATGAGCAACGAGTCGAAGGGATTCAGGAGTTTTACGCTGGACAACGGAATGAAAGTCAATCTGATAATCAACAGGTCTGCGCCGTTGGCGGAGGTCAGTTTATACGTGCGGACGGGTTATGCATGGGAACCTGACCGTCTGCAGGGCGTATCGCATGTGGTGGAGCACAACTTGATGCATGCCTCTCCGCAGCGTGCTTCCCGAAAGGAATTCGCACACGATCGCCGAGCTATGGGGGCCTGGTATGATGCAGGGACCACGTATGATTATACGGAATACCTGCTGGTTGTTCCCAGGGATCATCTCAAGGATGCGATGGAGATGCTGGCGGACGGATTTTTTTCTCCTATATTCCGGAGAGACGTCTTTGAATCGGAGATGGGCGCTATTACTCAGGAGAGCAGGCGTAAGGAGGACATACCGGAACCCATGGTGCTGGAGAAGCTGTATTCGGTCGCTTACACGTCGGATAGGCGCAGGAGATGGCGTCTGGGGACTGATGAGAGTCTGGCGCGTATTAAACTGGAAGACCTGGAGAGATATTTTCATGATCGTTACGGACCGGGAAACATCGTTTGCACGGTAGGCGGCGACGTAGACCCTGATGAAGCTGAAAAACTCGCCAGAGAAGTGTTCGGTCCTGTGCCTGCAGCGGAAGTCAAAGGCGAATATTCGCCCGAAGAACCGGTTCAGAACGAAGTCAGATATATGGAAATCCCGACGGAACTGGGCGGCGTCTACTGGATATGCGGTTTCCATACGCCCGCTTTTCTGAAACAAGAGGGGTACCATCTTTTCGATCTGACTGCAGCCGTTTTAGGCGGCGGCAGAGCTTCCCGGCTGATTCGGAACGTGCAGGACAGGGGGCTGGCGGACCGTATAGAAGCCCGTTCTCCAGAATATGACGAATATATGATGTTCAATATATATGCTGAAACGGATGCGGACAGGTTGAAAGAAGCTGAATCTGCAATTCTGGAAGAAATATTTGCGTTGAGTTCTCAAGAAGTGACTGAGGATGAGTTGAATCGCGCCCGCAACATGGTGAAAAGCGCGATGCTGATGCGGACGGATGATTTACGGAGGCATCTGGAGTGGTTGTCGGTCTTCGAAGGCAGAGGCGGCAGCGTAAGCATGATAGATGAATATGTAGACTTGCTTGATAAGGCGACGCCTGGGCAGATTCGCCGTACTGCAGAAAAATACCTGACTCCGCAGAACCTTTCCATCTGTATGCTTAAACCGAAAAAACTGTCTGTAAGAGATAAAAGAGAAGCGGCAGAAAGCGCTGAAAAAGCCTTTGCCGCCGCAGCGGAAAAAGAGGTTGAAGCTGAGATGAAGGATTCCGAAGCGATAGCCATTCCTTCTGTTATGACTAAAGGCATCTTGGAGCAACCTAAGACCCCTGTCGATTCTGAATTAGATAACGGCGCCCGCATCATTTTTCAACCCGCTCCGGGGAATCCGACCTTTGCTCTGGCAGCGCTGATAAGGGGAGGAAGATTCAATGAAACGGAGGAAACATGCGGCATCACCGATCTTATGACGGTTGCTATGCTGAAGGGAACAAAGACTTCAGGCGGCGCAGAGTTAACCGCCAGATGCGAAGCGCTGGGTGTGAGTCTCAATCCTGTAACGACTGATGACGGATTCGGCTTCACTTTATATGGACCCGCCGCTTCCTTCGATGATGCGGGGCGTATCCTGGGCGACATACTGCTTTATCCCGCGATGAAAGCCGACGATATTGAAAATGAAAAACGTAAACTTATCAATAAAATAACGGCTATCGGCGATCGGCCGCGTGATTATTCTCTGGCGCTCTTCAAACAGGAGATATTTAAAAACCATCCCTACGGCCTGCCGCGTCCCGGCAGCATAGAAAGTTTGCGCTCTTTGAACAGAAATGAAACCTCGGAATGGAGAGAAAAACTGATCGCAGGGCAAAACCTGGTAATTTCACTTTCCGGAGATTTCACTCAAAATACAGTTATGGACGCTTTCAGCGATCTTTTCGGCGGAATTGAACCGGGAAAGAAAAATGAAGCCCCGGTTTTTCAACCGGAAATTCTCAGTTATCCGAGGAACGTGAAAATTGATAAGGAATTCTCTCAAACATCAACAGTAGTAGGATATCCTGCGGCTGCCGCTTCCGATCATGATTCGATCATCCTGGATTTGATCGCCACTCTCTGCCTGGGCGACGGCGGTAGATTCTATGATGAAATAAGAAGCAAAAGGGGTTTGGCATACGTGGTTCACGCCATTAACATGAAAAGAAACGCCGGCGGAGCCTTCTTCGGATTCTCCGCCACAGCGCCCCAAAAAGCGGAAGAAACCAGAAACATATTCCTCAATGAATACAGAAAACTCTACGAATCGCCGCCCACACAAGAAGAACTGGAAATGAACAAAGAATACTGCCTGGGACAAAGGCTGATCAGACAAAGACGAACGAGTCTTCAGAGAGCTTTAGCCATGGCAGAAGCGGAAATCGACGGCTCAGGGTTCAAAGGCGAACTGCAATACGAAGAGCAAATAAAAGCCGTAACCCTGGAAACCGTTATAGAAACAGCCAGGAAATATTTCGCTCCAGGCGGGCACGTGATTCTCACAGTAGGGAAGTAAACCGGAGGAACCATCGGTAATCATAATCATAAGTTCCCGGATCAGCGCTTATCGGTTCTAACCCGGATTTCTCATACAAAATCGTAGTGAGAGCGTTCAGATTCCCGCAGATTCAAGCATGGCGGACTGAAGGACTGCGGAAACATAGCAGCGCTACGTTGAGCAAGGCCGCAGGGAGCAGCGCTTGAAGGTGCGGGGATATGGACGCTCGTAACAGGTTTTGTATGAGAAATGCGGGCTAATAGTATTTGAGTCAATAGACAATGCTATAGTCGTGAACAAGGCTGCATAGCGAAAAGAATCATTGAACATATATCGGTATCGGGGTCGCAATCGCAATCGGAATAAATAATTACGAGGAGATTTGCTTAATGCTTATCAGATTTTCAAAGCTGCTCAATTATTCAAGGCGGTGAAAATCGTAGCCGGAGAACACCGGTATTTGATCAATATCCAAATTTCCTTGCAATTATGTATTGCGAATGCGTCACCGATGCAGATAGCGAAATAAACGGCCACTGATGAAAAAAACATCGATGATTCGTCAAACAGATGACTGAGGGTCCGGGTTTTTGGGAAACCTGAGGGAAGCAGGCATTCAACCAGGTTTATCGATACGTGTCCGCGTGATCGGATTTTTGGCATTGATCAAAAGCGCACATTTCGAGGTTACAATTTGTGCTGAATTGATTCGGATTATTTCCGAACAGCTATGCCTCCCCTTACTTTATTAAAGCCGCCGAAACTGGAATTTACTGCGCTCCTTCAGAGCTTTCATTTTTTCTTGTCTGACCCAGGGTTGCGCTCCGCTTCGCTTCGCTTAACCCTGGGCTTTCGTACAGCGCTCCTTCGGAGCTTAAGAGATTTTTGGATCGATCCAAATTGAACCCCCATTTGATCAATCTCAAGGATTCAAACTGAGAAATTGTAACCCTGAAATGGTCATTTTTGATCAGTGCAAGAAGTGTAACCCCGGTTTGATCAGTCTCGGATTTTTAACCCGCATCGGAAAGCGGCAGCATGCCGCTTCTGCTTTCCCTTCGTTCTTTGGAGATGATTTTTTTGTTGCAGCTAGCGAATGTCCCGGAAAATATATTCGCCGGATTCGTTTTATTTGAATCTCATGTTTCTGAGATCAGGGATCAGAGCCTTTCAGAAACCGAGCTTTTTCCGCTGTGTGTGGATCCAAGTAAAACCAATTAAAAATGAAGGTC
>CAZUFC010000250.1:0-6721 GCA_964619725.1 uncultured bacterium | reverse complement strand
TGACTTTAGTTATAGTGATTAAATCATTTTATAAAATTATCCTAATGCCAATACCGCCTGCGGGGGGATATAGGGGGGGCAAAAAACTTCACAATTATTATGCCGAGTTGAACTTCAAGAAAATCACACTTTTTCAATAGGTTGTGACATTCTTGTCAGGAGTTCAGAATTTTCAAGGTTCAGAAACTAAAAAATTTTTTCAGTCCCCCGATTATTTGATAATCGCGGAAAACGGCATTGATCAAAAATACCTCTTTTGAGGTTACAATTTGACAGAATCACCCATCATTTTGTTTCGATTACGATCCCGATTGCGATACCGATCCCGACAGCGAAATAAGCAACCCTTGATTAAAAAAACAACGGTGAATTCGTCAAACAGATGATTTTAAACACGGATCAGTTTTTTAATGGAGATTTCTATCAGGCAAAGGTTTTATTAATAAGCAAAACCCCTGTTTGATCAGCCCCCCGACAAGCAGGCGAGCCTACAGTCAGAAATCCCGTTATGCGGAGCTCCGCATAACGGGATTTCTGAACGTCAGGAACTCGGTGAGTAAGGGAAAGATTCAATCCCTCCACTCAGCGTCTGTCCTCCTGAATCAGCGCGATAACAACAAATTCCCGTACAGACGCTGATTGCTAAAAATTCTGATGGATCAGCACGCTCCTGCAGAAAAAGCGAAACGCATCACGAAACCTTTGTTGAACCAGGAATGCTCATTGTAATCGATAAAAAATTCCCCGTAACGTTCGATCATTCCTGTCAATTCAGGATGCGCCGCCATTTTGACTCCTTGCAGTTCAAAGAGTAAATCCTCTTTTTGAGGCTCATCCAGAGCCACACCCAACTTGGGTCCGCCTCAACCGTATCCCTTGATGAACAACCGTATCCTCAGGCTGTCCTGGTTTTCGTTCTTATTCTCATACATTTCCTTCGCTTTGAGGAATGCATTTTTCGAAAATCGTACGGCCCTGGACATATTTTCAGTTTGACCGATACTTTTCATTTTTATCGCTCCTTTATATTTTTTGCGGTTATACTTCCGCTTTATGCTTTTCATTTAACTGTTCGTTAATCATCTCAGCAATTTCGTTTTTCGGTCGGAGACCCACAGCCATGTTTTTGACTTCCCCTTCGTGGAAAAGGACCAGCATGGGAATGGCCTGAACCTGCAGGGCCGAGGCTATCTGGGGACTTTCATCCACATTGACTTTACCGATTTTAATGCGGCCTTCAAAGTCAGAAGCGATTTCTTCCATGATGGGCGCGATCATCCTGCAGGGACCGCACCACGGCGCCCAAAAGTCAACCAGTACGGGCACAGCGCTTTCGATCACTTTTTCGCGGAAATTTTCATCTGTAAGCGTCATTACAGAATTTTTTTTGTTTTTCGTGTTTTCCTGATTTTCCATTTTTTTGCTCCTATTCGAATAAAGTAAAGAATTCCGTGGATGGTGTCGTTTCAACCCACTTTCATTGTTTAGTGTCTTCAGTATGAAAAAAGTTACAGTTTTTTTCAGTAATGGAGCAAAAAAATCTCCGTTCCGTCTCCGTATGAGCAATAAGCAAGCATGAAACGGCGAACGCTTATGGCGACGACCGGATCGATCCCGATGCCGACCCCGACCCTCGCAAAGAGCCTTAGTGTAAAACCCGGCATATTATTCCTTTATCGGTAATTGGAGTTCTGATAAAATAGAAAAGTGCTTGCCGTTCATGCAGAGCAGTTCACGCACTGATCTTTAAAGGCGAAATGAAATCGTTTTTCCTAACGAAATTCAGGCAAATGCCGGGGAGTATTCATGAAAAAGGAAACCGAAGACCACCGGATCAGTTCATTTTTTGACGAATCGCATTTTCCGTGGTGGGAATGGAACGTTCCGGACAACGAGGTCAAAGCGAACCGCAAGAAAGTCGAAATGTTGGGATACAGGCATGAAAACTTCGTGGACAAAGGCTACCAGGCGTACACGGAGCTTCTGCATCCTGATGATTATGAGCGTACCATGCATGCGATGAGAGACCTGCTTGAGGGCAGGGCTGAACTGTACCAGGTGGATTACAGGATCAAGGCTGCCGACGGAACATATCATTGGTACATGGACCGGGGTTCAATCATCGAGAGACTTCCCGACGGTTCGCCGGCAATCGTCCGGGGACTGGTGATAGACCTGGGCGTCCACATCTCTACCGACAGACCCGTAGAAAAACTGATTGCACTGCTGCGAACTGCTTTGCACGGCGACAGAACCGGCGAGCGCCTGATAACCGTCTGTTCAAACTGCCGCCGCCTGAAATCGGAAAACGAATGGCTGGAAATCTCAAAGGTCCTCTACAAATTCATATCCGCAAAAAAAAGCCATGGCCTGTGCGAAGACTGCCTTAGACGGCTGTACCCCAGGATAGCTGAAAGGGTTATTGAGAAATTGCGAATATTATGATTATCAGAAATTGCCGCAGAAAATAAATTTTCGGGACTGATCAAACCGGGGTTACACTTTTTCATACAATATATGTTTTGTCTTTATCAGATTTTCAAAGCTTCTCAATTATTCAAGGCTGCGAAAATTGAAACCTCGAAATGTGCTTTTTTGATCATTGCCGCATTTTCTGTTTTTCCTTCAATAGATCAATCAAAGAAGTCAAAGCAGGGTCTTTTGAATGAAGGATACACCTCACGTTTTCTATAAATTTACCAAGAACCTGTCGTGCTAATTTCTGGTCGGTTTTCCAAAAAAATAAAGCTGTACGAAGTCCGTGGGTCACTTCATCGATCGTTGGGGTAGTGTCATGCTTTTCTTCACAACAAGAAACTTTTGATATCAAATCTTCTATCAAAACAGGAACAGTGTTTTTTTCGTTTCCCATTTCGACGCCTTTCTTTTTCAATCTCGCAGTATCGTTTTCATGTTCTGTTTTCTGTCTTTCAATTCCTTTCAATTCCATTCGTCGATGTTCTATTTTTTTTAGTACCTTTGATTGCATGGGAAAATTATGGCGCCATCTTCTCTTTACTTCTCTTTTAGAATGATATTCATCCGATTTAACCCATCGGTCAATTATTTCCATTGCTTCTTTAAATGAATTGCGAAGAGCATTAACTGCTGATTCTGAGATTTTTTTTCTTTTTCAATAGTTTTAAAAATTTCCACCGGATCATCTTTTAGATAAACAGCGATTCGCCATCCTGCTTCTTCGTATTCGCCTATTTCGGTATGACATATCAACGCCTGTTTAATCTTTGTTCTCTCGGACCATAATCTATCCCAGAACGTATAGATTTCTTTTTGAGACCATCGCATCCACCCCCGATTTTTGTATGAATTGTAAATTTTAGCAGCCGTGACAGGAGACGACACTACTTCCTTACGAGCAATAGACAAAGCGACTTCTGACGGAATCTCTATTAATCCCTCAAGTTTTGTTCGAAATTTGGTTGGATTGTCGATGGCGCTGAAGGCATCTTGAATTTTGATTGACAAATTGTCGTTTAAAGTGATGACGTCTCCGAATATTCTGCAGGCTCGTTGAACCTCTTTCAACCATTCTGAAGAGCGCTTTTTGACCTCTTGAAGCCCAAACATTAAATCAATTGACTTCTCAGTTTTTTCGCGTAGGATTTTAACCCTATCTTCTCTATGATTTACAATCATTTCTTCTAAATCCTCGCGCGAACCTGCCAATTTCTTTATTTCTTTTATATTCTTTTCAAAATTTTTATTTCCTTTCAGACTTTGAGCATATCTGAGCCATTTTTCATATCCTATTCGAAACCACCTTTCTGGATTGCTGCTTACGCCGAATACTCCGAGTTCTCTTAACTCTTCAAGTTTTTTCTCTACCCATCCTGCCATAATTCCAGCTGCGCTCAAGTTATCACTAAGGTATCCCAGATAACATCTGCAACCGGCAATAGGATCGGAGACTTTTGAGATTTCATCCAAGATTACCAGTATCGATTGTTTAATATTCGTTTGTAAATTGTTCGCTTTCATGCATTTATCGAATTGTGAAAATTGATTTTTTTCAATGAGTTCACGAGCCAGTTCAGATGCCTCTCTGGAATTGTTCATAATATTAAGGCAGTTGAACGCTACCGCAGGTTCAAAGTTGCGGCTTTTTTCGGCAATTTCTTTTAGACATCTTGATTTTGGGGGGTCATCGAAATTTGCAGCATGTTCCAAGGCCGCTTCGAACCTATGCAATGATAATTCAACCTGAACCAATTTAATTCCGTGATCTTCTCTTTTTGTATCACTGTAAATTTTTGCGTAGCAGCTTCGAGCCGTTTCAATTTTCTGTGCCCGTAAACATTGTTCTGCTTTTGCAAGCGCCAATTCTATGTTTTCTTCACCGCCTAATTTAAGTCGGCAGCGAACTTCTCCATCCGCATCTTCCAATTCTCTCCAATACTCTAGGGCTTTCATCAATTTGCCGCGATCTTCATAGAATTCTGCTCCTATCCTACGGGCATCCTCAGCAGCAAGCTTATTCCCTGATTTTGTAAAACTCCTTATAGCTTCTCGCAGCCATTTTTCTTCATTGTTTTTACTGAATTGACTCAGATAATAATCTCCGCTTCGTTCAAATCCAGATTCCTCCATTATCCCACGTCCAATTGAAGTCAAATGAGCATACAACTTTTCAACTGTCGCATTCGGCTCTATATTCCATCCTGCATCATTGACGGCTTTCAGTTCCGAAGAAGAAAGGAAAAGCAGTAGCCTTACGCGTGCCCTCGTGATGGCCATATACCATTGGAAGAATATTTCTGGGTCTATATATTGCTCATGAGCCTCACTTCTCATAGGCAGACCGGTGATGACCAATCCGGCAAATTCAAGTCCTTTTGCACCGAGCAGAGGTATAACAGAAATAGGACTGTTATAAAGGAGATCAGAGCTCACTAATCCGTCTCGTCCAACCAACAATATTATTCGTTCATCAACTTGACGAGAAGCATCAGGTTTTATTTTCTCCAGAGCATTTTTGAAATCACTATAATCTCCAGCAATTACTATCGGCTTTAATTCTTCGGGTTTGGTCCTTTCAATTTCCTCTAATATCTGTGTGCCGCAAGTTCTGCCTGGATCAACAACGTTCTGAATGACTTGATCGCAAAGAGTTGTGCTCCAGAATTTTTTTTGCTTTTCAATTACTTGATTGGTCATATTGAAAGCGAATTCAGCTATAGGTTCTGATGAACGATAATTGTTCGGCAATATAATCAGATTGTGAGTTCCGTCTCCTTCTTCCTGCAAGGATTCAGCCGATCTGAAATCATAGGAAGAAAAAAAGAGCGATTCTCCTACAGAAGTTGCAGCTTCTTTTATTATTTCGATCAGACGATCCCATGTGAAACCTGTCGGCATTAATGCTTGATTCATATCACCGAATATTAAAAGGCGAGACCTCGTAGAATGCGGCTGGTGAAACCATAAATGAATTAATGATCTTACCTCAGCATCGCTCAAATCTTGAACTTCATCTATTATCATCAAAGGATTAACCAATGTGATTCCCAGGCTTTTGGTTATAGATGCGCCTTTGAATCCATATTTTTTGAAACATGATTTGAGATTCTTCTGTAGTTTTTCCCAGTCGTCATTTCCAATATTTATCCCACGTTCCTGAATTAATTTCTGTGTCTCTTCAATCTCTTTCTTTTGCTTGTTGTCTGCCTGCTTCAACAGTTCGCTCATTATTTGATCCAATTTATTCTGATAGTAGTCACGTTTTGGTTTTGGTTCTCTATGCCATATCTTGCGCGCCTCCGTCCCGCTCATACTAAAAATATCAGCTATAAATCGCTCACTATTATCGAGATCGCGCCAAATTGATTCGGCAAGGTCTGCACGGTCTCCTCTTCCTTTAAGTCGTTCTTTGTATTCTGCTAAAAGCCATCGTTTCGCGTTCAAAAGGGATTGTCGTAAAGTTTTTGGTAATCTTATTCCATCATTGTCACTACCAAGGATACGTTCCAATTCTTCGTACGTTCTGTTTTTTATTTTTGGGTTTCCTTTAAGAAAAGAAGTTATCAATCCGAAAGCCTGATCAGGCAGAAGATCAGTCGGCCGACATCTGCATATTCTCCTTAAAATGCTTATGCAATCCTCATCACCCTCAAACTCGTCTTTTCTTTCATCAGGCAGTAAATGGCGGCAAAACTCTGTAAATGAAAAAATATTTAAAAAATTTCTTTGAAGTTTGTTCACAGGACCCAACAAATTAATGCCTTCTCGCATAGATTCTGTTGAAGATTCCTTTTGGAAATATTCCTCAGCTTCTGAATATAATGCATACCGTAATAATTCATGCGCATGATTTACTAATCTCTGATTATAGGTGATGAAAATCGGCAGAATACTGTCGCTTCCCGATAATTGGTTCCTGTTGTAAGTCGCAAGCTCTCTCAAAATGCTCAGTGCAATAGTGGTTTTACCTGAACCTGCAACTCCCTGAACCAGAATAACTCGGTCACGTATTCCCGGAGCTGATATCCTGGAAATCACATAACTTTGCTCAGGCTCCAGCTCTTCTCTTTTCGGCAAACTGAATTTCATGTCTTACTCCTTATAAATAAAATAAAAATCACTATACATAATTTCCGTTTTGAGTAAGGGCAATGCTTTACAACTGTTAAATCTCTTCTTTCTGTGTAAGTTCAGAAATCGTTAAAATAGGGTCAAAATCAGCCCAAATTTTTGGACAATCCAA
>CAZUFC010000249.1:0-6735 GCA_964619725.1 uncultured bacterium | reverse complement strand
AAAAAAAAAGAGAATTCTGTCGTTGAGTTCTCCTTGACGGTGAAAGGGGAAGTAACTCCCACTGGCGATAAAGTTTTTAAAAAAATAATAATTTCTGCCGATGCTGCCGGGAACGATTTAATAATCGATGAATGGAATTGGGGAAATGTAACGCCTGATTCTACACTCAAAAGGAAACTCTATTTCTATAATGATTCACCCGGCGACGGTTGCTGTTATAAGATTTCAGCGATATCGTGTAATTCTTTGACCGGACTGATAAAAATCAATTACAGTGAAAATTTCGATCTTTTATATTGCAACGATCAGATAAGACAATGGGCTGAATTTGCAATAGATTTTCCTGAAACTGAAGGCATGTGGAGTTCAGAAGTGCAGGTTAATTTTGAACTCGAAACTGCTGTGGCTTCAAACAAGCAATGCAGCGGTTTAAATGTGAACGATCATAAATATATTGAGGGATCAGGATTAAGCAACAATATTGACGGCTATACATTCCTGCTGAAAGCAAACGTAGATGCAGGCAAAATGATAAAATCTCAATTTCCTTCACCCGCTTCAATGCCATCCTCTAACGGCAGAGAAACGCAACTTCCTTTTTATTTTGAAATAAAGCAAGCTCCCGAATTGATGCATTATTCCGATAACGAGGCGCCCGAAAAAACGCTTCCCTTTGTATTCACATTGACCAATCCGAACGACGAAACGTTCACCATCAGATTCAATGCTCAACCTGCAATCTTTAAAGATTCAATCTCGTGTACCGGAAGTAAAGCTCCTTTCAGGCAGGCGCACGAACATTTCAAACTGCCGAAATTCGAAGAAACCGAGTGCCTGTGGCCTTTGGATGAAAATGTACTGAATTCCTTAACTGATAATGAAATTCCAAATGAGAATCTTTTTGCATCTGACAGCATCAGTCTTTCAATGCAATACAGGACGGATGAACAGGAAAATTGGCGGGACTACCCGATAAAAGAACCCATAAAGATAAAACTTCGGAACAACGCCGGCAGATCATGGTTGGGTATTCCCAAATCCTTCAGTTTGTTTCTTTTTATTCTGGGTTTTATTTTCGTAATGGTTGGAGTTATCTTTTTGAACCCCAAATTCAAATTAAAAAAATCCAATCAGCGAAACAAAAGCCCAACCTTACCTCAAAAACCGCAACATACCGCTTTCCCTCCATCAAATCAAACTAAGCAAACAGAAGGAGTCAGCCCTCTTAAAACCTTCGTCAAGAAAAGCGAATTAAGCGACATACTTTATGATTTGACCAAATTGGGGAACCGGCAGGAATCGACCGAAGATTCCGTGTTTAGTCTTGCGCAACAGTTTTCCGAAACATCCGCTGTATTGAAAAACATAGAAAGCGAATTTAAAAATTTTCAAAGGGAAATGACGAAAAAAATGGCGGCTTTAAAAACGGCTTTTGCTGGAATCAACGAAAAAACCAGGAGGCTTGACGAAAAAATCACCGAAAATCTAAACTCTCAAGATAAATCAGCGGAGAAAACAAATGATTTTTTGACAGAAATAGCGGACAAGACCGAAAGGCAATTGCAAAATAAATTCAAGACTGCCTGCAGTGAAATCAAAAATGAGTTAAAATACGCGCTTGAAAGCGGAAAACGTTTTGGAAATGGAGAATTACGCCGTGGAGATATCATAATTCGGTTAAGCGAGGCTTATTCACAGATAAGAGAGTATCTGAATAATGGAAACAGAGGGCCACGCGCGGAACAGGTTCTTCAGCGGCTGAAAACACTGGAAACCCAATTGCATAAGGCGAAAGAACATTTAATGAATGATCTTGAAACCAATTATCCCGATAAATTTCATCCGCCCGAAATTCCTGAACTGTTCAATGAATCCGGTAAATCGCTGTCGGATCGTTTGACCGGAATATTAAGCATCGATGTTAACGCCAGGATCGCCGAATACGAAAAACTTTGCGCCCGGCGATACCAGGACGTTTTTACCCGTCAACAACCTTTTCGACTTCAAATTAAAAAGCATTATCGGGAAGCGCAGCTTCCTTCTTTTGTACAAATTCTTCGAGAATGTCAAAAGGTCGTGCCGGAAATGAAACAAAAATTCAGGGAACTTTATGTGGAATTATTGGATTTGTTTGAGGTCAATGAAATGGAAATTGAAACGAATAAAGAAAAATATGAATCAGACCGTCATGAAGCCTTGGACGAAAGAAGATCGATATATCCCATGAACACGATTATCGACGAGATTGAACCGGGACTGGAACATGAAAACCGAGTATTACTCAAGGCAAAAGTAGTCGTAAGTCTGGGACGATAACAATATTTTATGGAAAACGTTCAACAAAAATGATATCATTAACGCTGAGAAAAGGAAATTTCGTCAGCCGGGAAAAACAATCGAAGGAGTTTAAAAATGAATCGGTTTGATGAATTTGATTTCGACTCAGATAATCTGTTCAACAACAACAAAGATGACCACATTCTTGAACCTGAACCGGATTATTCCGGATTCGACGACGGGATGGAAACGGATTTTGAGCCGTTTAAAAATGAAGAGCCGCCAACGGAATTCGACGTAATGCAATCAATGGAAAAACCGGAAAACCAATCAGATTCATCCAAAAAACTGACCGCGCTTATTTCCTTATTGATCGTTACGATAACAGGCATAATCATTATCGCTGCGCTAAGCTCCCATCGTGAACCGAAACAAAATGAATCCAATCTTTCAATTCCCGAACCTGTCGCCACACCGAAAAAAATCGCTCAAATTCCAAATAAAATACCGAAAAAGGAATACCCAGCCGTTGATGACCCGGATCCGACTCGCCCCCCCAGTCATCTCTATAAAGAATGCATAATTCCTCAAGGACTGGCCGGTAAAATTGAAATCAAATGTTGCTGGTTATACGTGGAAGGAAAAAACAAAAGGAATGGCATCGGCGGAGTATACCTGGAGAAAAGCGGAACCATTCTTACTTCTTATCTGCCTGAATTCAAGGGCGGAGTCATCCTTTCGGACAGTTTCAATAAACTGACGAATCGTCAGTACAAATGTCAGTTCAAACAATCAGCCGGCATAGGTCACGGGCTCTGCGTCATGCAATCCTTCATGGAAGGTTTCACGGGAATCGGACCCGTTGAGCGTGCTGAATTTGTCAACACTCATTATGTCGCTTCCATGAGTGAAAACGGCGTGCAAATTTTCTGTGAAGATGCCCTGCTTAGCAGTTGGAGAAAACATATATATCGCGACGATCCGAAATGCCAATGGTGGCCCGCCTTTGACGGCAAGGGACGCCTGATCGGCGCCTATCAGATCATTGATCATTATGGAAAATTGCAACCTTATTTCTTTGATATTACAAATGCCAACCTGGATTGACAGCGAATTTTCACGTATGGCTCTTTTATTGGCAAAAAACATGCCTTTTGAAAAATTAATAATACGGGCAACAGGGGATAATTTTTACTATGAGCGATAAACAATTTGATTTAAGTATATATTTCCGAGGAAAAAAGGATAATTTGGGTTCTTCAGAGGAAAATGCAACTTTTTGTATTTATTTTCGTCCTTTTCATGGAAATCAAAAGGGAATTGAAATTTTGAGAATTCAAAGAAATGGATATACTTTTCTTGATAATGATGAATTAGATTGGAAGAACAAAGGAAAGGTTAAAAATGCCGAATTTCTCGTATCTGATGAAATTTTTCAAAATTCAACAGATATAATAATAATAATTAAAATTCCTCATTCTAATGAATTTTCATTCCATTTTAAAATTGATTTCTCCCAAGCTCAGGATTGGGATTTGCGTTTTGAAGGATATCGAAAAGGAAATGAAACAAAGATTGAATGGATTGATCAAAACAATAAGGCGGTTAATCTTATTGAACCCGAAAATGAAAACATGGAAAAACAGTTATTGACGGCATCTGCACATGTTAGAAGAGATGATTTAAAG
This sequence comes from uncultured bacterium, assembly GCA_964619725.1. Classification (GTDB taxonomy): domain Bacteria; phylum CSSED10-310; class CAZUFC01; order CAZUFC01; family CAZUFC01; genus CAZUFC01. Next base: position 2,770 of record CAZUFC010000249.1, on the reverse strand, counting down.
AAAAACGATAAGATTCACGAAGTTGATCCCAACAAAATCACTTCGGCCAAAGACAATGAGAATACAGATACTTCAGCGATTGAATGCCATGATGAAAAAGTCGAAGAAAAGTCCGCGCCTGGTACTCTTAGTAATTCAATGAAGAATGATCTAAAAGACGAAAAGACAAAGGAATCGCTAATTATTTCACAACAAAAAATAAGCGATAAAACCGGAGTTATGAAAATAGAAAAGGATGAGGAGACACCAAAACCCGTCGAAGAAACTACAGATATGGATATAACCACTGACGATGATGAAAGTTCATCCAGGAACAAAAGTGAAGAATATAGTAAATCCGAAAAAGAAAACAAAATTTTCTTCCAATATTTAGATAATCAAATCAAAGAGATGCAAAAAACGCTATCCGTAATCTTTGCTTCAGAGTCAGAAAAGATTCATGAAAAATTCGCCGGTCTTGAAAATCGAATCTCAGAGGCTGCTGAAGAACTGAAGCCTATGAAGCTAAAAATTAAAAATATCGAGCGGTCAAACAACAAAATCATAGAAGTGGAAGAGAATCTCCGTATGCTGAGGGATGATTTGTCGGAAATTTTTCAATTCAGCTTTTCAGACATTATCGACGGTTTTTCGAAAAATTTATTCACAAAAATTGCATCTGCTCTTTCCGGTGATGCTTCGTCCCCGCCGAACTCCGAAAATAATTTAACGGAATATGATGAGTTGAAGCATGATTTATCCAATCGTATGGAAAAAATAAAAAAAGCTGTAAGTGAATTCATTCCTGTCTTGAAGGAAAAACTGCCGCAATCGGAGCGTTTCGCCAGAATTTGCGCCAATTTGGAATCGGCATTGGTCACCGATACGAACAATCTTATTCCTGAATTCAACGATGAAATAGTCGGACGAACAGAAATAACGGATAAATCCTGGTCGACCTTTCTGGAATCGAGAATAAATTCTGTGCGTTCAGACCGTACTTTCAGCCTTCATCTTACGTTTAGAGACTACTTTGAATATCTGGAAAATGAAATTCAATCTCTGATAAAAGATCATTTTGCGACGGAATCAGAAAAACAAAAAGCGCTCGAACATTTTCGTCAAAAATTGAATGACAAATACATCCATTTTTTGAAACAAAAGGTCCTGCCGGCGCTTGAAGCCGCTGATAAACTTCTTAAATCGGAAGATGTGCTGAAGGAAACGAGCAATCAGGACATCAACGTCATCATGGATAAAATAGACGAACTGGCGGCAGTATGCGAGCTGAAGGAAGTGGACACCAACCGGATGTTCGATCCCGACCTGCATGAAGCCGTCGGTTCAGAGCCTTCTGATAAACCCAGAAACTCCATCTTGGAATCCAATTATCGCGGCTGGATGTACGGGGATAAGGTGATTTTAAAAGCACAGGTCATTCTTTCCGAGGTGCAAAAATGAAAATGAAACTTTTTGTAAATATATTATTACTTTTCTTTTTAACACAGAAAGATGCGAGAAGTTGGAGACCTTATTTATTGATCAATTATGATGCTGATACTTTCAGCGACCAAATAACAAGCGACTACATCAGAAAATCAGAACTGCTGACGGTTATAGACGATATCATTGCTTCCAATATCAAGGACTCTTCTTCATGGTACATTATTTCTCTTAACGACCCTGACCGAATATTTTCATGCATTAATAAAAAAACAAGATTCCATCAACTGAACGGTACAAAAATCGTTGATTATCGTATTAGAAAGTTTTTAAGTTCATCTAATCTGATTTGCATACTGAATTTTGAACTCGAAAACAAACTGAAAGAAAGTCCTTCATCTAAAACCATGAGCAGTATATGGGAAATAGCGTATGAAAATTTCGAAAAATTTAAAATCGATATTTATGAATTGAATCTGGCTTTTCCCAAGAGAAATACTGATCAGCACCATGGCGTTTCTTCACAAAAATCAAATAGCGGGTCCCTTCCATTAGTTTATAAAAAAGTCTTTTTGTTGATTCTATCGGATAAATCCTCTTCGGATATTACCAATTCAGCCTGTCAAATGGCGGATAATCTGTCATTTGCGTACGATGGTAAAAAATTGAAGACAAACATTATAAAATCGGAATATCTCAGACATGAATTAAATATCAAAAAAAAGGGCGAATTGATCTTTAAAAGATCTATCGGACATAATTTCATCGGTACTCTCAGAACAAAAGTTAAAATGGATTTTTCAAAAATTGATCTTTCATTAGATCATGAACCGGCGATTCTGATAACGAAAAAAAAACTAGAAGAACAGCTAAAAAAAACTCTTAATATCAAATACATCTGTATTGAAAACCTCGATTTTGTTTCTCGATTATCAGATGACAAATTTACCATCAGTATCGAATTTAAAGCGACTCTTACCGCAAGTATTCCAAATATTCAATCCCTTCCCCAAAAAGCACAATTTAAATTCTCTTCGTCATTTAAAAATTCCGTTCGCCTTTTCAATTTAAATTCAATTAGCAAAACCAAAACCTTGAATGTTTTGTACCAGAAATCAAAGTTAGACGATTTTTTCAAGCCGCATGTTTGCTCCTTATGGGGCGGAGAACGGATTTTAGAATTTCACGTGCCTTTCGATGTTTATGTTAATGAGAAGGCCCGGCAGTAAAACTTTTTAATTCAGTTTGAGGTATTCCGATTTCTATGGAATAAATCATGGATTCTTCAGAATTAGTTGTATATTCTGGACCAAAGATGCCGGCGATTCCGGTTTAAAGATGCCGCCCA
>CAZUFC010000248.1:0-6889 GCA_964619725.1 uncultured bacterium | reverse complement strand
AAAAAAATGCGCTATCTTTTTATATTTTTTGACTTTCTATTTTGTGGACAGGAACGAGATAGAAAGACACGTCGCTCGAAATCCGGGAGATTGGACGACTGAGGATCTCTTCCGAGCTATTGGAGCCTTCGACTGCACCGACAAGCGGTTTACACTCTTCATTGAAGGTGCCGTATCTCCCGATGTCCAAACAGATGAAACTAGGCAACGAAGTCTTGTTGAAAAGATAAACCAAGCCCTCCGACCTTGCGGAGTAGAACTACGGGAGACAGGTGAAGATGGCGGATACCCACTGTTTCAGTTTCACGCCTTTGCGTCTACCACTGGCCGAGTAAAGAATATCATCTTTGCATCCACTGTTAAGCCTGATCTCCGATTCTCCGACGCCATCAATAACGACGTCGAGATAGCGACAAATGCTGATCGTGTGCTTATCTATGATAGGCCAATTGGATCCGCGGGTATCACATGGAATGACCTGCAGTCTTGGTGGGCAGATCAACAGAGTATCCCAAACAACGATGAAGCCAAGAAGAGCCTGTTTCGCAGATTGAAATCTTCTTTGCCTTCAGGTTCGCCGCCGCAGAGTCTGCTTTTTCAGTCGTATTTCACCTCATTCCGGGAGATGATTCCAGAGCTTCCCGCTCTTTTACCCGAAGTGTGGCTTCATTGGGACCCAAAGACCTTCAAGGAACGCGGTGCGGAAGCCCTTCTTAGATTTAGAATGGACTTTTTGCTCTTGTTGCCGGGAGGTCGTAGGGTAGTAATCGAAGTCGACGGCAAGACGCACTATGCGGAGTCTAGCGGAGAGGCGAGCCCGAAGAGGTACTCCGAGATGGTGTCTGGCGACCGAGACCTCCGGCTTTCAGGATACGATGTTTATCGTTTCGGCGCATTCGAGCTGATGGATGAGGCTGGCGCCAAGCGGGCCGAAGAATTCTTCCGACGACTATTCCGTAAGTACGGCGTCTATGGAGTATGAAGAGATTCGTCCCAATTGCGCGGCCGGCCAGTCCCGACAAGTCGTCCAACACGCAGTTGAGCTTATGGAGGATTCATTAACAACCAGCAATTGTCAGCAAATTATTGCCGCTCTGGTTGGTTCGGCGCTATGGGGCCATTATCATAGCGAGCGTAACGGCCTGCTGGAATCGAGGTCCGCCGATGGGCAACCGTGTTGAAATTGCTCCCGTTTTTCAATACTCAATTGATGGCAGTGAAATCGCATGTCAGCGAACCTGAAAACACCGAATTGGAAGCGATGCGGGATAATTCTTTGAAACTTGACATAATTCATCCTGGTTCTTAAATTATGAAATAGGCTGAAACTATCTTTCAGCAGAGGTGATCATGAATGCCAAAAATCCTTCAACCGGAATAGTAAACTTAAAAGAGGCAAGAACCAATTTTTCACGATTATTAAAACGAGTCGAAAGGGGTGAACACGTTATTATCGCAAGAGCAGGTACGCCAATTGCCAAAATAGTACCGCTAGATTTTCCCAAAACACTCCGCATACCCGGGCAAGACGAAGGACAGGTGATGATATCCCCAGATTTTGACGACGAACTACCTGAAGAAGAATTAATTCTTTTTGAATCATGAATATTCTTCTGGACACTCATGTATGGCTTTGGTGGGTTTCAAACCCATCAAGAATTAAGTCAGAAACTCTTAATCTTATATCCAACCCTGACAACAGCATATATTTATCCGCCGCAAGCGCTCTTGAGATAGCAATAAAGGTGCGCCTTGGAAAGCTCCAAATACCGGATCCAATTTTTCAATTTGTATTTAGCAGAATGAAACGAGACAACATATTGGAGCTTCCCATAACCATCAATCACTCACTTTTTGTATCGACACTTCCGCCACATCATAGGGATCCTTTTGATCGTCTTTTGGTTGCACAAGCAGTATGTGAAGGTTTGACATTGCTTACTGCCGATGAAAAAATTTTGAGATATGACGGTGATATTGCGGATGTTCGGCATTAATATTTTGTTTTCTACTATTATCGTTGGCTTCCAGTCGCTGTTGGGTGTTTGCTTAGTTCCAATTTAACCCAACCACAGGTTGAACCGGACGGCGAAAAAACTGAACCAAAAGTCGAAACGGCTTCATCGCCGCCGGTTATCCTAAGCCGTTGGGCTGCAAAAAAAAATGGGCATTGATCAAAAATCCTCTTTTGAGGTTACAATGCGACAGAATCGTCTGTCATTCTGTTTCGATTTCGATCACGATTGCGATACCGATACCGATGCCGATTGCGATGTCGACACAAATTGTCAAAAGTTTTGAAAGAATTGTAACCCCGGCTTGATCAGTCCCAAAAAATGAACGCTTGCAGAAGGGATGGCATGTCATAGGTAACACTGAACTAACAGATCTTACTCCGACTGTATTCTTTTCCTACTCTCACGATTCCCCTCAACATAAGGAATGGGTCGCAGAGTTCGCTACAAGATTGCGAAAAGAGGGTGGAGCTGACGTCATCCTCGATCAGTGGGATACAGAGCACGGTGATGACTTAGTGAAGTTCATGGAGAAGGGCGTGCGTGATGCCGACCGGGTCATAATGATCTGCACCACGGCTTATGTAAAGAAGGCGAACGACGGCAATGGCGGGGTTGGCTACGAGACGATGGTGGTCACAGTCGAGATGGTGCGAGAATTAGGGACGGCAAAATTCATCCCTGTGATACCGCCGGAGGATGCTCAAGCATCCGTTCCATCCTGCGTGAGTACAAGAAAGTTCGTGGACCTTCGAGATGCAACCTTGGCCAGTAGGTCGTTCGATGAACTTGTAGAGAGCCTGCATCATCTTCCGTCCCGACAGAAGCCGCCCATTGGCTTGGCAGAACGCTTCCGTATAGTGGATCACGCAGCAGAGAACGAAAGGCAGCAAACAAAAATCGATTCAGATGGGTTAAGCGGACCGCTTGACTATTACAAGAAGGCTACATCAATTATAAGACTGGCTGACTACTTGGAGTGGCAAGAACTGGTTCGAAAGTCTCGGCGCTATTGCCTAAACAAACTTATTGAATTCCGACAGAAGCAGGAACGTAACTTCAATGTATCCACATGGGATGATGCTAGGGAGATGGTCATAGAGGCTGCCTCGCTTTTCTCTCCAATGATTGCCATTTCCCTGGCCGTAGTAGAGTCAGGGACCGACAGGTTTCGGAATCAGACTGCCTTGCTTTCAGATGTTCTTAATCCGGGAGGCTGGGTACGCAGTGGACGAACGGTTCTTGTCGAACTTCCGAAGGCTCTAGCCTACATCGGCCAAGGTCTCATCGGCGCTATGCGCATCCAGAGCCGTCAGTTCGATTTGGTCGCGGACCTGGCTCGGTCACCCCTAGTTCTGGAATTCCGGGATAAAGCTGCTCCCCTTTACGCACAAAATGATATCATCGGCTGGGTCGATAGCATCGGGCAGAGTGTCACCGATTCTTCAAGGTTCCTGTTGTCTTTGACCGAAAGGTGGGAATGGCTCAAGTGCTTATTTGGCGATAAAGACGACTTCGAATCTTGCGTTTCCGGCTATTACATCATCCTGTTGACTGCCGAGCTTGTCGCCTTGTGCAAAGCAGCAGTCCCTTTGGAGAAAGATGGATACAGTTTCCATGTTCCGCCGCTTTTTTGGCTTTCCCAGTCGGATGTGGCCCGTAATGCACTCCAGACATTACTTTATGAAAAGGAGCAGGTTCGATCTTTATGGAGTGAACAAGGTGTTTCCGGAGAGCAGGTCGCAGACGCTTGGGAGGTCTACTGCGCCTTTTGGACGAACCATTCGGAGGTCACCTCTAGGGCAAAAATCGAGAGCGCTATGGGATTTTTGAAAAATCCAATCCGACGCTTTCTGTAATCAATCTTGTTGTTCCGAATCGCGGGTTTTTCGTACGAAACACAAAGGACCAACAATGCCATTTGCCGAAGATGGGAATCCCGCTGCACGCATTTCGTTCATTATGAATATATTGGGCGTCATAATGAGATTGAGTGAGAGGAGGCAATGAATAGCGACATTTCTGCTATCATGGACGCGATTGAAAGAATCCTTTCATAGACGGCTAAAAAGGCATCAAGAGCGCAGCAGGGATCGATTGAAATTCTTGATCGAATAATAAAAAAAGCACTTGACATTTTCTCTTTGTTGGCGTAACATGCCAATCATGAAATCGAAGCTGATCAAACATGATAAGATTACAGATGAATACGGCAATACCACAGAAATCAAATTATGGACAGTGCCCAAAACCGCGGACAAGCCTTATGGTTTCAAATATTCACTGGCTTATATCGTAAATAACAAAAGAGTGATCGGATATGACAACGCAGAAAGAAAAGGGGACCACAGGCATTATAAAACTGGTGAAGAACCTTATCGATTCATCAGTCTTGAGAAATTGACGGAAGACTTCCGCAGGGATGTCGAAAATTTTAAGAAGGAAAATTATGAAAATAAGAAAAGTGAAAGTCGGCATCAAAGACCTCCAGACAGCATTAAATGAATTTGTTGAAATGGGGAAAAAGATTGACTCAGGAAAACTGGCAAAACAAGAAAAAGGCGTTTATTTTACGAGTGTTGAGGCTTTCAGAAAAGCAATAACTCCGAAGCGACTAGCGTTGTTAAAGGCGATTAAAAGAGAAAATCCCTCATCTATCCGACAGTTATCCAAAATCGCTGAGCGGGATGTAAAAAATGTCTCGACGGATATAAAATTTCTTAAACAAGTCGGTCTTGTCGATATTCAAAAAAATGACAAAACAGCGCGGGAAATAAAACCATCTGTGAATTATGATAAAATTCTGTTTGAAATAGCAATCTCATGAATGCGGGTCAATATTAAAATGAAACAAGCCCAACCACCGGATGAACCGGACGGCGAAAACGATTAACCGACAGCCGACGCGGCTTCATCGCCGCCGGTTATCCTAAGCCGGCACATCGGGGGTGCGATGCGGTTTTACAGGAAAGAAGAATACTGGGAGGGTTTGCAGACCGGATACTTTGAGAGCTGTTACAAGATATGGCGCTGCGAGAATCGTGGAATAGGCGGAGTGCACGTTGGAATCCTCTCCTTCTGTTTCTAGTTTGCGCAGGACTCATCGCGCTGAATTATCGGCGGGAATGTTGGCTCTAAGTTTTTCACCTGGTCGTCTTGGGAATCCATGCGGCATTGTCCTGCGGTTACTGGATGATTCGTCTGAGGAGAATGCGCTGTGACTCATAGCCAATAGGAGTCATCTCACTCAGGATCGTATCGCGAGTTTTCTGTCTCACGGGACTGGTAAGCTTGGTTGTGATGATGATTGCCCTGATCATAACACCCAACTGGTTGTCTCGAAGAGTTGGTGAACCAGATGCGAAGTTCTGGGCGCTATGGGCGTGGACCGCTCTCGATATCATCCATGCCCATGTGTACAAACTCACGTTCGGTCAGACCGATACGCTGGAGTATGTCTTAAAGGAGCGGCGCTGGGCGGGGTCATTGGACGGCAAATCAGCAAAGTCCGTCGGCAGGACCCCTCACGATCGAGCAGCCTGTGGCCCCCAACAAGGGAATGAACCTGACGAATCGGCCCCGTCACGTTCCTGGCGCAATACAGGGCCGGCCAAGGGCGCCCCTGTCCGCCGGGAGGTTACTCCCAGAGTGTTATCAATCAATTGCGGGAAAAGCAGAATTGCTGTTTTTCCGTTTTTTTCCTCACTTTGACTAATTTTTCTTGTTTAGAAAAAAAAGAAAGACAACCCCCGATACTCCAATGTCGAGCCTTCGACTTAGTCGCGATTCGACATAAGAGTCATTCGGTAATGAAATAGACCTCGACGGCAATGATCATGCAGTTACAGGCGTCAATTTCGGCTTCCTCCAACAGCCGTTGGGTTTTTTGACAGCGGGAGAGCCGGTTGAGTAGCATGGATCGTGACTTCGCAAGGTCGTGCGAAGGGGCAGGCCGTAGAAAACCACGACGCGTGTATTCGCGCAGCAACGCTCAAAGAGCAGCTATTCCTGCTCTTAATGGGAGGTATCATGAGCGAGAAAACTTTGGATATTTTGATCGTGATGTGGCTTGTGGTCGCGATGATTCCGGCAGTGTGTCCGATCGCGGCAGCCTTTGCCCGGGCGTTGGAAATCCCATCGAGTCCGCAACGAGCCTGGGTGCAAAGAACATATCCCGATGATGTGTATTTTGATTTGCAATATGCGTTGCATAATACAGGTCAGACCGGTGGCGTGCCCGATGCGGATATTGACGGTCCGGAAGCGTGGGATTTGGAAACCGGGAATTCAGAAGTGATCATCGCGTTCATGGACACCGGGATCGACTATACGCATCCGGATCTTGCGGAGAATATCTGGATTAATACGGGTGAAATCCTCGGCAATGGGATTGATGACGATGGAAACGGCTATATTGATGATATCCATGGGTGGAACTTCTATGATGACAATAATGAGGTTCTAGATTTAAACGGGCACGGGACGGTCTGCGCCGGGATTGCAGCTGCTGCCGGCAACAACGACGTGGGGATTACCGGCGTATGCTGGAATTGCCGGATTATGTCCGTGAAAGTCAACGGACTATATAACACCGAAGATATCCCCGAGCTATGGATTGACGCAATCCAGTATGCGGTTGATAACGGTGCGGACATCATATCCATGAGCATCGGCATCGAGTATTACCATGCAGACCTGGAAGACGTGGTGAACTATGCGCATGAGAACGGTGTTTTCTTGACTGCATCCGCAGGTAACCAGGGCTGGTCAAACGAACATTATCCGGCAGCTTATGACAATGTGGCGGGAGTCGCCGCGACGAACGATGAAGATGGGCGGATGGAGAATGCGGGGCAATGGAGCGCCGCATCCAA
>CAZUFC010000247.1:0-6923 GCA_964619725.1 uncultured bacterium | reverse complement strand
GTTTTTTCGTCAAACATTTCACAATTTTTTGTCAGTCAATGTCAGGATGTGTGAAGCTGCTCAATTATTCAAGGCAGCAAAAACAGTAACCAGAAAACCCTGATATTTACTCGATACCGCTTTTTTGTTATCGCCGGCGCCCCATTTGACATTTATCGTTAAAATCCTTAATTACATTCATATGCGTTTGTGCAGCGTTTAAACGCGAAAAACGCCGTCGTTGATCAAATAGCGTATGGCTCGTTTCATTTATTCGCTACGAAATCATTCCCAGGAGTATCGACCATGAAGAACAGAAGGATATTCAACAAAAATTTTCCGGTCCTCATTGCAGTCATCAGCCTGATCATGTTCTCTGCGTCTTTAGGCGAGGACCTTCAGGCAAAAAGCAAACCGCAGAATTCAGACAGGGACCGCGACTGGTGGGACTCCGACTGGAATTATTACAGGGTGTGTTCTATCAGCGGAGCGGTGAATGACTATCAAATGAAAATCATCATTGGATACGACGCCGGCTCGCCTGATTGCGACCTGCACTGTTCCGCACACTGCGCCTCTGATTTCTCTGATATCCGTTTTCTCGATACTGATAACGCGACCATGTTGGATTATTGGATTGAAGAAAAAGTCGACGGCGATCATGCTGACGTCTGGATCGAAATGCCTTCCGATATTGAAGATGATAATGAAATTCTTCTCTATTACGGAAATCCTGCGGCTGAAACGTTGAGCGAGGGGGATGCCGTTTTTTTGTTTTTTGATGATTTCAATTATACGGACAGCCCCCTTAATCACGGTTGGTCCATAATGGTGCAATCAGGAAGCGCAACCTGGGATATGGACGGCGCTGTTCTTAAAATGGACCCCGGAGACGGCGGAGACAACATGGGTTTTTTAGACAACTCTACACATTACGATGCCGCAATTGACGTCGACATTCGCATCAATCAATTTTATTCCACCATTAATCATCAGAGCGCACGCGTAAAATTTCGTATAGACTCTTTTCTTTACAGTATTGAGATGGGTAATACAGCCTCAAACGCAGCTTTGAGAGATAACGCCAATTGGCAGAATATATTGCACTCTTTCAGCGGCAACCTGCCCGAAGATCAGTGGAAAACTGTTTCTGTGAGATTTGATGAAACCTCTGTTGCTTTATTCGTAGAAGACGATTCCTGGGGAAGTTACGGCAGTTTGACATATTCGTCTGGAATAGGCGGGATAGAAGTTTACGGAGCTATTGCGGAGTTTGACGATTATCGCGTCAGGAAATTCAATTCGCCGGAACCCGGCTGGAGCGGCTTCGGACCGGAAAACGGTTACGCGACTCCCACCCCGCCGCCCACAATGTCGCCCACGTTTACCGCAACGCTCACACCCACATTATCTCCAACCTTTTCCCCTACTGAAACAGCCACACTGTCTCCCACAACCAGTCCGACAGAAACTCCTTCACTGACGCCTGCACCAACCGAAAGTCCGACTAACAGCCCGACCCTCCTCCCGACTGAGACGCCTACATACTCTCCTACTCAAACGCTATCACCCACAGCAAGCCCAACGTTGACGCCATCCCCAACATGCAGTCCTTCTTTTACCCCATCACAGACGCCGACCGGGACGCCGACCGAAACCCTGTCGCCTACTTCAAGTCCTACTTTGACTTCTTCACCCACATGCAGTCCGACCCTTTCTCCCTCCATGACGCCTACAACGTCTCCAACACACACGTCTTCGCCTATAAAAACTCCCACCGATACGCCGACGCAATTGCCTTCGGACACCCCTACGACCACTCCCATTTCACCATCGCCGACGATTACCTCTACACCCACCGCTCCCCCCATTCCAGCAGTAAACGCCGCCGGAGCGATCATGCTCATCGTTCTTCCGGGATGCTTAATCACTGCAAAACTGACAAAATCAAAAATGGCTTAATCGTTTCGGTCTTCCTAAGAGTCAGTCATGAGCAGTCAGTGACATCCGGACCTTTCAGCAATAAACAAAGAAGATTCAAATTGACTTATGATTAAGATTTTTATGATTGAACCTTTTGATTCTTAAAAAAATCAATTCAATTATTAACGCCCACGCATGTACAAAAACGACGAAATCTCTCTTTTTTAAGGCTTCTTGACAACTTCAGATTTTTATGCGAATATGAATATTGAGAGCTCAGGCGCAATGTTTATCAACGGGGACGATGTTCATTGCACACTTTTTCACTTTTTTTAACCTTTTTTAAAGGAATGAGGTGATTAGGCATAAAATTGAAATTCCTCTCATCTCATCCGAAAGGAGGATTTGGGTGCAATGTTTAATTGTTCGGGGGATCATTGTTTGGTTTTGCCTTTTTTTCCTGTGGACGACGATGTTAGCCAACAACTTGAAAGATTCTTTAATTTCAGAAAAAACAAACGATAATGGGTTAATTCTCGATCCCACATGTACTCCAACGCCTACGCCAACACTGACTCCAAAACCTTGGGGAACCCCGATGGGGCTAACCTCCAACAGCTTTGATGATTATTGTAGCGTTGTTGCTATTGATAGTAACGGAATTGCTCATGTTGTTTACCATGAGGTAGTCTCCCTTACTGTAACGCCACATAATGGTGATAAAGAGGTGTATTACACACAGGCTGATTTGACTACCCCAACTCCTGTTTGGGCTACGCCAGTTTGTCTTACAGATTTAACTCCAAATTCAACTGGATATGATCCTTCTATTGCAATAGATTCAAACGATGACATTCATCTTGTATACATTCAAGGTAACGTGGGGCAAGAGCAAAATGTGCTTAAATATTTAAAAGGTACTAATGTCGTAAATACGCCAGTGAGTTGGAGTAACGAAACTACTATTTCCTTTGATCGACCTACCCCGAATGCCCAATCACATGTCCAGCATCCTGAAATTGTACATTTTGACGGACAACTATATGCCGTTTGGTCACAACATGAAGCAAATATATGGATGGGCTACAATCATGAGATTTATTTTAATAGGACTGTAGGTACGCCACAGGCATGGCAAACCCCAACGCAACTTACTTTTACTGATACAACTAAATGCGATCCTCCGAATGAATGGCCCAAGCAAAGATGGCTTGAATGGCACCCCCACATTGCCTTAGTTAATTCATTGAGTGGTACGGAATTACATTTAGTATATGAAACGGAAGTGAAAGTTTTATACCCCCCAAACACTCCAACGCCAACCGGCACTCCTAACTGTCCTTACTTGCCAGGAAGATACATATGGTACAAAAAAGGCTCGCTTCCTGTAATCACACCTGTAGTCACTTTTACACCTCATCGGAGTGATTGGATAAACATTACACCGACTCCTTTATCCTCACACGGACATGATCACGTACCACAAATCATAATTAGCAGTGGCCGACATGTTGTATGGCGCCAGCACGAAGAAGATAGCGACACTAACAGAGGAGTTTACTATCGCAAGCACACACTTGGTTCCGGGTGGTCGACTGCATGGCGAATCACAGGACCTGATATTGATACGAGTAATGCATCGAACGAATATAATGGAGCGCAATTCACTTTTGATCGACCTGAGATTTCCTTAGATAGGGATGGTAATGGAGACCTCCATTTAACCTATGTCGGAGGTGACTGGGACCCCGATACTGCACCGGCCGATGATGCGGTTTTTTATACCAGCGGTTCATCGACGAGTTCGCCTACTGATTGGAGTAATCCTTTTCGCGTCAGTCTGGACGAAGGGTATAAACAGCACTTGGACATCGAGTGTCTGTCGTCAAATGATAAACCTCAGATGGTGTACGATCAAGGCCCATACTCCCTTGTCTACTATTGGAACATATTTTTTAATCGCCAACTATAAAGGAGAAAAAATCATGAAAAAACTGTTTGTTTTAAGTTTTCCCTTAGTATTTCTTTTGCTGAGAAGCGCTTTAGCTTCTGTGATGTACGTCCCGGAGGATTACGAGACGATACAGGCCGCAATTAACGCCGGCCAAACAGGTGATACTGTTCTGGTCGGTCCAGGCACGTATTTCGAGAATGTGGGTATCCCTTATGACAAAAACGAGATATTACTGAGAAGCACAGAAGGTCCTCAAAATACAGTGATTGATGGAATGGAATCAGGCCCTGTGCTCTTAATTGACGGCAATGAAGTTATGGTTGATGGGTTTACCATAAAAAACGGATTGGGCTACTGGTGGTCTGCAGGGGGGGTAGTTGCTACCCATCGAATCACGGTTATGAATTGCTGGATAATAGAAAATAAGGGATTTGATTTCGGAGGCGGGATACTGCTTTTCTACGAAACCTGCGATGCTTTGATTATTAACAATGTTATCGCTGGAAATGAGGTTTCTGCTAGAGTCGATGATGGCGGATACCCAATCGAAGCAGGATCAGGTGCGGGCATAAATGTCAATATTCACGCAAGCGCTGCTATAATAAACAACACAATTATTGATAATACGGCTAATTCTGGTTATTACAATGGCGATTTCATCATGCCGGGCGTAGGGGGCGGGATAAACGTAGGAGTCACATCGCCGGCCCTGATCGCAAACAATATAATAATTGAAAACATTTCTATGGATTATCCAGCTATTGCGGCGAGCCCATCCTCAATCGTAACTATTGAATATAATGACATTTGGAACAACTATGGCGAGTATCACCAGTATCCTGATTCAAATTTTTCTGAAAATCCGTTGTTTGTTCCCGGTCCCTATGGAGGTTACTATTTAAGTCATGTTGCGGCCGGTCAGCAGGCAGATAGCCCCTGTATAGATTCTGGGAATAATACTTCCGAATTTTGGAATCTTGATTTTCTAACGACCAGGACTGACGGGATTGTGGATAATGGCGCAGTTGACCTTGGTTATCATTACCAACCTGATCCGTACATTCTGACTGCTATTAGAACGAATGAGGTTTCTTATACATTAGGTGATGAATTTTCGGCCGATCTTGAAATTCTGAATGTGGGACCAGAGCGTCCCGTTGATGTCTTTATCGTACTTGAGGTCGATGGCAATTATTGGTTTTGGCCGACATGGGAGGAAGAAGTTGACTTTGAAGGATGGACTCTCCCCTTGAACTCTGTTACCAATGAAAGCATACTGAATTTTGTTTGGCCGGGTGTTCCACAGGGGTCGGAGGGAACGGGAGTGTTCTGGGCTGCGGTGTTGGAATCGGGCAGTGCAGTGGTTTTGGGCAATATCGCCTGGTGTGAATTTAATTATTGATAACTTTCCCGATTCAATGGTATGTGACATTGGAAATTAGGTAGTGTCTGTCCACAAACTCGAATCTCGATTCAAAATTTTATGCTGGACAGCCACTTGGGTTTTTGATCCATAAACGGGCGAATTTATCTTAGGACGAGGAAGGCAAGGATTTACGAGGTAGGGGCATTGCTTGTACGTTGACTGATCAAATCCGCAATATGACGCAGCATTAGGGAAAATTCGCCGTTGTCGAGTAGAGCCGGGCGGTTACTCGCCCGGCCCCCTCACAGATCCGGACTTGCCTAATTAAAGCATCCGGCTCTTCAGGACATGGTTTCGCTACGTTCTGTAAACTGATTGATACATTTTAACTTGTGGTATCGGGTATTTCTCCATTATTTTCTTGAACTTTTCCCAAGTGAGGTATCCTTTTTGCGATCTACGCGAGAGCCACTTCTTCCAGATTCGCATGGTTTCCTGTCGTAGTTTACTGAGAGATTTCGCATTACCGGTCACTCCGAAATACAGGTAGTGCCCGGTAAGCTTTGACGACAGTTTACGATGCTTTTCTTTCAGTGGCTTATGCCGATTTCTTTTGCAATATTCGTTGATATTCCTGTTTGCTCTGTTTAATCGATTTTTCGCTGTCTTCCGTTTGACTATCCAGTTTCCTCTCCTTGATTTGCCCCAGTA
Organism: uncultured bacterium; assembly: GCA_964619725.1. Classification (GTDB taxonomy): domain Bacteria; phylum CSSED10-310; class CAZUFC01; order CAZUFC01; family CAZUFC01; genus CAZUFC01. The sequence goes on along the minus strand of CAZUFC010000247.1, from coordinate 990 downwards.
ATGGGTAAAGCCAAGCAGATCGAATGTTCCCGCTTTGACCTTTCCTTTTCCGCCTCGATTCGATTTTCTTTTCCTGCTCGGTTTAGTGAAATCAACCATTTTCGTCTTTTCCGGGTGTATAGTCAGTCCATATTTGGAGAATCTCTTAGGCAGTACGTTCATTATTCGTTTCGCATCTCCTTCCAGCTCGACTATTATTACAAAGTCATCTGCGTATCGGATAAGGAATGCCTTTCCCTTAAGTCTCGGTTTTACCACCGTCTCGAACCACTCATCCAACACTACATGGAGGTATATGTTGGATAATAGTGGACTTATTACGCCGCCCTGCGGCGTTCCTTCGGTTCTGTGGAAGACTTGTTTGTCTTCCATTACTCCGGCTTTCAGCCACTTATCAATGGTTCGTCGTATCACTCCATCACGTACCCGTCGATCGAGAAAACCCCTGAGATGTTTATGATCTATTTCCTCGAAATAGCTTTTAATATCCGCGTCTATGACCCATCCTCCTCCGTATTTCGTCAGTCCTTCCCATATAGCTTGCAGCGCATCGTGTGCTGATTTGCCTGTTCTGAATCCATATGAGCATTCGTAGAAGTCCTGTTCGTAAACCTCTTCCAGTATTATCTGCACCGCCTTTTGCAACAGCTTGTCCTCAAATGTCGGTATGCCCAGCGGCCTTTTCTTCTTGCCGCCGCTTTTCTCAATGTAAGTCCTTCTCACCGGCGGCGCTTTGTATTTCCCTGACTTGAGTCGTTCGAGCAAATCTTGCAGATTCGATTCCAGATTCTTAGCATAATCCTTGGCTGTTTGTTTATCTACTCCGACTGCTCCGTCTTTCCTCGTTCGTTTGTATGCTTCCCGCAGAAAGTCGACATCTATGTGGTGTGCCAACGTCGTCAATACCATCTCAGGCGATTTCCTCGCCAGTTCCGCTATACTAAGGAGTCTCGTTGAGACATCTGCAGAACCCGATGTTTCCTTCATCTT
>CAZUFC010000246.1:0-7006 GCA_964619725.1 uncultured bacterium | reverse complement strand
CCTGACATTCGCTAATAAAAAATTGTGAAATGTTTGACAAAAAAAACTATAGACGAACGAAAAAATTCTTGTAAAACAAAGTCCCCCCGCCTGCGGCTTACTAGTACACACGCTGGACACAAGAGTTCGATTGGCTAGATTCTGTACGTTTGATTTACCATTGAGATGCCGATAACGACCCCGATTCCCGACAGAGGCTGCGTGGGATCAAAAATAATTGACTGTCTGATGTGGGCAGTCCATTATTTTTGATCCCGTACAGCCTCTGTCAGGAATCGAAGCGTCTGTCCAGCATTAAATTTTGAATCGGTATCCGAGTTTGCGGACAGGCGCTAAGTAACTATCTTAACAATGCCGAACGATACGGAAGTCGTTTTCGATTCAGGGAATTGCTGCCGAATGAGTTCAGCTAGATCGAGGGCTATCCTGTTTTCCGGCAGCTCAGGATTGTTGCATATATAAAAGGCGCCGGCGACATATTTTTCGGGATTCGCTTTAATATCAGTCATCAATCCTTCGAAGTCGGAATCGAAAAGATGAAAATTCAGCTCATACGCATCTTGTGAATGAGTTTCCTCGTAGTTTTCAAACGCGATGACTCCTTCGGCGTAATAAGTCCAGGTGGGATAGATCACATAGACGTCTCTTTTCGAAATTTCTTTCCGGATATCCAATGCGGTGATCATGATGAGCTTCTGAGCTCCATCCTGTTTTGCGGGGTTGAAATATTCAGCCGTACTCATAACAGCCGTAAAAAGACATAAGCCTGCCAGCGCCGGGATTATAACGATACGACCGAGAATTTTGGAGAATAGACCAGAGAGTTCGGAAAGGACAACGATTATGCCCTGTGCTGCAAAGAAATGTATCGGGACCAGGACCGGCAGAGGACGTGCGGCCAGCACCATATTGGCGGCTAAAGTAGGAGCTATTCCGAAAAAGGTCCAGATAAGCATAATGAGATACGGTTCTTTTTTAATGTTGGCCAGGCATGCGAAAATTCCCACTATAACGAAAGGAAACAGGAAAGCCCTGACGAAATTTGTTTCATCCCAGGCTGTTCTTCCGGGCATAAGTCCGGCGAAATTTTTCATTAATTTCTGGAGATTGGAAAAGATGATTTTTCCCGCGACTTTTATACGTAAAGAGATCGGATACGGCGGTTCGAGACTGGGGTCATCAATGAATTTTTTCATAATATGAGGATGTTTCGTCATGTTGAAGACCTGTTCTCCTCGACCGCTGAAGTATACGTTTTTTACCTGTTGAAGATGCTGAAATTGAGGAAGAGTGGGTATGGAAAAGCCGAGGATCAGGAGAAGGTGGGGAAGGATTTTTACTTTTACAAGACTCAACAGTTTATTGTTATTTTGGTTAACGGGTGTTCGTATGATGAATGAGCGGATGATCAGATAGAGGAGCAGCACGATAGGTATTATCCTCAAAGGCGCGTAAAAATAGGGCATTATGCCGCAGACAATTCCGGCCGCGAAAAAAGCGGGTAGGGAAGGTTTAGAAAGACCGTTTAAGAAGAAGCAGTATGCGAGGAGGGCAAGCGGCACAGTGAAGAATACGTGCGTTTCCGAACGAATATAGTGCCAGTGCCATGTCGAGAAAGAAATTAAAAAGAGGGTTAAAAGCGCTGCAGATGAACTAAAGAAACGTTTTACGCAAAGATAGACAAGAGGAAGGGTGATTAATGCGGCTGTTGCGTTGAGCATGCGAATGGTGAGGAATTTTACTCCTAACAGTTTAAAAAACGCGACCGCCATAGCAACGTAGAAAATATTTTCTCCTGAAGTTGTCTGTCTCCCCTGGCCCCAGACAACGGAATATTCCAGGGGATTCAATTTTCCGTCCATTATTCTGACGAGATCATACAGGCCGGGTTCCGACCACAGGTAATAATCAGTCCTGAATCGGTCCAGGCGATAAAAAATAACAGTGAATGCGACAAACATCAGTAATCCCAACAGTATCCATCGCCAGGACAAAGGCAATTTTTGTCCGAAAGTTATATTCTTCCTGTTTTTTATCATAGACCGTAAAACAATAATGCCGCCCCAAAGATGACACCAGACCCCGAAATAGGGAAACTCTTTCACGATCAGATATTGTCCGAGAACAGACAATGAAAGACCGGCAAAGATTAATGGGAAATGCTTTTTTTGAGGGTATTTAATGCCGGCTGCTGCAAGAAGGATAATCAGGATGATCCAGAAGAAGAGCGGAAATAAATACTGATGCGACGGCATCCAGGCTCGCAGCGCCTGCCCTTTGACGATCATTAGTTCATAAAGAGGACTGAAAGTTTGCAGGACGAAAGGTCTCTCATGACGCGTAATGATAAGGCAATAAATCAGAAAAAAAATTGCTGCAGATATCCAGAGAGCGGCTGCTGTCCATTTCTTATCGGTTGATTCAACCGTTTTACTCATATTCATCAGTCTTTTTGGTTAATCAGTCATGCGTCAGGTTGAAAGGATCAATCTGTTTCAATAGTCGATTTATTCAAAATGGACTCAGTGTTTTTCCTGTAAACCGGCCCGTATCGCTGCGAAATCTTATATCATCTTGATCGTAACCTGTCCATTTCATTTTTAGGCATTGATCAAAAATGCGTCTTTGGAGGTTAAAATTCGACAGAATATCTCATTATTTCGTTTCGATTTCAATCCCGATTGCGATCCCGACCCTGATTCCGATTCCTATTATTGAAAAAAACTGTCAAACGTTTTGAAAGAAGTGTAACCACGGTTTGATCAGTCCCCATTTTTGCAGTAACTGGAAAAACATAATTTTAATCACCAGGTCCCGTCAAAACCGCCGAGAATCGGTAAATACGGATCAGATTATTTTTACTTCTCCATTTCAATTCAAAATATTGACTGGTTTCCGGATTCCTGTTGACTGTGTAATTCAGGACGCTTTCGTAAACAGGATTGCCTGCCGGGCCCGTCAATATAATGTGTTTGACGCGGACGCGACGGTATTGTTCCAATACCAAATCCGAGGCTGAGGCAATGCGTCGCATGGCATGAGGCGGCGGCGGATCGCTGTAGAATCTCATCCAACTGTCATTTTGTTTAATATAATTTTCTTCCAATATTCTGTCGGTAACCCAGGCCCACACGCCGTGACGGCCGCTCAGCAAGTAAAAAACGACTTCCTGAGTGCAGGCGAAAACGTCTTTTTCTTCCGTATGCTTCTTCAGCCAGTCTGCGGCTTCATAGAACGGGTCGATTTCAATCGGGCGTCCCATGAATTGAATGGTATTTTCATCATGAGCGCCGAAAATCTGACCGCTGCCGGAAACGTTCAGGCCGCTTCCGATAATCATCAGTATTGCGACTGCAGAAAGAACATACCGGTTGAATTTTGACTTAACAGGAACTTTTTCGAGCAGATTTCTCAGTCCGTCCAGCATAATGATGAAAATGAGAGGTAATACGGGCAACAGAAATCGTGCATTGGGAAAAGGCCAGACGGCAATAAGCATGAGGTAGAAAAGGATGGCCGGATGTTCCGGTTTCAGTTTTTTCATGTTTCTGCGGAAGATTCCCAGAAAAAAACAGAGGGCAGTGAAGATGATCAGAGAAGACTGGAGTATAAAGCCGTATATTGTGGAAGGCAACGGCAATCCGGGTATGATGATTCGCAGGAACGCCGAGGCTGATTGTACGATGTTGATTTTCATGATGGTGAATATATGAGGAATGTTGCCGGACATCAGCCGGAAATAGGGAAGACCGGTGAGAAGGATATCCTGGAACTCTTCTGACCGGCGAACGGTTAATTTTCCCCAAAGGAAAAACGGCAGGAAAGCAAGAAGAGAATAAGCTGCAAACTGTAAAGCCTGCCGGCGATTACGGCGTATAAGCAGGTAAACGGCGAAACCCAGCGCCGGCGGGAAACCGGCCATACGGACAGCAGGCAGGCATCCGGATATGGCGCCGAAAAGAAACAGTCGAGCATGAGAAGGCCGATGTTCGTATCGCTGCGCCAGAACAAGGGCCGTCATCAGCAGAGCTATAAAAAAGGATTCGCTGAACAGGTACCGGGAATACATCAGCAGGTAAGGGGAAGTAAAGGCGGCGGAACCTGCAGCCAGGACGATAGTCAAAGATGCGTTCCGATGTATCAGGAAGAGGCGCAGAAACAGGTAAAGCGCCGTCATAAGCCATAAACCGTTCAAAGCCAGAAGTCTGTCAGAGCCCTTCATACCGAATTCAGCCGTACCGGGAATAATTTCACCTGCGGCGGCGAGCATCAACGGAAACAATATCGGATAACGATTAGACCTCAGTCCTTCCGGCAGGTAAGAAGGGACCGGTCCGTCCCCGCGCCGCATTGATTGAGCCATGCACAGGTATACTCCGTCGTCATGCCCCATCCCGACGAATGAGGGTTGCTTGAGTAAAATCAATATCAGGATGAATCCGTACGGTAAAGCCAGTAAAGGAAGCAGGCGCCGAATCAGCATCCTTCTGGCCTTTTTTTCAGTCACGTAGAATCTCCAATTCAAGAAACACGATCAGTATCGATAATGGCGCATAAGCAACAGCCTCAATGCGTCCCTCCTGCCGCACATTCTGCAAAATTAGTATATGCTCCATAGCAAATGAATCAGTCTTATCCAGAAATAAACACCCAGGCCGATGAAAATAAAGGGAGAGAGCCGGTCCAGGCTTGCGTAGGCCCGGCGGAGAATTTTAATTTTATTATAGGCGATTAGAGCGGAGAGGAATGTGAACCATAGGGATGCGCCCATGCAGGCGCAGGCTGCTATCATGATCGATCCGTTCAAGTCAATGCGACTGGTAAGCTTAGTGAAGAAAAACGCTCCGATGGCGGCCCAGAGAAAGAGCGTTCCCGGATTGAAAAAAGCGAGCGAAGCGCCGAGAATGTAATTATGGGACATTCTGATGTTCCCTGTCTGAGCCTGGAGCATTCTCTCGATGTTTCTCTTTTTAAAGAAATTCCTGGTTCCCAGCGCCGCCAGGATTGCGCCTCCGATAAAATAAAGAAAAGCTTCGACTCCCTGAATCTCAGCGATCAAACGAGCGAATCCTTCCAGCGCCAGAAAGCAGAACAGGGCATCAATCGTTGCTGCTCCTAAACCGACAGTGAATCCTTGCTTCATGCTGCCCGAAACGCTTCTGTCGAAAACAGCCAGATTCACCGGACCGAAACCGATTGAAACGGCAATGCCCAGAAAAAAAACTTTGAGGGCCGTAAATATGATCATGGAAATTCTTCTTGTGTCGCTGTTGTCTCTATCATAAATTCCGCCGGGTGATTCCCGCAATTAAAACAAAAAAGTGCGGGTTTCCGACGCTCTGATGATTTCAGCTTTTGCTCTTCCTTCAAGAGCAAACAGGAATCGATTATAACGGCAAAGAGAATCGAAAATCAATCATTCCTGTTGATTTTTGTGCAGGCGTCTGTTGATTTCGGGTTGGTTTTTAGGCAATATTGGTGGAGAGAGGATTGAATGCATCCTGAATAGGTTTTTGAACTGAAGAAGCCTGGAAGACGAGGCGTTTGGAGAGTTTGACGACCGGAAAAAATGAAGTTCAGCGCTTTTTACAAAAACAACTTTTTTCTGATATTTTACCTTTTTTTCCTGATTGCTTTATTTGAAGGATCGGCGAGGGTATTCCTGAACCATTACGACATATGGACAAAGGCGCCCGGCGATACGGAACTCGCCATGTACGGGAAATGGCTGGACCGGCACAGCGAAGGCCGGGAAATTTTTTATCATATCGATGTGTATCATCCATTGAGAGGTTGGGCTGTAAAACCTGATCTTCGCAATGAGAAAATTTATGACGGTCAGATCATCAACAGCAATTCCAGGGGCTTGCGCGGCATAACGGAATACGCTTATGAAAAACCTGCAGGCGTAACCAGAATCCTGGTTTTCGGGGATTCATTCACTTTCGGGGACGTCGTCAGCGATGATGAAACCTATCCTTTTTACCTGCAACAGCTTTTACCGGGCTCGGAAGTGTTGAATTTCGGCGTTCATGGCTACGGCCACGATCAAATGCTGCTTTATTTGAAAGAACAAACCTCCAAATATTCTCCCGACATCGTGATGACGGGATTCGTAACCTGTAATATCCTCAGGAACATTTATAACTTCAGAGACTATGCCAAGCCGAAATTTATTCTCCAGGACGGAAAACTGGTCTTGACCAACACGCCGATCCCGCCTCCGGAAGAATTGCTGCAAAATGAAAAATACCGTTCAAAGTTCCTGAGAATACTGAAAATTATTAAAACCTGGAGGGATTGGAAAACAGGAAAGATGGACGTCAGCGAAAAAGAACATCAGGCAATGAAAATAACTGAACCTATCCTCGATGAAATGATAGCGGAAATTCGCCGCATAAGGGCCGAACCCTTGTTCCTCTATATCCCCTCATTTAATGATCTTCTAGAAGAAAACAGGAATCTTTATCCCGTCAACTCGTTTTTCCGCCGTTTCGTCGCCGGGCGAGACATTCGATGGGTCTCCGGCGTCGATGCCTTAAAAAGAGAATCGGAAAAAGGCATTGACTTTGAAAAAGAAGGGCACTGGAACGCCAAGGCGAACGAACTGATGGCGGAAGCCGTTGCGGAGTATCTGATGGAAGAAGGACTGATCTGAAGGAATCTCAATGTATTAAAATCGCCGAAACAATTTGTTTCCCATTCCAGAAATCCTCACTGAACCAGGGCGATAAATCATAAATACAACATCTCCTCGTAATTATTTATTCCAATTGCAATGGCGACACCCACCCTAACCGGATTTTTCATACAAAATCCTAAAAGGTTTGCCGTCTTACAGGCTTGCGGTTTTGATGGTTGTCGGCGGGTTGACCTCACCCCCCGGCCCCCTCTCCATGAATGGAGAGGGGGAGGAAGATTGGGTTTGTTTTTGGCTTGTTGGGGGATTTTATTGGGTTTGTTTTTGGCTTGTTGGGGGATTTTATTGGGTTTGTTTTTGGCTTGT
>CAZUFC010000245.1:0-7141 GCA_964619725.1 uncultured bacterium | reverse complement strand
CTCCTCACGAGAAGCACACCATGCTTTTTACCCTATGTAAATAGTTGAAAACCATAAAGGGTTAAACAGACTCCTGAATTCAACCTGATTCTGGTTGAAAAACCAGCGATTCAACTGTTTCGGTTGACCAACTTGTTTATTTTTATGCTGTCAAAATTCAGCTTCAATCGTCAGTCATAAACCTCCGCAAAGCATTCAGAAATCAATTTTATTTATAGAATAAACCTGTGTTCATTATTCCTTTGAACGTTTTAAAAAAAATAATCCCAGTCCTGCGATAAGGAGTATGATGCCGCCCGGGTTGAGAGTCGGAATGGGCGGAGTTGTAGGCGTAACCGTAATCGTGGGAGTGAATTCAGGCGTATCGGTGTATGTGGGAGTGGGTGAAAGCGTCGGTGTCAATGTGGGACTGTCGGTAGGGGAAGGGGTCAATGTCGGACTTTCCGTCGGGCTCATTGAGGGAGTCAGGGTGGGCGTTTCGGTCGGGCTCATTGATGGAGTGAGGGTCGGCGTCAACGTCGGACTGTCGGTGGGCGAAGGCGAAAATGTCGGACTTCCCGTGGGCGAGAGGGTCGGCGTTAAGGTGGGCGTGAATGTAGGGCTGTCGGTCGGCGAAGGCGATAATGTCGGGGTCAGCGTCGCTGTGGGCGTCAGAGTGGGAGTATTGGTCGGCGTGTTCGTGGGAGGCGGCGTAACTTCAACAGTCATAGAAGCTATATCGGTTGAGCCGTCTTCATCCGTAACGCGCACAGCCACGGTTGCCGTAACGGGGGTCGCCCAACTGTGCTGAACCGAGACGCCGGTATCGCCCGAAGGATTAAACGTTGAACCGTCGTAATCCCAATCCCATTCATAAAGATCAATGGTATCCGGGTAGGATGTCGAGCCGGAAGCGTCAAAAGTTCCATTTTCCTCGGTGTAGAGTGCGCCGGGGCCGTTGACGGCAGCCGTGGGTCCCAAATCGTTTACCGTCACTTGAGCCGTATCGTACCCTGTCAGCAGAGTATCCGTGACCTGCAACCCGACCGTATAAAGACCGTCGTCCATCCACGTCCAGGAGGGCTGCGGTGAGGATGAATCGTCGTATTGGCCGTCGTTATCCAGGTCCCAGGCGAATTCTATGGTATTGTCGTTAGGATCGTATGATGCGCTGCCGTCCAGGTTAAGGGCCGAACCTTCATCCGCTTCGTAAGGCCCGCCTGCGATCGCGACCGGCGCCAGGTTTTCCTCCACCTCAACCGTGGTATAGCTGTTGTCGTCCATTTTCACGTCTTCGTTGAATACGCCGTTATCCCATACTTTCAGGCCGATCTGTTGCGTTCCCGGCGTATTGAAAGTATGAGTGATCGTCGCGGCTTCCGAACCTCCCTGAACGGAATCGAAATTCCAGGGTTGTCCGTCCAGGTCCCACCAGTATTCAGTAATGTAATCCGTGGGATCAATGTCATAGGAACCGCTTCCGTCAAGCTGTATGGGGAATCCCGCAACCGCTTCGTAAGGTCCTCCAATGACGGAGAAGGGCGCATGAGGGGGCGGGACGATATGAATCAGGCATGAAACGGTATCCTGCTGAGCCGGGGAACCATTGTCCGTCACTTTTAATGTAACTGTGTAATCGCCCAGGTTATCCCAGGTTTCGCAACATACAGCGGTCAGGCAGTCGTCGAATTGTCCGTCTTCGTCCAGGTCCCAGGCATAAGAGGCGATCTGCTTATTGGGATCGAGATGGTAAGAAGCCGAACCGTCCAGGCAAAGTTCAAGCCCCTGGCCCCAGTAGAGTTCCGTGACGGTGGAGCCGTCAGCTTTGATAAGGGCCACGGGCGGCCTGGTGAACAGTGTGGAGGTCAGCATGATCACGCACCAGGGATCGGTCAGGGCGACATGCGCATAGGGCCAGCCATTGGTCCCCCAGGAACCGTTTGCGCCCTGATCGTCCACAAGATGTCGTTTCAGGCCGTTAGTCGGATCGTTATACCAGTCCAACCCTGTAGCGCTCAACGTGACGACCGGTTCAGGTTGCGCCAGCCTGGCTGCTTTAACGAATGCAAAATGCGCGTAAGTATTGTCAGAATTCAGAAATGTGCTCCACTGATTGGCGAAATAGTCTTCCGGCGCGGACCACAGCGTATTGTCGGTCGTAATGCCGTCGAACGCCACCTGTACCATGGCTGAAGCCGTCGTAGCATACCATCCGTGTCCTCCTTGCGATGATGACTGGTAGCCGTATGTGCCGTATGATGCGTTAAAACTGTAGTTCAGCCAGTAAATATTTTCAGTTTTCAACCATTCCGGAATCTCCACGCCGAAATGATCCTCAGCGGCAGACATGCCGATTACAGCCCATTGGTTGACTGAATTGTCGCTGGCGTCGTTCCAGGTATAGCGCCAGCCTCCCTTGTCCGCGTTGGGCGCATCCCGCTGTCCATAGGCATAAGCATCAATACAATCCACCACGATATCGTAATATGTGCGGCCTATAACATTCGTACCGCCCGTTTCAGCCAGGTAGTCCGGAGTGTCGCTTGCCGCCAGGGCATCTATTACCATGCCGACGCTGTAAGCCGGCCGTTGCTCCTTTGTCTGCAAACCTATGCCGTTGCCGTTGCTGTCAGGATTCCCGGCCGGCTGATTCGAAATGCCGAAGGATTGAAGCTCCGTCAACAAGTATCGCATGCCGTTCAACACCGTCTCCACGTAAGGGTCTTCCATCATGTCTCCGCTTTCCAGATGTCCGTTGATCTCGAAAGCCTGTATCGATGATGCCGTCGCCGCAGCATAAAAAGGATTCCAGCCATTATACAGCCAGGAACCGGAAATGCCTCCGCTCCTAGCTTGCTGCTTGTGCATATACCATAATCCCTCATCCACGGCGATGTCAGCCTCGACATCAAGTCCTTTCGGTTGAACCAGCATGGGATACTCGTCGGTCGAACTGGAACCCAGATCGTCCCATACCGTCAATGTTGCCGTTATCGGCTGTCCTTCGGATACTCCCGTATATTGATGAGTCGTCTCGACAGCATAGGCATTGGATACGGTATGAGGTCCGTCTGTCGCCCCGTCGCCGAAGTCCCATAAATACGTCAGCGGCGTATGCACGCCCTTGGCGATCGCCTTCAATCGCACTGTATTCGTTTGAGTGGCTTTACTTACATTTTCATACCATACGGGATGAGGTATCTCTGTCGCACCTTCGAACTGCCAGGGAACGCAGAGAGCCAGGGGACCAGTATCCAGCGTTACAGTGGTTACGTCCGTATCAATGTTCCCGGAGCCGTCGTGAACGGTCAACGTCACTGTGTATTGCACTTGAGCATCCGGCCTTTCGCCCATTTTTACCGCATCGATCTCGTTCCAGCCGGGAACGTCCGTGTTGCAGTAAATACGTATCGTATCCGTCGTATAGGCCGGTTCAATTTCCGCAACCAGATACCCCAGGCACGCCGCATCATCATTCCCCTGCCATATGGCGACGAATTCATCATTCTCATTATGTGCCTCTATCCGCGTCACGAATCCAGGATTAAACGTCTCCCTTATCGCTATAAAGTCGACAGCCGTCTCGCTCGAATAAGTCAGTTCAAGCCATTGCTCGCCCATATCCTCCGATGCCGTCGTCCACGCGCTGCCGCTGTGCGCACAGCTCGATACGTTCGGCGAGCCCGTCGCCTGTGCGGCGCTGCCGCTCGACGTGCTGTACTCGCTGCTGGCCGTCGCAGATGACGCCCACTGGTAAGTCCCGGTCGAACTGTAGGAATAAGTGTGAACAGGACGCATGCCGCCGCCCGTCGAACTGTCGCCGAAATCCCATTCCCACTGAGTTATCCCATTATCGTCATAAGAACCTGAACCGTTGAACAATACTTGCATTCCAATATTAAAATGATAGGGACCTCCTGCATCAGCTATGGGAGGAGAATCCTTAGAGCCTTCAGGGCTTTTTTTATTATTAATCTCGACGTTCGACCGCTTCGACTCAACGACTTCCTGAACTTCAGAATTCTCTGCCAGGGAATTGACAAGCATATCGTCCAGGTAGACTTCCCCGGAATGCACCAATATCCCTTTACTCAAAGGCGATTCCGTCGAATAATCCGAATCATGCATCTGTATCCAGCTTGCCGCGCCGGACTCTCGGTAATAATACAACGCCCCGCCGCTCTCCTTCAGCTCAATTTTAAACTCATACAACGTCCCGTCAGCTTTAGAAGCAATTTCAACACGCTTGTTCCCCTCTTCATATATGCTGATCCTGCCTCGTCTCAAGTGTACGGCATGAACCATTTCCTCATATCCGTATCCGGAGTCTGTCCGCTTGTATCCCCACATGGCGATGCCGTCGGACGCGTTAATCTTCGCCTGAGTAAATTCTCCGCTGCAGCGGATGAACGTGTCCCTGGTGAACAGCGAACTGCTCCCCCATAGACCGTTACCCGCCAGCCGCGCTTCATCATCCTGCGACACGTCGCCCAACGCTTCCCATTCGGCAACGTCCATGTACTTCCCGTCAAACCTTTCCGTCTGCAGATACGAAGGCGACCAATCATAATCGCCTGCAGATGCCGATTCTGCAGGAACCGGCGCTCCGCTCAATACTATAATTACTCCCGTCAAAACTAAAATGGATGCATTCTTCACGCTTCCCTCCTTCATCTTCAGGCTAGACCGATAATAACTCTTTATTGGTCCGACCCTCTTTTGATTAATTCTTTTTGAGTGGTTTCAAACAAGGCGTAAGCTCCCCTTCTTCCTTGTTCCATAGTGAGTCTAAGTTCACTTGCGAACTAGATTAAGTATAAGAAAAAAAACATGAAAGTCAATTCTGGGAAAATATGAAAAAAATGCCGGCAGGCTGATTCGAGATGCTTGCCGCTTCAATTTCCGTCAGCAAGTAACGCATAACCCTCAACACAGGCTTGACGTATCCTAAATTTCTCATACAAAACCGCAGCAAGAGCATTCAGATTCCCGCAGGTTTAAGCATGGCGGACCGGAGGACTGAGGAAGCATAGAGCGCCCTGTTGCGAAGTCCTTAGTGAGCAGCGCTTGAAGGCGCCGTGATATGGACCTTCGCAACAGGTTTTGTATGAGGAACCCGGGCTGACAGAATGAAGAGTCAAATGATACGCCGGTATCCTGCAGGCCATTTGAACCTTTTTATTTTCTTTCCGTCATCTTCATTATCTCTTTATATAACAATCGCGCCGTCAGTTCATGCGCATTCTCATTCATATGACGGTCATACCTGAAAAATAATTCCTCCTGTTCGCTCGCTGCCTTAAAGGACGAATATAAATCAATGACCTTAATGTTCAGCTTCTGCAGCTCTTCTTTCAATAAAGCGTTGATCTTGCACTTGTTGAATTGACCGACATCTCTTATATCATAAATGCCCATCAGTCTGTCGAACAGTTCATCTTTTATTTGTAAAGAAGAAGGAATGAGCGTCACTAATAGTGAAATATTTCTCTCTCTTAGATAATCATTGAATTGCTTTATCAACTTCACGGAATGATTGAGATCATCCATGTTTTCCTGCGGAATATCTTCCTTGAGCATATTGATCCGGTAATCCTGCGCTTTTTTGTCGAATTTGTATTTGTAAACGTTGAACAGTCTGTCTACTCTCATATACGCGAATTCCAGAAATTTCGATCTGGTCCTGGCATATCTTTTTATTCTTCTAGCAAAACCGATGTTTTCCGCGTTTTTCTCATGAACCAGATACCCGTCAATGACTGTCATCCTTCTTTTTCCGCTGTTATCTTCAAAATCATTGCCTGTAAAAAAATTCAAAAGCGCCGTATCCGAAAGCCATGGAATCGCCTAATGAAAAAATCCTGTAAGTTCCCTCATCCTTACTTAAGGAATACTCTCCGCCCCGTAATCCGTATTGGTTGATTCGCACGTCGAAATCAAAATCGGAAGTTTTAAAAGAAAAATCGTTCGAAGGCGTATGTTTATAATCAGAGTAATCACTGGATTTAAAAGCGTTACGCGGAAAGTACGTTTCATAGGCGGGGAAAATTCTGAAGTAAATCTCAAAAATGAAAAAAACCGTCAGGACTGTCGTCACGCTCAACAGGAATCTCAAGAGGAAGCTTTTGAAACGTTTGAACATGATTTCATACCGGTCGTTTCGTTATCCTGCCGATTAATTCTCGTTCATATGCGGATTCAAAATCAACGCTCATGGCGATCAGCAAATTATCGACGAGATGATACTCACATAAAAAAATAAGCCTGTCAACGACTTGCAAAGATTATTGATGGACGGGCGCGGGGTGTTTTGCCGCGATTTATTTCATTTCTGTGAAGAATAATGTACAACATCTGTGTAGGATGAAGGAAGGAGCTGATGCATAAATAGTAAAAGGTTAATTTCTTCTATCATAGCTTAAGTCAGGGATAGGTCGGCCGCCTTTACGGGGTGAACGGCGAGGCAGCGGGCTGCGATTTATGCAAAATGTTAGAGGGTCCGTCCGGTAGGCTTACAAATATTCAATCCATGAGAGGAGGTGGAAAATTTTCCGATATTCGGGTCCTAAGACCAAGGAGGTAAGGATGGCTGAGCGGAACATCCGATTCATTCTCATCATTTTGTTATGAGGGATAGAAATTGGTGTTTTGTCAAACAATGATCATATTTTAAGGAGGGCATTGATCAAAAAAGCCTCTTTTGAGGTTACAATTCGACAGAATCATCTGTCATTTTGTTTCGATTTCGATCACGATTGCGATACCGATTGCGATGTCGACACAAATTGTCAAAAGTTTTGATTGAATTGTAACCCCGGCTTGATCAGTCCCTTAAGGAGTTAAAAAGAAATGAGGAAGACAGGGAAAATATTTTGGTTGCTTTTATTTACAATGAGTTCGTCCACGGCATGGGGTGAAGTTCCTCATCAGATAAATTATCAGGGACATTTAACGGATGATGGGGGCGACCCGTTGAGCGGCAGTTATGATTTTGATTTTTCGATATATCCTTTTGAGAGCGGGGGGATGGCATTATGGACAGAGTTCCATACAGGAATTTCAGTGAATGAGGGCCTTTTTCACGTTGTTTTAGGATCGACAAATGATAGTGTCCTTCCGGTAAGCATGCACAGGGCAAATTTTTTTCCACGGCAAGGCATGA
>CAZUFC010000244.1:0-7147 GCA_964619725.1 uncultured bacterium | reverse complement strand
AATCTTCGGGGTTCGCCAGTTCCGGTAAATTATGAAGACCGAATATTAAACCGAAGGCTCTCATCAAGCCCCGGATACCTACATAATCCGAAAAAGTAAAGGGTTCACGGTTTCTCCATCCTCCTTTTACGCCGTATGCCCTGCTGAATGAGAGCGGACATGCGGAAACTACAAAAGGAGCTTTCGATCCGGCTATGCTTTCAGGAACAAGCGTTTTACGCAGCAACTCCAGATCGGATGATTCGCCTTCCAGAATACTTCTGGCTGTTTTCTCTATCTCGTCGGATAGTTTTAATATTCCGCCTGGCTCTGCTGAATAAGTTAAACAACGGTTATGCCTGATGTTAAACGGAAGGGTTTCTGACGGGTCCTGTGATATGAAAATTACAGGTTTATCAAGCGCCTGGGCGAATGCTGATTCCCACATGACATTGGGATTAGCGCCTGTCACATCCGCCAGACAGAAGACTGACTCTTTAATGAGTCGTTCCATTTCTGCGGGAACTGATCCGTGGAATGCTTCATTTTCGATAAGAATTGATTCGACGCCTACCTTATGAAGCGCAGGTTTAATCGCCTGATCATAAATTTCATAAATCTCTTTTCGGTATGGAATCATTAAGAATGCTTGCATCAATTATACCTCCCGGAGGTGAACTTATCCCATAATGTGCTCAGAATGATGCCCCCCGTGAGTCGATTGCGGGTTTTGTTCATGATATGTAATTATTGTTTCTTCCGGCAGGCTGATTCATCCTGAAGGTTAAATGACGGTATTGTTTGTTGATTCCTTTGCGGTGATTCATGTTTTTCATTTTAAACGCTTTCAATATGAAATTCAATTCATAATCATCAGTTACATAATGATCATTATCCTCAGCGGCGTTGAATGTTATGCAGGTATTCATTTAAAGTAAAAGTGAGCGAAAGATTCTGCATTTCCGAACGGATTCCTCATCGTCCGTGGAGAGAGCGGAGATTCCATAACTAGTGACTGTCCATAAACTCGATTGTCGATTCAAAATTTAATGCTGGACAGCCACTTGGGTTTTTGATCCATAAACGGGCGAATTTATCTTAAACCAATTAAGACAAGGATTTGCGAGGCAGGGGTAATGCATATACGTTGACTGAGCCAATCCGCATCCTGACGCAGTATTGGGGAAAATTCGCCGTTTATGTACAAAAACTAACTATTTTTAACGTTTATCAAATGACGGCGTGAATCATTTTCGAATAAGGGTTTGTCCCAAAGCGCCCCCAATCATGCCCCCGGTAATGCCGTTCAATTTGATATACAGGATATGCAATTAAATTTTCGACTTTCGAATGAAGTATTATTTTTTTTCCGGTAATCCCAGGTAAAAATCCGGAAATTTAGGATCAAACATCAGAGTCAATACCCAATGTTTTTTTCATTAAATATAATTAGTTATATTTTTTGGGGTGAGAAAAAAACTGATCAGTGGAGCTCAACAACACTAACTCATTCACTCCAGCTAAATTGACAAATATCCATTTCCCCTACGATTTGGGTGATGAGAGGGTCCGTCACCGCTGCATACCAAGTACCCTGACCTGAGCCGGCGCCTTCAGGCCATTGAAGTTCAGAAAACACATCATAGCTTAGAGCGCCGCTGGGATAAGTGAGCAGGTAATAGTCAAAACTGCTGAAACCCGGAGCAAAAAAGTAATCCCCGTAAATATCCAGAATCATGAAACATGGATGTGCAAACAGTGTTTCGGGCAGATCGTTATGGATGGTCAGGATGCAGTTCAGAGTATCGCCAGGCTCAAGATGCCTGTCTTCCATGATGATTTCCGTGCGGATTGATGTATCGGGAATTGACCGTGAATAATGATATCCCATATCTACTGTATCGGAGTCCGGAACAGCATTGGTCTGGGTCGTCATAGTTGAAAGGCAGACGTTTTGATAACAAGTATTGTAACAGATTTGGTCCGATGGACAGCAGCCTGAATTCACACAGGGCGATGCCGCTGAAAGATAAAAAGTTCCCCAGTAGGCCCCCATGAACTGCGGTAAAGCATTAATATTTCCCAGTCCTGAATGGCCATCCGAAACATCCGAGTATGTGACGCTATACTGACCAGTGTTGAGAACGATGCTGGGCGTGCTGTTGTTCCAGATAATGCAGTTAACCACGTTGTTCATCGGGCAATTGCGGAAGTGTATGGCTCCACCGCCGGCCGAATATTCGGGATTGTAAGGGGATGAATTATTCGCAATTGTGCAATTCACAATATCAACCTGCGATTCAAACATGTAGAGTGCACCGCCGCCAATGTGCCAGTCATTGTTATCTCCAAAATTATCATCCGTAATGAAATTCCCATTGAAAAGACAATTCGTCAAAGTAGCCGTGCCGCCAAACATGATAGCGCCGCCCATTTTGCATGCGTAATTCGATTCAAAAATGCAATTGTTTATATCATTGTGTGAACCCCCTGCGTGAACGGCGCCGCCTCCATAACCTCCATATCTCTGTCCAATGCCATTTCCTCGAAAAACACATGAATTTACATGAGAATTATCGCTCGTGATGTTCAGGCCGCCACCCCATGCATCAGATTTATTTCCATTAAAAGAGCATTTCTCTATGCACGCAGATTGCATCTCTCCGCTAAGACTTAACCCGCCGCAGCCAAAACAGGAATAGTTACCTATGAAAACGCACTCCGAAACAGTCACAGAAGGAGGATCGTGAAATGACCTGTCACTCAGGCACGCACCACCGCCATTGATGGAGGCGATATTCCCCTGAAACTGACATCTGTCAATCTGCACATTGCCCTTACCTGAAAATGATAAGCCCCCTCCGCTGGCTGATTCATCCTCGTTGTATGAGAATCGGCAGTCAGAAATGTTGAGATTAACATCTACAAAAGATGCGCCGCCATTCCCCACATTGTGACTGAAATCACAGTTCGACATGACGACATCTGAATCAGAACACTGAACTCCGATAAAATTAGCTCGAAAATCCGACTCAAAAAGTTCCCACGTTGATTCATCAATATCAATCCCAGAGAAGTTATCTTCAAAAGTGCATTGGCTTATCTCGCAATCAGACATATATGCTTTAATACCGTCACGACAGCCCACAAACCTGCATCCTGATATGGCTGAGTTTGAATCGGTATACAGATTTATCCCTTCATAAATATCAATGAAAATACAATTACGTATGGTGGGTGAACTAGAATAGCAGTCTATTCCCTCCTCTCCCATATGAGAATTCTTAATAGTGAATCCATCAAGCTCGGAAGCCTGAGTCTCCCCGCTGTCAAACCTGAATGTTCCCTCATCGATATGACATGATTCCGGACCATTTTCGGATTTCACAATTATTGCTTTACCTCTGAAATTGAGTGATTCCGGATACGTTCCGTCAGCGACCAGGACGGTATCTCCATCATTGGCTGCACTAATTCCAGCTTGGATTGTCGGTTCATCATCTGGAACATGAATTACAGCTGCGCTGACATTTATAGAAAAAAACAGGGTTAACGACACAAATTCATACCACTTCGTATTTGACATTACTTCACCTCTTGCTCCGCCGCCTAAAGTGTCTGCGGTATTTAAAAACTGAGCCCCTACGGCAATCAGAAACTGATCCACTTACAGCGAATTTATATCTATTAAATTTTAACCCCATTGTCAAGACCAAAAAAGGCATTATCAAAAGAGCATCTTTTGAGGTTACAATTCGACAGAATCTCTCATCATTTTTTTTCGATTTCGATCCCAGGTAAAAAATAAAACGTATGTTCGCGTTGAAGGCGATTATCTTTCTTTATTAGGCGGAGACCACAGCGCGGTATTCTTCAAATGGATCGATTCCACCTCTGCCATAACCGACGGCGACCGTTTCTATACGATTGAGGGGAATACGGGCGGAGCGGTCAAGAGAAGAACGAGAACAGTCGGCGACATCGATCGTGTTGGTCGAACCAAGTAGGTTCCGGCGATAATTTTTTAAGAATCCGGCTTCCATTCCATGAGCCGGATTTTTTTATTGGGTGGAAATTGCAATACAATCGTTGTCTGGCAGTTAAGCGTGATTTTGGATGGTGAAGTATCCGGGAATCAGCTACATCCTGACCGACTATCCAATCTGCCTACGATCCACCTTTCGCCTGGCCTACCATCCAGGTTTTGGGAACGGGGACTGCGGAAATTACCATTCAAAACTAATTCAACTGGTCCGATACCGGCCAAAACTTCCAGGGAATGAAATTCTTGGGGCCGTACTGAAGAAAGGACAAAGGGGCAAAGGGACAAAGGGACAAAGGGACAAAGGGACCTAAGGGACCTAAGGGACGGAAGGGACGTTTGTAATGCAGAATCATTTGTTTAAGCAAAAGCCGGCATCTGAAAATTAACCGTCTCAAAAAAGACATGGAATTTTTGGGCTGATCATACCGGGGCTGCACTTTTTTATAAAACCTTTTACTGATAGAAATCTCCATTAAAAAACTGATCCTTGCCCATAATTATCGGTTTAACGAATACACCTCTGTTTTTTTCATCTAGGGCCGTTTGTTTTGATACCGATCCCGATCCCCGCTGCCGACCCCGATTCTGATTCCGATAGTGAGGTTTTTGACTAAAGGTCTGCGATATAAACCCTGATTAAGGTCCGAATCCGAAGATATATTGATCGTAATCGCCTAGAATATCGTTGACGGAT
Source organism: uncultured bacterium (assembly GCA_964619725.1). Taxonomy (GTDB): domain Bacteria; phylum CSSED10-310; class CAZUFC01; order CAZUFC01; family CAZUFC01; genus CAZUFC01. The sequence continues at coordinate 2,429 of CAZUFC010000244.1, read as the reverse complement.
TCATCTAACATGGCGCCCCAGAAGGTTATGCCGCTCATGGAATCTGTTCCTGTGTCGGGCCAGGTGAATTCCTGGATTATCGTTATATCTTTGGAGCCTGACGGTGCGTCTATTCTTTGAAAATTCAGTTCCATGGTCCATTCCGGCCAGTACCAGAAATCGGTTCCTACCTGGAGCAGTACAAACAGGGGGACCTGGTAATAGGGTTGAGCGTCGTTGTTGACGGCGGCATCCAGGCGGCATGCTTCACCGGGAGAGAAAAAAGCGTCCGGCATGGAGAGCTCAACGCCCAGGGGCATTGCCGGAGTCGGCGTAAATTCAGGCGGCGTATCCGATATGAACTCATCCCACAGAGTATCATCTGCGAGTTCGAGCTTCCTGTAGGCTCGAGCGAATCGGTTCGGATCATCAGGATAATATATCGCAATGCCGTTGATGCCCTGATAAGCCTGCCCGCTCTGACATCTCGACAGGACTACGGCGTTTGGAAAGATGTTCATTAGTTCTGCCGCTGCCGTTTTCAGGTCCGACGGAAGTGAGGTATGAATTGAAACTCTTTCGGCCAGGTCGTACAGGTCAATATGTTTATACATGTGGCCAGGAATATCGAGTTTTTGAACCTGGTCCCTGATGTCGGCCAGTTCGTTCCCATATCCCTGGTTTTCTGCTTCGATCATCCGGTAAGCCATGTCGTTCAACTTTAAGGCTAGATCGTCCAGTTTCGACAGGTCGATCGCTGAATATGTATTCTGCCAGGAATAATCAACGCATGCATTCACAATGATGCAAGACAGTTCTGAGGGGCTCATTCCCGGCGTCGCGGTCAATGCCGCCAATACCGTGTCGTAAGCCCATCCGTCGCTCCCCATCCACTCTTCAGACCCGGTCATGTAATCGAAATAATGACGATTGACGTATTCCACTTCGATCATCTGCATGTAACAGGCGTCAAAACCTATAATATCGATATTTCTGCCGAGATGCGACCTTATGCCGCCGGCTACAGTTTCCCATTCTCCGTTCGTTATTTCCATATACGTATCAGAAGTGTAATCGTCATTCATGCCTTTCGACCAGAAAGAACCTTTCGCCCCCTTGTGCCAGCCGTCGCCGTGATTCCATATGACCATAAGATAATGCTCCGACGGATAATGATCTATGCTCCATATGCCGAAATCGATCAGCGTCTCCGGGGCTGCCATGTCCACCTCTCGTCCGCCCAGGCCGTCACCCCAATCCTGAACTGCAGAGGATTCAACAGGCTGCATTCCCTTTGTCACGTGAAAACGGTGGCAAATCGTCCAATCGCCGTACCCGGTGGAATATCCGTCTATCCTGTCGAACTGAATCACAATGTCCACGTCCCCCGTCGATCCGACCGAGGATGCTTCCATAAAGTCGACTAAACCCTCCGCCTCCAGATCATTATCGCCGTTCATGTAGATGAAAACTGTCCAGTCTGCCCGAACTTCAGGCATAAAGGCCGATACCCCGAAAATAAACGCAAGCATTAATAAACGCCTCATGGCTTATCCTCCGGTTCCTTAATCCTCAGAGTTTAATAAAAACCAGAATCCTTCTTCCGGTCGGTTCGGATTCATCGCTACTTTATATTATAATCCGAATAAAAGGTAAAACCAGATTCAGACTCTTGATGATATATCCGGGGATTTATTTCTTTTTTAGGGACTGATCAAACCGTTGTAACACTTTTTACAGAACGTTTGACAGTTTCTTTCAGTAATCGGGGTCGGTATCGGGATCGAAATCGAACTCTTGTGTCACGGGTTTGTAATTGTCCGGTAAAAGACTTGGGAGCTTCTGCTTCTGATGCCGATACCGTTTTCAGGCAAATGAAGGCTGTGAGGAGGCGAGCTTTCTGACGTCCGGGTTTTAATACTGCCGTTAATCTGCCGGCGATTCCGGGCAGAAGTTCGCTGAGGATTGTCACTGGAATTTTTCAGTATATTCCAGTTTAATCCGTGCGAGGTTTCCGATCATAACGAATCCCAGGACAATCAACAGGAAAGCGACGCCTTTTTTCGACACAGCGGGGACGGGCGGCGGCATACGTGCCCGGCGCAATCAGGACCGTATCGCCGGCAGAGGCAGCATCTATGGCGGACTGAATAGTTCCGAATTCTGCTGGAACGTGAAGAACCTCGGCGTCAGATACATTAAATGAGCAGAAGAGATAACCCGCAAACGCTGAAAGCATCAAGGTCATTCTCATTTATTAACCTCCTATTATTAAATTACCGGCGCGGCAGTTATTCATTAACCTTATGACAGCCTTGCATAATGTCGGCCGAAGTTACACGCTCTTTACTCTTATCCTTCTATAGTTATTAATTTCCGCATATTTTCCCAGAAATTCAGTCTTCGTTAAGTCAAAATTTAAAGTCATTTAAATACAATTAGTTGAGCAG
>CAZUFC010000243.1:0-7170 GCA_964619725.1 uncultured bacterium | reverse complement strand
GACCTTCATTTTTAATTGGTTTTACTTGGATCCACACACAGCGGAAAAAGCTCAAGCGGAAACGGATTCCCCGCGATGATCAAAATATCCGGGTTTCTCGAAAACCCATGTCAGACCCGGATATCCCGAATCATTCAGGACTGGAGAAGAAGAGTATTGTATAGACGATAATTCCCAATTGATCAGTCCCTGAATCTTGACTTTTCCGCTTCCGTAATTACTATTAAATTCAGATAGCCTCGACTTTTACGGATGGAAGCGAGTGACTCTTCCGCTAAATGCGCAAACATGATGTTCCGTCTTTCCAGGGTTTTTCCGTCCTGAGAATTGGATTTCTGGTATGGATGAAAGAACAGATTTTCATAACAGTCCCAAGAGAAAAGCAATCATCTCCAGGGGAGGAGACTATGCGAAAAGGAAAATATTTTTTGTTTAGAGCCGGCATACTTGGTTTCATTGTAGTATTAAGCGCAGGCACAAAGGATGCTTCATCCCAAGATTCTTTTTTATTTTCTGAAAGTGAGTTGAGCAATCCTGAATACTTAAATTCTTCTCTCCTTAACCGTCCCGACAGCAAGCACTTTTTTCACCATGCTGAGGACTGCACGGTGTGTCATTGTTCGCCTTCGCCTAATCTTGCGGACGTTTGTGAAATAATATCCACACCCAACGGAGGTGACAGAGAAGTAATCTTCACATCCCGAACGGGAGCTCATTCTTTCGCTGACGGCGACGAGACATATGACGGAGTGTGTGAAGTCTGTCATACTCAGACGAATCATCACCGTCACGACGGTCAGAATCCTGATCCTGATTCTCATTATGCCGGCGAGGACTGTGCGATATGCCATGCGCACGAGGATGAATTTACGCATGGAGGAGGCCAGGAATGCATAGTGTGCCACGGTCATGATCCTGATTATGAATATGCTCCAGGGCAGTTCAGTCAGGGCGCCGGTACCCATTACAGTCATTCGACGCATACGGAAGGCGATGCGGACGATCTGAAGGGGCCTGACCTGACGTGCGGAGTATGCCACGACACGGATAATTTTCCCTATTTTATTTCAGGAATGGGCGAACCGCCTTATGATCTGACTGAGACGGACGTATGCGATCTTTGTCACAGTCCCGGGGGCAGTTACGACGGTTTGGACGACCCTGAATACGGGGCCAGATTCAACTGGAACGAAGGAATTTATATTAAATCGAAAACGCTTCGACCGGGTAAGGAGAAATGGTGCGCTTCCTGTCATGACGAAGAGCCTGCAAACAGTAAAACCGAGCCGACAGGAGTATGGGCGCCGTCGGTTATCGGAGATGAAACGGCGCCGACTCAATATGGAACCGGTTATGGATACTATAAAACCGGTCACGGACTTCCGGCGGATCAAACTTATCCGGCAACGGGCTCAAACGGAGCCGCCCTGGGTTGCACGGAATGTCACGATCCTGCTGTGTGGCATATCGATTACGTCCACAGGACCTATGAACCCGAAACCGTCTACCTGATATTCAATCCCATCAGCGAATATTATATGAACGGATTCAGACTAAAGCCGATGGATACCGGTTACGACGGCATTTACCCCATGCACATACCGCGCACCGGTCACGTGTATCCTCCGGGTTTCAGGGAAGATTGGGAATTCGCCCTCTGTTTCAAATGCCATGACAGCGACGCTCTGTTCGACGGCGGAGACCCCGCTTCCGGGGCCGGCGGCGGTACCGACTTTCGGGCCGTAAGCGACGGGACGCCGGGGTACGGAGGTCATCCCCAACCGGAATCAGGAGCATGGTACAGCCTGCACGACGTTCACACCTGGGGAGCCAACGGACCGGTGGACTCCGAAATGCCGCAATATGATTCCGATTTCGACGGCACGGCAGACTCCAGGATAAGCTGTCCCGCATGCCATAACGTGCATGGTTCCCCTTCACCGGCCATGATAAGGCATGGAGAACTGATCAGCTCCATGGGCACGGCCGATAAAGTCCCGGCTGTCGATTTTCAATATACTCCTGAAGCCTCCTATCCGTCTCTGCTGAACAGCACAGGCGGGCAAACCCGGTTTATTGGAACAGGCCCCGGAGACGTTTCCAAAAACGGCATCTGTAACATGTGTCACAACGATGCAACGGTTTACTCAAGAACCCCGCTCATCCTTCCTGTACCTCAGGCGTCAAATTTAGCTCCTCCGAATAATGCCGTCAATCTGCCGCTCGATGCCGAATTGAGCTTCACATTGTCTCAGGAAGCGGAAGGCATTGATTGGACGACCTTTTCAATCGAGTTATCCGGCGATCAGGCGTATTACCAGTTGTACACCGATGAAGACGCTTCGGTAGTTTCAGCGACGGGAACACCTCAAAGTTACGACGTAACCGTAAACCCGGATGAAAATTTCAATCCCGGAGAAGTTATTACTGTGATCATCAACGTGGACGATCTGGCAAATCCGGCTCATTCCCTGATACAGCCCACATGGGTCTTTACCGCAGAACCTGACGGCCAGGGCACAGTGCGACTTCACCCGACCGGCATCTCAGACAATACCGGTGAATTCTCCGTTATGAACGGTTCCTGGGAAACCGTATTGGACGTTAATGACGGAGACGTATCCTATGCTCACCGTTGCTGCGGGCCGCCCGTCTATCACTGCAGCCTGCACATGGACGATCCCATCGGCCTGGATGACGCTACCATCGACAGCATAACAATATATATTTACTCCAGATTTCTCGACGGCGCCTGGCCCGATGCACTTCCCGTCACCGGTTACCTCAAACTGGGGTATAAAACAGGCTCCGCCATGGTCTGGAGCTATCCCATTACCGTCGCCGAATCAAGCGATCATGTGCCGGTCAATTCCGATATTTATTATCTGGACTCCGACGGAGGCACGCTGGACCTGGATGACATCAACAACCTCGAAATTGGAGTCACCAGATACATAGGCGGCCCCATGCAGATGAGAATTACAGAACTTTATGCGGAAATCGCGTTTACGCCTTTGGATTAGCCCGGCCGAATTTCGATCATGACCGGTTCTCGCGGCGGCAGCATGATTTGCAATTCGGCGAAATCTCTGAATTGCCTGATTTTCCGCTCCCCTGCAACGGAAACAAGAAAAGCGGAAAAGAGCTCCCCTTTCATGCCGTAGTCCGCCGGAACGACCGTTATTGTGATCGGTCCGGCGTTATTATCGTTTCGTCCGCCGTAGCGTTCAGGTTTTTTAAGGTTAACGAAAAACAGTCCCAGCGATTCCATTTTATCGTCAGCGCTGAGAAAAGCGGAATGAACGACTGATTCTGCATATTTGAACGAACCCTGGCGAGGTTCCATGCACCAGAAACATCGCCCGCCGATGACGGGCGGATCGCAATTTTTCAGCTCAGGCGGCGAGCAGCTCTCCGCATCGTAACCGACGGAATAATTCATGAATCGCCAGTTCATCGGTCCTATGGCGTCAGTTTCTATCCTGAGCGGCCGCACCAGCCTTCCGTAAACCAGCCATCTTTTTCCGAAGCCGGTTCTCATTTCAGCCAGTTTTCTCAAAAATTTCTGTTTTTCGGGATCAACGAGAAAGGCTACCGACGTGTAATAGTCGTTCTTTTCTGCAGGGCGAAGTCTTCTGCTTTTTGGCGGTGTTAACTTCTTCTCGATACTTCTTCTCCGGTAACCGGCAGGCGTTCTCTGGGCTGAAATAATGCCGGGACGCTCTTTCGGCGAGAGTCTTGCGGCCTTTTCGCTTTTCGATATGGGTTCGTCTACGGGAGGTTTTGCACCGGGTTCTGAGCCTTCCAGAGGTCTTTTCCTGTAAAAGGGGGACAGGAAACTTTCTCCGTAGGAAACGTTCAGATTCGACTCCCAGGCATATTCGTCGTATCCGGGACGATCATTGAACAATTCCGGGGGAACTGTCGTGTAATCCAAAGCGGCCATTCCGCCGTTCAAGACCGTCCTGGCCGCCGTCCAATAAAAAAGATCGCCGGATTCCTCAGACAATTTTTCCGCTCCGTCGATCCGCACCGGGCCCCAATCATGATAGACCGCATCAAAATAGGGAATGACTTCCGCCTGTCCGTTTTCCACCCATTTCCGGTACCTGGCGCCTTCCTGTCCCGGACAGGGCAACACATAACTCCGGGCCCGGTAATAAGAAAACTCCCGCAGATAAGGTTCAGCCATAAGCTCCTGTCCTAACGGCAAATTATTCCAACCATATTCTGCCGCCGTTTCAAGCGTTTCCTCATACTGCCGGCGCATGGCTTCTACAAAATGTCTGCCGAATCCCGGCGGATGACCGTGATCAGCGTTCTCGCACCCCAGCGTTTCGATACCCACGCATGGTCCTATGTCATAATAAATCGAAGCAAAATTATTCCGCAACGCCTTCAGGTCGCCGTTTAAATGTCTCGTTGAAGCATCCTCCGCCAGAGGACAAATACGGTCCTTCACTTTCTCCGATTGAACCGTTTTGACGGAGCGCTCATGACGCCCGTGCACGATCCTGTCAAAAAACCATCCTGCCAGGATATTTCCGTCATCCTGAACCTCCCGAATCAAATCCTCGTCCGCAAAAGTCCGGAAATCCGGCTCGAACGAACGCGCGCTCCACCGATACCCGGAAATGAAAAGGACGCTGTTCCCGGACAAGGCATCAAAAGCCTGGAACCACGGCAACATAAGTCCGGGCGACGGCTCGTATTCCAGCAGCGAAGGATGTAGCCGCGGGTCTCTGTCCGCAGCGACCGACAGGCCGCATACAGCATACCCCGTACTTTCCAGAAATTCTTCATCAGCGGTTCCCTGCCTTGCACGCTCAAACAGCGGCCCCCCGGATGCCCACTCCTGCTCAAGCGCCCAGCTTCTGTATAAATCCACGGCCGTCCACCAGTCGCCCTCCAGGTTGCTCACGACTACTGGATAACCCAGTTCTGTTTCCCTCATCTCATAATCCCACATCAGGTGCTGAACCTGGAATTGAAAATCGTTCCGCTCGTTGATGAAAGCATCGATGCTCTTAACCGTAAAGGAATCGTCAGGCGTCAAAAACCAGAATCCCCTGGACCGACGCGGCTCTTTCGTTTCTGCATAATAGGCTGCCGTCTGAACCGGCGAACCGTGGAAACCGGACGGATACCAGGCATCCTTTACGCCGCATAAAAGCTCATCGCCCGGGATGAACAGATTCAAAGGGTCCTTGAACAGAAATCCCATGGATACGGGATGAGCCAACCTGTCCCTCCGGCATCCCCGGGAATCCCGATAAAGTTGAATCCCGGGAGAATCAACCGGTCCCAGAACAGGATAAACGACCCGGCGGACGCCTTCGCCACGCCGGGAATAAATCGTGATGTCGTCGAAAATCAAAGCCCCGGATGTCCAATCATCCTCAAACAAGCGAATCCTGGCCCGTAATTCCACTCCCATTCTCACATTGTAATATGCGACCTTCACAGTCCTCGCGTCAATGCACTGATAATCAAAATAGAAATAATCAACGACCGTACCGTCCGCTGTCTCCATTTTCAGCGGAGGAACCCCGCGCGACCTTTCCAGCAGATTAATCCCGTCAATTCTGTTTTTCACGCTCACTACAGCCCCCGTAACCGTCGATATCCTCACTTCCAGACCACGGTTCCGTAAATGTATATAACCATACTCACAGCATAATTCGTCATTATGAAATTCGTAAATACGCGATCCTCTCGGCGGCGGCTGAGGAAAAATCGTTCGGCTTATTCGACCCCGCTGCACACAACCGAATAAGAATATATGCATTATGACAAGGAGCGTTATAAAATTTTTCCCGGGGAATTTCCACAAAATGACATTCATATTTTAAGAAATAATCCTTTCTTTCATTGTCCCTTCTCCGTTTCGTTTTTCGCCGGCTTTCCGAATATGCTCGCCTCAAGAGCATAGGGAGATTCATTATACATAACCACATGAGTTACGAAAAATGGAACTGATCAAACCGGGGTTACACTTCTTTCAAAACTTATGACAGTTTGTTTCAGTAATTGGATTCGGTATAGGGCTCGCAATCCTGATCGCAATCGCATGAATCTCCCGTTTCATCTTCATCAATATCCTCCTGATCCGGATTGTAAACCGCAGGACAATTGTCTGTTCCAACAGGAATACCGTCTCCATCAGTATCGGTCGGCGTTGGAGTAATTTCCGGGGTCGGCTCCGGCGAAAAGCACGGCGTTCCCGTCGAGTGTAAAAGATCGGCAGCGGAAGCGTCAACAGCAGATAATAGAAACAATGAGCCGATGAAATAAAGCAGAATCATCATTTTTAAAAAATCACGGCTGATGACTTTTTTCATCTTTGCGGGAAAACCGTATATTACATTCATCGCTTCTCCCTCCCTGGAAGCGTTTACCAATAATGTTTTCAAACATCATCTTACGAATGTTTATTTAAAATGCAAAAAGCTTCGAATCAGCGCCTGTCCACAAAATCATTTTTACTCGGCATGCCGGAGCGGACAGGCGCTGCGAGCTTTTGATCCAGAAATGAACGATTCTTTTGTTCATCAGTAAACGGGTTATTGCCGAAAAACGATCTATAAGCATATCAATAGAGGAAAGGAAGCTGTTCAAAGAGAATTATGCCCTGATGACGCTCAAACGGGAAAAATATCAAAAGTAATCGTAGTGAATGAACAGCCGAGCAAAAGAACCGTCATAGCTCTTTCCAGGATAGGGAATAATTCCATAAGAGCGACCGGCGATTTACTCAAAACCATGTATGGTTGACGCGTATCATACGCCAAGATTCAGCAAACCATTACCGAAGTATCGAAAAAAAAACGCGGAAATTCAACGAGTATTTTGATCTTTCGAATGTTACTCATTTCGCATTGGGAGAGATTTTCAGTTTGTATGCGTGTTCAGGGTCTTCCCGGCAGATTCCGGCATCCTCGTATTCATAATCGCTTCCCCGCTTTCGGGATGACATTCATACGTCATACGCCCCAGCGAATCGTAACCGAATCTCCTGTTTGCCGGGGGCGAAGGGCGGCGAAAATGGGTGACAACCGAAATTTGGTGCTCAGCGGAGCTGCGCTCGTGCTCGTAATCGTAATCGATCGATTCAAATGATTGCCCTGCTTTGCTTTCAAACGACTGTACAGATCAGACCAATGTTTCGAT
>CAZUFC010000242.1:0-7178 GCA_964619725.1 uncultured bacterium | reverse complement strand
TGTCCAGCATTAAATTTTGAATCGAGATTCGAGTTTGTGGACAGACACTATTTAGTTTTTGTCCATAAACGGCGAATTTTCCCCAGTACTGCGTCAGGCTACGGATTTACTCAATCAACGTATAATAAATACCCCTACCTCGCAAATCCCTGCCTTCCTTGCCTTAAGATAAATTCGCCCGTTTATGGATCAAAAACCCAAGTGGCTGTCCCGCATTAAATTTTGAATCGAGATTCGAGTTTATGGACAGACACTATTTAGGCGTTGTTACTGATGATACTTCAAAGGCTGCGAGTGAAAATAGGGTGTTGTTTGTCTTCCTGCCTGCCCTTAGTCTCTTTTGCTTTTTACACACCCAATACCCATAATTATGCAAGTCAGCGCTAATTTTAATTGTTAAATGTGCATCGTAAATCAATACCGAAATTTCATGAATAATCGCGATCAAAAGTGCAGCATCCCACCTTACTCAATCCATAATAATGCCTGAGCGCCCTCCGTATCTGCGTCGCAATTGTGGGATGAGCATTAGCGATGTAGAGATGAGGAACGATATGGAACAGCTCGCCTTTTACCGGTCGAACCCGGTGAATATTGGACGTGCGTGCTTTCCTGGTTCTGTCATTCAGCAACTTTTCAAAAATGGGGATTATTTTGGGCGACATTTTCAATCGGGTATCCACGTAATATGCGACAAAATCAGGCGAAAGGTCCTCAATCCTGCCTAAAAACGCTTCGATCATACCCTCTTCGATATATTTCGGCGGACAGGACTTTATTTCCGTATAGATCAGCATGCCGTTCAAATGGGACAATACGTCGAAATCGCCTCCTGCCGTCGTTCCTTCGATTCTGAGACCGTAATGACTTTCAGCCTTGAATTCCCTCCGGTAGATTTCCGAAACGAACCATTCCAGTGTAGGTCCGTAGCTTTCCACATGAGGATTCTTCAGTTTGAATGATGTTTTATCGTTTTTGACCGGCTCGATGATATTCATTTTTTCCAGGGTAAGCAGATACTTCTCCGCCGTCGATGGATCGCAATATCGAGTCAGCGTTTCCGCATTGAATTGTTCTTTATTGTTCACCATATCCTTGCAGAATAAACGGAAACTGTATCGATTGGACAACAGGAAAAAATCGTCCTGGACTTCCGGCGGCGCATCGACCGGAAACAACAGCCCTTTTTTCCCGTTCCGGGACTTCATTCGCAGTCCCATTCCTGCAAGTCTCGAACTGATGTCCGGGTATTGCAGGCTGAGACGCTCCTCCAGCCTGTCGACCCTTTCATTGAGTTCCCTGATGCTGCGCCGGACAGACTTTAATGTATCCATGTCATTCATGGACTCTATGCGCCGCTCTTTCATGCTGCTTGCGACGGCCAGAAACTCGAAAGCAATATTACATTTATTCCCGTGATGAGATACGCGAACAGAAATATCAAAAGCATTATGCCCGCCAGGACCAGGGATTGACGCCGCTCTAGGCCCGCAGTTCGCTCAAGCACGGCGAATGAAAGTCCGAAATAGGCTGTTGAAGCGATAAAACAGAGAAAAGGTCCCAGAAATTTAAGGTAATAAATGACGTATGTCCATTGGATGATGAAGCAGAATGACAGCGGCCGCATGATCTTTTTTACCGAAGCCGATATGCCGTATAACTTCTGAGCGAGCAGGGAAATGAGTCCGCAATAACCGAAAAACCACAACAGGCAGCCGATGATTGATAGGGGCATAAGCAGAGGTCTTTGCATTCCTATGCTGAGCGCAGCGCCGGTGACGGCAGGAAAAAACAATATCCACCAGAAGGGATAAGTTTCCCTGTCGATTTTTTGCAAACTTTCGTCATCAAGCGTTACGATTCTCAAGGCATGACCGACACCGCTAAGAAATTTCAAACCTGACCTCCGCGTTCTATCGGGATTTCGTTCGTTCTATGGCATCATTCCATCCCGATACAAATCTATTTTGTAGTTGTTCAGCCATCTCAGGCTGAAATACCTTATCTACACGCCTGCATTTTTCCAATTCCCGGGAATTGCTCCAGTATCCCACAGCCAGACCCGCCAGAAAAGCTGCTCCCTGCCCGGTCGTTTCGATCAATGCCGGTCTTTCCACGGGAATTTGCAGAATGTCCGCCTGGAACTGCATTAAAAAATCGTTCTGAACTGCTCCGCCGTCCACGTTCATTTTATCGATGTCCAGATCGCTGTCCTTTTTCATGGCCACGAGCAGGTCACGGCTCTGATAAGCCATGGATTCCAGGGCAGCACGAATAAGATGATTTTTGTTCGTTCCCTGCGTCAAACCGACGACCGCGCCGCGGGCCTCCGGGTCCCAGTGAGGCGCTCCCAGTCCCACGAAAGCGGGAACGAAATATACGCCGCCGTTGTCTTTCACCTGCAGCGCGGCGGCTTCCGAAGCGGCAGCCTCCTTTATTAGCCCCAGGCCGTCCCGTATCCATTGAATTACGGCTCCCGCAATGAAAACTGAACCTTCCAGAGCGTAACACGGATTCCCTTCAGCATCGCAAGCCAAGGTGGTTATCAGGCCGTTCCGGGATTTGATTATTCTGTCTCCGGTGTTTAAAACCATGAAGCAGCCTGTGCCGTAAGTATTTTTGACGTCCCCTTCCTGCCGGCAGCCCTGTCCGAACAGGGCCGCCTGCTGATCGCCGGCCATACCGGCTATGGGTATGGATGCGCCCAGAGGTCCCGATGGATCGGTATACCCGAAAACATTCGCTGATTTTTCAACCTCAGGCAATATCTGGGCCGGCGTTCCGAATATCCGCAGCAATTCGTCGTCCCATTTCTTATCATGGATGTTATACAGTAATGTTCGGGAAGCGTTGGTCATGTCGGTCTTATGGACTTTGCCGCCGGTCAGTTTCCACAAAAGCCAGGAATCAATCGTTCCGAAAGCTATATCGCCCTTCGCCGCACGACCCCGTAAACCGTCCACATTATCAAGCAACCACATGATCTTGGTCCCGGAAAAGTAAGGATCGATCACCAGTCCCGTTTTATCGGAAATTACGCCGGATACGCCTTCAGCTTTCAACCGCCTGCAATAATCAGCCGTTCGCCGGCATTGCCAGACGATAGCATTATAAACCGGGACGCCCGTAACCCTGTCCCACATCATCGCTGTTTCCCGCTGATTCGTTATGCCGATCGCCGCAATCTGATCTCCGTCGATGCCTCCCTCGTCCAGCGCCGCTCGCAATACCTTGACCGTCGTCTCCCATATCGCTTCGCCGTCATGCTCCACCCATCCCGCCTGTGGATATATCTGAGGAAATTCCGAATATGCCCTGGCTTTTACATCGCCTTCCCTGTCGAATACCAATACGGCCGTTCCCGTTGTTCCCTGGTCCAATCCCATCACGTATTGCTCTTTCATCTATTACAATCCTTTCCTGGAGGTTCAGAATCTAAATTAAATTTATTGCTTTCAGTTGCGCACTATTCAATTTTGAACTCTTGTCATGGGCTCACTGAAGTATTAAATCTATATGTTTGCTTTTCAATACATCTCGGCACAAAGTATCTGCAGTTTATGCCCCCCCTAAATCCCCCCGCAGGCAGGGGGACTTTAATTGAACAGGAGAATCTGTTTTGTTTTTCAAATGAAAAATATTCTTTGTCCTTCACTTTTGAAACTAGATTGACTCTTTTATAGTTCACTAATTTTGAGCCGCATTCACAGAATATATTCTCGATTAAATCGCAGGCTTTCGTCGAAGACAAATCCCTTTTGACGAATTGCTTAAACGATTTATAAAAAAAGTTTATCTTGTCCATGATTACTTTTTTATGAACACAAGAAAGTAAGAATGATTCTTCCTGGCATGATATTGCTTCAAAATTCTGCTGACGCCAGGGCGATTTCTCCTCACGACGACGAATAAATCTTCCGTAACATATCCCATTGACTCTAACTCATTGATGATTTCGACATGCGTTAATCTTTGTTTATTTGCGCAAACTTCATCCTGGCATTTGACTATGAGAACTCCTTTTTTCTTTAAAACTCTGTAAGCTTCTTTTGAGCCGGCGAAATACAAATCCAGGACTGCTTCATGGTATTTTTTCTTCTGATTTCCGGCTTTGTTGTTTTTATAGTAACTTTCAAAGTTTTGATGATTTACATGGGCCGTTCCACCCGGCGTATGCATGTAAGGCGGATCAAATACGACGCAGTCAATGCTCTCATCCTCATACGGCAAATCCCTGCAATCCACTCCCGTCTTAATATCGGTCGCCTCCACGTCATAATCATCGACATTAACATTTTTCCAGAATACGCCCTTTCCAAAAGTAACGTCTGCAATTCTGCTTTTATGCGGGACATAAAGTTTCAATATCAGGGGGAAAACATCTGAATTGGACCCTGTATACGCAGAAAAAATAAGCTCGTTCGTTGAAACGCCGGCAGGACTTTTTCTTCTCGCTTTTCTTCGCTTTTCTTTTGTATTTGGAAATAAAGAGGATTCCACAGGTTGCTTCATAGGATGTCTCCTCGTTCACAAAGCATTTTGCCACACAAAAGAATACCAGTCAAACCGCGGTTCAGGAACTTTTTCTTCTTGACCCTTTTTCAGACTGAAACTATGCTGATTTTTCCTTCGAGGTTATTCCAGCGCATCGATAAACCTCATGGTTTTTCATGTTTGAAGGAAGACCCCGGATCGACGACCATTTAGAGATCAAGAAAGGAGCAAAAAGTGAGCGGAATAATAGAACAGGCAAACCGTGATTTTCGTGAAATATTATTAAAACTGGACGATCCGCCGGGTTCGGTCAAAGCCGAGGTGGACGAAATGAATGAAAAATTAAGGCAAAGGCGTGCGCTGGCGGGACCGCGAGTGCTCCCGACATTCATCAAGCCTTTTTTTCTGACCGCGAAAATGACCGACTATTTTCGCAGGGTGGTCGAAACGGTATTGAGATGCCAGGAAAAAGTGATGGAGCTTTATTATAATTCGCCTGAACACCGGTATCTTTTCGAGTTGGCGGAAAGCGAGATTCCGCTGGTGGACATCCCTCACCGCATCAGCCGCAGGATATGGTTTTCCCGCCTGGATGCGATCATGACGGAGGACTCCTTCAAGTTTCTGGAAATGAACTGCGACAGTCCGGGAGGCGCTTATTATTCGGACATTCAACGCGATGTTCTGATGGAAATGAAAGTATTCGACGAATTGAAAAAGATATATGATTTTGAAATGGACGTCTACAGACCGAAGGTATTGGATACTTTGCTGAAAGCCTGGGAAGAATTCGGCGGCCGGACGACCCCGCATATTGCCGTTATGGGGAATCCGGAGGTTACGAATGTCGAAGAATTCCGGCTTTTTGCGGAATATTTCGATGAAAAGGGGTATCACTCATTCTTCACCGACCCGTGGCATCTGGAATATGACGGAGAAACCCTGACGTCTGAAGGACGAAGGATCGACGTCATTTATCGCAGAGGCATCCTGGCTGATTATTCCAAGCATGTTGAAGAAACCAGACCGGTCATCCAGGCTTACAAAGAGGGTAAGGTATGTTTCGTGAATCCCCTAAGCTCCAAACTGGGAGATAATAAAAGCCTGCTGTCGGTCCTGACGGGCGATGAAATGAAAGAGCTTTTCACGCCGGAAGAACGAACCGTTCTGGATAAACATATTCCCTGGACCCGTTTGGTGCGTGAGGGAAAAACGGAGTACAAGGGTGAGACCGTCGATCTTCTGGAATTTATCCGGAAGAACAAAGAGATGCTGGTCATAAAGCCGAACAGCGAATACGGCGGCAAGGACGTGGTTATCGGACCGGAATGCGAGCAATCCGCCTGGGAGAGCACAATAGAAGAAGGGCTGTCCAAACCCAAAGCTGTCCAGGAATATGTGCCTATCCCCAAAGAAGAATTCCCTGTATTCGAGCCTGAACTCAAATTCGCTCCCAAGAAAATCAACACCAATTTCTTCTCTTTTGCCGGCAAATACGGAGGCGGTTTCTGCAGAACGTCAGACTCCTCGGTGATCAATATTTCAGCCGGAGGAGCCCTGGTCGCCTTCATGGTCATCAAGGGAAAAAAAGCTTAAGAAAATAAAAAGCATAACGCAATAATCCATCATGAAGGAACCGAAAAACAAAAATACAATCCTCTTGTGCGGATTCGAGGGATTCGGCGAAATCAAACGCAATCCGTCAGGCGAAGCGGTAAGGCGCATCATGGAAGAAGAACCGAAAAATTCAGTAATAACGGGAAAGGTTCTGCCCGTTATATTCGGTAAAGCTTTTCTGGAACTGAAAGAAACCATCGATCGTTTGTCGCCGGACTTTATAACGCTGACCGGGGTAAGCCTCCGCACCGCAGGTTTCAGACTGGAAAGAACAGCCCTGAACATAGCCGATTCAAAAATAAAGGACAACGCCGGCGCCCAACCCAGGGATCAACTGATAGAAAAAGATGGCCCCCCGGCCTATTTCACAACCCTGCCCCTGGACAGAATAAAACAGAACCTCGAAGCCGCCGGACTCCCAGTATCCCTCTCCTATTACGCCGGAACATACGTCTGCAACGATCTGCTCTATCGCACCCTCCACTATTGCGAAAAAACAGAAGGCAAAATCAAAACCGGATTCGTTCATATTCCTCCCATGCTGGAACAAACACCAGAATTGAATTTCGAATATCCCCGGCTTCCCCTGACCACGATATGCCAAGGACTCCGAATCGTTGTAAATTCTCTGTTATATGAAATTTAACCACAAATTTCCATTTTCGCGCGAATTCGCGTAATTTCGCGGACTGAAATTCTTAGGAAATGCTTTAAACATATACAGATGCCGGAGGTTTTTTATCCGCGAAACTTCACGTATTCACGCGAAAAGAGGGGGCGTCGGAAAGGTCTGGTGAGACTGCCGACATCGCTTTAGTATTTGACGCAGAATCTTCAAAAAATATTCTAAAGTTCCGATATAAGTAAAATGGAAATTGAAAGCAGGGTCGTGAATTATACGCTAAAGCCATTAGCCCGGATTTCCCCAGGTTTTCCGACAAACAGTCGCTGGGGGACTGTAAAATGCGAAACGCACTGATAAATAATACTTTGATTTTTTGGAACTTATCAGACCGTGGGTTACATTTCTTTCAAAACTTTTTACAGTTTGTTTCAGTAATCGGGGT
>CAZUFC010000241.1:0-7198 GCA_964619725.1 uncultured bacterium | reverse complement strand
CAATGATAGCCACGGCGGGCAGGGATTGTTAAGCACGCTTGCCGGAAAGACACGGCGAAGCTTGCCGGGACCCTTAACTTGCGATATGTGCGGCAGGCTTTCAGGTCGTGCCGAAGTTAAGTTTGTTGATCCTGCAGGGTTGCAGCGTATGGCATTGATCAAAAATGCCTTTTTTGAGGCTACAATTCGACAGAATCGTCTGTCATTTTGTTTCGATTTCGATCACGATTGCGATACCGATTGCGATGTCGACACAAATTGTCAAAAGTTTTGAAAGAATTGTAACCCCGGCTTGATCAGTCCCAATTTTTTTTACCGGCACAAAATGCACTGAAGCCAGACAAAACAGGTTTGAGTTCGACCGACAGACATTCGTGGGTAAGATTCGGGTGAGCAGGCAAGGAACATATGCCATGTAATGCTTACACGCCGGTGGAGGTCCCATCTCGCTGACTTCAGGGATAATCCCAGCCGAACCGTACGTCGTCCCATCGGCCGAACAGGGCATCGAGTTCTTCATTTAAAAGTGCGCCGTAAAAAGAGGCGCTGTCGCAGCAGCTTCTTTCATCAGGCCAGATGAAATCAAAGATATTCCGTTCAATGGTTCCTGGTTCGACGGTTAAAAGTTGATAATCGAATTCTTCGGTCCATCCGGGATGCCAGAAAGTGCAACCGTAAACATCCAGCATGAGGACGAACGGTATAGAAGATATCGGCGCTCTTCCCGTATATGTGATTTTTATATACAGCAGAAAGCGGTCCGAAGGATGAAATTCATTCTTCGATATAAGCAGTTCAATGCGGGGTACCGGCTCAAGAGGAGAAGGACCGTGTGAAGGGGTCGGAGTGGGAATCAGCGACGGCGGGGACGTTGGCGAGGATGAAGGGAAGGCAGTCGGCGAAGGCGACGGTGAGGCAATGACGGTATGCGATGGAGACGGCGGTGAAGTCGGCGTAAATGTGGGAACAGGAGTGGGGCTGCTGCTTTCAAAGCAATGTTCATGATCAGAAGTATTTTTTGAAAAATCCTGCAGGCGAATACGCACGTACCAGTCTGAACCGGAAACGGAACCGGGAAGGCCCACTGCATGCTTCAACCGGTATCCTTCCCGCTGCGTCCGGTAACCATAAGAGGGGTCCGGACCATGCTCGACGCTGACAAAGCAAGGTTCATCCGTCTGAAAGTTAAGCTCATAAAAACCGAGGTCATTCTCTAGTAAAATGGGAGCTCCGGCTAACGACGGAGCCGAACTGTCCTCCGATGCGGTAAATGATGCCGCGGAGGAAATAAAGGAATTGAAAGCCGGGTCGCGGGAAGCAATCCGGTAGAAATATTCCAGGCCTGGCGTCAACCCGCTGAGGATAACCGTGTGTGCGTTTCCGCGTGCGATCCGGGATTTATATCGATCCAGGGGCATATCAGCTCCGAATTGGACCTGGCTGTCGCTGAAATCTTCCGTTTCCCATACGATAAGAGCGTTCGTTCCGGCGGAATAGGCGTGAGGGCCCTCCGTAATGACAGGCTCGCTCTGATCGGGCGTTTCATTGGTCGTAAAGGAAAATATTCCGTGATGAACATAATCATCGGTCATAACAGTATAAGAATAATCTGTTGCCGGCTCTAAATGAGGCAGCGAGACATAGTGAAGACTCATTTTACCGTCCGCGCCGATAGGAGAATGATCCGCCTGTCGGGTGGTTTCAGGGTCGCCGGTTATCCAGTATTCAACGGTCCCGTAACCCCGGAAACGCGTCTCCCAACTGATGACGGCACGGCAGTCGCTGACGTAAACCGCTTCCGGACCGTTCAAAAGAACAGGTTCACCCCGTCCGTAGTCATACAAAAAAGCATCCGGTTCGGGCGGCGGAATGGCTATGCAGTCCGTCCAGATGGATTCATTCTCATAAAGGTCCTCCAACTGCACCGTTATCATATAGGGATAATCGGGCAGCAGGTTCTCCAGGTAAATGCGCTGCTCATCAAAAGGATGCTGCATCTCGTAAGCCTGATACTGATAACAGTTGGGCGCAATGTCCCACATGTGCCTGTTCAACCCGTATTCATCCGTATAAAAACAGATATGAACGGTAAACTCGTCCAGCCAGTCGAAATGCACAGGTCCGGCAATGGCCGGCGGTTCATCGTCACCCGCTGCGGACAAATGAAAATAAGAACTTTCCGCCGCGGTCCATTCTGAAAAATTATACGACGCATCGTAAGCGATGATCGAATAATAATACCAGGAATCCCCGGCAGATTCCGGCTGTATCTTCTCCAGATGATTGCGTTTCAGCTCCACCAAAGATACCGCATGCTCCAGCTCATCCGGCGACTCGCCGTAAAGCAGAAGCGCACGGCTCTTTTCATCCGTCACCCACTCAAGAAATACCGAATCCGCAGAAGCTGCAGCCTGAACCGGCGCCTGAACGAATTCAGGACCGTCAACATCATCGCATGAAGGCAAAGTCTCCGCCGTCAGATAACCCGTTTCCGGTTCGCAATCCTCCGTCCCTTCAGCCGAAGCGCAGGCTTGAAAGTATATGACGCCGCCCGCCGGAACATGATGCACGTAAACGGTATGGGCGTTGCGGAAGAAAAAATCATGCGCCTCGTAATCGAAATCGCCCGGAGGTTCAGGCGGTTCATTGATGCTGTAACGCACAAAACCTGAACTGGGAATATCAGTTGCAAATGTGATGCGGAATGAAGTGCAATACTCCTGCACAAAAGGTCCCGATACGATCTCCACATCGGCCTGAACGCCGCAGGCGGAGACAATAAGCCGGCACAGCAAAACAAACAGTAGCGTTACGGCAGAGTTAAATAATGATTTCATCTGAGAGTCCGAAACCGATTATCCCGTGATCATAAGAAACAGCGTGCATAGAGAAAATCGGGCGGGAATGAGCCGAAGACTGCAGTCGAGCGGACAAAGGTTAAAAGAAAAATAATGCCGTGTTATTTGTGGGCGACGGCGGACAATTCCGAAATGCCGATCTTCACGGTATGAGAACATTTGAGTTCAGGAGGGCCGTAATTGTAGTCGGTGTAAACTTCCAGGGTATAAATACCGGGCGGAACGTCTTCCACGACCATATCGACGTCGAAGTTGCACAGGCAGTAACAGGGACCGATATAATAAATTTCATATTCCGTAATGGTTATCAATCCGGGTTCGACCTCCAGAACAGTCCCCACTTCATCAATGCAGCAGTTCAATACATCATTGTAATGAGTCACATAAACGTCATCGCCTTCGACGTGCACTTCGCAATATTCCACCGGATCGAATCCGGGAAGACAACCGTCCCAGGTCCACTCAATCGTGCTTCCCGAAACATATTCATCCGTGACCGACATCCCGGCGAAAGCGCCGCCGGAAACCAGAACCAGGGACAGAAAAATCATTAAAAATTTGGGACTTTCTTTTAAATACCTTTTCATTTTTGCCTCCTTTGTCATTATACCATTCATCGTTCACAATTGTATAACTGCAGCAGGAAAAAAATTGCACCGGAAAAATGAAAAAAGGCGGCGCCTGGGTAAGAAAGTGGACGGAGCGGATGATGCGGACACGGCGGACCAGGTTCATCAGGAATGTCCGCACTTTCCGCTGCGTCCGCCGGGTCCGCTCCGTCCGCCTCGTCCGCTATCCGCTTAATCCACAGACGCACGGCGATATAAAACAAGCCCTTGATTCATTAATTCGACATCTGATAATCTGATTCCGGATGTAAAAATATCCTCTCGGACTGATGAGAGGAACTAACGGGAGAAATGTTCCATGAAAGAAAAAGAACTGCTTGAATTGATAGCCGGCGGAGAAGATTCACGCACACAGTTCAAGCGGGGGCAGGATGTTTCCAATATAAAATCACTGACCGGCGAGCTTGTTGCTTTCGCAAACAGCAAGGGCGGCAGACTGGTTATCGGTGTTGACGATTCAGGTGATGTCACGGGTTTGTGTTTGGAAGATGTTCGCAGGATCAATCAGCTTATTTCCAATGCGGCGACCGATTGCGTCCGGCCATCCATCAATCCTGAAACGGAAAATGTTCACGTGAAAGGCAAGCTAGTAATGATCGTGAATGTACCGGAAGGCATCTCCAAACCTTACGCGGACAACGAAGGCGTCTTTTGGGTCAAATCCGGCGCCGACAAACGTCGAATAACGGCCAGGGAGGAAATTCAGAGGATGCTTCAGCGCGCCGACCTGGTGCACGCTGATGGAATACCCGTAGCGAATTTTAATATGAAAGATATCGACAGGGAACATTTCAGCGATTTCATAGACAAACAATTCGATATGCCTTTGGATGAGTTCCTCAATGAAGAAAAGTTAACGATGGAGCAATTACTGAACAATTTTGGACTGGCGAAGGATCAATCGGTAAACCTGGCGGGAGTCATGCTTTTCAGCAAAGACCCGCAAAAGTACCGTCCCGCCTTTATCGTGAAATGCGTATCGTTCGCAGGCAATGATCCTGCCGGTAAAAGATACCGCGACAGCCAGGACTTTCGAGGAAGTCTTCGTTCTTTATACAAGGGAACGATGTCGTTTCTTTTGCGTAATATAAAATGGCGGCAGAACGGAAAAGGGTTCAATACAGAAGGCGACCCGGAAGTTCCCGTACCGGCGCTGGAAGAGTTGACGGTCAATATGCTGCTGCACAGAGACTACTTTATATCCGCTCCATGGCGAGTCTTTATTTTTGATAATCGTATCGAGCTGATCAGTCCGGGAGCATTGCCGAACAATCTGACCATTGCGAATATAAGAAACGGCGTATCAGTCATAAGGAACCCGATTATAGCTTCATTCGCAGCCAAAGAATTGCCCTATCGTGGAATCGGCACAGGTATAATGAGAGCCCTGGCGGCAGCCCCGGAGCTTGAGCTGGAATCGGACGATGAGCGTAACCTGTTTATTGCGAGAATACCGAGAAAAGAGGGTTCTTAGGGTAACGGACGACAAAATCCTGGAGAGTGAACCAGGTTCATCGGATGACGCTGATCCGATCGATGCGCATGATCCAGTAATGACGATTGCTTAACAACCGAAAAAACTTAAATTGAAGGAAAAAACAGCTTGATGAATAACGGACGAAGTGGACCTGGCGGACACAGCGGCCGAAGATATTTAATCATTTCTGGTCTGTGTGCCTTGAGCGCTGTTTGAGGTTTTTATCATTTGATTATCAATATTTATACCGACGCGTTTGCTTGAATCGTCAAAGCACGGTTTCTTGAATCAGATTACAATTCGCTTCCACGTTTTTGGCGTGATGGGGATTAGCGGACGAGCGGACGAGCGGACGGAGCGGACATGGCGGACGAAGCGGATCGTGCGGACATTCCGGATGAACCTCGTCCGCTGTGTCCGCTTCGTCCGCTGGAAACCAAATCAAATTCCAAAAAGGCAGCATCAGGAAACCGTTCCTGTTTTTTACAATCCCGCACTTGCTCTCGCAACTTGGTCAGGGTAAACCCAGACTCCCCATGGGTGTCCTGGATGAGCTTCAGGTGACGGTCACGCTCGACAGGAGCAAGCAACGCGACCTCGGCCAGGATATGTTCTAACCGGCGGTTGCGCTCCTCATCGGCAATTTCCTCCGGGAAATGCGTGATGGCGAACTCCAGGGCGGTCTGCGCCTGCTTGAGCAGCTCCTCGAAATCCTGGGCGGTGTGCCCTTCCAGGAAGTAATCGTTCACGTCGACCTTGTACTCGGCGAGCAATCTGTCGGCTTCGGCCTTGTCCTCGGACGACAGCGCTTCGAGGCGCTTGGCCCGTTCGCGCGAGTCCAGGTCGCTGCTGATCTTGAAGCGCTCATTCAGGTCCTGCCGGGCGTTCCGGCGCTTCTCGTGCAGCGGGAGCGCCGCCAGCTTGTTGCGGATGCCATGTTCGGAAAGCAGGGCGGCGGTCTGAGAGCGCCGTTCAGTCCGGCCTCCGAGATATCGTTGTCCTGGCAGAGATACACCGTCTCAACATTTCGTAAGCGCGGCAGCAATCGTTTCCAATCCGTCTCTTTGATTCGAACAGTCACAGGCAAGATCACCGTAAACCCTCGCTCCATAAGGGCAATGGCATTCGTCACACCCTCCGTAATGACCACGCGATCTTGCCGGGTAAGCAGACAATCCTCGTTGTAGAGGCGTTCGTTACTGATACAGCGTGCGATGTGCGGATACTTCTGCTCGTTATAGACTGGAAGCTTCTTGTATTTCTCAAATTTCGTATGGATACAGCCTAACGCGCGCTTCAGGCGAGGCGCGTTGGATCGAAGTTCCTGACTGGTGGGCGAGGTCATGATAAGATACTACGGTTGGTATTCCAACGCCGGAAGGGGAAAAAGGAAATACCGATCGAGACGGGTCGCTCGTATCTCCGCCGATCGAAGAAGATTGTCCGAATCGTAAAGAATACCGGAAACGTTGGGCGGCTTTGATTCAGAAGGTGTATGAAGCAGATCCCCTGATTTGTCCCAATTGTGGTCGGGAAATGAGAATCATTGCCTTCATAGATCAATGGGAAGTCATCTTGCGCATCCTGAAGCATCTTGACCTTTGGCCGCCTCCGGCAAGAGACCCGCCTGAAAAGAAAACTGATCAGGAATTGTCTTATGATTACGATTTTTATGATTGAATCTTTTGATTCTTAAAAAAATCAATTCAATCATTAAAGCCGACGCATGTACGAAAACGACTTAATCTATCTTTTTATAAGGCTCATCTTGACAACTTCAGATTTTGAGACTGATCAAATGGGGTCACAATTTGGATCGATCCAAAAATCTCTTAAGCTCTGAAGGAGCGCAGTAAATTTCCGTTTCGGCGGCTTTAATAAAGTAAGGGGAGGCATAGCTGTTCGGAAATAACACGAATCAATTCAGCACAAATTGTTACCTCGATATGTGCGCTTTTGATCAATGCCCAGATTTTTATGCGAACATCGAACCCGTTGATCAGCGTAGACGATGTTCATTTCGCGCTTTTTCACTCTTTTTAACCTTTTTTAAAGGAATGAGGTGATTAGGCATGAAATTGAAATTCCTATCATTCAACTGGGGAGAAAACGGATATTTCTTCCTCGCCTACGGTTCCGCCCGAACAGGCAGCGAAGCGTCGCTTATTACGGGGTTAGCGCTTTCCTTACGACGGAACAAAAAATATAATCTTTAAAAGGAGGTAATCGAAACA
>CAZUFC010000240.1:0-7519 GCA_964619725.1 uncultured bacterium | reverse complement strand
CATGCCTTGCCGTGGAAAAAAATTTGCCCTGTGCATGCTTACCGGAAGGACACGCTTCGCCGAATCTTCATCTCGCTGCTGATAAGTGAAACAATGGAGTCCTGAAGGACAAATGCGGCGCCTGTTATGTTGCGTTCATTGTCTTTCTTACATCGGATCGCCTTCGATGATTTATAGTGAATGGCATATTGGCCTGCCTATTTTGAAGGGATTCGCGTTGTCCGCTGACGGCGTTCCGTAGTCGAAAGTGATTGTCGACTCCTCATGCCTTACCGAGAAAAAATTTGCCCTCAGCATGCTTACCGGGAAGACACCCTAATTTCGTTTATATTTTCCCCGGTTTGTGCCATATCGCCTTATTTTCAGGGTTTGTTTTTAAGTTTTCTGCCGATCAATCCGCTGAAAAGCAGCAGCAGGAATCCTATGCCGATATGCGACAGGGCGGGAACGGGTTCCGGCATCAGGCCCGTCTGGTAGTGGAAGCCCATATCGACCTGACCTGAGTCGGGAGTTTCATCAGGGCTGGTGGTTAGTTCCGAAAGGCATTTCGTGCTGCCGGCGACGTTAAAGCATATATTGCCGGAGGGTTGACTGCCCATATTCAGGCAGGGACTGTCGAAGGACTGCCCCGCACTGAAATGACTCAAGTAATAATCTCCGGCTGGACCCGTAACGAAAATGGGACTCAGATTCAGATTCCCCTCTCCTTCGTATCCGTCCTGAACGTTTGTATAAGTGATTACCGGAGATGAGCTGACGAAGTCCAGACCGTTCGGCGTATTGTTCCACATGATGCAATTGGTTATGGTGGGATTTGATTCTCCCAGGTAGACGGCGCCGCCTGAAGTCGCCGCAATGTTATCCGCAAAAGTACAGTTTATAAGGCTTCCGTGGAAATTATAAGCGTTTATGGCGCCGCCTATGCCGTCCAACGCCTCATTATCGGTGAAAAGACAGTTTTTAATGACAGGCGAACCGTGCATGAATACGAAGGCTCCGCCGTTTTTAGCGGTGCAGTTGGAAATGACGCAATTGCTGATGACAGGAGAAGTTTCCCAGCAGCGGACCCCGCCGCCTGCTCGAACCTGTCACCCGGAGCCGATGCATTTGCCGTTAATGATCGTGAATCCCGACAATACCGAATTCTGGTCTTCAAAATTGTCGAAAACGAAAGCGCCTCCGCTAGAATCAGCATCCACGACGCATCCTGCCGGACCGTTTTCCGACATCACCGTCACAGCTTTGCCTAAAAAGTTGATTTCAAAATTTCCCGTGCCGCTGTACGTTCCGTCCGCCACCAATACCACATCACCGGGCGTAGCCGCAGATATTCCGGCCTGTATGGTGGGCTGATCGGCCGGTACGTGAATGACATCCCCCAGAACCGGCGCTGCCTGAATGCCGATTAATAAGATTAAAAAAATCGCTCTTCTTATATGATTCATTTGTTTGTATGCTCCTTTCGTTTGATGATAGAGAAACGACCTTCCTGCCGTTTCGTCTCACGCATCGAATCAATCTCGAATCGAAATGACTCCTTTTCAACATTCAAAAATTGAAGGACAACCGGCATTCGTCGCATTACTGTTCGCATATCTCACTCTTTTCTCGCCCCGCTATCGACAAATTGCATAAAGATTGTCGTAATACATTGTGATTCAGTGTTTTTTTGCATTTCATACATTTCGTTCGCCCTATGGACTACCAGTTCTCATCTCCTCTGATTCATACAATGCAACCATCTCCGTCCTTCAATCAATACTTTGAAAATAAAGGTTTAACTATTTGCGAAAGGTCTCGTCAACCCTATTTATGATATGAAAATCATGAAGCGGCATCAAATTTGCCGGATTCGGTCATTTTGCATTTCTGATCTTCGCATATTTTGAGTTCAACATTACCGGAGATTAGAACCCTGATATGAAAAAGGCTCCCCAATGATAGGGAGACGAATAGCCTTTTTGTTGTTTTAATGTTAATTGAGCCTTACGCAGCGCTTTACCCGGCGCCATTTTTTTATGGAGAAGATTCTGGTAGAAAAAGCGCATCAGGATACTTGTCGACCTGTCATTGACTTTCCACAGCGCGGATATGACGGCAGCGGCGCCGACGGCCAGGAAGCCTGCGGATAAACCCAGAAATTCATCGGGTAAGTTCAGGCGTTCCGCCAATCCTGAATCGCAGGAAGAGATAACGACCAGTTCAGCGCCGGGGATTTTCATTTCTCTCAATATATCTTCCAGGGTAAGACGTTCTCCGGCATAATCGGGTATAACGGCGACATTTAACCGGGGATCATTTCGACTTAATCGACCGAGTTTCTCAGCGGCGTCAACCGCTGAAGTATGGCTTTCGGACTGTCTGCCGCTGTCTGACTTGTGATCAGGAGCGGCAGCCAGGAGCAAAAAAGCCTGGAAAGGGTCTTTATCTGTGAACCGCCCATGACAGGCAAAATGAATGACGGCTGATTCAGGGGCATGCCTGATGAGTTCTTTAATGCTTGCTTTCTCGCCTTTAAGCATGACGGTTGAGTTTTCGGCTATTTTTTTTACGGCCTCCGTCTCCTTGTCGGCCCAGGGCAGGTCGCCCGTTGGATTCCCGACAAGAAGGATTTTTCGACCGGAAACGCCGGCCTTGCCCTTCATTACCGGCGAGGCTGAACCGGATAAATTCATTCCCGGCACAATGTTCAATTCATATCGGTCCAGCAGATACAGCGGTTCGCCGTTGCGATTTTTCGTATACATCAAATGAAGAGGGAGAGCGCCGAGCAAATGGTGAGGATTCAGCAGCAATCTTTTAACGTTGTTTTTTACAAGATCGTCCAAAACCGGTTCGATCAGTGCATTATAAAGTTTATTCAATATTTCAGGCGGACGATTTCGTTCTTCAGACGATGTTGACGGGTTGAAAGAAAAAACGGACCAGAGGCGGGCGGCGTTTTTCAGATCGGTCATATTGAAATTCGGTTGAAAAAAGGTTTTAACGGTCGCCTTATTTTCTTTGCAGAGCATCAATATGATGACGGTTTCTGCTTCAGCGACGTTGAAAACGATCAATGCATCCGAAGGGGACATTTTTTCCGCTGTCTTTTCCGGATCGATAATCCGGTTTTGAAGAAAATCGGGCATAAAGGATTGGATTCTTCTGACATGTTGTTCCCATTTTTCTTTGAGTGACCCGGCTTCCTGAGCCATATCCGAGTATCGTCTCTGCCGGGAGAACAGTCCTTTCATTTCCGATTCGAGTGTTTTCAATTTTGCGGCGAGGCGTTCAAAAACTTTTTTGTCTTGCAGCGGGATGTCTTCATATAAGGCTTTGCTTTTGCGCAGGACGTTCCCTAACAGACATGTTTTACCCTGCTCCAGCCATTGAACCGAAGCCGCTGGTTCGCCCATTTTCGCCAGGCAAAACGATGCTTTGGAATAGAGGGCAGCGGCTTTTTCCAGTCCGTGAGCGATAGTGGGTCTCAACACAGCCTGTTTTTCTTTCCATTTATGGCTATCGATTGCGGAACTGTAAGCATCGAAGGCGCATTTCCAGCGGGAGATGAGACTATAGGCGTCGCCTAAAATCGCGAATGTCGCCCGCCGTTCTTCGGGAAAGGATTCCAGAGTGAAACCTGACAGGGCATTCGTGCAGCATTCTATCAGGGGGCGTAATACCTGTTTTTCGTTGAGACGATATTTTTTCAGCAGCGATTCAGCTTTTTCCAGGTTCAATTGAGCCCAGGCTATGGGATTATTCGCTTGAGTATTTATTTCCAGTGCCTGGTTGAAGTATCTTTCAGCTTTCTGCAGATGTTTTTCGGGATGATCGGACGGCATATCGCGATGGGCTATTCCTGACAATTGATTGACTGTAGCCCACAGGGAGGGAAATTTGCTGCGGGGAGCTATTTTTGTCGCTTCGGCCAATTTATCCAATGCAAAATTTCTGTTCATTTTCGGATCGCCTATGCCTCTTTCGAGGAAAGCCGATGCGAGATTAGACAGGGTCAGAGTGAGTAAAACGGGTTGTTTTTTTTTCTTGAAAACGTCCAGAGCACAATAAGCATGCTGTATGGAACGTTCCAGGTTGTCCGATTTTTTACCGCGTATACGATCGTAAAATATTTTAGAAAGATTAAGCTGTATGCGTCCCCAGAATAATTCATTATCCGATCGCTCAATGACGTTGAGAGCCTCGGAAAAACATTCCAGGCTTTTTTCCAGGTTGGCGCTTTTATCTCCTGTGACATCAATCAGGTAGGCCAATCCGAGATTTACATTCAGTCGCGCCCGTCGTTCCCGGTCGGTTTCGAGCAATTCCGATTCCAGGGCTTCACGGAAGAAACCGATGCTCTTTTTAACGTTTTCCGAGGCTTCGCCTTCGATTCTGCGACCGTAAAAAGCGCCGAGGTTCAATAATATCTTCAGATGTTCCACCGGATGCTCATTTTTGCTCAGAAAAGGCAGACTTTGTTCCAGGATACTCAGGGCTTTTTCAAGATTACCGGCACTTTCGCCTTTTTCCCTGGCGGCATAAAGATTCGACAGATTGATGAGCGCGCCGAGCCATTCTCTTCTGTGCTTATAAGGAGTAAAAACAGTCAAAGATTCGTTGAAATGATTGACGGCAAGCCGGTGATGTTCTGCAGGGTCTGATTCCAGAAGCAATTTATGAGCAAGCCCCAAATTCAGATGCAAAAGCCCGTATTCATAAGGGAATTCGTGATGCGTAAAAAAGGCCTCCGCACCTTTCAGCAGTTCCAGCGCCTCCGCAGTTTCTCCCGCTCCTTTAAAAGGAGCGGCATCCAGCGGCGTCGATCCGGCGTTCAGGCATAACCGGGCATGCCTGTACGGCGCGTTTGTTGCTGAAACAAGTCTAAGACCTTGTTTGAAATAATCGGTTGCTGTTTCCAGGTTTTCGCGGCGCAGGCCTGAAGAGCTGTTGCGATACGCCATCCCAAGCAGGTTGCAGAGAACGGCTCTATCCAGCACATAATTTTGAATAATTGGGCGCTTTTCGATTTCCTGCAGGTACGACAAGGCTTTGGAAACCGATTCGTTATCACCGTATTTTACCTTGGCGATACGGGCTGATGACAAAGTCATAAGAGTCCGCACGGACCATAAATCGCCGAAAGGGATTTTTAACTGGTCAAGCAACGCGCACTGACGTTCAGCAAATTCAATTTTCAGTTCAATAAAACCGGTCTCGGACGGCAACATTTCCAGCACGGCCAGGGCATAAGCCGGGAATAGCGGGTCAAGAGAATTAAGCCTTTCCCGGCAATGATGCAACCGGCTTCCCAAGCAAATTTGAAGGGCAGACGTCCACGTCCAGAAATCCTGTAAAATTTTCCCGGAATCCTCCCTTTCGATGTCTTTTTCAGATACGCTGTCCGGCAGACGGCTGGGAAAACAAGGTTCAAGCAGTCGATGCACGACCGTTCGAATAAGTTCACCGTCATAGTTAAACAGAATAATGATCTCTTCAGTCGAACGGCATTGCTTTATTTTTTGCGACAGATTACTCATGATTAGCCCGGAACGTTCCCGTTGCATCCCTGTAATTTCTCACAATCGGACGCTTTTGACAAACGGTTAAATACTAGCTTCCATATACCGGTCGATAGAAGATTTTTATCGGTTCCGCAAGATTTCCACCGGGGTCAGAGCCCTTCGCAAACCATCCTGGGTGAAAGATTCAGCATCCTCTGCCCGCTCTTCCAGTCCTCTGATCCACCCTTCCCCAATTCCCAAAAGCGCGGCCAATCATCCTCTTGAATTTGTCGCACATTTTAACCAGATTCTATTTTTCAGGTGCAAATTTTTGAAATTTCCCGTTTTATTATTGAGAGAGGTGCAGTTCGTCGCTCTGTATGCGAACTTCCTCGAATCTGATAATATTGGCAAAGAGAAGAACGCAATTGAGTGATATTAAGTTATTTCAGGGATTGAGGGTATGAAGCGGGACGCTGCAGACATAAAGAGAAACCTTGAGCGGCACCAACCCGGCGACGGACTTTTCGAGCAGGCTTTGGACCGGCTTTTACTTGAATTGTCCGGCAATGGAGCTTTGAGCCGCTCGGAGGCATTCGAGCTTCTGGGTTATTTTTTCGACAGATTTCATGAATTCTTCATCAAAACGGACTGGCGCTGGCTGCAAAATGCTGATTTGTGCCTCGAAGCCGTACACGGTAAATTTGAAAAACTCATGACGCTGAAACGCTATGAATGCAGGGGAGAACCTCTTGCATTTTTGCACAAAATAGACCGGAACATCTGTATGGACCTGTTGAAAGCCGAAAAATCATATACCTCCATAAGCGATTTAAACCAGGAAACGCAGACAACCGGCGACGAATGGGAGCGCATCAGGACAGAAAATTTGCTTTCACATGCAATGCACAAAGAACCGCAGCGAAACCCTGATCCTCTTGCTGTGAAAAGGATGCTCATGATTTTAAAGGAATTGAAACCGTTCCAAAGGCAGGTCATCTATTTATGGTCGATAGGTTATTCATTTCAGGAAATGGCGGATTTGCTGGATAAAAGTTACAACCAGGTCAAAAAACAGATAGAATCGGCCAAAGGAAAAATCAGAGAGCAATTCAAAAAGAAATCAATATCAGATAAGGGCGTGACGGAATGAGAGAAAAAAACAGTCAGGAAGACCTGTTGGGGAAAACTGTTTTTGAGGCGCTGAAATTTTTTTCGCATGATGACGCTGAAAGAGGGCATTACTCGGATGAGCAGATAAAACAATTGATCGAATCGGGAGAACCGGCGCCGGAACATGTGATCTTTTGCGCAAAATGCCGCTCCGCTTTGAGGCGCTGGAAGGGAATGAAGCCCGAAAGCTGCGATGTCGGAACCCCGGTCGTCTCATCATTGAAGAATCGAATCATGTCTGAATATCGAAAGATGTTTCTTTTTGAATCGCCGGAGAAAAAGCGATTGAAGCTGCTTGAGCAGTTGGATGAATGGTCGAAACGATGTCCAATGGAGATGGCGGTCTGGGCACCCTATCTTACGGCTTATGCCGATCCGGTCGGTTCAAGAGAGATCGACGTCATTTCGACCACGGAAGACTCAATAGAAATAGATGTTTTAGCTTTAAACGATTTCCAGTTTGATGCAAAGACGCTTAATGCTGTCTTGCACGGAACCGTTCTGACCGTCGATGGATTGCCCCGCCAATCGGAACACGCTGAAGCTTATTTGACTCTGATGAGATTTGAGGAATTACAGAAAATAGATGCGGGCATTTCCCGGTTCGACACCGGACGATTGATTAAGAAGCTCATTCAATCTGAAGAAGATTCTCAATTTCCGGATGAAGAGGTCCTGGCGAGAAAGGGAGAAATAACAGAAACAGGCCGCAATGTCGTGTTTCATCTGGATAAGGATTTCGTGAGGCTTATACTCATGAGAAATCTGGTCGTCTGCGCTTTGGTCTTTGGACCTCACCCCCCGGCCCCCTCTCCATTCATGGCTAATCCTAGCACACACTTGACACCGCCACCCCCAGA
>CAZUFC010000239.1:0-7622 GCA_964619725.1 uncultured bacterium | reverse complement strand
GGGTTTTTTTATGGCTGGTTTGGGGGATTTGGTTGGTGTTTTTTTATGGCTGGTTTGGGGGAAGTTTTATGCCTCTGCTTCACATCTTCCTGCATTTGATTGATAAAAATTGGGGCATTGATCAAAAAAGCGTCTTTTGAGGTTGCAATTCGACAGAATATCCAATCATTTTGTTTCGATTTCGATCCCTCCGGGATCGTTTATGTCGATGTTGATCGGTTTTTTGGGTCTGATCATGCCGGGGCGGCGCTTTTTTCATGAAAACTTTGACTGATTGAAATCCCCGTTAAAAACCTGAACCTTGCCCACAATTGCCTGTTTGACGAAATCACCGCTGTTTTTTTCATGGATGGCCGTTTGATTCGGTATTGGAATCGAAAGCAGCGAAATGGGCTTTGATCACTCACATTAAATCGACGATGGGTTATTTCTTTACTTCCGTTCCTTCCGCTACCAGGTCATACTCGTAAATGAAACCGTAACACAGTTCAATTGAATGAAGAACTTCAAAAGGATTTTTCTCCTGATCGTAGGAGACTCTTGTTCGGATAACCACATTATCCCCTAGTTTTATGTTTAACAACTTCGCTTCTCTTTTCGCGGCTTTTGCCACCTTCAGGCTTTCCCTGGCATAGGCCGGAGTTATTTTAAACTGACTTCGGTATATTTCGAAAAGTTCCGTTATCTCATCGTCCAGCAGTTTTTTGAATTTTTCCAGAGGCAAATAAGTCGTCTGAACCGCCAGCGGTTTTTTGTCGACTAATCTTAAACGCCTGATTCGGACCACCTCAGAATCAATAGGAATATCAAAGCCATCAGCGACGAAATTTAATGATTTTTTCAGTTTTACTACTCTTTTATCCAGTATCCTGGAAGAGGGTTCCTTGCCCGCGTTTCTTACCTGATCAGAGAAGGAATTCAGGCCGGCTTTTCCCGGCACCATTCTGCCGCTGCTGCTGATGACTAACGTTTCGCGCCCGGAACCTCGAGAAATATATCCCTCCATCTGCAATTCCAACAGGGCGCGGCGCACGGTTCCCCTGCTGGCGCCGTAATGCTTTTGAAGCTTGGGTTCAGAAGGAATCGCTTTGTTGACTTCGTATTCTCCTTTTTCAATTTTTTCCATCAGGTCTTTCATTATTTTGAAATAAATCGGTTCACGCGTTTTCATATTTTTATCTCCGGGGATTGGGTTCAAGACGTTTACACGTCTAGTCTTTTTATTATGCCATTTTATCGGCTGTTCTGCAATAATAAACGGGGACGTTTATCCGTTTCGGGATGCCGAATCAGCGCCTGTCCGCCAATTCGAATCCCGGTTCAAAATTTAATGCCGGCCAGGCGCTGCGGAACTGATCCATAAACAAGAGAATTCCCTATTCCAGACTTCCGACTGTTTTTTCGACTTCCTCCAGTATTTCGCAGGATTTTACGAGTTCTTTCATTCGGGTATGGTCTTTGTAGAGGGGGCGGTCTTCGTCGAGATATTCCACGTATTTTCTGATTACTTCTCTGGCTTTTGATACTCCGTTGCCCGGATTGTATTGCCTGAAATCGAGGGCCTGTGCGCCGGCCATTAATTCTATCCCCAGGATACCGCAGGCGTTGTCGTAAATCTGTGCCGTTTTAATGGCCGTGTTCATACCCATGGATACGAAATCTTCCTGGTCAGCGGCTGCAGGGATGGACATTGTGCAGGCCGGGGCGGAGAGTATCCTCTGTTCCACAATCAGCGAATCTGCCGTGTACTGACTCAGCATCATGCCCGAAAACATGCCGGCTCCCCTGGTCAGGAATGCGGGCAGCCCTACGCTTAAGGCCGGATTGGTCAGTCTGTTGAGTCTTCTTTCTGATAGTACGCAAACCATGGTTACGGCGGCGCCTACTCCGTCCATTGGTAGGGATACCGGTGTGCCCTGGAAATTGGCGCCTGTCAGGGTCAGTTTGTCCTCAACGAAGAAAACAGGATTGTCGCCGACTCCGTTCAACTCCGTTTCAACCTGGTCCCTGGCGTATTTCACCAGGTCGTGGGCCGCTCCAACAACCTGTGGACTGGATCGCATGGAATAGGCATCCTGTACCTTGGTTTTCATTTTGCCGGTCAACAGATCGCTGCCTTGCATGCATTTCATCAATGCTTTAGCGGACCTTACCGCGCCGGAGAATCCCCTGGCTTCATGCAACCTTACATTGTACGGTTTCATATTGGCCATTAAGGACTCCAGCGTCATGGCGCAGGCTATCTCCGACTGCTTCAGCCAGCGGTTGATGTCGTAAAGCTCTATGGCGCTCATGGCCGTCAGCAGATTCGAACCGTTGATCACGGACAACCCGTCACGGGCTTTGAGTCCGGGAATCTCTATGCCCGCGCGCTCCATCGCCTGCCGCGCCGCCATGCGTTCTCCCCGGTACCACGCTTCGCCTTCGCCCATCATCAGCAACGCAATCTGAGACATCGGAGCCAGATCGCCGCATGCGCCTACCGAACCCTTCTGGCAAACCACGGGCGTTACGCCCTTGTTCAATAATTCAACCAATGTCAACGTTATCTCAGGACGACATCCGGACCGCCCGTTCGCATGAACGTTTATGCGACCCGCCATCGCTCCCCTTACATATTCGACCGGCGCCGGGTCTCCTATGCCCGCCGCATGGTTGTATATCAGGTACTTCTGGAAGTCCTTCATCTGCTCATCCGTCAACACTATCTCGGAAAACTCCCCTATACCCGTGTTAACCCCATACATTATTTCGCGCGCCTCTATTTTTTCCTCCAGCATGCCGCGACACTCCTTGATCCTTTCAAGCGCATCGCCGGAAAGTTCCACCCTCTCGTTATGCCGCGCAATTTTTACCAGCTTTTCAATCGTTAACGAATTGCCATCCAGAACTATTGCCATTACTAACCTCCTGCGTCCGAAGACGCCTGCTCGTTTATCGCTCGCCGTTATTGAAGAATTCCAGAGCCGTGCGAACCTATCCCTAATGGATGACCTCCGGGACGGAATTCAACTCAGGACCACTATCCCAAGCCATAAGGGAGTATTGAAAATGATCGGACAAATGTCAAGCGGAGAGGATGGAAGAGGGAATGATGGAAGGATGTAATGTTAGGCAAAAGCTGTTGGAAATTGAGCCGCGGATTCTCACGGATTGAACGCTGATGAACTGAAATTGTAATATCCAGAAATAAAAGAAGATCTGAACTCCTGACAAGAATGTCACAACCTATTGAAAAAGTGTGATTTTCTTGAAGTTCAACTCGGCATAATAATTGTGAAGTTTTTTGCCCCCCCTATATCCCCCCGCAGGCGGGGGGACTTTGTTTTACAAGAGTTTTTTCAAACTTCAAAAGTTTTTATCGTCGAACATTTCACAATTTTTTATCAGTCAATGTCAGGAGATGTGAAGATACGGTATAGATCAAAAAAGCGTCTTTTGAGGATACGATTCGACAGAATAGCTCATCAATTTGTTTCGATTGAGGGCATTGATCAAAAATGCAACCTTTGAGGTTACAATCCTACTGAATATCCATTCGTTTTGTTGCGATTGCGATTGCGACCCCGATACCGACCCCGACCCCGATTACTGAAACAAACCGTAAAAAGTTTTGAAAGAAGTGTAACCCCGGTCTGATCAGTCCCGAAGATACAATTGGAACCGACTTCGAAGGTTACAATATTTTATTAAAAATCCGCGTTTAATCAGTGTTCATCCGTGGCTGAAATCAATACCTATACCTTCCAGACTCGAGCATCCAGGCAGGAGTCAGAGCCCTTCGTAAACCTTCTTTCATTCCTGTTTTTTGCTGGTATAATGGCTTGGATTCAGCCGTTGCGACAGGATTTGGGCGGTTTTCGTTCCCTTTTGCTGACGCCTTCGGCGCTGAATGGTTTTTATTTGTTTTGGACCCTTTAAATTTTTACGCTCTTGATGAAAATGAAAAATAAAAAACTTCGTCTTCCTTCCAGATTATTCAGGATAGCGATGAAACTGATTATGTTTCTTTTGTCCCTCATCGTAACGCTGATCGTCGCTAATTTCGTCGTCGGATATTTTTATAAACCGGAAATTTTCAACGTCAGCTACAAGGAACACCGCTTCTCAAAAAATCCTCTCCTCGTATACGAACTTATACCGGACCAGGGCTCCATCAACTCTAAAGGATTCAGGGACTACGAATATGAATATGAAAAAGCTGCTGATACGGTCAGAATAGTCGTGATCGGCGATTCCATAACTTATGGTCTCGGCGTTGAATTAAATCAGACTTACCCGAAAATACTGGAAAGGCAGCTTTGCAGGCAGGAAATATTGAACACGGAGCAAAAAGTTTTTCAAGTCTTGAATATGGGCGTTCAAGGTTATTGCACCATTCAGGAGGTGGAGTGGCTGCGGGTCAAAGGGATGCAGTTCGATCCTGATTTCATCATACTAGGTTACTTCATCAACGATGAATCGCTCTTTTCCTACGATCTGGACTGGCTGATGAAATCCCTGGATGAAGCCGACCGTAAAACTCAATTCCGCCACTATTTTCCCCAAATGTCTTTTTTCGAAAAACTCTATTACCGCTCGCCTCTGGGGCTTTTCATACTCTCCCGGCTCGAAGCGCTCAGGAAAAAAGAGTGGTTCAGAAATTTCGAATCTTATTTTCGGACAGAGCCGGATGATGTGAAGGACCCATTGAAGGTTTATTATGAACAGGAGAACGTGCTCAGGAGCTCTTTTGAAAAATTAAAAAATATCCTGGATGCAAATGATCTGGATTGTCTGACGGTAGTTTTCCCCGACAACAGGGACTTAAACGATTACAGCCGGGAGGAGCAGCATGCCCGGGTCCTTTCGGAAGCTGAAAGATTCGGTTTCTACGGGCTTGATATGGCGGCTTATTTCAGGGAAAAATACGCGGAATTATCCAATGAAGAACTCTTTATCGATTTTTGTCATCTGACGCCCCGGGGGCATGAAATCGCTGCCCGGGCTATATTGGCAAAACTTCTGGAAATCGGGGTCGTTCGTT
The DNA here is from genome assembly GCA_964619725.1 of uncultured bacterium. Classification (GTDB taxonomy): domain Bacteria; phylum CSSED10-310; class CAZUFC01; order CAZUFC01; family CAZUFC01; genus CAZUFC01. The sequence goes on along the minus strand of CAZUFC010000239.1, from coordinate 2,596 downwards.
CGAATGACGCGGATTCACACTGAGTTACAATCGTGAAGTCAACCTTTTCAAGCAGAATAACGGGCGTTCTGCGGACTCTAATTCTTCTATTCGTCGTATGTATATTGCTGTGGGCGGCTTATAGACCGTGCTGGATGCGTCATCTCAGAACCGACATTGACAGCCAGCACATATCCAACGCCCGATATTTTCTTGAGCACGGGAATTTTTCTTCGCCCGAGTATAATGAATACCAGCCGGGAGCAGTAATTTTTTTTCTTATACTGTCGCCCCTACTGCTGATCGAAAATTCCAATGATTTTTATCTTCAATCTTTGTTTTTTCTTAATATTCTGCTGATTTTCATACTGGCGTTCGCATATCGTCGGATGAAGGGGGTAAGATACCACTGGGATTATATTCTGATACTTCTTGCCGCAGGACCCATAGTCTTTTACAGGTTCGACCTGTTCGTCATATTACTGGTTATTTTGACCATAGATTTGAGGAACAGGGGAAAAGGCGGCTGGGGACTTTTTCTTCTTGGCGCAGGAACATTGACTAAGATTTATCCGGCCGTGCTGCTCCCCTATTTTGTTCTGACTTCATGGAAAAAGAGCGGATTGCGGACTGCGATGAAAGAGGGAGCCGGATTCTTGTGCGGGCTGGGACTGTTGCTGCCTTATATGTTGTTTCTTAAGGTTCCCTTCGCTGAATTATTAGAATCTTTAAAAATTCAGTCCATGAAAACGGTTCATATCGAAAGCCTCTGGGGAACTTTTTTGACGCTCATGCCCAGAATTATGTCCGGCTCCTTCGCGCAGGACGGCGTGGACATATTCGGCATAGTGGGAGTCAGCCGTCAGTGCATGATTGGGCCGTTGTGGTTTTACAACTATTTCTGGATGCTTCCGCTTGCTGTTTTTTACGTCTGGTTTTCATTAAAAGTGACGGACAGAACGCGCTATACGATCTATCAACCTATGTTTATCTTATTATTGTTTCTTGTTTTTTCAAAAATTCTGGCGCCTCAGTATATCCTGTGGTTCGCCTTATTATTTCCGCTTGTAGTAACCCCGGCGGAATTTGTATCAAAAAAACGCCGGCGAACGGACTTCATTATTGTCCTGGTTGTATTGGCTTTATCGCAATATATTTATCCTCTTCGCTACAGCGAATTAATCGACGGGTTCTATTTCCGGGGTGAGTATCCGCATCTGTTTTATATTTTGCTTTTCAGAAATGTTCTGCTGGTCGTATTATTGTTCAGGTTTTTAAAGGTATTGAAAATGAGTGTGAGGACAAACAAATGGAATCGCTGCTGAAAGAAAGAGTATTGGATAACGAACTTGAGGATTGGCTCAGAGGTCGTTTACTGGAGCCGTTGGGCATTCCCCGCGCATCGCGGATGATTTGCACGTCTGCTTCTGCGTCTCACAGGGCCATTCGCTGCAGTTGTTGCGGAAAGGGAGACAGCCGGCTTTCTTTTATTATAAAAGCATACTACCTGGATGAGTATGTATCCGAATTCGACATCCGTTCACGCATCAGGCGTGAAATACGCTCGTTCAACTGGGTGAAAAAAGCCGGTTTGTTCGAAGGAAAAAACCGGGTGGCGCGACTGTTGGGCGTCAGAATGGAAAAACCTGCGGTTATCGTCATCGAAGACGTCGGCGGAAAGGACCTGGCGAGTCTCATAAAAAATTGGGCCCGGGATGATAAAGCTGATGATGGAATGATTACCAGCGGCATAGAAGGAGCTGCAGCGATACTGGCCGGTTTCCATTCCGTCCGCGACTTCCATATCGAAACGTCGCGGCGGGATATGAGTCGTTATCCGTTGCGTCTGCTGGAAAAATGTCTCGGCAGCCGGGTTATTGCAAAAGAAAAATTTAAACGACTCACGGCAATTTATGAAAATTTCCGCGATCTTCTCGACAATAACCCGAAAAACCTGGTTCACGGCGATGCGAACCCGGCAAATTTTATTCTAAGACCGGACAAAGGCGTTACGGCCATTGATCTGGAACGAGTCGGAACAGGCGCACCGGCGTTGGATGCTGGATTTTTGATCGCTGATATTATTCATCTGTCCAAACAGTACGGCGCTTCATATCAAAAAGCGCAGCATCTTGCCGGAACATTCGAAAAGGCTTATGAAAAGCGCCGGGAGACTCCCCTTGATCCTCTTGAATATATAATATACGTATCCATAGGACTTTTACGGATAGCCAGAATTTCCTGGCTGGCCCATGATTACAGAAAGGGATTGATGCTGACCGCGGAAAAAGTGATTGAAGCCGCAGACAAAGGTTATTCGCTGCAGAGTATAAACAATCTCTGGTGAAACGCGGCATTGATCAAAATGGGTCTTTTGAGGTTACAATTTTCGGGTCTGATCAAATAGCGGTTAAAAATTGTGATCTCAATACTCAGAAAGAACTTTCGTGCTCAGCGAAGCGGGGCTAGCGCTCGTAATCGATCGACTCAAATGATTGACCTTCTTTGCTTTCAAACGACTGTACAGATCAGATAAATGTTTCGATTACGATTACCGCTGCGCTGAGCACGAGCACGAAGGATTCAAACTGAGAAATTGTAACCCTGACATGGCCAT
>CAZUFC010000238.1:0-7629 GCA_964619725.1 uncultured bacterium | reverse complement strand
TCGAAAAAACTCTTGTAAAACAAAGTCCCCCCGCCTGCGGGGGGATATAGGGGGGCAAAAAACTTCACAATTATTATGCCGAGTTGAACTTCAAGAAAATCACACTTTTTCAATAGGTTGTGACATTCTTGTCAGGAGTTCAGAATTTGAACTTTTTATCGTGCACAGAAGGATGAATAACCATGAAAAATTTAAGAACGTTAATGATTTTTATTTTTTTTATTTACGCAAACAGCATTTCCGCAGCGGTAATTAATGTACCCGGCGATCAACCCACCATTCAGGCCGGCATTGATGCGGCATCGGACGGGGATACTGTTTTGATAGCAGATGGAACCTTTACGGGAGAAGGCAACAGGAGTATTGATTTTAACGGTAAAGCTGTTGAGGTTGCATCGGAAAATGGTGCGGAGAATTGTATAATCGATGCACAGTATTCAGACAGGTGTTTTATTTTTCAAAACGGAGAGACTATGAATTCCATTATTAACGGACTGTCTATACGAGACGGATACATGGAATTCGGAGGGGGCATTCATTGTTCGAACAATTCATCGCCAACGATAATTAATTGTATTATTTATGAAAATACAGCCGTACGAGATGGCGGCGGAATTTATTGCATCGACTCATCACTGTTTTTATCTCACTGCACGTTAAAACGCAATTTCTTGATGGGGCATGACACATGCCATTTTATTAAAGGGGGGGGGATTGTATTGTAATAACAGCGCTGTCGAAATATACCATACCAGATTTACTGATAATCGTGCACCCCAGTATGATGCAGACGGTGCTGGAATATTTTCAAATAATTCTGCGTTAATTCTTATTGACTGTAACATTTCTCAAAATTATGCAACGAGTTCTCCTGGAGTCAGATTGAATCATTCATCCGGTTTAATTTCAAATTGTTACTTTTCAGAAAACTTCGGCGAATCAGGATTCGGTGCGATAGTCGTATGGGGAGGTTCTGCTATAGAAATTTCTGATTGCATCATCTCAAATAATTGTGGTGAAAATGAAGGCGCAGGTATTATTTGTTCCAGTTCTGATCCGCTAATCAAAAATTGCCTGATTAAAGAGAACTATGCCGGCATCAGCGGCGGAGGCATATATTGCGGCGGCATATCCGGACCGACAATCGAAAATTGCATAATTGAAAGCAACACGGCGGATTTTACTGGCGGGGGAATAGAGTGCAGCACCCTTGAACCGCACACGATTTCCAACTGCCTGATATACGGCAACTCATCAATGACTTACGGCGGGGGGATATTTTGCAGAGATGAAAACACGACTGTTATAACGAAATGTATTATCGAAAATAATTACGCTAAAAAGGAAGGCGGGGGTTTAAGGGCTTTTCGTAATTCATATCCGACGATCGGGGGAACTGAGGGAGCCGGCAATTATTTCATCGACAACTGGGCGCCAGCCGGGGCCGATCTTTTTTGCCGTGATGAGCGTGATGAGCCGATAAACGCCCGTTTCAACTATTTTTCAGGATTCTGCCGTTCCGATTATTACGTATCGCCGATAGAATCTTTCGACGTTGAAGACTGCATATCGGGACTTACGCCTATCACTGACAAGGCTTATGTTTCTCCCGGGGGCGACGATGAAAACGATGGGACATCCTGGGATACGGCATTTCGGACGGTGAATCGAGCGGTAAGGTCGGTATGGGGAACGGAATCGCATCCCGTGACGATACACATCGCTCCGGGGACCTATTCAGAAAGCGTTTCAGGAGACAGATATCCGCTGCCCATGCAGGATTACGTCACTCTGAAAGGTGAAAACCGCAACGACGTGATTCTTCATAGTGAAGAACAGGATGTGGTCATATATTGCCAGTACGACACCGATTGCCTGGTTACAGAAACGGAGCTGGTCGGCGGTGAAAGAACTTACTATGAGTCGGTAGTATTCATAAATGAATCGTATCCGGTAATAAGCGGCTGCAATGTAACGACGTCCTATCCTGATTACGGAGAGGGAATATACGTCAGATTTTCGGAAGCTTTTATCACAGACTGTTACATTTATGGGTTGGGGGGTGAATATGAAATGTCCGGCATTCAAATAAATGAATCTTCCGCTGTAATATCCGAATGTATAATTGCGGACAATCAGAGATATGAGGTGAATTACGAGGGAGGAGGCATCGGAGCATCGAATCTGGACGAAGCCCTGTGGGTAACGATCGACAATTGTCTGATTATAAACAATTACGCATACAGAGGCGGCGGAATATATTTGCACTGGGGCAATTACAGCATACGGAACTGCACGATCGTATCGAACAGCGCCTACGGCCTGATGTCTGGCGGCGGAATATGTTTGAACGAAACCTTTTATGCGGAAATTACCGATTGCATCGTATGGAACAATTCACCCGGCGGGATATGGGGTTTTGCGGACGCGACGTATTCCGACATTCAGGGCGGCTATGAAGGCGAGGGCAACATACAGGAACCGCCTCATTTAGTCGAAGGTCCTCTGGGCGACTACTACCTTAGGAGCGTCGAAACAGGACATGCACAAGACAGCCCATGCATCGATGCAGGCAGCGATCATGCCTCGGAAATATGTTACGAAACCGTATTTTTCACCGACGAAACGGGCATAACCCGATCAACGGTGTGCCTGGACGAACGGACGACCCGGATCGATTCCGTTACTGATTCAGGCATTGCGGATATGGGTTATCATTATCCGCCGTTCATTCCATCGCCCACGCCCGCTCCGACGGATACGCCGGCGCCGGCCACTAATACGCCTGCCCCGACGAAAACTCCGTCTCTTCCCACCGTCACGCCCGCCTGGCCTGATATCGGCGTTCGACTGGATATGCCGGACGACTATTTTTCTCCAGGAGACCCCTGCGGACTGGACGCCTGGATATTCAACTCAACCGGAGCGCCCATAGACCGTGCGCCCTTCTTCACAATCCTTTGCGCCGGAGATGAATGCTGGTTCTGGGACGAATGGTCTCAAGAACCTGATTTCGCGCTGCTTTACGTACCGACGGGACGCTCGACGGCACAGATCATCGAACCCTTCGACTGGCCGGATACAGGCGCTTCCTCCATGCAGAATCTGACATTTTTCGCGGCAATGACTGATATGGAAATGACCGAGGTCCTGGGCGGCGATGAGGGCATCGGAATATGGTCCTTCGGATTCGGTCCCCGGCTATGAAGGAGAGGCATGATATTATGATTTTTATTATGCTTGGATCAGACATTCTTCAATTTCGCACTTGCAAGTACAACTCACAGAACTGGACATATAAACATTCACTCCAACAGGGAGACGAAGCATGAAAAAATTACTTTTTTCACTTATGATCCTCATTCCGGTCGCTGTTTCCGCATCGGTCATACGGATACCCGAAGACCAGCCTGACATTCAGTCCGGCATCGACGCCGCTGAAGCCGGCGACACGGTATTGATAGCCGACGGAACATACGCCGGCGCGGGCAACCGGGACATAGATTTTCTGGGCAAAAGCATCGTGGTGATGTCGGAAAACGGTCCCGGCGCTTGCATTATCGATTGCGGGGGTTCAGCCGTGGAACCTCACCGCGGTTTCCATTTCCGCTCACGTGAAACCGGGGATGCCGTTCTGGAAGGATTAACCGTGCGGAACGGCGCGTCGCACTTCGATCACGGCGGAGGAGGCATCCTCTGCTGGAACGATTCGTCTCCGACCATAACCGGCTGCATATTGTCGCACAATTACTCCGACAATTACGGAGGCGGCATCAGTTGCGTCGCGTCCTCTCCCGTCATATCGGAATGCATAATAGACAACAACATATGCGACGGATCGGGCGGAGCGATCTCCTGCAGGGCTTATTCCTTTCCGTTCATGTCCGACTGCCTTCTGGAAGAAAACTCTGCAAGCGAAGAGGCCGGAGGGGTTTACTGCGATTACTCATCGCCGGTTTTAAACGGGAATTATTTCAGTGATAACCGGTCGGTATCCGGACAGGACATTTATTGTTTCAATCTGGTTGATGAACAGATAGACGCCCGGAACCGTCGATATGGGCTATCATTACGGAGCCTCTTACCTGGTCACGCCCACCCCTTTCCCGACGTGCACTCCCACTATTGTTCCGACCGCCGCTCCCACCGTTATTCCCACTAATGAATCTACCGTTTTGCCGACCGATACTCCTTCCTTAATTCCGACCGCTGCTCCATCCGCCGCTCCCACTTCTGTTCCTTCAATCACACCGACCCATCCGTCCGGAACAGGCGTAAACCTGGAACTTTCCCAGTCCGTTTTCCATCCGGGCGACCCGTTTCTACTGAAAGCCCAAATTTACAATTATGGACAGGAATACTACCCGGGAATCCCCTTCGCCGTCATGCTCGACGTTCACGGCCTGCTGCTGTGGCATCCCGGTTGGACCGAAGAATTCGATTACCAGTTGGTCATCCTGGACATCGGAACGATCGAACTGGAAATTCTCAACTTCACCTGGCCGGAAACATACGGCTCAGACGCCGGTTTGACCTTCCACGGCGCATTACTTACCAGAAACTTTTCCGCTGTCGTCGGCACTTGCGATTCCGTTGCTTTCGGCTGGGAATAAATGTATTATTATTGAAAATGGTCTGAAATTTTTATCACTTATGAAAAAGGAGCCGATACTCCTGGTGATCGTAAATATACAAATGCTTTAGCGATCCGATTTGAAAACGCTCCATCTCTGTTTTGTCATTATCAAAGCATCTGGTCGACAGAAACAGCATCACTAAAATTACTACTTTCATTTCCATCACGTTTCCTTTCAATGCCGTTCATTCAATCATTTAAAACTTGAGCTTCCTTCTGCAACCAGCCAGAGCAAATATAAGCGCTGCGGTGATAAACTGCAGTTGAGTTTCCTGGTTGAGCGCATCTTTAATGCTCGTCATACGCCTGGACTGATCGTATTCATAGTAGACGCTATGTGAAAGGTCGTTTATGAGAAACAACATGCAGGAAAAGCTCCCGTCATTTCTTGCTTTGAGTATTTTCAATGTTATAGTAGTCAGGGGAGGTTATCGAATGAAGAACACATTCACGGCCGTAATCAAACATGATGGAGACTGGTGGATTGGATGGGTTGAGGAGATTCCCGGAGTAAATTGTCAGGAAGAAACGAGAGAAGAACTTCTTAAAAGCCTCCTTCAAACTTTGTTAGAAGCATTGGATTCTAATCGCAAAGAAGCTCTTGCTGCTGCTGAATCAGACTGTATTGAAGAAGAGCTGACTGTGTGAAAAGAAGCGCTCTGTTAAAACATTTGAACAAGAACGGCTGCATTTTTATCAGAGAAGACGGACGTCATTCCTGGTGGTTGAATCCAATTTATGAACTCCTGACAAGAATGTCATAACCTATTGAAAAAGTGTTATTTTCTTGCAGTGCAACTCGGCATAATAATTGTGAGTTTTTTAGCCCCCCCTATATCCCCCGCAGGCGGGGGGACTTTGTTTTACAAGAATTTTTTCGAACGTCTATAGTTTTTTTCGTCAAACATTTCACAATTTTTTATTAGCGAATCTCAGGAGATGTGAATTTAGAATAAAAGGTCTGCCGTCCCCCCAGCATACTGAAATAAACGATATTTTGGCTGTAAAAATCTGTAAAAACCTTGGGATTCCAAAAATAAAGCAATAGAAGACATGTTATTGCATTAATCCCGGCCAGGAGGGATATTATAGAGCTGGTCGGTCTGCCTGGAAGAATACCGTCCGCGAAATTTCGCGAATTTACGCGAAAAGAGAAGGTCCGGAAAGACGATCGGTTTATATGAAACGTTTGAGAGCCAAATGCTTTTTTTACTAAATCTCACTTCCTCGGCAACTCTAATGTCGGCCTTTGTCATTTTTCAATAAAAACGGCCCTTCGTGAGCAGCGCTCCTGATGCTTACATGAAGTATTTGATAAATGGGATCGACAAATATACATTTTTCATGGATTAAATTTGTCTCCCGCTGATAGTTGCCCGGCGTTCGATAATTTGAAAGAGGCCGATCAGAGATAATCAAATAAGCAGGGACTGTTCATCGGGAATTCTTTTAACCGGCAGATTCTTCAAATTGCGGAATTTCCGCTAATTCGAAAAAAGGAATAAAAACTGTCGAATATAAAGTCTGCGTCAGTCCAAAATTCTATTCACTATCTCGAGGTCATTTTGAAGAGACTGAGCTGAATCACCAAATAAGATGTAATCAACTTCGCTTCTAAGTCCAAGTAATTTCTTGCCAAATAGCTTTGAATTCCTACCAATTCGAGATAGATCAATCTCCGTACCGTAGAACATGAATCCAGTTCTGTCGCCGCCGAATACTTCGTCACATCCCGTAAACACAGCTAGCGTCTCAGAGCTATCATCTAAAGCATCGGGATATCCTTTTTCGGCTCTTATCTTAAGCGCCGTGGCGGTAAAAGAATTTCTAGCAGCATCTGGCGATATTTCGAAGTTCTGCTGAGTAGCCACGCATTTTTCAGATGTTATCCTCCATCCTTCGGGAGATGACAACTGAATCGCGAATGGTGATAAGACGTCAAAGCGGTTTCCCTAACTCTTATAGGCGCATCGAATTACGGCATTTCCAGTTTGTTCAGTCTGAATTTCAGCTTCTATTTCTACTGGATTCCCTTCGTTTTAAATTGCATGTCCGGTCAAGTTCGTAAATAATTTGATGAGACACAAATTGATATCCATTGTTTTCGACTTCTCCTTAAATAAAGCTAACGGCAGCCATCACCGGCGGGAATGGAGCGAAGCGGAAATCCCGTCCGTGTGCATGGCGTTGTTCTACCGCACTGGTTCACTCCATTCACCCGCGTCACGTAGCACAATTTCGTATAGCTCTGAAGACACTCGGAAGTCGTGCTTCACCAGCGCATCGATCCACGGCCGAATTGTCTTTAGTAGTCCTCGCCGCTTGGAGCCAATTAGTAATCCTAGAGTTCCGATCACGGATAGTCCCAAGTCTTGTGCAATACGCCGGGCTGTCTTGTCGTCCAAAATCAGCCACGACGCGTCGATTTCCAGAGCGAGACTGATCGCTTCTCGTTCACCGGCTCCTAGCGAAGCTCGCAACACAAATGCGCTAAGCGGTTGCCCAAGACTTCTGGGTTCAATCCACTCCGGCAGCTCAACTGTTGGTGCTGTCTCAATCACCACAGCTGGTGGTATTAAAATGCGGTCGAAAAGGCACCGTAGCAGTTCGATCTGACCGATTTGCGATAGAGCTATCAGAGTACTGGAATTGGACACTACCGGATTCGATGTCATAGGCGCTCACTTTGTCGGCGCTCGTTGTTCCAATCTTCCTCAGTCATCGCGAAGTAAGGCTGCCCCAAGCGAGACGCGAAATGCACGAAATCCATCCGCTGCATCTCCAACAATTCGGCAGCCTTCCCACCTGATATCTTACCTTGCCGGCACAACTCCAGCACGATCAACTCCTTCGCTGAGCGCTCGATCGGCTGATTGAACTGTTTCAAGATTGAAATCAGTTCCTCTTCAAGATTTATACTGACACTGGTCATACAACTACTTCCTTTCACCGAGCACCAGCCCGGTCGCTTGGATCGAATGTAGCACAATCAT
>CAZUFC010000237.1:0-7676 GCA_964619725.1 uncultured bacterium | reverse complement strand
AATGCTTAATGGATTTTCTGTTGCCTTCAGGGCAACTTTTTTAACGAACTCTGAGATTCGTTCAGGTCGGAAGAAAGAGCTATCGACAACTTGTACGAATATCAGGTCGTTGAGGTTAACGGAAAAAAAACGATTGGAAAACAGGATTCTTACCGGGTATTTATGGAAAAAAATGCACAGTTAATGGCTTCCGGCGGATTCTGCGGCCTGGTTGTACCGTCAGCTTTTCACGCTAATGAAGGAGCCACGGGCATAAGAAGGCTTTATCTTCATGAGTGTTCATTATATTGTTGCTATTCTTTCGAAAATCGAAGGAAACTGTTCGATATTCATAGAAGCTTTAAATTTGCTGCTGTCGTCATTTCACGTCCCGGACCTACGAAATACTTTTCTTGCGCTTTTTATCTTCATGACGATGAATGGTTGTTCGGCGACAGGGGTAACCGCGATCTCAAATATTCCCTTGATTTCGTAAAAAAAACCGGAGGCGAATACCTCAGCTTGCTCGAATTGAAATCGCCCGAGGACCTGGAAGCTGCAGAGGTATGTTTCAAAAACGGTGTTTTTTTAGTAAGTTCTGTGAAAGAATAAATATAAAACTAGGACGAGATTTGAATATTACAGACGATGCCAATATATTTACGCCTACCGAAGTAGTTCTTCCGAGTGGCGAAGACCCAAGAGATCCGAACGTATCTGAGAATCTTCTTAATATCGGATATCTTTTACTTCATGAAGGCAAGACCTTTTGGCACTTCGATGATCATTGGGAAGATAGGCCGCAAAATATTATAAATATAAAAAATATTTCAAAAAAAAATTTTTGGAAATATCGCTCGCTTTTTTATCGAATTGTCTTTCGTAAAGTGGCTAGTTCAACAAATGAACGGACATTCATAATAACAATGATACCACCTAAAACCCTAACCGTTGACAGTGTTTATACTAAACATAATCCTGGTTATCGTTTTGATTCATCAGCATTAATACTTTTAGCATTTTCTTCAAGTTTTTCTACAGATTGGTGCGTTCGGCAACTTGTATCAGCTAATGTTAATTTATTTATTATTAATAGGGTCCCATTACCTAAGCATAACTTAAATTCAAAATTATTTATTCACAATGCGTTAAGACTTCTGACTAATCATGCTGGTTATTTAAGATTGTGGAAAAGTCAAATTGGTAATGCATGGCGTGAATTTAAAAAACCAAAATACAACTGGCCCGTATTGGCAACCGATGAAGAACGATGGAAAGTACGATCAGCAATAGACGCAGCAGTAGCCGAAGCCTACGGATTGAACCGTAATCAATACAAACACATCCTGTCGACATTCAGTCATGCGAGTTACCCCAAAGCTCCTGAGCTTTGTTTAGCCAGGTTCGACGAACTGAAATCCATGGGTATTGAGGAATTCACGAAGAAATATGATCCATACTGGGACATACCGTTGAATGAGAATTTACCTCAACCGGACCCTGCCGTATCTGCAGCGATTGAAAAGTTTTCAGGCGAAGCCGTACGATCGCGCGTGGGTTCTTCTAACAAAAACAAAAAAGGGATACAAAGGGAATTGTATGAATAGACTGAAAAATCAAGCGCTCTCTTCGGCTGAATATTATGGAAAACGCTATTACGGATTGAGTTGCGGGAAGTCATGTTGTAGAATTTTTTATTGGCGTTGATTTTAACAGGAGGACGCCGATGATCGAATACATAAAACTGAAAAATGTCGGACCTGCTGAAACTTTGTCGATTGAACCGGGTTCAAGATTGAATATCCTCACCGGCGACAACGGACTGGGGAAAAGTTTTCTGTTGGATATCGCCTGGTGGATACTGACAGGCGACTGGACGAAACATCCTGCTCTTCCTCATGAGGATAAAATTCGTGATTCGTCTATAGAATATAAAACCTTTTACTCTGCAACTCCGACGACCAGCATTTATCATAAGCTCAGTCAGACCTGGTATAATGACGAAGCGCATAGAATGAAAAACGGCATGGTCCTTTATGCCGGAGCGGATGGACATTATTCTTTTTTTGATTCAATACGTATCGAGTATCAGAAACAGGAAAAAAACAGGAAAGAAAAACTACCGGAAATTCTTAATTTCGGTCCGCAGGAAATCTGGGAAGGTCTTCAAATAAACGGTTCGACCGTTTGTAACGGAATTATTCAGGATTGGGTAAACTGGCAGTTCAGGAAAAAAAAGTTGTTCAAAATATTTTCAGCCGTCCTGGAACGGCTCTCGCCGTCTGACGACGAAATACTCAAGCCCGGCAAACCCAAAAGAATTTTTATTGAAGATTCAAGGGAATTTCCGACGCTCCAGTTAAGATACGGAACCGTTGCCGCGCCTCAGCTTGCGGCCAGTATTCGAAGAATCATAGAAATGGCTTATCTCCTTGTCTGGGCATTCAATGAAAATAAGGAAATCTCATCCCTGATGCACATTCAATCAGCCAGGCGACTCGTTCTGCTTATTGATGAAGCGGAGACGCATCTTCACCCCAAATGGCAGCGCGTCTTTCTTCCGGCTTTATTGGAAGCCGTTAAGGCAATGCAGCCGAATTTAAGCATCCAGATGATCGTTACGACACATTCTCCGCTGGTAACGGCTTCTATTGAAACTTTTTTTGATGAGGCAACAGACAGGTTGTTCACATTCGAACTGATGGAAAATTCGGTAAAGCTCAATGAAATCGAATGGGTGAAAATGGGAGATGCCGTCGGATGGCTGACTTCTGAAGTTTTTGGGCTAACCCAGGCGCGATCAAGAGAAGCGGAAATTGCTATAGAAGCGGCAGAAGCATTCATGAGAAACGATTATTCCAGTCTTCCGGTCAACCTTAAAACAAAAGAAAAAATACACGCGGAACTTCTTAGAACGCTTCCCGGAGATGATATCTTCTGGCCAAGATGGATCATTTCAAACCAGGAGGTTTTGAAATGATGCGTTTTTCACGTGTTCCGGAGCCTGAAAACTTTGACAGGAAAGTCAGACGGCCCGGGAACAAGTGGCTGGCTGAACATCCTGACGCAAAAAGGTCGGAAGATTATTGGACGCCTTTTCGGGAAATCCTGGCAGAGGGGTTTAAAAACTTGTGCGCGTTTTCGGTGATGTGGGATATGTGTGGAGCAGTCGATCATTTTATACCCTTCAACAGCGAGTAGGGAAGACAATTGGCTTATGAATGGTCAAATTATCTATGTATTTCAGGATGGATGAACAGCAAAAAGAAAGATCATGTGGGAATACTCGATCCCTTTCAATTACATGACGACTGGTTTGAGATTATTCTTCCCTCTCTGCAGTTGAGAATCACTGAAAATATCCCCGATGAAATTCGACCTGCTGCTGAATTTACAATAAAAAAATTGCAACTGGATCAAGGTGAAAGGATTATCAGGCTTAGGTCTGCATGGTACGACCTTTACAGAACAGGTTTGCTGAGTATCGATGTGCTTCATAAATTCGCCCCGTTGATTGCACGGGCAGTCCAAAATAAATTAATAATGATATTGCTTAAATCGATACGAAAAAGTAATCGAAGCGCTTCTTTCATGAATAATTTTAATTTTGTCAGGTTAAAAGGACTCAATATTGAAAACAAATAATTTTAAAGCGATAACTTATAATGCATTGGATGAAATTGTTTGATGTCGACACGCAACTTTACAATGGAAGGATATTAATTTGACCTGCATTCATTATTGGAAACGACATTACACTAATTAAGATCCCGCGCTTGCAGGTCCGTTGATTAATCGAAATAGAACCTGTTTCATTCCATACGAAGCATTATCATAAATCATCATTAACGTCAGAGCTCATGTTTGAATTTCGATTAATCAACGCTCTTCCACCGGATTTAGGGAGGGCTAAAAACTGCACAATTTTTATGCCGAGACTCAGCGTAAAAAAATCGATTGATTTCAATATGTTAGGTTGTCCTTATTAGGAATTCTGAAGGTAAATGATTTAAGCTTTTTAACCTTTCAGAGACTTGTCGATTATATTTAAAGTATAGATAAAAAAAAACAAAGGAGCGTAAAGAATGGCCTTGCATCCGATAATAGCGCTGGACAACGTCATAAAGGAATACCGAGACTATTTACAGACGGAATTCCAGGCCAGGGACCCGAAGCTTCGTAAAGCATTGGAAGACGAACTGGATGCGCCTCTATTTCTGTCGCAGGAACCATTTTTTCAGGCTCACAGGCCATTTCGCGAGGGAAAGCTCTGGCGCGATCTTGCCATCGAATCGAAACTCGCCGATGTGATTGCAAGGCGGTCAGGAAGTGAAACAGCGTACCTTCACCAGTCTCTGGCAATCGAAAACTTACTTTCTGAAAAGCCGAATCCTGTCGTAGTGACGACAGGAACAGGTTCAGGGAAAACAGAAGCTTTTCTCCTGCCCGTGATTCAGAACGCTATAGACGATTCAACGTCATTCAGAAAAAAGCCCGGTTTGACGGCAATCCTTATTTATCCAATGAATGCTCTGGCGAACGATCAGTTCAATCGTATCAATGATTATCTCTCCGAATCCGGGTTCAAAGGAATGGTATCCACGGCAAGGTACGACCAGAGCGCCTCGCAGAATGAAAGGGAAGAAATACGCAACAATCCGCCCCATGTTCTTTTAACGAATTACATGATGCTGGAATACATCCTGGTTAGACCCAGCGACAGGGAATCCATTTTCGCGAATCATCGTTGCCGGTTCCTGGTCCTGGATGAAGTGCACACCTATCGCGGCGCATTGGGAAGCAATATAGCGCTCCTGGTTCGCCGTCTCAGAATACACCTTAAAAACGCGAAACAGACATACAGTACAAATATCGCCGATGATAAAATGAAACAAAGGTATCCTGAGCTCATCGCCATAGGCGCTTCTGCAACCATAAAAAGCGTTTCTGAAAAAGAGGTTTCTCACCAGCAAGCCGTCAGGTTGCGTGATGAAGCCGTGCAGGATTTCTTCTCAAAATTGACGGGTTATGAATCATCATCAATAAATGTATACGGTGAAGAACTCAAGGAAATCAATACTCCCGGCGACGCATTATTCAGTTCCGAACCATTCTGTCCGGAATCAATCGATATCGAATCGGAAGAATCGTTGAATAATGCTCTAAAAAAATTAACAGGTTTATCCGTCGCAGTTAATCTACATCAATCTGCCGGACGCGCCGGTCTTCTTTGGGAATTGAACAGATGTTTAGTAAAATCACCGTCTTCATTAAGTCAACTCACCAAGAAAATTAAAGAAACAGTACCATCGCGGGCAAATGTCGACGAAGAATCACTCAAAAAAGAAATTGAAACGACTCTTTTAGTTGGAGCGGCATTGCCTGATGAAGTAGAAAACGGTTTAAAACTCAGGGCGCACAGGATCATCCGGGGAGGCTGGCGTTTTCATCGCTGCATGAACAAACAATGCGGAAAGTTATATCCGATGGGAGAAGAAAGTTGCAGCGTTTGCGGATACCCGACTGCTCCGCTATTCCTTTGTCGAAATTGCGGAGCGGATTATTATCGTTTTGTTTGCGAAGAACCGGAGATTATTCCGCTAAGGCCGTCAGCCGATACTGTGAAAGGACCGGAATGGCTATTATATGATTTTACTAGATTCCAGACATTGGCGGCCCGAATGTCTGAAGATCAGGCAGGAGAATATGAAGAATCAGAATTCGACGATGAAAGCGACTGGGATATTCTAAGCAAATTGGAGCAGCATTTGCCGAAACAGATAAAGAAACGCCCGGTAAAATCAGGATCATTCTGCCCGCAGACGCTTCGATTCAGCAAAAAAATAAAAGAATATTCCATGCCGGTGATTCTGGCGCCGGCCAGAACCAGGTGCCTGTGCTGCGGCGGTACAGCCGGAAGCAGAAATATCATAACCCCAGTAGCGCTGGGCACTTCAGCAGCCCTGAAAGTAATCGGCGAAGGTCTCATCGAGGCGTTAAAGGAAGCTCATAAAGATGAAAAGGATCATGACGGCAAAGAACGGCTGCTTATTTTCAGCGACAGCCGTCAGGATGCTTCTCATCAGGCCAGGTTCATTATATTCGCTTCACGCTATGATCGTTTGCGAAGAAAACTTATCCGCATACTCGACGAGGAAGGAATAATAAACATTCAGAAGGCCGTGGAAATGCTTGGCAAGATCGGCGTGGAGGATCGAGATAATCCTCATGTACCTTCCAGAGAGATGTTCAGAATTTCTAATGCAGATTTAGCCAGAATTCGCGCCTATGAAGAAGCGCCTCTTCTGGACGATCTTTCAGTTACCTCGGGGTATCGGGGAACCATCCTGAATCTTGGTCTGGTGGGAGTCAAATATGAGGATTTATACAAAATAACGCTGGATCACGGTGGGGATAAAGCTGCTTCGCTGGGAATAGAAAAAGAGGAATTTTTTCACATCTGTCGCTGTCTTCTGGACGAAATGCTTAGAAGGGCCATACTGTCACGGCAGATGCTGACCTATCATCCGCAGAACCCCGGTTATCCGGAATATATGGAGAAAGCGGAGTGGGAAAGACGCATAAAGCATCCTCAGGGTTTGCCCTGCGGACCGGATGAATCCATCCTGCCCTTTGTGGCCAGGGAAGAAGCGCCGTATGGAATAAAAATACATAATGTGTGGCGTAAACCGAAGACCGGCGGACGCGGACCGAGTTTCCAGCGCATACTTGTTCATTTGTTGAATCGTTTTAACGGTATCGTGCCTGATTCGGATACAATGGTTTCCGTTCTTGAATTTTTGTTCAAAGGCGCATTCATAGTCCCTTCAGAATTGCATGGATATCACAAAAGTCAAAAAGCTTACCAGCTTAATGCAGATATTGTCTTATTGAAGAGGCTGGATCAGAATGAACGTTTTCGTTGCGATCTTTGTTCGACACCGCGAGCCTTTTCAGCTTTAGATGCCCCCTGTCCTCTATGCGACGGTAAAATGATTTCATGGAAGGATGAGGAAATTCACAAGAGCCGGTATGTGAAACGCATCCTATCCTGCCGGGACAACACTCTTAATGCAGGCGAACATACTGCCCAGGTCCCGAATGAAGAAAGAACGCTTTTGGAAGATAAATTCAAATCACCTCTGACGGAATCAAAAGTCAATGTGCTGGCCTGTTCGCCGACGCTTGAGATGGGAATCGATGTCGGAGGACTCGATGCCGTGGCGTTGAGAAACATACCGCCGAGACCTGATAATTACGCTCAACGTGGCGGAAGGGCCGGGCGACGAAAAAGAGTCGGCCTATTGTAGGCTATGCCCGAAGCACTCCTCACGACCAGTATTTTTATGAAAAACCTGCGGAAATGATCGCCGGCGAGGTTCCAGCGCCTTCCCTGGCATTGGGTAACCGGGACGTTATTTTAAGGCACCTGAATGCCGTGATGAAAACCCTATACTGAATGAAGAAGATCGCTTCGCTGAAAAAAACCTGGTCAGGATATATCCGCAATGGAACAGTGAAGTAAAAGCCAGATGGCAAATAGGTGAAAATTGGATGCTCCGTCTGAATCAGCGCGAAGAAGTAAGATGGCTGAACGAAGGCAAGCCGCCCAGCAAAATGGTGTCCTTCCGGTAAGCATGCTCAGGGCAAATTTTTTTCCACGGCAAGGCATGAGGAGTCGACAATCAGTTTGGACT
>CAZUFC010000236.1:0-7686 GCA_964619725.1 uncultured bacterium | reverse complement strand
CAAAATAAAAAGAGATACTCCGAAAACAATTCGTTTTCCGGGATATCCTCCTTATTTTTGTATTGATGGATGATAATAAGATAGTAATTTCTGAACTCCTGACAAGAATGTCACAATCTATTGAAAAAGTGTGATTTTCTTGCATTGTAACTCGGCCTACTAATTGTGAAGTTTTTAGCCCCCCTATATCCCCCGCAAGCGGCATTGGCATTAGGATAACAGGAACCAATCATTGTTTTTAAAGCAAAAAACGTTAAAAATGTATTCGTTGTCGCTGTCGAATTTAAACTCTAAGCTCATTCATGTGAAATTGGGTTTAAAATTTATTGCGCACGATACTCCGACAACGACAACCACTTCACTGACAACGATTCATCCTGCAGTCATTGCCAATTGTCGATTGGACGTTGGCCATTGACAATTCGTTTAATATTGATGGCATGTTCAAATATGATTTACAATTTTTCCGGCATTTATCAAAATAGGCCTTTCGTATTTACAATTCTTGCGAGTTTTCCCTCATTTTGTTTCGATTTCGATTCCGATTTCGATACTAACCCCAACGCCGACTTTTTATCTAATCATCGCCCATTTTTAAGATAAAAGAGATGCCGACTACCGCGCCCATTGTCCAATGCGACGTTATATATTTATTCTGCCCGTCCACGCTTCTCTTGTCGCGGAAATTCGTGTAATTTCGCGGACGGCCAACTGTTAAACCAGCGTTTAATATTGCCGGACAACGTTTTGCGGTATATCCTTCAGCTATTCAACCCGTTATTAATTGGAGGAAACGCTGACGTCATCGAAACATATCCAGGGCACGCAGTATCGTCCGAACAAAGTATCCTCGCTGTCGGTGACTCTTGATATGGAGCGTATTTTATTTATCATTTCATAAACGTTTCCAGCGACCATGACGTCCCTGACGCGGCCGACGACCTTGCCGTTTTCGATTTTATATCCCATGGCGACGTTCATGGAGAAATCGCCGGCCATATTGTTGCCCTGTCCTGCGCCTATGGTATCGTCGACGATCAGTCCCTCTTTGATATCCGCGATCATATCGTCTCTTTCGGCATCGCCCGGACTGACTATGAAATTGGAGGGGACCGGTCCGGGTTGAGCATCCAGTTTGAATCCTTCATAAATGGAGCCCTTTTTGAATCCGTTTCCTGATGATTGGACCCCGACCTTCAGACCGGTTTTAACGTCGTAATAGAATTCTTTTAAAACTCCGTTCTCTATCAAAACTTTGCGTTTGGTCGGAGTGCCTTCGTCGTCGACGGGACAGGAGGTGGGCAAGGGTGCGGCTGTGGGGTCGTCGATCAGGGTGAACCTTTCATCGCCGATTTTTTCGCCGATTTTGTCGGTCAAGGGCGACGTCTTCATGTGACGGTTCAGACCGTTAACGCCGAAAAAAAACGGGACATAGAGTCCTCTGAAACCAAGTCCTGTAAAAAGAACCGGCATTTTGCCCGTATCTATGTCGGCCGTTTTCCGGGAATGCCCGAAACGCCATACCGCGGCATCGGCCAGCTTGAGATGACACTGGTCCAGATGAGTCGAAGCGTAGGCATGCTCCACTTCCATATTAACCTGGCCCACTATCTTCAATATCTGCAGAAAAGCCTGATAGAGGGTTCTTTCGTAGGAAACATCGCCGCCGCTTGAATTCATTATGCTGATGAGTTCTTCTGATTTGGTTATATCAGCTATAATGCAAACTTCCGGATCGAAATCGGTTACGATCTTCAGCATCTCCTTGCCTCTTTCCCGCATATTTTCCAAGGACAATCCGGCGAGTTCATCATCATAATAAGCGCCTTTTCCGTAATGCTCTTTATGCGAGGGAAATTCAAGCTTGTCTTCTGGGCCATAAGCGGCTGATTTTGCGGCCCTTTCCACCAGGCCGCGCTGGTCTTCGGGATGAGTCGAAGAGGAAAAGCCGATTCTTCCATCCTTGACTATTCTCAGGGCATGACCCACGAAGTTCACCTTCTCTATCGAGGTCGGAACTCCATCCCGGAAACAGACGGGCGTGATTTCCTTCTCAACGCGAAAAACCTCAGCGGCATCCGCATAATCCATAGCTTTTTCTAGAATATGCTTCATCTCATCGACCTCCGATCAAAACGTTCTGAATTCTGATATGGGGACTTCCCATCGAAACCATCAGGGGATACTGCATGCGCTGTCCGTAACTTTTCCCGCAATATCCCGACCTGGCCCTGTGAAGATCGCTTCCGATTTTATCGATGTTCATCAGGGTATCGAAAACGTTTCCCGTAAGGACGAAATCCCTGACATACGGGCCCAGATCGCCGTTTTTGATTTTCCGGGCTCTTTCCGCGCTGAAAGTGAACAGTCCGGTAGAAGTGTTTCCCGAACCGCCTCCGACCACATATAAACCCTCTTCGATGCCGTCCAGCATTTCATCAAATTCCGATTCGCCTTCATCGATGAAAACGTTGGACTGCCTGCATATCGGCGGAAACTGATAGTTAATGGTTCGTGCGTTGCCAGTGGGTTTATGACCCAGCATGGCCGCAGTCTGACGCGAATGAAGATACCCCGACAGCAGTCCGTCCTTGATCAGATATGTCATGGATGCCGGTACGCCTTCATCATCGTAGGCGTAAGAGCCGCGTTCATCTTTCAGTATAGCCCCGTCTTTGATGTTTAAAATGTCCTGGCCGAACCTCTTCCCCAGTTTCATCTGTTTGGCCAATGCTTCATTTTCTGCAATATGATCGGCCTCAGACAGATGGCCGAAAGCTTCATGAACGAAAACGCCGGCCAGCCTGGGGTCCAGTATGACCGTGTACCGCCCTCCTTTGGCCGGTTCAGCTTTCAGCAAATCAACCGTATCGGCCGCCAGTTTTTCCAGGTCTTCCTCCGCTTTTAATATATCGTTCCAGTCGTTCCTGGTGCCGAAGCCCTTGTGAAGCGATTCCACGACCGACCCGTCACGGCCGACCGCAGCGGTTCCGCCCGCAGCCCATAACGCCTCCGTATCGATAAAAGTCCCTTCAGTATTGGCGACGGTATAGCGGCGATAAAATTCATTATACCCGGCCCGGGAAGTCACTATCTTGTCGCTGTAGTCCAGCAACGTCCCGGAAAAACGCTCCATCAGCTTCATTTTTTCTTCAACCGGTATCTTTCTGGGGTCTTTATCCGAAGGAATATCCAGTTTTATTTCATCCTGAATTACAGGCGCCGGCGCCGGCTCTGTCCGGGGCCCTCCGACCGCCTCAGCCTGTCGACAGGCCGTCGATACATGACCGGGAAGCTCCTCCAGACGATTGAACGACACGAATCCCCAGCCTTGCTTGCCCATTGCCCGCACATATCCGCCGTAATCATGCGTCTGCTGGAAATTATTCAATGATTTTCCACGAAAAGACAGACTCGTTTCATACGTTTCCTCCACCCGGATTTCCAGAAAATCCACCGTGGCCTTCTCCAGCGCTGTTTTTATGATTGCTTTCATCTTTCAATCCTGCCTTCCATGCTTGGTTGATCCGAATAATCGAAAATCATTCAGCATTTCGATTCCTGATGCTATTCATGCTTCGCCCTGTTGTCAATTGACTTTTGCAGCGGAAATATTTATATATCACATCGATTGGCGTTACGGAGCTCCTAAATCAGTCTCCGTTGAAATTACAACCTCAAAGGAAATCAGCATGAAAATCTACATCAGCGCGGATATAGAAGGTACGGCAGGCATTACACATTGGGATGAAACCTACGAAAATAAACCGGACTATCAGCAGTTCCGAAAACAGATGACCGCCGAAACCGCAGCCGCATGCGAAGGAGCCGTCACTGCCGGGGCTCATGAAATATATGTGAAAGATGCCCATGGAAACGGAAGAAACATCCTGGCGGATAAACTTCCGAAAAACGTTAAATTGATCAGAGGATGGAGCGAACACCCTTTTATGATGATGCAGGAGCTTGACGAGAGTTTCGATGCTGTTCTTCTCATCGGTTATCATTCCCGCGCCGGGTCGGATGCCAATCCGCTGGCCCATACCATGAACCCCCAGGCCCTTTATGTGAAATTGAACGACAGTTTTGTTTCCGAATTCGTTCTTTCCGCATATACGGCAGCCATGGTCGGCGTCCCCGTGGTTTTCGTCTCCGGAGACCAGGGATTATGTGAAGAGGTCAAATCGTTCAATAGCAATATACGGACCGTCGCGGTCAGTGAAGGTGCAGGAAATTCCACCATCAGCATTCACCCTAAACTAGCCGTCGACAGAATAAAAGAAGAATCCGCCAAAGCCCTTCAGAATAATACGGAAAACTGCCGCATAGAACTGCCGGGACATTTCAAAATTGAAATTGCATACAAAACCCATCGCATAGCCTATAAAACATCATTCTACCCCAACGCCCGTCTCACCAGACCCAATATCATCACACTGGAATCGGACGATTTCATGGATATTCTGCGCATGATGCTTTTTACGATATGAACCGAATTTCTCCTGAAATCCTGTCGCTAAAAAGATCAGGATAACCGGCGGCGAGGAAGCAGCGACGGCTTTGGATTAATCGTTTTCGCCGTCCGCTTCATACGCCGGTTACTCGTGCTGCCCTTTAAAATAATATGTGATCCGCTGATAACAGACCATCTGAACTTTCAATAGTGGTATCGCGCCTGCAGAAAATCGATCCGTTCCTCCTTAACCCGGTAAACAACCCTATGCTCTCGTGTCAGTCGCCGAGACCACGCTCCTTCCGCAAGATATTTCAATGGTTCTGGTTTGCCGATTCCATGAAATGGAGTCTTCAAAACATCTTCCACTATTCTCAAAACCCGCAGCGCTGTCTTTCGATCAGTTTTTACCCAATATTCCAAATCCTCTCGAAACTCAGGATGGAAAACTGCATCCCGCTTAACCTCATCACCTGTGCGCTTATCCCTGCTTCTCGTCAAGTCCGAATTCTTCCTTCATTTCTTCCACATCCTGAGGTTTTCCCTCTCCCTGTTCCGCTCGCGCTAAAGCTCGCATCAGGCGCTCCGCATTCCTGGGCGATTTCAGTAAGTGAGCTGTCTCCATCAAACCGGTTAGTTCGTCAGCGGAGATGAGAACAACATCCTCCGCTCCACGCCGCCGGATGATCACTATCTCTCGGTTCTGGGTGACTTCATCCCAGAGCGATGCAAGATTAGCGCGTGCCTTGGTATAAGTCGTCTGAATAGGCATAACTCCTCCCTCCCTCAAAACAGTACAGAAATATTGTACAACATTCTCTGCAAATTGTCAAACTGAAAAACAAATCCTTCACAAATTTTCAAATGAAAGACTGGAAGTGGAAAAGATTAAAGCTATGCACCCCGCAGATTCAATCACGCGACGCGTGATTGAATCTGCGGGGATATGAACGCTCTCACTACGATTTTGTATGAGAAATAGGGTTAGGCAAGTTGAAGCCTTCGGGCATGAAGTATCTCTTCAGCTTTCATGAGTCGAACGTCTTCTTTATCAAGAGTAAGCGCTGCTGCGGTTTCCCCTTGTCCAGTGATGAATTCAACTTCAAAGACCTCCCCATTCTTATAGCAATGTACCACAGCGCCGATATCGCCTCGCTTTAGTCCATGCTCGGGAAGATAACGGTTGATGACGATGGCGTCCAGTTCTTTTATCATTCATTTATCCTTTCAATCCTTCGACGTTCAATATTGGATATGCCGTCACAAATCCAGGTCGCTCTACCTTCACATCTCCTGACATTCGCTAATAAAAAATTGTGAAGTTTGACGAAAAAAACTATAGACGTTCGAAAAAATTCTTGTAAAACAAAGTCCCCCCGCCTGCGGCATTGGCATTAGGATAAGAAATCTAAGTAATTGAACAAATGATTAAAAAGCGTTTACACTTTTTAAAAAGTATTTCTACCCATTAACAAAGGGGTTGGATACTCTTATGCCGAGACAAGACGAAGACGGAGTCCCGTTATTAAAGTATCGGGGTTGTCCTCACCGTATGAATAATGATTTAAAGAAAACAGGGGTTCCCGAATTTGGGTATATTGAAATATTTCATGACCCATGTGATTCTTTTAAATTAAATTCCGGTTTAGATTACAACCCCCCGTTACGCTGACGTCCATGCTGCACCGCAAGCGGCTTGCATCGAAGTAAGCGTATCATTCCCCCCTTTGCTAAGCTGAAAATTACACAAGCTTAACACAATAACGTTGACCCCGAAGGGGTCATTACTATTGTGTCAATCGTGTGTAATAGAGAGCTTTGCTAAGGTGGAGATTAATTATTTGAATTTAAATAGTATTTTATTTTTTTCCGCATAGAAGCTTTTTCATTCGATGGACCTTATCCTAATGCCAAAGCCGCCTGCGGGGGGATATAGGGGGGCTAAAAACTTCACAATTATTATGCCGAGTTGCACTGCAAGAAAATCAAACTTTTTCAATAGGTTGTGACATTCTTGTCAGGAGTTCAGACCTTCAGTTCGATTACCCAAACGGAACGAAGCCATAAGCAGTTCCGTTTGGTGATGCAATATTGCCGTCAATTATATTTGGAGCCAAAATGAGTATCGAATATTTCGCAGACTTGATTAGACCTGGCAATAACCAGTTTTTGTCCATAAACCCAAGTGGCTGTCCAGCATTAAATTTTGAATCGAGATTCGAATTCTGCACCTGAGAATATTTCGTTTGACTTTCAGCAAAATATTCGTTATTCAGAATAAAGATATGCTTTCAAATTTGCTGGATTTTATAATTTTCAGCAGTGTGTTTGAAAAAGCTGAATTCAAGGCGAATTACAGAATTTTTTTCCGTTTCATTAGCGTCAAATGTTTAAGCAAGGAGTTTCAAAATCATGAAAAAGAGGTCGACAGCATTTATTTTATTCTTCTTTCTAACTTTTATGGTAATCGTGCACGGAGAAATTCCCCGTCAGATCAATTATCAGGGATATTTAACCGACAGCGGCGGGGCAGCGTTGACAGGGACTTATGATTTTACTTTCCGATTATTCGATGAAGCCGTTGGAGGAAATGAACTGTGGAGCGAGACGCAGACGGATGTGAATGTCGATCAGGGTATTTTTCATACATTTTTGGGATCGGTGACGCCGATTGATCTTGATTTCGATAAGCATTATTGGCTGGGGATCGAACTGGAGGGGTCTATACTGGAGCCCCGGCAATTTTTAGGCAGCATAGGACAGTCGATCAATTCGTCCGACGTGTTCGATCAGGATATTCATCCGCGAAGCATCGGAATAACGGGTTACGGAGGAGAAGTAATCGATTCCACAGGCCGTTGGGTTGGTGATCCGACAGGATTGACGGGGCCATCGGGTCCGCAGGGCGACACGGGTCAAACGGGTCCTCAAGGTCATACAGGTCCGCAGGGAGATACTGGTCCCCAGGGTCTGCAAGGTCCGCAGGGCGATACGGGTCAAACGGGTCCCGCCGGGCCGCAGGGCGATACGGGTCAAACGGGCCCTCAAGGTCATACCGGTCCGCAGGGAGATACTGGTCCCCAGGGTCTGCAAGGTCCGCAGGGCGATACGGGTCAAACGGGTCCCGCCGGGCCGCAGGGCGATACGGGTCAAACGGGTCCCGCCGGGCCGCAGGGCAATACGGGTCCAGTGGGCCCTCAAGGTCATACAGGTCCGCAGGGAGATACTGGTCC
>CAZUFC010000235.1:0-7798 GCA_964619725.1 uncultured bacterium | reverse complement strand
CTGTCCAGCATTAAATTTTGAATCGAGATTCGAGTTTATGGACAGGCACTAACGAACTCTTAAATTCGGGTTGACGCTTATAATTGAGAATCATCGTAAAACTTCGAACATCAATTAGAAGATTTGCTAAAAAAATTTTAAAATTATTATTGATGTACGAAATATCCGTTGCAGCGCTGACAAGTTATATACAAATGCGCACTAGTACATCACTTTTTTTTATCCTGGATAGATTCTGATCCGATTGTAATTATGAAATATCGATTTTAGGTTGGTGCTAGTAGTTCTCGCATTGAGGTTATTGGCGGCAATTAATCATGAAATTCAGAACTCCTGATAAGGACAACCTAACATATTGAAATAAATTGATTTTTTTTTACACTGAATCTCGGCATAATAATTGTGCAGTTTTTTGCCCCCCCTAAATCCCCCCCGCAAGCGGGGGGACTTTGTTTTACTTGATATTTTTTGATCGACTGTTGTTTTTTTCGTCAAAAATTTCACAATTTTTTATCATTCAATATCAGGAGATGTGAAATTACGAAAGATTTTTTGACGTTACTGGTTTTAGCAGCATTAGACACCGGCTGGGCTCTGAATTCAGCCAGGATAATAGAAATCAGCGGAACGCCCTCTGAGGCTGGAAACATAACGATAACAATCGGTTCCGAAAGTTTACAGGTTTCTGTTATTGCGGGGATGACCTGCGAGGAGTTATGCCAGGCCGTTAAGGATGCGGCTGATATGGAACCGTTCGGCAGTTTCTGGCACAAGGCGCAGATCGATTGTTTGCATAACGGGTATTGCTACTTAAGAATCAGGGACGGTCGGGACGATCATATCGGTGACCATTTGGGCGAACCGGATGTGGAGGAAGACCCGGCGCCGGTATTACTTTCGGTGGAGTTGAGGCTTATGTGGACAGTTATGATCCGGCCAATGACATTTACCACGTTATTGCTCCTCCTGCGGACGGCTTTAATCTGACGGTCGATGTTGCCGCTATTCCGCCTGGAGCAATTCAGGACATCTACAACACGCTTCCCGACAGCTACGCCTATATCTCAAACATTCCATCGATTTCTTCAGCAGGCATCGTCGCCCTGGTTATTTTCGCAACAGCAGCCCTGTCGATCAGAAAAAGCAGAAAAAAATATTAATGGAACTGTTTTTCAGAATGGAAAGGAATTCGTCACTATTTTTGCTGATTACATAAGAACATATCAACGATTTACAGCTCCTCCCCATCTCAATATTCCGGCCGGTGAGAGGGAATCAGGAGAATTGTATCTTCCGGATTCATGGCATTTCGTAATAAAAAATTGTGAATTCTTGACGAAACTGAAAGCCAACGATCGTTCAAAGAATTTTTGGGACTGAGCAGCCCGGGTTACGCTTTTTTCAAAAAGTTTGAATAGCTGAGCCAATCAAAAGAATCGGCATAAACTTTGCCCTGCAGTAATGTGGACTGTCGAGGGCAGTTTGCTGAACAAAAAACGGAACAGGAACGAATTATTATCATGGCGATGTCTTTATGACGAATAACCTCTCCGTCAGAATGGATACATTTTACCTTTATCCGCCGGCTGTCTGTCCTAACAGCAATCCTGTAACCAACACCAACGGTTGGGTCGACGATCAGAGAATGGCGCTCGGTTCGGGGAAAGAATTATGGGTCGGAAACCTGATGTATAATTTCCGCCTGGGTCCTGTCCATGACCTGCACCTGAGGTTCGGCGACTATGGAGGTAACCTTAATATTGAAATCAACGGCGATTGCCGCAATTTCCAGATATTCCCAGACATTAATCACCAGACTATCGGAAATGTGATCATTGATGTGATAGCCTATACCATACCGGGAGGATTCGCTGGAATACTTTCTCTCGATGGAGAAATAAACAGTTTCAAGCTCGGAGGACAGGAACTGGCAATTGATAATGTTTCCTGGTGTCCGCCGACTGATTTAGGCGTTAAACTGCAGATGCCCCGGGAGAGCTATTACCCGGACGACCCTTTCTGGCTCAATGCTTACGCCTATAACTATTCCGGAACCGTTTACGACGATGTGATGATGTTTGTATTACTGGATATCGGGACAGGAATGGACTATTGGTCCTGGCCGAGCTGGAGCCGCTATCCGCCTGATATCGATTATTATCCGACCAATTTGCCGGTATTCTCGACCGTCGAATACGAGATAATCGCCCCATTCACCTGGCCTTCCGGCGTAGGAACCGCCGAAGATTTCCGCTTCTGGGCAGCCGTAACAAACCCTGAAATGACTGATGTTATCGGTGATATCGATTTTGTTGAATTTTCTTACTATCCATAAGTGATAAACAGGCGCTGCGCAGTCAAATAAATCAGCATTGATCAAAAAAGCGTCTTTGAGGTTTCAATATCACAGAATCTCCCATCATTTTGTTTCGATTGCGATCCCGATTGCTATACCGACCCCGATACCGATACCGACCCCGATCCCTGAAACGAACTGTCAAAAGTTTTCAAAGTTGTGTAACCCCGGTTTGATCAGTCCCATTTTTTTATGCAGGCTTTCCAATTTATGCACAGCCGTCAGGATTTTCAGGCAATCGAGGTCGGTAGAGGCATCGCAATCGGATTCTCGATCCAGTCCCTAAATTCCCTTTTCCTTTAATAGCTCCAGCATTCTATCAGCCACACTCTGCCAGCCCACATCAAGCATCATGTCATGACCTATATTCGGGAATATTTCCGCCTTAACGCCATAAGCCCGAGCGGTTTTTTCATATTCCTTTCTCGTTATTATCGCATCCTCCGCCCCTCCCAATACAATCACAGGAGTTTTCACGAGTTCGGGATTCGGTAGATCAAAGTAAAGCATATCCAGGTAAGCCCTTATTGAATCATCCTGCATCAGCGGATGATACTTTTCCGCCAGTTCCTCCGGCATGCCGCCGGAAAAAAGCAATTTCCTGAAATGGTCGGGAGTTTCCACCATTGGATAAAGACTCAGAGTCGCGTTTATCCTGATAAAAGCGAGCGGCCGGCGTAAAGCAAAACGGATTGTAGCGGAAAACACTCCTTGAGGAGGAACGGAAGCCAGCAACACCGCTGCCGGAGCCTGATTGGATTCCAGGTATTTTTGCACGATCATGCCGCCCATCGAATGCCCGATCAATACCGGCGGCGCTTCTATTTGACTTACCGCTGAGGCTACATCCGAAACGTAATCCGCAATCTTTATCGAGCGTAACTTTTTTGCGCTTTTGCTCTTCCCGTGAGCCCGCAAATTGACGGCGTACGATGCATAATTATTCCCCGCAAAGTAGGGCAAAAAATTTTCTTTCCAGCTCCAGGCCCCATGACACATGCCGTGAACAAACAACAGCGGCGTATGTTGCGGAGAAGATTCCGGTTTTTCAGAAATTATTTCAAGTTCAGTTTCCATTTTTTCTCACTTCCATTCAATGATGGTTGGCAGGAGTTGAAGGTATCTATTTCAACCTGAATTATCCCTCATTTCGCAAAAGCTTTCGGAAGCCCGGAAACACTTTGCCGGCCTGATCTGCATGAGTTGACGAACGATTACGAAGTAACTCTGAATATTTAAAGTATCAAAAAGATGCCGTATCGTCAATAATTCGGACTTGATCGCCGGCGCTTGCGAATACTCGCTCGCCGAATCATTGGATGCCTTCATGGTTTTAAAATGCCCGGTTTTGGGATGGAAGAAGCCTGGAAATTCGGCCTTTACGGACACGAGCTTTATGATCAAACTGATTCTCAGAATGACGACAGTTCGACTAGAAATCGATCGAATTCATCCAGTTCATCTTTGATCGTAATATGAATTTCGTTGAATTTTTGTAATACGAATCTGATCTTGTCCCAATCATAGTCGAATTCAAAATAATAACGTGAAAAATGCCTGAATTTCAGCAATTCCAGTAAACCCTCATATACGCTGTCGCTGATGACGTTCGGCCTGATCTCCTCAATGTCGAGCGCCATTTTTTCAAGCAGTGAACGATGCCATTTGTCATTATCGATGGTATTTTCGAAGAATTTTGATATCCGAAGGAATATCGTTTCCAGGCAGGTGTAGTAATTGGTCAAAGCCTGGGTGATGATCATCGCTTCATCAATTCCCGGCTCCTGTTTTAATTTTTTCTTTTGAAAATCCAGAATGTATTTTTCTATTCGATTGAGCGTCGAGAGAGATTTTTTGATTTCTGCACGCAGCAGTTTAATTTTGGCTTCCTGACTCATAAATGATTTTTCCTTTTAGCAGAATGAGTTCCGCAAATTCGGGTTCGATTTTTTCCAGTTGAACGATATCCGGGTGAAATCGCGTCAATTCCATGGCGTCTCCCAGGAGCGCAAAGAATCTGTCCGCCTCGGTAATGCCGGAAACGGCAATATCAATATCAGAATTTTCATCGAAAAGATCAGGAGTCAGTAATGATCCCCATTGCACGATTTTATCCGGAGAATATTTCCTGATGATCATATCAACAATAGCTTTAAAATCTCTCGATGCCTCTCTATAAAGCTTGAGCCTGGCTTTCCTTTTTGATTCCTCTCGCTTGAGCAGGTTATTTTTTATTTTCCGTATGTCCGCCATAGTCTTTTTGAGCTTTAAGAGAGATTAAAAAACTTCGATGTGAGGTTCCGGCAAGGCGACCGGGCGATTATGAAGGGATAGGAAAATAATTTATTTTCCATTATCGGCTTCATCTCACATTTCAAATGATTCGTCAGGGCATAAAATAGAAAACGCCCTGATTCTAATTTATTAAACATTAAAGAGGCAAAGGAGTCAACGGCATACAGAGATGTTGTCTAGCCTGTGAATGATGTAGTCCCCGTCAAGAAACTGACCATGACTCGTAACTCTCTGTTTGACGAACTCAATGCTGTTTTTTGATCAAAGACCGTTTATTTCGGTATCGGGGTCGGGATCGGTATCGCAATCGGAGCAAATAATTACGAAAAAATATGTCTTGCTTTATCAGATTGTCAAAGATTCTCAATTATTCAAGGATGTGAAAATTGGAATCTTAAAAAACCGATAATTGATCAATGTCTGTAAATATGAAGGGTCCCGAACTCCTAAAAATACGAATATCTCTCGCCGTGAAAAATACGGCATTGTTTGAAAAAATCTTGCTTCACGGTCAGCCCCCGAAGTCTCAAAGATTTGCAGGTCATTGCCGTCCCAGGCCCATAAGCCGTTATTTTTTACCCTCGGTCCAGATTCGTCTAAACGAACGACCTTATGCTCTTGAAAAATACAAGGTCTTTGTTTATATTGAATTATGGGCGGACTCATTGAAGTATCCTCAATGCCGGCTCGTTTCTTTCGTGGACCTTCATGTCGATAATATCGTCCGCTCGCCGTCGACTTTCTGAGCGAGATTCAGAAACTTTATCTTCGAGGAAGGTAATTTTAATGAGCGCAATCAAAGAAGAAGCCAAGAAATTAATTGACAGTTTATCCGAAGATGCGACATGGGACGATATTATGTACGAATTTTATGTCAGAAAGAAATTGGAATCGGGATTAAAAGCCGCTGAAGAAGGACGCGTAATTTCGCACGAAGAAGTAAAAAACAGCTTTTTATCAAAATGAAAATTGATTGGACCGAACCGGCCATTTCAGACTTAACGGCTATTCGGGAATATATCGGCAAAGATGCTGAGTACTATGCTTCCAGCTTCATTCAAAAAATTATTGAAGCTGTAGAAAAATTGAAGCGATTTCCTAAGCTGGGGCGAATGGTTCCAGAAGCTGAAGAAAAAAATATACGTGAAATCATTTTTCAGAATTATAGAATAATGTATAAAATCCAAAAGAATCAAATTTTTATTCTGACGATAATTCATGGCAGCAGAAATTTGTCGAGTCTGGAATCTAAGCCATGGGAAATAATATAAATCATTCGACAGACGAATAAATTGGAAAAGATAAAATTATTGCTGAATTGGATTTAAAGCGAGATCACATGGCGAGGCGCCGGAGGGAAGCTTACGAGAAACATTACAACCAGCTTGTGTTGATCCGTCGGGATTTTTGTTCGGATATAATTTTCCATAATATGCGAAGGGAAACGTATTCAGCGGAAGATTCAGTTTCAGAGGTTTGATCCTCCAATTTCTTTTTGATATTCATCATCAATTGACAAGCGAATCGCTTGTCACCCAGCAAAAACATTCCCCGATGAGTCTCCTTGTTGAATCGACACAATGGAGGTCAAGGATGCTGGACAGATCGCTTCCGGGGATGCGGACGGAGACGGCGTTTTCGATCTGGTCACGGCGAACGAACATTCAGATGATGTCTCTGTGCTGATAAACAACGGTGACGGGACATTCCAGGAGCCAGTTTCTTATATTGTCGGCGACGGACCGCGTGTCGTCGCTCTGGGAACGCTGAACGATGACCTTTATCCGGACATTATCGTATCGGATTCGGCTACATTCACGATTTCTATTTTGTTCAACAATAGGGACGGAACATTCGGGGAAGCCGTGAGTTATACTTCAGGATTGGCTCCCAGGGGAATAATCGCGGAGGATTTGAATGGAGATGACTATATCGATGTAGCTGTCGTCAACAGCGAGAGCAAGAATTTCACTGTTTTCCTGAACGCCGGCGATGTGTGCTGTTGCAAGGTCAACATATGCAATCCATTGCAAGATACATACGCCTAAGTCCCGGTATTCGTCATCCTGAACGTTCAAGGAACCAATTTCTTCGCACCTGGATTCACCGATTATGATTTTTACACAGCATACATTTCACCCGGCATAAACGTTCTGAACGTTGTAGATTCATTTTACTGGCCGGAAAATGCAGGATCAGCCTCCGGAATCATATGGTTCGCCGCCATGACAAACCAGGAAATGACGGAACTCTTCGGAGACATGGGCATGTTTCAGTTCGGATGGGGAGAATAAGCGGGAAGCTTGTTACTGATCAAAACGGGATAAAACTTTTTTCACTTAAATTCAGATATAAGAAAAATGCATTTTTCCGAAACCTTCCAGAAGCTATACCTTGCCGGCCAGAATCGTTTCTAATGCCTATAAGCCATAGATTCGAGGGAGGACCCGGCTTTTGAGCGGTTCCGGTAATATCTGCAACACCGGACGTATCAGATAAATCAACGCCGGCTGGATTCGCTGATTCAACCCGCCCTGACTCGGCGACTCGCATTTTCCTTCATAGTTCATCTTATGGATGCGTGACTCCGATACATCCTCGACCGGGAATTCGCCGTCAATATTCCGTCTGCCGCCGAGACCGCGGCATCGAAAGCAATCCACTCGTTTAAAGAGTCCCGGGTTTCAAAAAATTTGAATTTTTTCGCCGGCTTTCGATTTGAAAAACAGTGTTTTTTTCCTGGCATTTTTGCAAAATGACTAAGCTTCATAATCGCCTGATTGTTTGAGATTCCCGGCATCTATAATAAAAATAAAGATAAATAGAAACAGAAAAAACAGAGGAAGACGCCCCGGAAATAAAAAAGCGCCGGAAGCGTTGGGCGGCTTTAATTCAGAAGGTTTATGCAGCAGACCCTATGATATGTCCTGATTGCGGTCGGGAAATGGGAATAATCGCCTTTATCGATCAATGGGAAGTCATTTTACGCATTATGAAGCATCTTGATCTTTGGCCGCCCCCGGCAAGAGACCCGCCTGAAAAGGATTCTCAAAAAAGAGCAGGAAATTCGTTATAGTTAGTGCCTGTCCATAAACTCGATTGTCGATTCAAAATTTAATGCTGGACAGTCACTGCGGTTTTTGATCC
>CAZUFC010000234.1:0-7850 GCA_964619725.1 uncultured bacterium | reverse complement strand
AGCCCGCGGTTGAACTATATCGAAAAAGTTTGGAAATGGATGAAACAAAAAGTTGGCCACGTCCATCCGTTGAGCAACGATTTCAACGAATTCAAAAGACACGTCAGGGCTACCTTGGACTCGATTGACGCTAATACAGAGGAAATTCTCCGATATACAGGATTATGCCCTGCATAATTATTCAATCACCCTTCGGGGTCAACATTATTGTGTTAAGCCTGTGTAATAGTCAGGTAAAGTAACCAAGGGTATGACGGTCAGGTTACGACAGGCAGCTTTTTCGGCATCTTCATAATTGCTGAAAGAAACAGGGATTCCTGGGCTGATGAATACTTATGGGCATTTTTTATATACGCCGGCGCTGCAGTCGGCGTTTCAGCCCATGGCGACGGTGAGACCTGAACAAACGGTTTTCAATGGAAAAACAGCGGTGAGTTCGTCAAGGAGAAGGTTGTGGGACAGGGTTAGTTTCTTATGAGAATTTCATTCAGTCAATTATTTCGTGAAAAAGTGCACCCCCAGTTTGATCAGACCCGATAGTCTAAATCCTCAAATATCCTTCAATTCATAAAGATTCCCGTCCGTATCCACGATAAAAACGACTTCAGAATCGCCTCTTTCGTAACGTCTGACTTCGAAACCTTCGGCGCCGGCTTTCTCGATAATTTCGTTTCTGTTCGAGAATCCCAGGCAGAGATGATTAAAGACCGGCGTTTTAGGCAGATCGCCTTCCACCACGAAGATTTCCAGCTTTGCGGAACCGGCATCGTAGACGATCGCTTTTGCTTTTGCTTCAATGCCGAATAAAGTGTTGACGACTTTAGGTTCAATAATGAAATCGTACAATCTTTCCATACTGAAAAGCTCTTCAAAGATAAACCGGGCAGCTTCAAAAGATGAAACCGCCACGCAGGCGTGAATGAGCATCTTTAATTCCTTTCGTTAAATGTCCGGGTTTATTTCATTGGGATGTCTTACCCGGCGTTTTCATGTAAAAGTTCCAAAAGCTTTGTACTCCTCTGCGCCGCTTCAGCATGCCAACGTTAGCATATTTACGAACCGATCAAAAGATATCCGAATTTTAGGCATTGATCAAAAATGCGTCTTTTGAGGTTACAATTCGAAGTAATATCTCATCATTTTGTTTCGATTGTGATTGCGACCTCGATCCCGACCCCGTGAACTCAACGTTCAGGACCGAAACCGAAAGTCCAGCATCCTATGCCCAGCGGTCCGCCCAGCATTTCCGTCATGTCCTGGTTCGTCATGGCGCTCCAGAATGTTAATCCATCCATGGTCTCATCGCCGGTATCGGGCCAGATAAAAGCCGTCAAAACAGGGATTACTGTGATGCCAAGGCCGACATAGACGCGGTTCCAGTCAACCTCATCCGTCCAGCCGTCCCAGAAGAGGAATTGACCGGATATTTCAAGAACGACGAAAAGGGGAACGTTCGTTATTGGGTTGCTGTAATTGTGCAAACAGGCCGTAAGACTGCATGGATCGCCGTGTGAAAAGTAATTGTCAGGCATCTCAAGCGACACGTGCGTATACGGCAAAGCAGTCGCTGTCGGTTCCGGCGTTGCTGAAAATACCGGAGTCCCTGTCGGCAGCACTGTCGGGGTCAATGTGGGCGTCTCCGTCTGTTCAGGAGTGAGTGTTACGGTAGGAGCGGCTGTCGGAGGAGTCGTCGGCGCCGGAGTCGGCGTTTCGTAATATGACGGCATGTAATGGTATCCCATGTCCAGAACGTCCATATCCGGCGCTTCGTCTGTCCTGTTGGTCAACTGGTTCATACAAACCAATCCAGCCGGCATTTCATAGCATATGTTCATCGCCTCATCACTCCCGGCATCGATGCACGGACTGTCTTCACCTTGTCCTGAAGCGATCTGACTGAGGCAGTAAGCGCCTTCCGGACCGGAAACGAACAGAGGATTCTCATTTATATTGCCCGTTCCTGAGTATCCTCCCTGAATGTTTGAATAACTGACTACGGGTCCGCCGGAATATACATATATTTCATCCGGGACGTCATCCCAGAAAATACAGTTATAAAAAAGCGGCGAGGAATTTTTGCAGTATATTCCTCCTCCGCTGCCGGTCGAATTGCCGCTGAAAGTGCTGTTGCTTATTGACGGTGAAACGCTGTGCAGGAAAGATATGCCGCCGCCTGTTTCTCCTGAATCATTGCCGGTGAAAATGCAGTTCGTCAATTCGCACCCTGAAGAATTAAAGCAGTGCATTCCTCCGCCTTCATCACCGGCCTGGTTTCCAGAAAACTTACAGCCCGACACTTTCGGAACGCTTTCTTCGAGAAAGAGTCCGCCTCCGTCCCGTACGGCTGAATTCCCGGAAATGGTACAGGAAAGAATAAAAGAACTGGAATGACGACAATAAAAACCGCCGCCATCTTCCCCAGATAAGTTTCCGGTGATTGACGCGTCTGAGAAAACCGCTGACGGACCGCTTTCGCAGAAAATGCCGCCGCCTTTCAATCCTGCTGAATTTTCCGAAACAACGCAACGGCTCATCGTTATGTCATCATCATCTGTATAGAGTCCTCCGCCCATTTCGCAGACATTGTTGCCGCTGAAAGTGCAGTCCGTTATTACCGGGCAGGAACCAGAACTGAACATCGCGCCTCCATGCCATCCTGCCGAGTTTGCGGTGAATGAACAATCTTCGACGATGGGAGAGGAATTAAGGCAAAGCAATCCGCTGCCGTACCAATTAACCGTATTTTCGTTGAAGGAACAATCCGTTATCACTACGTCAGACATACCAGAACACATAACACCGCCGCCGCTCGACTCATGTGCCGTATTTGCGTTAAAGGAGCAGCCTGATATAACCGCGCATGAAGAAAAAGCGCATAGAATCCCGCCTCCTTCTTCCGCGTTGTTCTCCGAAAAAGAGCAATCAGCTATCGTCGGAGCGGATTCGTCCCAACATGATATTCCGCCTGCCAGTTCATAAGATGAATTATTCGTAAAAATGGAATGGGAAAGGGACGGTGAAGAAAACACGCACGAAACGCCTCCGCCTTTAAGATAAGCCGAATTACCGGTAAAAGTGCAGTAACTTATGGAAGGACAAGAATAAAAACAGGATATCCCGGCGCCCTCTTCTGCGACCAGGTTTAGTGAAAACTCGCAGTTCGTTATCATAGGTTCGGCATCGTCCCCGCAATAAACGCCGCCGCCGCTGAAGAACGCCAGGTTATTGATGAAAATGCAGTTCCTTATGACAGGAGAAGCCGAGCGACAGACTATGCCGCCTCCGTCGTCCTCCACGAAACCGTTCTGTATGGTGAATCCTTCAATGACGTCGAAAGCGTCCTGGTTCGTATCGTAAAAACTGAATCCGCGGCCGTTCTCCTCGCAATCGATGATGCATGAATCTGCGCCGTTTTCCGATTTCACGACGATATGTTTGTCATCGCCGTCCCAGCTTAAATTTTTATTGCCTTCACCTGTCCAGATGCCGTCGGCTACAAGTACCGTATCGCCGTCATACGCGGCATCGATTCCGTACTGAACAGCAGCATAGTCTCCCGGAATGTTAATGATTTCCCCTGAAACGGTTGCGCACTGACAAAACAATACAAGAATAATAATCGCTGATATATAGCTTCTTTTTTTCATTTGTCTCCCCCTTTTTTAAAGTCCGAAACCGAAAACCCATTGCCCTATGCCTTCCGAACCTCCTGAAACCTCCGTCATATCTTCATTCATCATAGCTCCCCAGAACTTTATTCCTTCCGCGGATTCTTCACCGGTATCCGGCCAGTCGAAGGCCTGTATAACTGGAATGGTCGTTATTCCTCTGCCCGCATAAGTCCTATTCCAGTCCGGCTCATGGGACCAATCATCCCAGAACCAGTATTGACCTGATATGTCCAGGATAATGAACAATAAAACATCTGATGCCGGAGACGAGTAATGATGCAGATGAGCGGTCAGGCTGCAGACATCGCCGGGCGAGAAGTAATGATCCGGCATTTCCAGTTCGACATGATCGTATTCTGCAGCCGCAGGCGTCGGGGAGAGATCAGGATGCGCCGTGGGTGAATTAACAGGAGCGTAATGGAATCCCATATCCACGCGCCCCGTATCGGCAATTTCGTCGGTGCGTGTGGTTAAATCATCCTGGCATACCGTTCGACAGGGCAATTCAAAGCATGTTAACGCTGACAGATCGGCGCCGCTGTTCACGCATGGACTGTCCTCATCCTGTCCCGCATCCCTCCGGCTGAGGTAATAATCTCCGTCAGGTCCCTCTGCAAAATAAGGATCGGAGTTAATGTTGCCTCCGTAGTAATACCCGCCCTGAATGTCGTTGAAATATATGAACGGATGTGCCCCCGTAGCGTATAACTCGTCCGGATAATCGTTCCACAGTATGCAGTTCATTACCAGCGGAGAAGCTACCTGAAGAGCGATGCCTCCTCCCGGATCAGCGCTTGTATTGCCGGTGAAAGTGCAATTGAGTATCGGCGGACTCGACTGGATACAATATATGCCGCCTCCTCTTGATTCCGACTGATTAAAAGAAAAAATACAATTCATTATGTCGGGAGATGAATGTTCACAATAAATTCCGCCGCCGTGCCAGACAGAAAAATTATTGGATAAATTACAGTCTGTAATAGTCAATGAGGTCCTATAACAATATATTCCTCCTCCCTCATTGCCGGCGACGCAGTCTCCAGAGTATCCCCGGAAAATTGTAAGTCCCGATAAATATACGCCTTCGTTATACTCACTGTGCACCACCCTCCGGTTATATTCCGCATCCAGAATCACATCGTTCATCCTGTCGCCTTTCAATGAAACATAATCAAGCGCGGGAAGAGGAAAACGTTCTCCCGTCGCAGATGTCGAATATGTGCCGGGACTTACGCGGATAACGATGGGAGTAGATTCCGTTCCATAGGCAGCGCTTAAAGCCCGTTGTACAGTGAGAAAAGGCGAATCCTCTGATGTGCCCTCGTTCCCGTCGTCTCCATCAATTGACACATAAATGTCCTGAGTAATCGGCAGCATTTCCGAAACGCATCCAGCCAGATCGAAAGATTCAGTTCTTGAAACGTAGTATTCGGAGAGATGAAAACCTTCGAATGTATTGTACCGTGCATTGAAAGGAGTTTGGGGAGCATCGCCACTGTAAATGTCGCAAGCCCTCCCGGCTTCATTGCCGGCGAAATAGTTGCCGTTTTCCAGGGAACCGCCTATTACGGGGAATGAATCGCTGCAGCAGATTCCGCCTCCGAATCCTGTCGCCCTGTTCCCGGTAAATTCACATGCGATTATTACCGGCGAGGAACTTTCGCTGCAATAAACGGCGCCCCCATCGACATCGGCCATATTGCCGGCGAACGAACAACCGATAATCGCCGGAGAGGCCGCTGCGATGACGTTGATGGCTCCGCCGTAATGAGTCGAATTGCCGGTAAACGAACATGAGGATATTTGTGGGCATGAATTTTCACCATAACAGCGGATTCCTCCGCAACCTGTATTTTCACTGAAATAACAGTCGGTGATTAACGGTGAAGAATTGATCCCGCAAAAAAGAGCGCCGCTGTCCGGGTATGCATCATTGCCTGTAAATGAACAGCCGGAAATCGTCGGTGAGGAATCATCGCACATAATGCCGGCTCCCGTTGCAGCAAAATTATCCATGAAAATGCAATCCGATATTGCAGGAGATGAACCGCTTCCGCAATATATCCCGCCGCCCCTTTCACCCGCGCTGTTGCCCGTAAATATGCAATTGACTATGTTCGGCGATGCGGCGTTGCAGTATATTCCCCCACCGTCACCCTCTATCGGCGATATGACGTAATACGCATTTCGGATAGTTAAACCCTCGATTACATCAGTCGCATCCTGAGCAGTTTCATTAAAATCAAAACCCCTGCCGTCATTCTCGCAGTCGATGATGCAGTTTTCGGGTCCGTTCGCCGATTTGACCGTGATGTGCTTTATCGAACCATACCAGGTTAAATCCTTGTTCAGCCTGCCGCTCCATGTGCCGTCGAAGACGATCACCGTATCGCCGTCATGAGCCTCATTCACCGCTTCCTGAATCGTCGGCTGATCTGCCGGAACGCGGACCACAGCAGCATATGCCGCCGCCTTGGAGAAACAAACCGCAACAAGCATTGCCGCAATAATTCTAAAAATATAAAATATCTTCATTTTACCCGCCTTTGAATGCTGATCATAAGAAAATACTCGAAATATTTCTGAAAAAAGCATACCGATATTCAACATTGATTAAACTGCATCGTTTCGTGACTGCAATCAGCGCCGTGTCTAATCTGAAAAAGACTGCAAACATAACAAAATCAACACGCATTTGTCTTTCGCAAGAAGAAAAACGACCCAGATACGCAAATATCCATGCTCCGTTGCAAGAGTCTCGCATCAATATAAGCGCATCTTCGCCCTTTGTTAATGCGAATTCCAATAACGCAATTTTTTTTGCCGTCATAACCTTTTGCGGATGTTTGTTTTGTAGCCGTTATTCAATAAATGCAACTCTGCCGAAACCGGTAAAACTTTCCTCAAAAATAACACCACTCGACGCAATCCAACTCGCCTATTACGCTGAAATCAGATTCATCAAGAACCGCGCTCCATATCCTGAGTCCTACGGCTGAATCTTCCATTTCCGGCCATTGAAAATCCAGGATATTCCTGTAATCCCGGCCGTATTTCAGTATCCCTTCTTCATAAGTAAAATTTTCCGTCCATTCAGGATAAAAATAATATGAACCGAACATCTCAAACATAACCGCCACGCATACGGTCCGTTCCCAATTTCCGGAAACGGACAGCAGGTCCAACAGAAACCTGTCCCCGCAACTCATATTCCTGTCTTCCATCAACAAATGTGAGCCCATACCCAGCGACTGCTGAAATTCAAATGCTCCGATGTCGATTTCCAGTCCGACCGGCCTGGGATTGTGTAAAAAGTCTTCCGACGGCGCTTCGTCTGAAAATCCGTTGTCGATGCACGGAGATCGTATGCTCAAACTGAAATCACCGTCTGGAGCAGATGAAAAACAGGGCGCATCCCTCACCATGTGTTCCCTTTCGAAGAAAAAACAATCATGTTCGATATATACGGAATTTTCAGCAAGCACGGAGTAATCGATTTCAACTATTGAAGACCTTTCAACAAGATCTACATAAATCAGGTACATTTCCGGACCTTCTGCTGCATTGTTGTTCCAGAAAATGGAATTCAGAATATTGGTGGAATCTGAACCCCTAACCACTATGGACCCTCCGGCTGCGGCGGAATTTCCATAAAAAGTGCAGTTGGTTATGTCACAGCTATAATTGTGCGTTTCGACCGCTCCCGCCAGACTTTGGCTGCTGTTGCCGGCAAAAACGCAGTTGAAAATATCAATTTCTGAAATGGCCCATAAATAACATCCGCCCGCTTCATCGGCACAATTATCCTCAAAGAGACAATTTTCTAAAGAAATATAATCTGCCATATTATAAGAAATTCCGCCTCCTTCGCTTCCGGCGGAATTTTCAGTAAACTCGCCATCTATAACGGACAACCATTCCGTAGGTGTCTCCAATGTTTGACTCATTCCACCGCCGTCTATTTCTGCCCTGTTATTATGAAAAATTGTATTTACAATGAATCCAATTCTTTGAGGACATACTCCTCCAGCATTGACCGCCTTGTTTTCAATAAAAGAACATCCTTCCAGACTGCCCCGAAAAAAATATGCTCCGCCGCCTGCCCCTGCTGTATTGTTTATAAACCCGGATCCCAAGCGAGCAATCTTGAGTTGATAGACTAATACAAATAATATTGCA
>CAZUFC010000233.1:0-7890 GCA_964619725.1 uncultured bacterium | reverse complement strand
TCAGGTGGTAAACTTATTTCCAGAATCGCCGGCAACTTTCACCGGAATACGCAATCAACGACGCTCTCCGTATAAATTCCTGATCGAAGATTCAATACGTCGTCATATGTGTAGTGAGTGATCCTTTCGCAAACAGTTCCGACAGCTTCAGTCATTTTTGTGACGTTCGCCGATTCATCGTATTCATATTCCGTAACGATGCCGGATTCTGAGATATGCTGCAACGGTCTGTTGGCAAGATTAATGATTTCTGACACGCTTGTACCGTCCGGATAGATCAGGCTGAGGACATTACCGTCTTCATCGTAATGATAAGTGAATGAACCGTTAGGGTTGGTTTTTACCGTGTATGAAGAATCCGGAAAATAACTGTATGTCTCCTGTAATCCGTAAACCCAGCTGGAAGTAACTCTGTCCTTGCCGTCATACGAAGCTTCAAACGCCAGGTTTCCTTCGGCATCAACGACGTTTATCAGGTCATGCTCGCCGTCGTATACAAATAATGTTTTTTGCCCAAGAGGATTCAAAACTTTGGTCAAATTGCTCTGATCGTCGTATTCATACAAAAACTCTCTGCTCTTAGGATCAGTTAAGCAAATAACCTTATTTAAATAATTATATGTCAGGATCAGCTCACGATCTAAAGCATCTGTTACTTTTGTCAATAGATAAAAAGAATCATATTCCAGCTCCAATCTGTTTCCGTTTCTGTCTTCAACCGCAGTTAAAAACCCGTTCTCACTGAAAAAAAGATAATTTCCCTCAAGATTGAAACAATCTGAACATGTATAATTCAGAACAAACGAACCATCAGGATTCTTCACCAGCGAATGCAGTATGCCGCGAGTCTCCGGCGTGAACGTACCGTCCCGGTTATCAAAGAATTTCCACCGCTTTCCGTCTCCCCTTCTGATTATCACATAATCCTGATCAATATCGGTTACCTCAAACAGGCGAATGGAATAATTGCAATGCCATCCGTAGCCGAAGGGGCCGTCATAACGATCCTGGTTGATGTATGTCCGCTTCCAATTCAACTTCGGTCCTCGCCCTGAAAGGCTTATGTCGGTGTAATCGATGCTTAATATCCCTTCGGCTATGTAAACTGGAGAACCTTTTGTGGCTAGAGGTTGCGGATAATGAATGCAATCCACCGGTATTAAAGGCTTTTCCGGGTCGTTCCATCCTGGAGTGGATGTCTGATGACCGCCGTCCCATGGCTGGTCGTATCCATATGACGAATTGTAATCAACGTCAGTCAATCCTGTTCCCAAAACAATCGAAAAAATTAAAATACTTACTTTCCTTTTAAAGCACGATTTTAGCTTCATATTTTTGCCTTTCTGAAGCAGATGCTTCGATTTTCGTATAATTTATCGCTGTTCAAAACTAAGCGTTTTTTCGAGAATCTTTCCAATGGAATGAGCGCTCCTGAAGTCGGATATTCTTTTCGATGTTTTACTGGTGAAGCCGTCTGGTTGTTGGTGTTGATGAGCATACTCCTTTGAGGTTTCATCAGATATCAATAGTTGTTAAAAAAAGTATATTAAATTTCCAAAAGGATTTCAAATTGGATATCGGTGTTTTTCAAAATTAATATCTTATCTTTTGAAGCTATTTCGTTGCCCAATAAGCCGTTGTCGTCAGCAGAATAGTTCTTGAAATCTCTTTCGACTCGATTTCGTATAAATAGCCATCATGATTTAATACGAAACCGAAAATATTTTGAACGTTTTTTCATTTAAACTTAATGAGTTGAATCGCTTGCTCTGGTCTCAAAGCCCGATCTGTAACGCTGCCTTTTTCCCTTGACAACAAGATTCCAACATGGGAATAATCACACTACAGGTTAAAGGAGTTCCATCATGCATGACGTCGATTATCCCTTATCGCTACGAGAATTTTTATCTGCCCTGGAAGAACGTTGCAGAAAGGCTTCCAAGGAGGAGCTGGTCGAGCTGATTTTATCTATTGCTGAAAAGGCCAGCCCGGAGAACAGAAGGGAGTTTATGCAAAGTGTTATGTTTAAGTTGAATAGTAAAATTAATGAGAAGGAAGCGTTACACCTGGACGAGCTTCCGGATTTCATTGAAACTTGCGTGGAGCTGAAAGATGATATTTTGGACCGGATAATTTTCCTGGCTGACGAACCTTTCGGCGGTGAAGGCGGTTACGGATTGGGGGAATATTATGACGACGAAGAAGTTCAATTTGTCGAGCCGGAAGAAATGAAGGTGTTCGGCAGCCTGTTGTATTGTATTCCGGATTCAGCCGAAAAAGCCTACGCCATCAATCAGATCGTCAGTCGCTGGGGCAAGGACACAATGCAGCAGGTTTTTCTTTCCATGTTGCCGAAAAGCGAGAGAAAATTCAATACTTTATATGAAGAGATCATCATGGGTTTGAACCATAGACGCATCACTGATGCGGATAAAGAAGAGTTCCGGGATTGGACGAGAGAAATCGGCACGAAAATAATTACTGAGGTGGTGTCCGGTCAGAACAGAGATTTTTATCGACAGGCTGCGATAATCCTGGGAGCCCTGGCCGAATGCGCGATTTTGAATGCGGAAAAATCCGAAGCAATATCTCTTTTTGATACTTTTTACAAAGAAAAATTCAGACGGCATACGGCATTTCGGCGAGAAGTAGAGGAAGTCGTCAATAATTCTTATATTTTAAAAAACGACATTGATTTTTAAGGGTTGTAAAAGTCTTTTATCTTTGTGGGGCGATACATAGCAGGAAGGTTTATGCAGGCTGATGGATTTGAGCATAGAGAGTATCACATTCCGTCTTCAGTCCCTCTTCGGCTGAATCGCAGCACGCAGAATCCTTAGAAAGCGCCTGTCCAAAAATTCGAATCTCAATTCAAAATTTAATGCCCGCCAGGCGCTGCGGTTTTTGATCCATAAACGAACGAATATTTGGCATTGATCAAAAAATCGTCCTTTAAGATTACAATTCAACAGAACCTCCCATCATTTTGTTTCGATTGCGAAACCGATTGCGATCGTGATATCGACCCCGATACCGATACCGATACCGATACCGATACCGACCCCGATACCGATACCGATACCGATACCGACTCGATCCCGATCCCGATACTGACACCGAAAGAAACGGCCCTCGATGAAAAAACGGATGTGAGTCCGTCAAACAGATAATTGTGGGCCAGGTTCAGTTTTTTAATGGGAATTTCAATCAGTCAAATATTTTTTGAAAAAGTGTAACTCCGGTTTAATCGGTCCCGAAATTACGTTCCTTCTGAAAAAGGACAAAAAGAGGATATTTGGGTAACAAAAGGGTAACAAACGGGAATTATATTGACTTGTGTGAATGGGATGATTTATTAACCTGAATGAAAGGAGAGAATCTGATGAGCAGGAAATTCTTTGCTGCACTATTTGTTCTGACGTCGGCAATGATGTTTTTCCTCGATTCGGCGACCGGAACGACGACGGGCGAGTTATTGGAAAGGGGGATTTATGCAGAGGAAACGGTCGGAGACCTGGAAGCGGCCATGGAGATTTATGAGCGTA
Source organism: uncultured bacterium (assembly GCA_964619725.1). GTDB lineage: Bacteria > CSSED10-310 > CAZUFC01 > CAZUFC01 > CAZUFC01 > CAZUFC01. The sequence goes on along the minus strand of CAZUFC010000233.1, from coordinate 4,345 downwards.
TCATTGAAGATGCCGATGCAGCTCGTCCGTATGCGGCTCAGGCGATGTTTCGGCTTGGAAAATGTTATTTGAAAAGGGAAAAACAGGAAAGGGCGGCGTTGCTGTTTAAAAGGTTGATTAAAGAGTATCCTGACCAGGAAGAGTTTGCTTCCATGGCGCGTGAATATCTGCCGGAAAACGGAGAGGGCTGGATTTCACTGAATCCGGCGCCCTGGATCGACGGCGAATGGTTGAGGTACAAAATAATTTATAAATCAGGCAAGGTATTGGGAGATATGATGTATGCCGCAGAGCTGAAAAGACGCAGCGACCAGGAAATATGGCGAATAGTGAATTATGCCGTAATGCCCTCCCTGGTTCCAGGTCGCGATATCCTGAAATATTGTGCTATAGAAGCGGAAAAAGATAGTTTTAGACCTGTTTCTTCCCAGTTTTTTCATACTCAACTGGGAGATGCGGTTACTGAGTATACTGGTGAAGAGCGCAGAATGATGCTGAACCGTCCTGGGGGAGAACCGGAACCTTTTATACAGCAATTAACCGGTCCGGCCTACGACAATGAGCAGAATTATTTTCTGATTCGACGGTTGCCTTTGACTGATGATTATACGATTGATGTCCCCTTTGCGGGTCGCCCCGGTTCTGTATATCCTGCAGAGATAAAGGTTACAGGAACGGAGACCGTCACCGTGCCTGCAGGAGAATTCGAGTGTTTCAGGATTTCAGCGGTGACCCTGCCGGGAAGCCGGGAAGAATATTGGTTTTCAAAGGATGAACGGCGGTTGATGGTAAAAATGAATCAAACAGATGTTACAGTCGAATTAATGGAAGCCGCGCGATTTACCGAGAAGGAAATGCATTTCAGGGACGTTCAGAACGGTTTTTCACTCCAGGTTCCAGCCGGGTGGAAAATTTTTCGAAGTTCAGTTGATATGCCTTACGTCGATGTATTTATTCAGATTGTTTCTCCTGAATTGAAGGCTCTCGGTGATTTTGCATGTCGCAGGAAGGATAAAGAAACCGGGCTTCCGCAAATCATAGAGGAAGAGATACGAGACGGCATTCATGGAAACGAGACATATAAAGTCCGTGAAGGAAGCAGATCAGAAGGAGAATTGTCTGGTTTTCCCATGATGAGTTACATTGCAGATTATACGGTTAAGGCTCCTGAAGATACGCTGTGGAAAAAGACGGAATATCGAGCGTATATTAACTCAGGCGTGAACCTTTACTGGTTTACATTCGATGTTAGTTCAAACGAATATGACCGATACAGGAAGAATTTCGATTCAATTATGAATAGCCTGAGATTGGCGAAAGAATAGGAGCGCGTATGTTTGTTGGGAGGGGCGTGACGGAAGGGCGACTTGGGCATGAATGGCCTTTTATGATAGCGTTACTGGCGTTTACGACGCTTCTCCCAACGGTTTTTATTCTCTGGTTTATGAATGAAGCTGTCAGCAATGAACGCTCGGCGGCGCGTCAGGAGGTCAGGGAAGCCTATTATTCTCAGGTTAGAGTTTGCCGGGAAAGGATTCGAGAGCTATGGCGGGAACGAATAAAGGCCATAGAAAACGTAGATATTGATCGCCCGGCTTCTGAAATATTTGCACAAATAATCACCGATGGCTTTGCAGACAGCGTAATCATTTCCGGTAAGGACAACGAAACAGGATATCCATCGCAGACACTCGGTTATCCGGACAATTCGGAGAATATTTCCGGCTGGAAGGAGGCTCAGCGACTGGAATTTTTGGAGGATAAACCGCAAATTGCGGCTGAACTTTATGCTCATATTGCAGGCGAAGCGAGAGATGTGGATTGGGCTGCTCGTGCTTTATCTGCGCGAGCGCGCTGCCTGGTCAAATCCGGCGACATTGATGCCGCTGTAGAAGTATTAACCGCGGACCTGGCGAAGGATAAGTTCAGAAAGTCCAATGATTTGCAGGGTCGTCAAATTCAGCCTGCAGCCATGGTCCGCGGCCTGCATCTTATGAGCGAAGAAGATATTCGAAAGAAGCGAATTTTACGATCATTAATTCAAAGATTAGAGGATTATCAAGCCCCGACAATGCCCTCCGCACAACGTCTTTTTTTGATGAAACGGGTAATGGAATTGGAACCGGAATATTCCGCTTTTCCGACCTTTGCTGCTGAAGAAACGGCCGCGGTTTATCTTGAATCTAATCCCGATATTCGGAACTCAACATCCCTGTTTAGTTTTTATTTCCCTGATTACATCGCTGAAGGAAAATCAGAGGAAAAAGATAAGAACCTCAAACCCAGCAATGTGTCCCTGTTATGGGAAATGATTTTTCGGGATCGAAAAATCATTGCACTTTTCAAACACAGCAGAATTATTTCTGAGGTTGAGGCATTATGTCGTTCTCATATATCGTCAGACGACGTAGAACCGAAACTCACTCCCCCCGGTTACGTTTTGCCGCAAGAGGATGCCTGGGTTTCTGAGTCGCTGTATGCTCCATTGACCGGATGGCGTTTGAATCTTATTTTAAGGAATAATTACCTGCATGAAAGCGCTGCCGGTCGTCAGATAACGCTTTATATTTATATTTTTACGCTGTTTGTCTCTGCGATAATTATTGCCGCTGTTTTTGCCGTCCGATACCTGACCCGGCGATTGAAAATAACCCGACTGAAAAACGACCTGATCGCAACCGTATCCCATGAATTGAAAACTCCTCTATCATCTGTGCGCATGCTCGTTGATACTTTGCTGGAAGGACAATATAAAAATGAAAAAATTACCCGTGAATACCTGGAACTCATTGCCGCAGAAAATTCAAGATTGAGTCGTTTAATCGATAATTTCCTGGCTTTTTCGCGTCTCGAGAGGAACAAAAAGTCCTTTCAGATGCAGCCGGTTTTTCCGTCAACGCTGATAGAACAATCCATCGGGGCAGTCAAAGATAAATACCAGGAGTCCGGGTTCCGACTGGATATGGAAATAACGACGGGATTAAAACGGGTTAAAGCCGATCCCGATGCTTTGACGACAGTGCTTATAAACCTGCTGGACAATGCCTGGAAATACTCGGATAATGATAAAAGGGTAAAGATTAGAGCCTATGGAAGAGATAACATGATATGTTTTGAAGTGGAGGATCACGGGGTTGGAATACCGCGACGTGATGTCCGTAAAATATTCAATCGTTATTACAGGATGAAGCGAGACCGAGAAAAAAACATGCCGGGATGCGGATTGGGATTAAGCATCGTGAAGTTCATCATGGAAGCGCACAAGGGATCGATTACCGTCAAAAGCAGACCCGGCGAAGGCAGCACATTTACGGCTTCCTTACCTGCAATTGATGAGTGAAAAAGCATACAATCGACAGGAGTAAACAAAAAATGGCGGAAGAATTTATCCTGATCATAGAAGATGATCCGGCAATGTTGCGAGGACTGAAAGATAATTTCAGTTTTAAGGGTTATATCACAGAGACTGCCGGCGACGGGGAATCCGGACTGGAAAAAATTCTGAATTTGGAACCCGATCTTGTGATTCTGGATATAATGCTTCCGAAAATGAACGGTTTTGAGGTATGCAGGAGGACGCGCCAGGCTGGAATTTCCATGCCGATCATTATGCTGACGGCCAGGGGACAGGAGGAAGACATCGTTCGGGGGCTGAATCTGGGGGCTGACGATTACGTGACGAAGCCTTTCAGCATCAAGCAGTTGCTTGCCCGCGTCAATGCATTCCTGAGGCGCTATAAAAGACCGGAAAATAAAATATACGAATTCGGCGAATGCAAAGTGAACTTCATCTCCAGAAAATTTTATCGTAATGAAAAAGAACTAAAACTGACGCCCAAAGAGTTCAAACTGCTGGAACACTTTATACGAAATCCCGGTCGAGCCTTGACCAGAAATCAGATTATGAATGCGGTTTGGGGAAGCAATATACTGGTCACTGCCCGCAGCGTAGACCGATGCGTGACGACACTCCGATCCAAAATTGAAAGCGATCCCCACCATCCAAGAATCATTCATACTATAAGAGAAATCGGTTACCGCTTCGAATGGGGAGATGAAGGCTTCGGTGACTGACCAGATAAAGACAACAAATTGATACCGTCGTACAACGGATATTATTTTCGTGCTCATGAGCCTGATCGTAATCGAAAGATGTAATGCTCATCGGGTAAGCAGCCAACGCGAGAAATGCAGAAGATTCTTTTTACTTGACCCGATGATTGCTTCGTTGAGCACGGGCTATGCGGAACTTCAGAAAATTGGGGACTGATCAAACTGGGGTAACGCTTCATAAATAGTGACTGTCCATAAACTCGATTGTCGATTCAAAATTTAATGCTGGACA
>CAZUFC010000232.1:0-8218 GCA_964619725.1 uncultured bacterium | reverse complement strand
CTCGTTTATGGATCAAAAACCGCAGTGGCTGTCCAGCATTAAATTTTGAATCGACGATCGAGTTTATGGACAGGCACTAACTCGTTTTTGTCCATAAACGGCGAATTTTCCCCAGTACTGCGTCAGGCTGCGGATTTACTCAATCAACGTATAATAAATACCCCTACCTCGCAAATCCTTGCCTTCCTTGCCTTAAGATAAATTCGCCCGTTTATGGATCAAAAACCCAAGTGGCTGTCCAGCATTAAATTTTGAATCGAGATTAGAGTTTGTGGACAGACACTAATTAGCATTTTTTGGGACTGATCAAGCCGGGATTACAATTCTTTCAAAACTTTGACAATTTGTGTCGACATCGCAATCGGTTCAGGGGTCGGAGTCGCAATCGGTATCGGGGTCGGTATCGGGGTCGGTATCGAAACAAAATGACAGACGATTCCGTCGCATTGTAACCTCAGAAGAGGCTTTTTTGATCAATGCCAAAGTTTTCAAATAAGTTTAACTCCTGTTTGATCAGTCCCTAATTCTCTTATGAATCGTATATGGCGGATATCTTTCTATTTGCTCGTATACTTCAGTGATGTAATCGTCCAGTATTCCCGATCCGTTACTTTCTCCGCTTTTGTTTGGTTCTATTATGTTTTCAGCTCCGCTCCACAGGACCAGATAATTTACGTTATGCCGCTCCAGGTCCCTTATGATTTCTTTCTGAACTTGCGGTTCCGTAGCTATTCCCGGATGCAGCTCGTGATACTTTACCGCGCTCTCTCTTTCGGACAGGAAATAGAACATGACATCATTTACTGTAATTCTGTCATGCCGGGATGTTCCTGCGTAAATCTTTTTATTCGGGGGAACCTTCTGTTTCATGAAATTTATGGCTTTTTGCAGCGGATATGCCTGTCCCGGGAGCAAATATATGTGTTGTCCCCTGTTTTGATCGATCATGATCCTTGGACCGTTGTCTTTTTTAAACCATTGCAGCATCTTTTCGCTCAGCGGGAGCAGAAATACGGGCAGCATCAGAGTCGCTGCAGCGCCGAACAGGACGCTCTTTTTTATCCTGTGCCCGGATGCCTTCATCGAATAGCTTAAACGTTGTAAAAGCATATTAAACAGAATGACGGCCGGCGCCATGGCCGGCAATAAATGACATAATGCCGTCCTTACTCTCGCCTGGTTGAAATACGTTATTCCCAGCGCGCACAGATAAAAAGTCATGATGTAATTTTTATCCTTTTGTTTGCGCTTCTTTCCGTTTTTTATCAGGTATAACGCAGTTACTGCAAAAACGATAAGCGGAAAATAAAAAGAGATTCTCAACGCCGTATCCGCTAGAAGCATGGTAATGGCTCCTCTCTGAAAAGAAAGTCCGGCCGTATTGGGGACGGGAGAGGGGAAGGGGAGCGACCTGTAATCGGGAAAAACAGTAACAGGAAAAACTATCAGGGAGTTCACCAGCTCTCTGATGGGGACGCGCATCAGGAAGAATATCAGGGGCATGGAAATTATTGCGGCAGTTCCCGCTGCGTAGACCAGCGCCTGTACCGGGACGGCAGTTTTTGTTTTTTGCCCGCTTTTTCGGCAACCTGAAAAAAACAATGCCGCCATGGCGGAAAGAAATGTATAGAAACCAATATCCTGTCTGAACCAGGTTGTCAGGCCGCATAATACTCCTGCAGCGAAAATCCGTGCACTATTATTTTTTTCTTCGATGAAACCGTAAAACATGATGCTGGACATCATAGCGGCGGTCAGCGCTGATGGAACCGGGGAACCATAGTACCGGAAGGATTCGATCCATACGGCGCTCATCAGCCCTGTTGAGACCTGGTATTTTTTCGTCATTAATTTTCCAGACATAAAGTAAATCAATATTATGAGCGCCCATTGCATAAAGCGGGTCATAATTCTTTCGGTTATGAGCGAAGGACCGAACAACCGGAAAAGGGCTGCCGTCAGGTAGAATTGACCGGGGGCGTATATAGTCCAGAAATCCCGGTAGGGTATGTCTCCCCGATTGATCCTTACGGCGTTGTAAACGGATATTCCCTCATCGTAAACATTTAAGCCCTCGGTTATGCCCGACACGAGATAGAGCAGGATCAGTCCGGACAGTATTAAATTCAGAATTCGCCGTTTTCTGAGCATGGTCAGTATCTTAAAGCATCACTGGATATAAGGGCCGTTTTTTAGTTTCACTTTTCAGGATTATAGGACATGATAACCAGGGTGATGTCATCTTCCAGGGCCCGGTGTCCTGTATAGGTCTGCACTGCGTTGAGCAGTTGCAGCCTGACCTCGTGAGGACTCGAATTATGGTGAGAAAGCGCTTCGATTATACGATCGTAACCGAAGGGTTCATCGTGTTCATTGCGGGCTTCGATGAAGCCGTCTGAGAGCCAGACAGCGATATCGCCGGGTTCCAGTTTCATTGTTTTGGAGGCGAAAGTCCTTCCAACGGCGCCGATGGGGGAACTGGGCAGCATTATTTCATCCACTTTCCCCTTTCTGATCAGGTAAGTCGGCGGATGGGCCGCATTGGTTATATTCAGTTCGCCGGTTTTGTAGTCAAACAGGGCCAGGGTAAGCGTCACGAAAGTCCTGTCCTTGACGTCCATCCTTATCATCTTGTCCAGTCTCTGCAGAATATCCACTATCTCATGCCCTTCTTCCATTAAAATAAATAACCCGGCTTTAAGCATGGCCATCCTCAAGCCTGCAGGCAGTCCGTGTCCGGCGACGTCGGCTATCACTACCGCCAGTCTGTCGTCTTCCAGGTTGAGTATATCGAAGTAATCGCCGCCGATGGCCGCACTGGGTTCAAAAACCGTCACAAATTCAACCGTTTCTCCCCCCGGAGTTTCCCTCGGCAACAAACTTTTCTGCAGACTCCGCGCCAGTTCCAGCTCCTTCTCCAGCAATTCCTTCTGAGCCTCTGCAGCCACAAGACTCTCCAAATTCTCCGTCATCTTGTTGAACGATTTCTGCAAATAACCGATCTGGTCTCTTCGTTTCACTTTTATCCTGGCGGAAAAATCGCCTGATTGCACCGCTTTGGTAGTGCGGCTCAGTCGATTGACCGCACGGCTCAATCCGAAAATCATATAAAACGCCAGGAAAACCGCTGTTAAATATATGACCATAAGAACAATACCCTGGATATTAAACAGCAGAAGAATTAAGCGGTCGAACTCGCTGGAAGTGGAATAAAGATTCTCGTAAATCATACGGGGAGCGCTGTTCAACACGGTGAACACGTTGAAAGGAGCCGCGATGCCTGTTTTAAGGTCTATGATCGATTCCATGGTTTCGCCCCAATAAATGACCGGCCTGTCCCATAGCATGGAATCTTTATTATCGGTTTTAAAAAATTCCGAGCGTAACCTCCCCTGGTCTTCCCTGTTCAATTGACCCGAACGATCCGGTCTGACGGAAATGCCTCCCTTCTCGATGCTGAATGTAATGTCCATATCGCCGGGACTCTCTTTGGAACTGAAAATATAATCGATCCAGATATTCGATCTGTCGATCGCCTTGTCCTGGAAATTCTCTTTGTAATAGGCCAGCGTGCCGTTTTCAGCATCGCCGGCATAAGCGGCCAGACTTAATCCAATGCCGTCGAGAATTACGTAAGCGCATTGAGAATAAGGTGTCTCTCCCGATGTATCATACTCTTTTACCCTGTCGATCAGCCATTCAGGAGGCGAATCAGGCGAATGAACGTCTCCTGAAACCTTTTTCCCGCCGGAATAATAGGCGAACGCCAAACCATCTGTCGTCTCCACAGGCATTTCCGCGCCCTGAACGAATCCCGTCTGATAAGCCTTCGCCGTCATATTCAGTTCATTGTACAACTCGTGGACCGTGCTCCTGTAATGAGACCCCAGATACATACCGCAAATGAAATATCCCCCTATAAGCAAAAGCGAAATTACCATCGGTACCGGTAATACGCCGATTAAAAAATAGGAAAAAGCCAGCCGTCTGCTCACCCGCCACAGAAATACCTGAAACGCCTTCTTTACGGTCCATAAAATGATGAATATGACACCGATGTAGAAAAAGAATCCGCTCAAAGCGCTCAAGAACGGTAAGTTCAGTTCTGAAAACAGGTATAAAACAATCAGGAGAGCGACCGGCATTATAAAACGATATGTCTTTTTCCTTTGCATGCTGCTGGTTGACCCTGTGAAATTATCTCCTTTCCGCAACATTTAAAATAGTTATCAGACAGCGAAAGTGTCAAGTTTGTAATTAGTTTTTGTCCATAAACGGCGAATTTCCCCCAATGCTGCGTCAGTCTTCGGATTTGCTCAGTCAAAGTATAAGCGCCGCCCCTGCCTCGCAAATCATTGTCTTAATTGCTTTAAGATAAATTCGCCCGTTTATGGATCAAAAACCCAAGTGGCTGTCCAGCATTAAATTTTGAATCGAGATTCGAGTTTATGGACAGGCACTAATTAGCGCCTGTAAGATTGACCGGCCTGTCCGGGAGTCCTGCTGCAGCCCGATATCGCCCCTATTCATCTCAAAATTTGAAAATAGTGAAATTATTTCTTATTAAATAAGTGAGACGGGGTTGATCATTTTTGTTTTTCCTGGTCTTCACTTCGGCAAATACTCATCAGTTTTGGAAAAAAGCGGCCCCGCCAACCATGCGGTCATTACCGCGTACGATGTGGAATGTTTCCAGGAGGCCTGATATGCCATTCGGCAAATTTTGCAGATTTACAGCGATAATTTTTTTATGGACTGTTATAACCGTTTCGACCGGTATTCAAATGATCGAAGCTGCCGGGAAGTGGCATGGCTTCGATGGAAATGATCCGGCCCGCTCAGTCGTGATTGAACAGGTAAGTTCAGACATTCACGGGCTGGAATTCAAATTGAGGTTTCCCGGTTTTTATCATTTCGAAAAAGCCGTTAAGGAAGACCGTTTCGTAGAACTGAAAATGCCCGGCTGCGGGAAATCCGGGGATATCGGTTCTCCCCAGTTGCCGGCTTTCAGGCGTTTTGTTGAACTTCCGGAATGCGCGAATTTTTCACTTCAATATGACTTTGAGGAATTCGTGACGATATCCCTGGATGAACTGAATTACGAATGGGAACTCATGCCTGTTCAGCCTCCTGTCGATAAAACGGCTGAAGCGGTTGAATCTCTCAGGCTGCACTATGATAGCCGGGTATATTCTCAAAGGGGATATATTTCAGAGCTCTCGGCGCATTTGAGCGAACCGGCCAGGGCCCGCGGTCACAGGCTTGTTTTGCTGGAGGCATTTCCAGCGACTTACGATCCTTCTCTTCGCACACTGCGCATAGCCTCCAGCATGAGCATTAAAATCAAATTCGTCACTCCGGATGAAGAGTCAACGATACGAAGACTCGTGCGGTACAGGGATATATATTTCGACAGGCTCATCGCCGCTCATACGATTAATCCTTTCTTCACGACGGGAGAAAAAAACTACCCGGAATTTCCTCCGCCGGCCCCTCCCTGTATGTTGATTATAACGGCTCCTGAATATGAAAATGCGGTCCATGAATTTGCAGCGTGGAAACAAATGACGGGTTATGAAGTAACGCTTGCGACGACGAACGAGACGGGAACTTCAACGACTGAGATAAAAAGTTACATTCAAACAGCATATTCCACATGGACTTATCCGCCGGTGTATCTTCTGTTCGTCGGCGATACGGACAGCATTCCCGCCTGGAACGGCGCTCACAGTCATACGGAAACGGACCTGGACTACAGCCTGCTATACGACGACGATTATCTGCCGGATATTGCTCTGGGACGCTGGCCTGTCCGCTCCGTCGCCCAGGCCGATCGCATCGTAGAAAAAACTCTTTCGTATGAAAAAGTCGCGCAGGCCGATACGACTTTTTACGGTCAAGGCGTTTTCCTGGCATCGGACGATATGAACGGATACGCGGAAAATACGCATAATTTCGTTATCGATAATTACCTGGAGCCATACGGAATGTTCCCTCATCGCATATGGGAATCTAAAGATGGAAACACGCAGGACGTTATCGACAATCTGAATGAAGGACGCTCCTGGTGCGTCTATTCCGGTCACGGTTCTCCTTCGGGATGGTTTTGCGTTTATTTCCGCTCGTCTCACATCCAAAACGATCTGACCAACCTGGATGAATATCCCCTGGTGACCTCTCATGCCTGTTCAACCAACACTTACGAAGACCCTCAGTGCTTCGGAGAAACGTGGCTTGTCGAAGAAGACAAAGGCGGCGTAGCATTCTGGGGAGCTTCCCGAAGCACGCAATGGGATGAAGACGATATCATTGAGAAGGCTCAATTCCGGGGTTTTGTTGAAGAAAAACTCTATTCCTTTTCCATGACGGCCGATTACGGTAAATACGATCTTGTACTGGAATACGGCTGGGCCGGGAACGTCTATGATTATTACGACAAATACGTCGTCCTGGGCGATCCTTCCCTGGACCCTTTCACAAGAATTCCCGCTGATCTGAACGCGGACTTCATCGGTACAGCGCCCGCTGACGCTCTGAATTATGATGTTCATGTCCATTCAGACGGAATGCCGGTTGAATGCGCCCTGGTCAATCTCCTTATGAACAGTCTGAATCTCAGCACAGGATATACTGACGCAGACGGCGAGGTTACTTTGTTCGTCCAACCGCCTGAAGCAGGAACAATGGAAATAATCGTCACGGCTCATAATTCCGTACCCTTTTACGGCTTCTGCACCATAATCCAGTCAGGCTGCGGAACGGTCCTTTTGGATGCCGACGTTTACAATTGCTCCTGCCAAGCGGCAGTAACCGTTCTCGACGGCGATCTCAACATCGATCCCGGAACGCCCGATTCCGCACAGCTCTTTGTCTTCAGCGATTCGGAACCCGCTGGAGAAATCCTGACACTCCTGGAAACCGGGCCTGACACGAATGAATTCTACGGAACAGTCGGCCTTTCCGATACTGAAGGAGGACCGGGTTATCTTCTGACTTCGCATGAGGAAACCATTACGGTTATTTACCAGGACCAGGATTGTGAAGGTTCTCCCGCAGACGTTTATGATACGGCTGTTATGGACTGCCAGGGACCTCAGATATACGACGTCCAATACGGATCCATCCAACCTTCTCAGGCTGTCATTACCTGGACCACAGATGAAAAAGCCGACAGCGTCGTTTTCTTCGGCGCTGAGCTTCCGCCTGTCTTATCCGAAACCGATGACGAATTGACTCGGAATCACTCCATTATCCTCCATGACCTCGATCCATGCTCACAATACCGTTTCTACGTCGCTTCAGCCGACGAACACGGCAACATCAGCATCGATGATAACGGCGGTCTCTATTACCATTTCTCTACACCGGGCGTCTCCCATATACTCCATGAAACTCTGGATTCAAACCCCGGGTGGAACATCTCCGGCGGCGCCTGGAGCTTCGGACAACCCGCCGGACAGGGCGGAGAATACGGCGGACCAGACCCAGCCTCCGGTTATACCGGCGCATGCGTCTACGGATACAACATCGACGGCGACTATGAAAACAATATGGACGCCTGTCATCTCACCACTCCTCCCCTCGACTGCTCATCAGCCTCACATACCTTCCTGCGCTTCTTCCGCTGGTTGGGCGTCGAACACTCTCAATATGATAACGCCGTCCTCTCCGTCTCAAATGACGCCCTTAACTGGACAGAATACTTTCATAACCAGGATGCCGTCACTGACTCTGATTGGACCAAATGCGAATATGACATTTCAGATACCGCCGACGGACAACCCACCGTCTTCATCCGCTGGACAATGGGACCCACCGATTCCAATGTTGCCGGCTGCGGGTGGAATATCGACGATATCACTGTGGCATGCCTCGCTCCATGCTCTTCGCCGACACTCATACCCACTGCAATCCCAACCTCCACTCCAACACTCTCTTCTCTTACTCCCATCACTTCCCTTACCCCCTCTCCTTCGCCCTCGCCGCTCATAACGACTATCCCCGTACTCCATTCCAGCGGCATCCTCGCCCTGGTCTGCCTCATAGGGTTCCTCCTTCGCTCCAGAAACCGCGTTCATAACCCTCGTAATCCATAGCAGGCACAGCTTGTTTTTTATTTCGCAGAACAATCAGCCCACGCTCACTCAATAAAAATACGGCGTCATGAGCTTTTTCCGCTGTGTGTGGATCCAAGTAAAACCAATTAAAAATGAAGGTC
>CAZUFC010000231.1:0-8229 GCA_964619725.1 uncultured bacterium | reverse complement strand
TTCCATCAAATATAATGAAAACATGCACATCATTTATCGTGATCACTCTCACCCAGGTTCTTATCCGATCCCGAAGCCATTCCCACCCATCGTTTTTGCGACGTTCCTCTCAATTCAGCGCACACAACGTTTTTTTCTTTTCCAAGAAGTAAAAAACGGCGTTTGACCTCCAGTCGGCATATAGTTTTCCGGAACGAACGATCATATGAAGCAGGTTCATCGGGATTTTACGTATATGATGCAAGTAATCCGGAACCCCTGACGGATTACGGCCATCCCTTTTCGGAGGTTGAAAGGATCGGTCGGCGTCAGGTTTAGCGAGGGCGGACTTTATGATGGAGCAATAAGAGAAGCGATCTGCAAGCCGTATGACCGCTGATTTGAAATCGAGGTTTTCAAGATGAATGATGAGATCAATTGCGCCGAATCCGCCTTCATGAAGTTTCCAGTTCATAAATTTTTGTCCGGTTACGCTGACCGGGCCTTTTGCCGTATGCCATTTGCTTTTGTCGTATTTGTCTCTTACGCTGCCGGTCATATCCAGAATTTCCCCCGGACGGGACGACTGCCCGCTGAATCATCGAAAGTCGAAATTGATAATCCCATTAAGATGTTTGACCGTCTGTGCGATATGTTCAAGTTGACGAATGAACAGAAGGAAATCGTGTTTGCTGCGCTTCAGATGAATCATGAATTTTGGTTGTTCGGATTCGTCAATGCGTTCAACGTTTCGTCCAATCAGACGAATATTACTTTGGAAAGCAGAAGGAGATTGCAGAAAATAGAGGGGACGGTTCTTTTGGAAGGCGTTCAAGCTTGAACGGACGCTGACGCTTCAACGCTTGAAGGAGGCAATTTAATCAAAGATCACCGGTTATCGGCGATGTTTTATTGATAAAAATGTGTAAGGGCGATCTACTGTTCAACCGGTTGAACAGTACATTTTTTCGTGAAAAAAAAATTTACGGCGGCTACTCTTTCTGATTGACCAATGAGGAAAGGTTTTTTATTAGTCTGTCGAGGTCTGCTCTGGCTTTCTTCGCAGTATCCAGAGTTTTTTTAGCTTTTTTGGGATCGATGTCGTCGAACGTCACGTCGCCGGACATTATTTTTCTGATGGTTTTCAGCGGGTCAAACAGCAGGTCCAAAGACGAATCTGTTTCGGCGTCTTCTGATTTTCCGGCTATTGCCGCTTTGCCTCTCGGTTTGATGAATCCGTCGTCAATCAGAAGCGCTCTCAGTTCTCTCCTGGACATTTGCTCTTCTATGACCTGGTCGGCGTATTTCATCTTTTCATCTTCATCACCTACGCTCAAGAGAAGAACCCGGTGAGATTCGGTCAGGTATTCGGATTCTTTCTCTTTCAGCAATTCCTCCTGAACGGCCAGATTTACGGCGTTGGAAAGAGAGGAAAACGACATGTCCAAATCGTCCCTTTCGGCCAATTTTCTCAAGGAAACTCCTTTTCTGGGCGATCTTGATTTCACCTTTTTTGGGTCGCCGTCAAAAAACTTGTCGAGCAGGTATTCTCCGATATCTATCATCGATCGTGAAACTTCGTTCAGCTTTCGGTTGATGAAATCTACCGCTTCGTCCAATATTTTTTGGTCCTTCTTCGTCAACATTTCCTGGTCTCTTTTCTTCAGCGCTTTTTTCATTTCAGTCCTCCGTGTAAATGATTTTCTATATGAATTTAAAAAATAATAAAATGAATGTCAATAAAAATTTTAACGGTTTTCCGTTTCTTTGTATCAAAAACCTTTACCGCTGGGGTTTAGCTCGGTTGGGCAGTTCTCAAAATTTTAATCTGTTTTGCAGGGCCGCAACCGTTCTCGGCATTTTATGAGTTAAGTTCGTTTTTAAATTTTCAACGTTGTCACGACCATATTATATGATCATTATGATCGTAACAAAATGATTACATGCGTTAACAACAGCAAAATCCCAATCAGTTGTGTCTGGTTAGGTCTGGTTTCTTCTTCGTTTTAGGGACTGGTCAAACCGGGGTACGCTTCTTTGAAAACTTTTGACAGTTTGTTTCAGTAATCGAGTTCGGTATCGGGATCGCAATCGAAACAAAATAGCGAAAGAAATTGAATTACGAGAGAAGGATTCGCATAAGGCAAGCCGGTGATTATTCAGCCGTATTTAACGGCGCCGTTTTGTTTATTTAGATTCATGTCTGAATTGAGTTTTTTGCGAATTTCGAATTGAGCGGTTCTTATTCCCCTCCGACTATTCTGAAATGATCATTACAGCCTTCGCTCCCCCTGGAATGCTTTATTGCTGTTTGGTTTTTTTATAAATATTCATTCCTGCTTTTCACTTATTCAGTTATTCATGAAAAAGATGAATATCATTTCGGTATTTCATGCCCGAATAAGCCGCCTGGTTTTATTTCAGCGGACTTTGCGGACATTGCGGACGACTGAATGGAAGCGATTCGTTTTGGATATTTTAAGGCGTTAATTGAAATGTTTAAACTTGGAAAAGGTGACTGATCGTTCTCCGATAAAATCCGGGGCCGGTTTGGGCATCTAATGATATTCCTCAGAATCAAATCATGCGGTTAAATCTACTGCGGTCAGGCATATCAGATGAGCGAACACTACCAATTGTTCGATTTCCACGTATTCGTTTGCCATGTGGAACGCTGTGTCGTCTCCCGGTCCGTATCCTACGGCCAGGGTACCGTATTCGTTCATGCCTTTGGCGAAGGTGCCTCCACCTAATCCGAACGGTACGGGTTTCAAATCGAAATGTGCGGCGTTTTTTTGTATTGCTTTTACCAGGGGATTATCCGGGCTTATTGCATGCGGCAGACTCTGGTCTTCCAGGGAGAATTCGAAATCGTCCGCTATTTTTTCCGATAACGCTTTTAGTTCCTTTACTATGCCGTCGGGTGTCTGTCCCGGGATTATTCTTATGTCTATGTCGCATATGCATTCTGCGGGAACTATGTTGGGCGCTGCGCCTCCGCTTATTTCTCCTACGTTGACCGTCGGTTTTTCCAGTATGGGGTCCGGTTTGTAATTCAGTTCGTATTCCTGCAGAAGGGAGAGAAAACGGGCCATTTTGTTTATTGCGTTGACTCCCAGGTGGGGCGTCGAACCGTGAGCCTGCACGCCCCTGGCTTTGACTCTTACATCCAACCGTCCTTTTTCGGCAATGTCTATTTTCAGCATATTTTCGCCTATGTCGGGGATAATGGCGAATGTGGGATCGATCAGTTTTTCCTGCATTAAATAGCCTATGCCGTAGTCTTCTCCGTCCGGGTCCGAGGCTTCTTCGTCGGAAAGGGCGGCTACCTGCAATTGACCGGGGATGCCCTCTTCGCCGAATATTTCTTTCATGATCTTACCGGCGAGCATGGATGAGGCTAAAGGTCCCTTGTTGTCCAGAACGCCCCTGCCGTATACTTTTCCCTCTTTTTCGGTCATCACGTACGGATCGGTGTCCCAGCCGTCTCCGGGAGGCACTATGTCCATGTGGCAGGCCATGAATAGTTTGTTCCTTCCTTCTTCCGCTTTTCCTATGTAACCCACTATGTTGGGCCGCCCTTCCGTTTTTTCGAATACGTCGTACCGGATATTCCATTCGTCGAATTCACGCTTTACTATATCTCCTACTTTCGATTCCTCGCCCCTAATGTTCAAATAATCAAAATCCGGAATTTTTGCGGACGGGACGTTGACTGTCTTTTGAGCCACCATTTCGCCCAGTATCCGCAGGATGTCCGAACGGACGGTTTCTTTATTCGATTGGAAATATTCGTTGATTTTTTCTTTCATGCTTCCCTTGTCCATCGTCGCTTGCTCCTTTCATGTTTCGTTCGAGTGAATCAGGCGCGAGGATATTACCTTACCTTCTGTTCCTGTTCAAGGGAAAGGTTTATGGCGGGAAGGCATGTTTACATGATCGATTCCGGTACCGAGCCTGATTACCCGTCTGAATTGCTCTTGAAAAAAGCAGTTCTGATTTTGCCGAACAGATATCTTTGGGTTAGGGGCAGTTTCTTCCGGGGGATTTCAATAGGCCGGTTTCTTGTTTTAGTCAGATTGTTGCCGTTTTTTGAGGAGTTCCGATTTTCAAAACTTGTCCATCCTGGTTCGCGAAACAGGCGGCGAATGTGATTCAGCAGTCTGAACTTGATTGAAGCTGCATGTTTTCTTATACTGTTTGCGGGATTCCGTCGACTTTTCATGCGGTGATGAAGGTTGTCCGGTGATCCGTTCGTTGATTTTCTTTTATCAGGGTTGAATAGTCATGAAAACGCGTCAGTTCATTTACATTGCTATACTATTTGTCCTTTCCGTTGCGACCGTTCTAACGTCGGAGGGATGCCATAACGACAGGAAACCAGATGCCAAACCCAATTTGATCATGATCTCTATTGATACGTTGCGGCGCGATCACCTGGGCTGTTATGGTTACTGGCGGAATACGTCGCCTCATATCGACCGCCTGGCTGAGCAGGGCGTTATTTTCGACAATGCCGTCAGCGCCAGTTCCTGGACATTGCCTTCTCATACTTCCATGTTGACCGGGCTTTATCCTTCTTTTCACGGACTGGAGGACGACGGAGTTACATTATCGCCGAAGATTGAGACTCTGGCTGAAAAATTGAATGAGATGGGATACTGGACTGTCGGAGTGATCAGTCATATTTACGTATCCAGTGCGTTCAATCTCAACCGCGGCTTCCAGGTTTTCGACGATTCAATGATCGATGAAGGCTCCCGGAATCCGATCGCTGAAGAAGTGGTTGACAGGACCCTGGAAATAATGACTTCCCAGGTTCAGCAACCCTATTACCTGTTTGTTCATTTTTTTGATCCGCATTGGGATTATACGCCTCCTGCACCTTATGACGAAAAATTCACTTCTGATGACTATGAGGGTTCTATTGACGGCACCCTGCCGACATTCAGCCAATACGTCGACGGACGACAAAAGATATCTAAAGCCGATCTCAGGCGACTCACAGCGCTTTACGACGGTGAAATCGCCTATGTTGACGCTCAGATCGGCCGCATGCTCGATGAACTGCGACAAAGAGGACTCATGGACAATACGACAGTTGCGCTGACGTCTGATCACGGCGAGGAATTCAAGGACCACGGTCGTCTCGGTCATGCCATTTCACTGTTTCGGGAACTGGTGGGCGTTCCTTTCATCATTTCCGGGCATGACGCATTTCCCTCAGGGGAAAGGCGAAAAGATATCGTCTCCCCCGTCGATATATTTCCGACTCTGCTTGACCTGGCGGGGTATAAGGGGGAAAGGACGACCCAGGGCATATCCCTGGTGGAGAGCGTTATAAGCGATCAGCGGCCGGTTTTCGCTGAATCTATCCGTTACGGCAATGAGAAACGAACGGTGCGTCAGGGGCGTTTTAAACTGATCCACAATATCCAGGGCGATAACAGGTATTATTTCGATGTCGTAAATGATCCCAAAGAAAAACGTCCATTCAAAAAGGACCCTACAGGCGGCGACCTGGTTGATGCTCTGAACGATTTTGCTCTGACTGCAGACGCAGGCTGGCATTTGAAACTCATCGCCCTGAAACCCGGAGGATTGAAGTTTCAAGCGGCGATAACTACTGAGGGGAAATTCGTCAATCCCCGGCGTTATCATTCCGAGCATCTGACTGAACCCAGCAAGGCCGTCTACACGGTTTTTGAAGTCAGTCCCGATAAAAAGATACTGAATGTGGAAGCCGAGATAACTTATTTAATGAGTGAAATTACTTTCAGAACCGATCCGCCTGATGCAAGCGTCACTTTTGATATTTCTGCGGAAAGTCCCGGTAAAGAAGCCGGCGTTTTCCTGGGCGACGGTTATAGAATCAATGGAGATGAACCATTTTCACTGGTTCGCTCGGATACGCGTTTGAACGGTTTACCGGATGATTATACGAAAACTCCCACCGGATGCTATATCCGCACGATCATCGATCCCAACGAATCCAGCGCCCGGTCGAACATGTCCGAAGGAGCGGTTCAGAGGTTGAAAGCCCTGGGCTATATCGATCAGGACGATAATGACGACGCCCTGGAAAATACGCCGGAGTAAAAATTGCCGCAGTCCGCAAAAAGGAACAGAAAACGCGCTCCGAAACAAGTCGAAAAAGTCATACGCGATAAACAGAAAAAACAGCATTTCGCCTCCGGCATCCTCAAACAGGATGTTTTATTTTCATTTCTGATTTTGCTGGCGGTATTTGCCTCGTTTCAACCCTGCCTGGACAATGAATTCGTCGACTGGGACGACTTTCAATGCATAAGGGATAACAGCCGCATCAGGTCCCTGGCGCCTTCCAATATACTCTGGATGCTGACTACGGGACACATGGCGCAATGGCAACCCGCCGGCTGGTTTGCCTGGGCCGTTCAATACCAGATTCTCAACGGCGGCAGCGCAACATCATTCAGCCGGGGCATACATCTGGTAACCGTTCTCTTGCATGCTGCAGTGTCGATTCTTTTGTTCTTCACCGCTAAAAGGCTTCTGCTTGCCGCCTTTTCCCGCAACGGGGAACCTTATTACCTCCTGGCGGGTTTCTCTTCATTCGCCGGCGGTTTGCTTTTTGCCGTTCATCCTCTGCAGGTTGAAACGGTCGGCTGGGCTACCGCTCAACCCTATATTTTTTCCATGGCGGCAGCCCTTCTTGCGCTCCATTTTTATCTTAAGAAAATCGAAACTGACCGAATTAAATATTACTTTTTTTCCCTCGGTTTCTTCCTGCTGTCGGTTCTGTTTAAACCCATAGCCGTCGCGATTCCGTTCGTACTGCTCGTTATTGACCGCTATGTCCTGGGACGATTGACCGGTTTCAGAAGCGACTACAAAAAAGGGAATATTAAAATTACAGCAGAAAAAGTTCCTTATGCCGTCATCGCCCTGGCAGCCTCATTGATCGCCGCACTGGTCAAACAAGGTGCGGGGTCCCAAATTGGTTTTGAGGTTCACGGCCCTTTGCAGCGGCTGGCGCAAGCCTGTTACGGGATGCTCTTCTATGCCTGGAAAACGGTTATTCCCTTGAATCTGTCGCCTATTTACGAGTTAAAACTCCCCATAAACCTTTCGGAACCGAAGTATATTCTTTCGGCAGGCTTTATTTTTCTCCTGTTCGTCTTTCTTTTTTCATGGGGGAAGAAATTTCATGCCGTTAAAGCTGCGGTTTTCAGTTATACTCTGTTTCTCGCCCCGGTAATGGGATTCCTGCAAAGCGGCAACCAGGAAACGGCAGACCGGTACGCTTACCTGCCCTGTTCGGCCTGGTATGTATTAATTGCTGCAGGCATTTATAAATCCGCCGCACGGACCGCTGATCCCAAAAAGGCCGTTCGCTCCGTCGCTCCTTTATTGGTCATTTTCGTCGTCATACTGGGATTCCTCTCCAGAAAACAATGCGATGTCTGGCAAAATACCGCCTCATTGTGGACTCACGCCGTTCGCATGCAAAAAGAGAGTTCGCTGGCTCAGAACGGTTACGGTTACGTGCTGCTGCAAAAGGGAGATGCCGCGCAGGCCGTAAAACATTTCCGGTTTGCGATACGCCTCAAGCATGACAATGACCTGGCTCATCAGAACCTGTGGACTGCTTTACGGCGCCTTAACAGGACGAATGAACTGATTAACGCTTATAAAGAAACTGTTCGTTACATTCCTGACATGAAAGAGGCTTATTATAATCTGGGGAATGTGCGGTTCCAGCGAAAAGAGTATGAAAAAGCTCTGGAGAACTACAGAGAAGCGTTAAAAATTGATCCGGATTACGCGCTTGCTCATGGTTCTCTGTCAGGAGTCCTTTATTCTTCAGGAAATTACCGTGAAGCAATCGAACACGGCCGTAAAGCCGTTGCATTGAATCCCTCGCTGGGCGCGGCGAGAAGGAACCTGGCGCTGGCTTTGAAAGCTTCCGGGCGTTTGAGGGAAGCACGTGAAGAACTGGAGAAGGCTTTGCAGATGAATCCGGATGATGAAAGGGCTTTGAGGCTTCTGCAATCTTGGTTCGGAGTGGTGGAATGAGCGCGTTGGGATAAGCTTTTCCTGTTCAACCCTTTCAGGGTTTTAATATTTTCTATTCTTACCCAGGGTTGCGCTCACTCCGTTCGCTTAACCCTGGGCTTTGCTTTGCGACCCCTTCGGGGTCAATATTATTGTGTTAACCCAAGTTTCCCAGAAGGAAAAATAAGAATTCAGTAAAATCAATGGGTTAGG
>CAZUFC010000230.1:0-8278 GCA_964619725.1 uncultured bacterium | reverse complement strand
TTTTATGCCGAGTCAAAATGTAAAAAAATCAATTGATTTCAATATATTAGGTTAGTGTCTGTCCACAAACTCGAAGCCCGATTCAAAATTTAATGCTGGACAGCCACTTGGGTTTTTGATCCATAAACGGGCGAATTTTTCTTAAGACAAGGAAGGCAAGGATTTGCGAAGGAGGCGCATTTATTATACGTTGACTGAGCAAATCCCCAGTCTGACGCATCATTGGGAGAAATTCGCCGTTTATGGACAAAAACAAGTTAGCCTTATCAGGAGTTTTGAAATTCGACAGCGACAGCGACAACGAATACATTTTTAACGTTTTTTGCTCTAAAAACAATGATTGGTTCCTGTCATCCTAATGCCAATGCCATGAATGGAGTGGGGGAGTATGATTGGGTTGTTTTATGGCTGGTTTGATCGGTCCCAAAAAATTGACGGACCGCACAGGATAGATGCTTGCAGGGAATTCATCGGCCGTTGATGCTGAAATATTTGTCGGGTTCCCGAAAGCATTTTTCCACTATTTTACTCATTTTCGACAGAAGCGCGCCGTCACAGAAACGATGGTCTATGGTTGAACATATGCGCATGGTTTTTCTTATTTTTATTTCATCATCCACAACAAGCGGCCGTTTTTTTATTCCGCCGAGTATCAGGATGAGCGGGACGCGGCTGTAGGGAACCAGCGGCGCCCAGGCGGCGTCTATACCGAGACCGCCGACATTGGATATCATGCAACCGCCGAAATGATCCCTGGGAATGCCCGGGAATTTAAGATTCAAAGTGTAGCTGATGAAGGGAACGATCCTCAGCAGCAACCACACGGCCCAACCGGGAAATTTGTCGAACAGGCGAGCCGTTTTCTGCAACTCAGTGTTCTTTTTACTCCGCACAGCCGAAACCTTTTCTTCCATCTCCCGGGCTATCTCAAACACGTCTTTCCTGTCCGCCTCCTGTATTTGTATGCCGGTAAGGTCCATCCGGCCCGATTCATGCTCCGTCATTACCTGAAAGAATATATCCACCGACTCACGCAAATATATTTTGCGGAAACGTATGTAACCGTTCAAATCAGGATACTTCTTCATGGCTAAAGCAATGGCTCGCGCCGTCAGATGCGTTATCGTTATCCTGGGCCCATTCGTTTTATCCTCGTTCTTCCGTATCCATTCCTCAGCATGAGTCAAATCCAGTTCCGACATTCCGTATATCTGCGGGTCCCCCGTACGACCCCACGTTCCCAGCGCCAGTTTTCGAAACGGCGGCGTTCTTTTTAACGGTCTTATCTTGAGATATCTGATAGACATATCAGCTCCTCATCTGTTATCGGTGATACGCTGAAATGTAAACTGGAGAAATCCATTGCAGAGTTTAAGTCAGCGGAATTCGTTCCGCACCTGTTTTCTTCCATGCGCATGAGGAAATTTTGCTCCGGATTTTTGAGCTTATCGATTTCCTCGATAAAAAGCCGCGACATTTTATTTCCTTTTCGATTGAACTTTTGCAAATCGTACGGGACATATTCTCTGCAGTTTTATTCAACGTCGGTCCAGCATGAATTATCTCCGTTGCCTCCTATTTTGTCAATTTTCATGCGAAAAGAAAAACGATTCGATTTATTTTCTTGAATAATTTATTTCAGTATCGTATAATTATTTTTGAGAACAAGGCTGTTTTTTAAATATCAAAAGGAGGCATTAACCGGACAACGAAAATTGATTTTCGTCATTGTCCATATTGCTTATTGATGAAAAATTTTGTTTTATTGTGCTCTTGGATCGGTTATTTTAAATTAATTATTTATCGAGAATAAGGGGATTTTTTGAAAACGGTAAACATTGAGAAGGAGGAAATCTCATGAATAGCAGGATATTCTTCATTGTTATTCTGGCGGTAATGTTCATGAATTTCGCTGCTCCGGCTTTCGGTCAGTCTCTGCCGGAAAATGAAAAAACATCCGCTGAAAATGCGGAGAAAATTTACCGGCTGGAGAAGGAAATATCGACGTTGCGCGCCCGGATCGGTGATTATGTTCATGACCGTTATGAAGTAGAAAAACTGTATGACCTGGTTCAAATGGACATGGCGACAGAGGAAAGCCTTCTGGAAGGCCGCCTGGGGCTGGTTGTTCTTGAGAAGGAACTCGGCGCCCTGACGGATGCCGGGATCAAAGAGGCGGAGAGGATACTTCTGGCGCTTGAGCAGAAAACGGATATTCGTCTGGAGAGGAAACAGATATCTGAGCATGAGGCGCGGGAGAACCTTATCGAGAATCTTCTGACGCGGATAGAGCTGGGGATATTGCCGGACAGGAGCAGGATCGAGTTGAAGTCTGCTGTTGAAGAGGAGCTGAAGAGACTGAATGATTTAAAAAAGAACCAATATATTTCAAAGAGAGATTACGAATCGAAAAAACAGCAATTGGAAAACATGTTGAAAAAGTAGGCATTCCTGTTGTTATATGTAATGCAGGATGCCGGTGAAACCTAATTGAGAGGGGGAAAGGATCAGAGGGAGTCCAGGCGGAGAATAGGCGAGTCGCAATAATGCTCAAGTATCACCACATAGGAATACCGACAGATGTTAAACGAGAAGGCGAAAGGTATCTGGCCCGGTTTAAGATGCATGTTTCCGGGTTTGAAACTAGCGAGTTCGGCGTGGAATGGATAAGGTTCGAACCTGATGCTCCTTTTCCTGAGCTGGTTAAAAAGGTTCCTCATGTAGCCTTTGTGGTCGAAGATATAGAAGCGGCGACATCAGGCAAAGAAGTCCTAATACCGCCCAACAGCCCCAGTCCTGGATTATTAGTGGCTTTTATCGTCGAAAACGGAGCGCCTGTCGAATTGATGCAGTTCGACGACCCTGAACATGAAATAGGACCGGGAAAGGAAACAAAATAAGGGCATTGATCAAAAAAGGGTCTTTTTGAGGTTGCATGCGCTGATGATCATTCCCATTCCCAAAATCTTCAAGGCTTTTTTTAAACTTTTCATTTTTCTCCTCCGTGCAGTAAGTCAGGGTTAATTCCGGTTCCCGCCGACTGCGGAAATCGCCTAACATAAGATCAAAAGCCGTGCCGGCATCACACCGACCTCATTAAAACTTATTTATCAATACGTTAAGGCAAGCCGCCAATATAGAGCGGCGGTATTGCAGGCGCCGTTCGTTCATTTTGAAATAACAAATTACAGAATTGAACGGTTGCTGAATGATCAACTTCTGAAACGGAAAAAGGCTTTGAGGAATTTAGGGAGGTTTTTGAGCAGCACAAAATAGCTGTGCGGGGATTGCCAGAGCATTTTGACGTATTGTTTTTTCATTCGGGGAGACTCGTAGAAGGAGCGGATAAATTTTTTATAGAGGAATTCGAGGCGTTCTTTATCGGGAATGTCATGAGGGAGGAAGACGAAGTTCATGCAGTTCATTTTTTTGAGTTCTTCATCGAATTTACCGTAGCGTTTGACGGAGGGATAGACGGGTGCGCCGGGAAAGGGGGTGAATTTGGCGAGGTTCATATCGTCGAGTTCGAGTGAATGGACATAGTTCATGGTTGTTTTGACGGTTTGTTCTGTTTCGCCGGGCAGTCCCATGATGAAGAGTCCTTTGACTCTGATGCCGGATTCTTTAATCATACGGACAGTAATTTTCATTTTGTCGAGGTCATTGGGTCCGCTTTTATGTAATGAGGCTAGTTTGGGATCGCCGCTTTCGATACCGAGGCTGATCATCCAGCATCCGGCTTTTTTAAGGAGTGCTGTGAGGGGTCTGTCGAGGTGTCCGAGGCGAGCAGCGCAGTTGAAGGTCATGCCGAGTGGTTTTGCGATCAGTCTGCGGCACAATTCGACGATTCTTTGTCTGTCGAAGGTAAAGAGGTCGTCGTAGAAATTAATGTGTTTCATGCGGTAATTTTTTTTCAGGAATTTCATATGTTCGTAGATATATTCGGTTGAATGGAAGCGGAAGGAGCTTTTGAAGACGGAGCGATCGCAGTATGAGCATGAGTATGGGCATCCGCGGCTGGAGATCATGGTTCCGTTTGGCGAACGGGGGTAGTTGAAGACGGGCAGGGTGTATTTTCGGGGGAATCCTTTGAGTTTACGGTAGGCGGGAAAGGGCAGCACATCGATGTTTTCGATAAGATCGGGATAGCCGTTGAACACGGGACCTTTGTCGTCCCGGTATATCAGCCCTTTAATTTCTGAGGGATGGCGGCCGGACGCCAGCTCAGTCATTGTATTTTCGCCTTCGCCGACGACGACGCAATCGACGGCGGGAAAATCCCGGAGTATTCTTTCTTTAAGAGCCGATACATGAACGCCGCCGAAGACGGTTTTGACGCCGGGGGTTTTGTTTTTAAGGGCTGCAGCCGCATCATAAGCTTCCGGGAAGGAGGAAGTAGTGCATGAAAAGCCGACGATATCGGGATTGCGACTCAGGATATTATCCCGGCAGCGCTCCATTGATGCGGGATAGGCGAAAAAATCCAGGACAGCGACCTTTATGCCCTGTTTTTCGAGCACGGAAGCGATGGAGCATAATCCGAGAGGCGGCATCATATTGGCGGCGGCAGTGACGTCGGTTTCACCGGGCATCCAGTTGCTGCCCCGGGGATGGACCAGAACCACATCGGCTTGTTCCGGGTATTTCGGCGTCCTCATAATCTTCCCGTTAATGGGTTAAATATATCCCAGTCCTTTCAGATGTTTTTTTATCATATCCTCTTCTTCCGGCGTATAAACCGATGAGGAAGCTTTAGGGATCATATTTTTCTTTTTCAGGACTTTAAGTATTTTTTTAACGGCCGCTTGAGGCGATACTTTATCGGTTTCGACGACGACTTCGGCATCGCGGGGTTCCTCATATTCGACGTCTATGCCTGCAACCCGTTTTATTTTTCCTGCGAGCGCATCTTTATAAAAGTTGGTATTGTCCCGTTCGACGAGTACCTTCAGAGGACACTTGCAGTATACTTCGACATACCGGCCGATTTTTCGTCGATTTTCCCCACGAATCTTCCGGGAAGGCGATACGGCTGCAGCAATGGCGACGACTCCGTTTCTGGTCAAAAGGTCGCATACGTCTCCCATGCGCCGTACATTCAATGACCTGTCATCCTCGCTGAACCCCAGATCGACGTTGATGGTTTTCCTGATTTCGGCTCCGTCGATCACCACGGCGTGACACGACCGGGCGTCAAGCGTGTGTTTCAGGAGTTGCGCAAGAGTGGATTTGCCTGCCCCGGACAGACCGGTAAACCACACGGTAAATCCTCTTTTTGTTTCGAGCGTCATAGGTTCCTCCAGGCTCGCTGAATTCCATTATAAATCCAAAAGGGGCCAATAAAACAAATAAAGCAGATAGATGAATATTACGGAGATAATATTGAGCAGAATTCCCCGTTTGAAGGATTCCTGTATGGTGTAGTAGCCGGATGAGAAGGCGATGGCGTTTGATGGAGTGCCGATGGGGAAATTGAAGGGGAGGCCTGCGGGAAGGGCGATGATGAAGCCGGCGAGCGTCGGGGAAAAGAGTCCTGCATCGACCAGTCCGAAGCCTATGGGAAGCAGGACGGCTATGGTGGCCACATTGCTTATCGTTTCGGTCAGTATAATGCTTAAAACGATCAGAACCAAAACCGCCATGGGTTCCGCCATGTGTTCGAGATGCAGCAGATTAATAGCCAGCCAGTCCACAGCTCCCGTTTCCGTTAATGATTTTCCCAGCGCTATCGCTCCTCCGTACATCACTATGACTCCCCAGTTGACGAATTCTTCCACATCCTTCCACAGCGCAATTTTAAACACAAATATGCATACGCCTGAGATCATAGCAATAGTCGCCAGATCGATATGCTTTCCGAAAAATATCCAGCAGAATATCGTCACAAGCATAAGCCAGGACAGCCGCTTTTCTTCACCGCTCATTCTGCCGATACGCGTCACTTCCTGCTGTAAAAACGCCTTCACATGATTTATGCTTTTGATGTCGATGCGGAATCCGAAAATCAGCATGAGGTAAGCGAAGGGGAGCAACAGAACAACCAGGGGGACGCTTGCGACGGCCCATTCAAGAAAACCGACCCGTATGCCGTAAGATTCCCGGATCAGGGCCACGGCGAGGGGAGCGCGGGCGCCGCCCAGCATGGTTCCCACGCCGCCGATAACCGTTCCCCAGGCCAGCGCCAGGAACATCGCTTTCCCGAATTGCGATTCACCCTTTTTCAATTTCAACTGGTCGCCGATCTCAACCAGAATGGGAAAAATCATGGCAGCCACAGCATGCTCCGGCATGAGCAACGACAGGCAAGCGCTGACGCTCAGAACACCCGTTAAAAAATACCGGGGCGTACGGTCGAAACGCTCAAGAAAAAGTAATGTCAACCGCTTGCTCAATCCCGTTCGTATAAGAGCTGAACTCAAGAAGAAAACGCCAAGCAAAAAAAATACCGCTGAATTCCCGAAAAAAGCAAATGCTTCACTGGAGGACATTACCCCGGTAACCGAAATAAGCGCTATAGCCAAAAGCCCGGTAGCAGCCAGCGGAATAAGGCGCGTCATCCATAGAACGATACAAACAGCGAATATGCTCAAAGCCGTACGGCCCTGCTCTGTCAATCCGTTCTGAAGCGGCAATCGCAGAATCAAAAGAGCCGCAATGATTCCCATGATTAATATGATGTGTTCTTTTTTGAGTTTTCTCAGGACCGTATTCATTGTTCTCCGATTCCAGAAACGGATAGCCGGCAACCGACAGGGAGCGAGATATTAACAATTATTTACGGCTTTATCAATCCTTTAACGGCAAAGGAAAAGAGGAGCGGCGCCTGATTGGGCATATTTCGGCTGTTTTCCTTCGAGACTGGATGTCGTTTTGACTTGTATCGGGCCTCGTGAATTCTTTTAGAATGGTAATTTCCGCGGTTCCCGTTTCAAACTCTGCCTTGTCGAGAGCCATTTTTTAATAGGACGAAAAGGACGAAAGGGACGAAAGGGACGAAAGGGACCTAAGGGACCTAAGGGACGGAAAGGACGACAGAATTTATTTTGTACGCTTCAAAAATTGCGGCGCTGATCAAACCGGCGTTACACTTCTTTCAAAACTTTTGACAGTTTGTTTCAGTAATCTGGGCCGGGTTTTGATCAATGCTTCTCAAGAAGGCTCAAAATAGTCTGAATCAAGACGTTTTATCTCATAAGATGATACCGGTGAGACGCCTATTCCATGATCTATCATAAGTTCAGCCAATCTTTTGCCGTCAATCAAAACAATTTTATTCTCTATCATGGAAGCATACAACATTGCTTCTCTGGAAAAATTTGAAGTGGTTATAAATACGCCCTTTCTGGCTCTTTTGCCCTGAAGCGCTCCCGCAAACTTCTGTATTTCCGGTCTGCCTACCGTATTATTCCATCTTTTTGCCTGTATATAGATCACATCTAAACCGAGTTTGTCCTCTTTTATGACGCCGTCGATTCCTTCATCTCCGCTTTTCCCTATGGTTTTGCCTGCATCGTGCAAGGAACCGCCGTATCCCATCGAAACCAATAATTCGACAACAATTTTTTCAAAAAAATCGTAATCGACTTTTCTAATTTTCTCCAGAATATCTTTTGCCAATTCATCGTGAATGTTCTGGTATCCATATTCTATGTGTTCTTGAGGAGTCATTTCATTCGTTTCATCACCCTCCATTTCGTCCATTCGCCTATCCTTCTGATCTTTTTCATCTCGGGGTTGTCGATACCTTTCATATTCCGGAAATCTCCTCAAAAATGAAATACTAATTTTGTCCGGATTCGATTTAAGAACCTTCTTACCTCGATCCGTTATTTTATAATGAGCTCTTTTGGGTGATTCGATAAGTCCTGCGCCTTTAAGATGTGATTTAGCCCAGGCTATTCTGTTAGTAAAAAGCCCCTGTCGTCCGCTGGGTAAAAGCATTTTGAGTTCTTCATCAGAAAGATTGAAAAATTTTCCTAATTCATTAAAAGTTTCTTTATTGTCATGCTCTTTACCGTCAGCTAAATGAATGAGCAACGGCAGCATAATAGATTGAAAATCTGGAATAGCCATTGATCCCTCCCGTTTAATTCAAAAATTTTTTAGAGTCTTTTTTTACAGTCTCTAAAAATAACAAGTCTCGAATAAATTAAGCGCCGGCATCAATATTTGTCAATGCTGACTCTTCAAAACTAATAAAAGCGCCGTGAGTTTCCTCATAACTTCGAGCTTTTTCCGCTGTGTGTGGATCCAAGTAAAACCAATTAAAAATGAAGGT
>CAZUFC010000229.1:0-8323 GCA_964619725.1 uncultured bacterium | reverse complement strand
CAAATCCGAAGACTGACGCAGTATTGGGAAAAATTCGCCGTTTATGGACAAAAACAAGTTAGGGATAGGTCGATTTAAGGATTTTTCCGGCATTGATTTTGCCTTAACAAATGGGATGCTGATGCAAGCGGCGTTTTAAGGATGAGATTAAGAGGATGAAATTTTTCACAAATTGAATGGAGACATCAAAGGAGGCAAATTTAAATTGGAAACGATAATGAAGTTGCAGAGCGTGATCGGTGGTCGATGGTATGGAGTTTCAATAATAAAGGACGAAGGTCAGGTTGAGGGAGAATTCAAATGGACGGAAGCGGACCGGTTCTGCGAGGCTATCCAGAGGGCGGGCACGCAGTCGGTTTATCTGAATCCTGATGGTTTTACGTGCCTGGGGGCCCGCTATTCATTCGGAATCGGAAACGGCATTGAGGATGAAATGATAAGGACGCTGGCTGAGAAAAGAGGATATACCCTGGAGCAGGCGAGGAAACTGATTGAAGCGACACCCCGGTTAGAAGAAAAACCATACGCAGTGGGCTTAAACACAGGGGGCAAGCCGGAAGTCGCGATTTCGCGACTGCAGCCTGAACGTGTTATGAAACTGATAGAGAGGTATCAGAAAAAAGAGGATAAGATATTTGAGTCGCGTCTTTCCTGTGTGCTTTCTGCGTGCGGCAACGTGACGGTGAAAGCTCTACAGACCGGTGACCTGGCGGTATCTTTCGGTTGCGAGGATGCCAGGAATTCCAGCGGGCTTTCCCGTGATATGCTTTTTGTGGGAATGCCCTATAGTTTAGCGAAGAAGATAGTGGAATGATTTGAAAGTCGGGATTGATCAAATATTGCTGTTTTGAGGTTGCAATTTGAGCAGCCCGAAACCAGCAGGCGTGCGGGAAATTTAATAGAGTCGATAGGCTGATTTTTGTGCAGGGTTAAAATTTTAACCTGTGTTTGGTCATTTCAGAAGGTTGTGAGCAATTACGGCAGGATTAATTATTAATCCTGGATAGGCAATTAAGCGGAATAGATTGTCAGTAAAAGTTCGCTGTTGTCGATCAGCCTGTATACGAGGATTTTTTTTCGACAGCTTTTCGCTTTTTTTCAAATAACGGGTATTCTTTCACCGCATCTGCCCATGAGGTATTGCCGGGTGAAATCCGTATCGTTTTATGGGACAGGGCATCTAGCAGGCAAGCTTGTCATGAGGTTGTTTCGCGTGGATTGCCTTAGAGGCAGACTGTCAATCGTCATGGTATTGGGGAGTGTTCCCGGGGAAAGCAGTTCCAAAAGAGAATCTTCACCCAAACGAATCTTGTTCAATAATGTTTCAGCAGAATCCAGCATAAACTCCTCCAATCCGGGAGCAAGATGAATTACACACGAGTCGATCAAAGAAATTCAACCGGGAGAAATAGCGAAGAGTTCAGTCTTTTCCAGGTGTCTTTAGCAACAACTAGTTGTCGAGGCTTGTTTAGATGGAGAAGTTTTTGATAAGGTTAGGGCGGCAGCAGGCTTTATAAAACGTAAGCGATGAGAGTGAGTTCGTAAGGCTAGTCTGCATGCGACGAAATAGCTGCCGGGTTTATCGACGGTCCGGGATTTTTTACAGCGGCAGCAAGGAGGAGGTTATGAAGAGGGTATCTGTATTTGTTGTACTGACGGTTGTTTTTTGTGCGGTTTTGACCGGTTGCGGCGAAAAGGCGGCTGAGACGGATGAAATGAAGGGGAGAGGAAAAGCGGAATCCGGTAAAGCTGCTGCGGAATTTCACATCGGCATCGTAACGGGAACGGTGTCTCAATCAGAGGATGATCTCAGGGGCGCCGAGAGGTTGATCGAGGGATATGGAAAGGTTTCTGAGGGTGGAATGATACAGCACGTGACGTATCCCGACAATTTCATGCAGGAAATGGAGACGACGATTTCACAGATAGTGGGACTTTCTGATGATCCGCATGTGAAGGCGATTGTGGTCAACCAGGCCGTACCGGGAACGACGGAAGCGTTTCGGCGGGTGAGGGAAAGGCGTGAAGATGTCATTTTGATTGCCGGTGAGGCTCACGAGGACCCGCTGGTGATAGAGAGCGCTGCCGATCTTGCGATAAACAACGATTTCGTGGCTCGGGGTTACCTGATTGTGCACTCGGCGAAGGAGCTGGGGGCGGATACGCTGGTTCACATATCTTTTCCCCGCCATATGAGTTATGAAACCTTAGGTCGTAGAAGAACCATCATGGAGGAAGCCTGCAATGACCTGGGGCTTGAATTTATTTTCGAGACGGCGCCGGACCCGACAAGCGACGTAGGAGTGGCCGGAGCGCAACAGTTCATTCTCGAAAAGGTCCCGGCATGGCTTGACAAATACGGTCAGAATACCGCTTTTTTCTGCACTAATGACGCTCACACGGAACCCCTGCTGAAACAGTTGATCGATCACGGGGGCTATTTCGTGGAAGCTGACCTTCCGTCGCCGCTGATGGGGTATCCCGGAGCTCTGGGCATTGACCTTTCCAAAGAAAAGGGCAATTTCCCCGCCATTTTGAAGAAAGTTGAAGAAGTGGTCATCGAAAAAGGCGGCAGCGGCCGTTTCGGCGCCTGGGCTTATTCTTACGGATACACCACAACCGCAGGACTGGGAGAGCATGCTAAAAGGGTCATCGAAGGCAAATCCGAACTGACCGGAATGACCGATTTAATCAAAGCTTACAACAAGTTCACTCCAGGAGCCGAATGGAACGGCAGCTACTACGTCGACGCCGGCACAGGCGTCCGCGCCAGAAACCATATCCTCATTTACCAGGATACCTACATCATGGGTAAAGGCTACATGGGCACGCCTCAACTGGAAATTCCCGACAAGTATTTCAATATCAAGTAAAGAAGATTGGAAGGATAGCGGAATGGAAGATCGGGAAGAAGGCGGGGTGTCGAGGGGATATCAGCTATGAAGAATGAATATTTTCAGGGTTTTTCATCAATGCGGAGACATTTTTTTTCGGGTATCACATGAACGATAATTGTCCTTTGCTGCGAGTTGAAAAAATATCCAAGGATTTTCTCGGGAACCGAGTTTTGAAGCAAGTCAGTTTCAGTCTGGAGGAGGGTGAGATACTCGGCCTGGTGGGTGAAAACGGTGCGGGCAAGTCCACTTTGATGAAGATACTGTTCGGAATGAACGTTATAAGTGAAACGGGCGGCTATGAAGGCGATATAAGGCTGGACGGGGAAAAAGTGATTTTCGAGAATCCATTTTCGGCGTTGGATGCCGGGATAGGGATGGTTCACCAGGAGTTTTCACTCATTCCCGGATTCACGGCGGCCGAAAATATACTTCTTAATCGTGAAATCCTGAATTACAATATATTAGCAGAAATATTCGGCGACGGCATGCAGACGCTGGACAGGGGTGCGATGCATGAGCGGGCTAACAGGGCGATTTCGAGGTTGGACGTCCAGTTGGAGGAGGAATCGCCGGTATCTGAGATGCCGGTAGGACATAAGCAATTTATCGAGATAGCCCGTGAGCTGGACCGTGAATCGGTGCGAATACTGATATTGGATGAGCCGACAGCGGCTTTATCAGAGGCTGAAGCCGAGGTGATGCTTCAGTCGATCAGGAAGCTCAGCCGACAGGGAATTGCGGTGATATTCATATCACACCGTTTAGGCGAAGTGCTGGAAATAACCGACAAAATTGTGGTATTGCGGGACGGTGAAGCGGTAAAGGAGGCGGCGACTTCAGAGGTCGTGGCGGATCAGATAGCGGAATGGATGGTGGGGCGTGAGATAGAGGAACGCGGGACCGTGCAGAAGAAAAGCGGAATAAGCCGGCGTCCTATCCTGGAAATCGAGAATTTATGGGTAGATATGCCGGGTGAGGTTGTAAGAGACGTGTCATTTACGATTGAACCGGCAGAAATCTTCGGCATAAGCGGGCTTGCGGGGCAGGGAAAAATCGGGATACCCAACGGCATTATGGGATTGTATTCCGCGGGAGGGCGCGTAAAAATCGACGGACGGGACGTGCCGTTAAACTCTCCCGCATCAGCTTTGAAAGCGGGTATGGCTTTTGTTTCAGAAGACAGGCGGGGCGTCGGACTGCTGCTGGACGAACCCCTGGACTGGAATATCGTTTTCACGGCTATGCAGACTCAGCAAAAATACCTGAAACCTTTCCTCGGCGGATTGATAAAACTGCGGGATGAAAAAGCCATAATGAATGAAACGGGGAGATATATCGATGCCCTGGACATCAAATGCGTATCCGGCAAGCAGAAGGTCAAGGAACTGTCAGGCGGCAATCAGCAGAAAGTCTGCCTGGCGAAAGCTTTCGCACAGGAGCCCCGCATTCTGTTCGTCTCCGAACCGACTCGCGGCATCGATGTAGGCGCCAAGGACATTATTCTTGAAACATTGCTGAGATACAACAAAGAGAATAAGACAACCATCGTTATGGTATCATCCGAGCTGGAGGAGCTGCGGGCCGTATGCGACAGAATAGCGGTCGTATCGGAAGGCAGAATCGCCGCCGTATTGCCGGCTCATTCGAAATCTTCAGAATTCGGATTGCTTATGGTAGGAAAGAAGAGAGCGGATGGAAAAAGTTAAGGCATTCACAGCAGCGGCAGGTTGGCCCAGGATAATCATAGGGCTTTTTTTGATGTCCCTGTTCGCAGGGGCTCCTTTCGTCGGGGTCCGCATCGATACCTCCATCAGCGATACCTTGATCAGGTTCGGCATGAACGGCGTCATGGTCCTGGCCATGGTTCCCATGATACATTCGGGATGCGGCCTCAATTTCGGACTGCCGCTGGGAATTATTTCAGGGCTTCTCGGCGCTGTTTTAACCATCGAATCAGGTCTTTCAGGATTTCCGGCATTCTTTGCCGCTATTGCTTTGTCGACTCCTTTCGCTTTGCTGTTCGGTTACGGTTACGGGAAATTACTTAACCGGGTAAAGGGAAGCGAAATGATGATAGCGACCTATGTGGGTTTTTCTTCGGTGGCTTTTATGTGCATGGTATGGTTGCTTATTCCCCTGAAAAGCCCCAATATGGTCTGGGGATACGCCGGCAAGGGACTGCGGACGACAATAACGGTCGAAGGTTACTATCTTCATGTACTGAATGATTTTTTAGCCCTTAAACTGGGAACGGAATTGATCCTCCCGACAGGCATGTTCATTTTTTTCGGCATCATGTGTTTCCTCATGTGGATATTTCTGAAAACCAGGACGGGAACTGCGATGACAGCAGCGGGTTCGAATCCTCATTTTGCCCGCGCTTCCGGGGTCGACGTTGATCGCATGCGCACCATTTCGGTGATGGCGTCTACGTGGCTCGGAGCTGTGGGGATAATCGTTTACCAGCAGAGCTTCGGTTTCATCCAGCTTTATATGGGACCGTTTTTCATGGCTTTTCCGGCAGTAGCGGCTATTCTGATCGGCGGAGCATCCGTCAATAAAGCCGGCATAACCCACGTGATCGTGGGCACGCTTCTGTTCCAGGGTATTCTGACTATGACGCCCTCAGTACTGAACAGCGCCATTCATACGGATATGTCAGAGGTGATAAGGATCGTAGTTTCGAACGGTATGATCCTTTATGCTTTGACCAGGAAAATCGGAGCGAAACAGGCAAAATGAAAAAGCAGCGAACGACGGCAGCAATATCCGATTTTTTCGCAAGAAACGGCGTGCCGATCCTGTTCATCGCCATCAGCGCCGTCGCCATCCCCTTCTCTGGTTACTCAGCGTCGTACCTTCTCCAGGAACTCATGATCAGATTGGCCCGGAACTGTTTTCTGGTCCTTTCCCTGATCATACCGATTATTGCAGGGATGGGTTTGAATTTCGGTATGGTCCTGGGCGCGATGGCGGGGCAAACCGCGCTTATTTTCATCACGGACTGGAACATCATCGGTCTCCCGGGCATGTTCCTGGCCATGATTTTATCGCTTCCCCTCTCTTTATTCGCAGGATGGATCACCGGCATCATACTTAATAAAGCCAAAGGTCGTGAAATGGTCACTTCGTTTATACTGGCATTCTTCGCCAACGGCGTTTATCAATTGATCGTGCTGTACGGCATGGGCAGTCTTATTCCCATTAAAAGCGATGCACTCGTTCTTTCCCGGGGGTACGGCATACGCAACGCCGTTAATTTGAACAATATCAGGCAATCCCTGGATGGATTGATACCGGTTGAATTCGCCGGAGCTCATGTGCCTCTGGCCACTTTTCTGTTCATTATGCTGCTGTGCCTTTTCATCGCCTGGTTCAGAAAAACTAAACTCGGTCATGACATGCGGGCCGTGGGGCAGGACATGGAAGTGTCCGAAGCAGCCGGAATAAAAGTGGAAAAAACCAGGACCCTATCCATCATCATTTCCACTATACTGGCCGGCCTGGGTCAGATCGTTTACCTTCAGAATATCGGAACCATGAATACCTACAACAGTCATGAACAGATCGGCATGTTCTCTATTGCCGCTTTGCTCGTCGGAGGCGCTTCCGTCGCCCGTGCCGGTATCTCTAACGCCTTCGCCGGCGTCCTACTCTTCCACCTCATGTTCATCATATCTCCCATGGCAGGAAAAAACCTCATCGGTTCCGCCATGCTCGGTGAATATTTCCGCGTCTTCGCCTCCTACGGCGTCATATCCGTTGCACTAGTCCTCTACGCTCTGCAGAAAGAAAGCCGCAAACACAAACAGTCCGCTCGACGATTGGGAACTCAAAATGATGAACAGAATACGACACTGCATCTACAGTAAGGGAGAACCGATGATAATAATTAAACCAAATAAAAATGTTTTTTCTTTGATCAAAACTGTTCGTACTTAGCGAACTGGAGCCAGGTTATGATTACCCCCTGATCAGTTTCAACTTAATATGCGTTAAAATCACGGAGAAACAATAACATGAAAATATTGGCCGTTATGGGAAGTCCGCATAAAGGCAATACACTGGAAATAACACAAAAAATAGAAAATAAAATGCAACGATTCCATGATGTCGAATTCGAATACGTTCATTTGAAGGATGTCGAGTTGAAGCCCTGCCTGGGATGTTTCACGTGCTTTGTTAAAGGTGAAGCAGCCTGCCCGTTGAAAGACGATAAAGAGCTAATCTCGAAAAAACTTGATGAAGCTGACGGCGTCATTTTCGTCAGTCCAGTCTATTCCATGCATGTGACCTACCTGATGAAAACATTTATCGATCGGTTCGCATATAATTTTCACAGGCCGCGATATTTCGGAAAATATGCTGCAGCAATAGCCGCCGCCGGTTTTCCGGGATTAAAAGAAACGTTGAAATATATGAAAATGGTCGCAGTCAGTTGGGGATTTGAATTCGTGGATTCGCTCGGCGTAATAGCTCCTCCGAAAAATACCGACATTCCTTTATTGGTCAAACAGGAGGACCGAACAGGTGAAATTGCGGATAAACTTTACGGGGCCGTCAAGGAAAAAAAACCACGGAAATTGTCTTTTTCGGATTATCTTCATTTCGAGTCTATGCGGGCAATCTATTCTGATGTCGAACCTTTTCTGCCCGTTGATTACGCTTATTTCAAAGAAAACGGATGGTTGGCGCCGGAAACCGAACACTTCCATCATAACGTCCGGGGAGGGGTGATAAAGAGACTGGCTGCAAAAGCAATGACGACATTGATGAAAATGAAATTGAAAAAGGCGCGCGTGAACTGATGAGGAGTATTCAAGCTACTGGAACAGTTATAAAATGGCACGGGAACGGAGTAATGCAGGAAGATAAGTTATGAAACGTTTCTGGATAAGATGTGTCTTCGTTGTGCTTCTGGCAGCCGTCGCAATTATGCTCTATAAAGTCGGCAAAGGCAGAATGCTGTTGCTGGACAATCAACGATTCGAGACAGAGAGAACCGTATTCGAACCTCTTTTCCGAGTTACCGTAACGATTGATGACCAGAAAACGGTTGAACTT
The DNA here is from genome assembly GCA_964619725.1 of uncultured bacterium. Classification (GTDB taxonomy): domain Bacteria; phylum CSSED10-310; class CAZUFC01; order CAZUFC01; family CAZUFC01; genus CAZUFC01. Next base: position 362 of record CAZUFC010000229.1, on the reverse strand, counting down.
CTGGAAAACGACAGGGACAGATTAACGGTAATGGGCAAAAAGCGCCGGATAAAAATCGTCTGGTTCGATGAAGAGGAAGGTCAGGCGGGTTCTCTTGAAAAGCGTTTCGAAGTCGGCGATCATGACGTATATCTTTTGAATATTCCGGCCCTGGCGAATGGTTATTCCGGCTGGATTAAAGAATTCGGGGATTGAATTCCGCGTAATTAAAGTGCAAGGCGCTTGCCGTATCGACAAATAAATAATAAATTTTTGCAGGATAATTGTCCGCGAAATCAGGCGAATTTACGCGAAAAGAGAAGAGGAAAGGATAATAAAGAACAGGGCTTTTCCCGTATTGAGAAATAAATAATAAATTTTTG
>CAZUFC010000228.1:0-8391 GCA_964619725.1 uncultured bacterium | reverse complement strand
ACTCTGACCCAAAAACAAGCCCAAAAAAAAATCCACTCTGACCCAAAAAAAAACCCACTCTGACAAAAAACAAACCCAAAAAAAACCCCCTCTGACCCAAAAACAAACCCAAAAAAAACCACTCTGACTCCCCCTCTCCATTCATGGAGAGGGGGCCGGGGGGTGAGGTCGTCCCACCAACAACCATAAAAACCGGCAAGCCTGCAAATATTTTTTAAGCGGTCTTTTCAGTTTCCCAGCTTCATTCAGCGGTATACTTTAAACCCGTCGCTCTGCCGCAGTGCGGTTAAACCTGGACGATAGACTTCAACAGTTCCTGATAAAACATCCGGTTTTTTGTTCAATCTGAATTTTTTAATGAAATATTTTTGCTTTGCCGGCGTCTGATAAGAATAGGAGGTAATCGTTATGGAATCAAAAAACAAAGAGAATAAAATTAAAGTCGTACTGGAAGGATTCGGCGGGCGGCATTTAAAGAAGAGTTTCGCTGCGACGCGGGTTCGAGGAAAGAATGTTTCTGATGTCGTAAAGATGATGTTGGATGAGGAATGGTCGGGAAGGGATAAGGATGTGCAGAGCAGCCTTTCACGGAAAATAGCGGCGAGCAGCGGTTCTTATCGGCCGCAGATAGCCAGGGGCGGCAGCGAGTTCGGGACGCCCGTCGAGTTTTTGCCCTCATCCCCTATCGATAAGGTTGATCCTTACATCCAGAAAACGCCGGACCAGGAATCCAAGGTCCGGATCACCATCACTCCGGCTCACAGGGTCGGTTATGACTCCTGAAACATTACCGGAAACGGATTTTCATAAACTGAGCGCTGCAGCGATGCTGCTCGTGTCGGCAGGTTTTCTTTATCTGACGAAAAACGCTCAAGAAGTCGGTGACGATTATCTGTCGCTGTGCGGGCTGAAATTTCCTCTGATGAGAACAGAATCTCTGGCTGATATGGAAGCTCGTTACCGGAAAAGACTGCGGTGTGAGATAGAACGATTCCAGGAAGACTTTCTGACGGTAACGGAGGACGTGTTCATTTCGGAATTGGAGGAAACGCTGCGTGTTGAAAAAGGAGTCTGTTTTTTTCTGAAGGAGATATGTCCGCGGTATGATCTTCGGGCGTATGAAATAATGATGAAGAATCATGAGAGCGATGTTAAGCCGAAAGTGAAGCCTGAAGCAGGCAAGGCGATTCTGGAATCCCTTCTGGAAAAAAACTGTGCGGTAATCAACGGCAGGATATATCCTTTTCAGAGGACGACGCAGGATGTTCACGGCAAATTCAAGGGTGTGAGTTTCCAGCTAACCCAGGCCGTTGCGCTGACGGATGACGTTGAAAGGCAGTTCCGGACGGCTTTCATTGAGCGTCTGAAAGAAGAAGCCATGGCGAAACTGAATAAAGGACGTTCCGAATATGTTAAAACCAGGGAATTAGTCAGGGAACTTTCGTCACTGGGCGTATTCAAAGGCCTGAAAAAATACGATCACTGCTATGAATACGGCCAGATAGGTTATGACTTCACCGCCAAAGTGATTTACTGGCTCACAGCGCCGCATTTCAACCATACGACCCGAAAACGTTACAAAGAGGGACAAAGCGCGGTTACTCTGACCCTTAACGGCGGCATTCTGGGAATCCAGGCCGATTTTGCAGAGAGAAACGACAGAAATGAGGCTTTCGTTCCATGCGGTAAAAACATCTGCGTTGGCGGAGCATACAGGATGGAGAGGAAAACGATAGAAGACAAGATATACTATTTGAAAACATTCAAGGAAATGGTCGAGGCTGAAAAGAGGGTTTATGAGATTTCTGAGCATTATCAATCATACATGTAAGGCTGATCCGTCAATCGGGAATGGTCGTTCCGGGGATTCAGCAAACCCCGTTTAGAACGACGACGCTCACTGATACGCTGATGCCGGAGCATCCAAAACACGTTATGATTGTTTCTCAGTTTTTGAACTTTCTAAAACTCTGGAGAAGGAGCTGCAATGAAATGAAGGAGAGTCGCAGAAAAATAAAAATAACCGTTAATGCGATGAGAAAAATAAAGAGTTATGCCGCGCTTATGAAAGGAGATGAATGTTATGGTTTTCTGGTATGCCCTGAAGGAAAAAACGACGGGATCATCACCGACGCGGTGCTGGCGCCGGGTCAGCGGGTCTGTGCCGGCAGCGCTGATTTGAGTGAAGCGGGAGCATCGGAAGCCAAGGCTGAAATAGAAAACATGAATGCGAAAGCGCTGGGATTCTGGCACAGTCACGGCAATATGGGCGTTTTCCACTCAAGCACGGACAATCATAACCTCGAAGAGCTGCTGCATGATTTTACCGGCAACACTGTCGAACATATCGAAAGAAAGAGAACGACCGACGGATACCTTATTCGTTCCGAAGGGAATGATACAACTCTTTCATACGATGAAACAGATATGAAACTTACGACAGACGCGGGAAAGGAACTGCCGTTGTTTTACAAATCAAACGTCGAAAAAGCGGGAAAGCGCATCGTCTATGACATCGAACGGGAAAGAGTTCATTTCAGGTGCGGCGATAAGTCCATGTCTGTCCGGGGACCGTTCAGAAGCATTAATGTGATTCCGGGCATCATGCATCAAACCGGCGGCGAAGGTTACGCCTTTTCGATCGTGGTCAATTCCAGGGGCGACGTTTATGCTGAATTGGCGTTGCGAAAATGGGATTATACGCATGATGAAAGTGAAATAAGGACGTTCAGCGACATCGCCGTTGAAGAAGTAATCCGGCATGACGACGTGGATTTTACAATGGATGAACTCAAAGAGGAAATAAACCGCAAAATAAAAAGGCGAGGAGTGCGGGTTTGACCCAGGTATATGTACGGCAGACGATAATAGAATCCTGGGACCAGGAAAAACTGGAAAGAACCCGCGTATGCCTGGTCGGCGAGGGACTCCTTTCCGATATCCTGCTGGTCGACCTGCTGGCCCTGGGCGTTAAAAGAATCCACAGAATAGGCAAAACCGATTTCTTCCCGTTTGGTAAAATTGCCCCTGATGCCGAACTGGAACAAATCCCGGTGCAGATTATGTATCCTGGACTGGCCGAAATTTATCTCCCTCCGTCGGATTTCATAATAGAAGCAAGCGCGGACCCCTATCAGAAATTCTACGTGATAGAATACGCCAATAATAACGATATACCCTACATATCAGCCGCTGCTGCAGAAAACTGTTTTCTTTTTCATTCGGATAAGCATGCTGCAGCTTCCGCTGAAGAATCCGCGGCTTTTCATGCTGCAGCCTATATCGGCAGACCGCAGGGTATCATCAACAGCCTGGTATGCGCAGCCATGACGGCGGACGAATTCCGGAAATACCTTTTTCATTTGAATTACGATATTGTCCAGGCTTCCTGTTACAATGACGAAATAGATGAATCATCCTTTTCATTGGAAGGCGGGAAGTTCGCCATGATCGGAGCCGGCGGTTCCGGCACGTTCGCGGGACTGGCGATGGCCATGAAAGGCGCAAACGTGACAGTATACGATTTCGACAGCGTGGAACCCAGCAATCTGAACAGGCAGATTTTCTTTTATGATTCCATAGGAAAAAACAAAGCAGGAATTTTAGCCGGGCGATTGTAAAAATACGGGGGAAACTTCAAAGCAAAAAATGCAAAAGTAGAGGGACAGTTTAATTCAAAAAGATTCGACGCCGTAATCAGTTGCGTGGACAATTTTAAAACCAGGCTGCATTTGAACCGCTCAGCAAAAAAGCATGGAACGCCCCTGGTAAACTGCGGAGTCAGCCTGTTTGAAGGGGATGCGATGGGGTACGTCCCCGGAAAAACCGCCTGTCTGGATTGCCAGATGCTGGGTATGCTGAGCCGAAAATACGACGCTGAAAAATGGAACAGCAGGCAGGGCGGATGCATTGCCGAACCCGCCCTCATCATGCCCAACCAGATCGCCGGAGCGTTGGCCGTTTATCAACTTAAAAAAACGCTTTACGGATTTCCCTCTATTATAAGGTTCGGTTCAGGAGAAGGACTGTTTTTTGAAAAAACGCCTGAAAAATGTTTGGCGGAATGTGAGTTCAATAATGAAAAAAAATGACAAGGCCGGCAAGTTAGTCGCTGAAATGTCAGAAGGAAAGGAATATCTGAGGATAGAAGGAGGCGAAAGACTTAATCCTCTTCAGGAAGCCCTGACCGCACTGCTGAAACGCCAGTTCTCCGACCAGGAACTGATGGCCCTGATAGAAAATGAAAAAGATTTGAGAAAAATCCTGGCTTTGGACGTTTTGATGGAATACATCCCCACGCATGCCAGAAATTTTGCGATTGTCGACCTCTTGAAAGATGACAGCAAGGCCGATCCGGTTGAGAAAGCCGCTGCTTACATTAACGGTAAAAAAAGAATTAAAAAGGGAGAGTTGCTGAAACCTGCAGGCCCTGAATTCCGTAAAGACGCCGGTTTTATGGAAGCATTGAAATACGCGAATCCTGATAAAATCTTTTTCGACGCAGCACAGGAACGTAGAATCAAAGAGGCGAGAAAAAACGTTAAACGAAAAAGAAAACTTGTCGCTTGTCTGATCATTGCATGCATACTGTGGCTGTTTTCATCGTTCATCACGAACCAAAGATTGATCAAAGACAAAGAAGCTTTAATCAAGAATCTGAGAATCCAGGAAGAACGACTCGAAGAATTGAGCATACGGAACGATTCTTTAGCGCGTAAACTGGAAAAAAAAGGGGATATGAATATGAAATATTGGGACTGATCAAACCGGAGTGATACTTGTTCCAAAACTTTTGACAGTTTGTTTCAATAATCGGGATCGGGGTCGGGATCGGGGTCGGGATCGGGATCGGGATCGAAACAAAATGATGGGATATTCCGCAGAATTGTAACCTCGAAAGACGCATTTGATCAATGCCGAAACATTAAGTCCTGCAAGGGATTAACAGGAAAAGCTACGGGAAAATTGCCGTTCCCTTTTGATCTGTCCGGGAATATGTTATGGTGTGATCAGAAAAAAGATTCGGCGTTAAGAAAGAGGTTTTGATAAGAAGGTTCAGATTAAGAAGGATCAGATAAGGAAGAATAAAAATGGAAAAGCACGATTTAAGAGGTATTATTCGAGAGGGTTGCTGCGTTGACGGCAGGCGATATTTTGCAGAGAAATATAAAGTGATGGCGATCATCGTACCGGTGGGCGTTTCGGACGCGGGTGAGCAAAAGGACGTGGCGGAGTTGAGCAGGGAAGCCACGGCGGAAGCGGCATCGCAATATTTAATTTATGAGCTGTCGAAACTGAATGAGAGAAGGAAAGGCGTCCCTTCGGTCGATAAGGAGAACAGGATAAAAGTCGGAATAGCGGGAGGCAGTACCATATTTCGGCTGGCATTTGCTTTAGACCAGTCCGAGTTCAACATACCTGTTGAACTTTTTCCCCTGGTGCTGGGTCCCATGCCAGATTCGATATGGTCTGCAGGCGCGATAGCTGACCTGATACGTCTTAAACTCGGCCCTGCCGTTCATATCAGTCGACTGGCGCAATACTCGCTTGCCCACCATGAACGAGGAATTCAACTGACCAAGAACGAGGCTGTCCAGCATTATCTCGATACGAGCCTGAATGGAGAGCGGAAAACCGGGGAGCCTTTCGACATGATCATAACAAGCATTGGAGCTTTGCATGAAGGGTCTACTTTATATAACGTCCTTCAGCAACTGGGATATGATGATGAGCAGATCGGAAGGATGATGAAGGACGGATGCGTGGGCGACGTATGTTCGATTCCCATTACCAGGACCGGCCATCAGTATTGCGACAGGAACATTGATAAAAACAGCCGCCTGCTGGGCATGAACGGTAAAATGCTGAAAGATTTCGCCGAAACGGCAGCCTGCAAGACCATCGGTATCGTATCGGGCGTTGAAAAAGCAAAAGCGGTCCTGGCCGCCATGCGCGGAGGATATTTGAATATACTGATCACGGATGAAACTACGGCTGAAGAGATATATTTCCTGTCAGTAACTGGAAAATGACGCATGTCATCAAGAGATCGCAGTCATGCAATAAATCTTGATTGATATGAAAAAAACCGGAATCGAATGAAAAAAAGAAAGAAACGAGAAATTTATGCCGGACGAAACATTCAACGAAAAAAACAAAGCAGGGACAAGGGAAATATCGAAGAATCCATTCGGGCTGAAGTTCGACGACAATTTCGACGGACGTTACAGGATTCTGGAGTTTATCGGATGCGGAGGGATGGCGTGCGTTTATAAAGCCTACTTCAGTTTAACCGATACTATCGTGGCGTTGAAACTCATGCGCTTTGATATTAACACGAAAAGCGAGGCGGACAAACGCGATTGCATTCAACGGTTTCTTCAGGAAGGAAGAATAGCTCAAACTTTGACTCACGAAGGCATAATCAGAATTCATCATATAGATAGAACGACCTGGGCTGTCGAAGGAGAAGAAAAAGAAATATATTATTTATCGATGAAATTCCTGGAAGGTCACAACCTGGAGGATTGGCGGCTTCAACAGGAAACTCCCGTTCCCGTAGAAACCGTCGTCGATTTCGGTCTCCAGATATGCAATATACTTTCCTATCCGCATTCGATGAACCTCATCCACCGCGATATCAAACCCCGCAACATAATGGTATGCCCGGCAAATAAGCTGGTATTGCTCGATTTCGGGCTGGTGAAACCCATAGATCGCCTGTCGAAAGAAAAACCACACTACCTGGTAGGCTCACTGGGTTATATTCCTCCCGAACAGTTACCCGGTTTATGCGATGAAGGCATATGCATTGCGACGGATGTCTATCCCGTCGGCATTATTCTTTATGAACTGCTCAGGGGTAACAATCCGCAGTTGCGCATCCGTGAAATTAATGACTATTTTAAAAAAAAACCATCGCCGGACGAATTCCATCCCGTGCATCTTTTCAGGGATGACGTACCGGAGGCGCTGGACAAGGTTATCAGAAAAGCGATTCAGCCGAAGCCTTCACAGAGGTATCAGAATGCTGAAATCATGCACCGGGACCTGGCGGCCATATCTTTGCCGGGGAGGAGATTCATACCTTCTTTCGCAAAAAAGAGAGGCGAAGACAGGCGAAAAAGCCGGATGGTAAAAACAGCCGATGAATCGGTCGATATCGGGCTGACGGACGACATAACGATCAAGATGAGGAGAATAGAACCGGGGACCTTTATAATGGGTGCAGCGGGCGAGCATTCAAGCGATACGGCAATGGTAAGACCAGTGAAGGTGAAGATTTCCATACCTTTTTTGATAGGTTGTTTTCCGGTGACGCAACGCCTGTGGGAACATGTAATGAGCGACAACCCATCTTTTTACAAAAATTGTCCGAAATGCCCCGTAGAATCAGTCTGCTGGGACGATTGCCTCCATTTTCTGGAAGAATTGAACCGCCTATTACAGGGATGGAATTTCCGCCTGCCCACAGAGGCTGAATGGGAATACTGCTGCCGCGCCGGCGAACGAAATATTGAAATTGAAAACCTGGATGAAATAGCCTGGCACTTCAACAATTCAGGGATTAAAACTCATCCGGCAGGACAAAAAAAACCGAACCAATGGATGCTGTACGACATGCTGGGCAATGTAAGAGAATGGTGCATGGACTGGTACGGCGAATATAAAGAGGAAGAAGAGACTGATCCCAGGGGACCGGTATCCGGCGCCAAACGAGTTCTGAGAGGCGGAGCTTTTTCCGATTACCCGGAGCTGATAAGTCCTGCAGCTAGATTCAGAGACTGGCCTTTTTCGGAAGGATACAATGATTCGGGACTCAGGCTGGTCGCGGACGCTATATGAATCCATAATTTTCTTCTAAAACATCGTAATTAACTTTTTGAGCATTGGTGACGTTGATTTACTGCGCTCCTGCAATGGTGACATTTCTCACTATTTTCAGAGCTTCAATTTTGCGGCGCTGATCAAAAATGACCATGTCAGGGTTACAATTTCTAAGGTTGAATCCTTCGTGCTCGTGCTCAGTGCAGAGGTAATCGTAATCGAAACATTGGTCTGATATGTACAGTCGTTTGCAAGCACAGTAGGGCAATCATTTGAATCGATCGATTATGATTACGGACACAAGCGCCGCTCCGCTGAGCACGAAAGTTCATTTTGAGTATCGAGATCACAATTTGTACCCCCTATTTGATCAGTACCGACCAGCGCCGACTTCGATGCGCTTAACGGACCTTGCCGGAAAAACCGATAACGGCAGTCCGGTGCATAATAATACGATGCCATGCCTCGAAAGCCTGGGGAAAAGCAGAAAGTTAAACGGAACGCGGCAGGATGCAGACCCCGACGCTTACGAACGTCCGAAAACCCGTTTTATATGCCCCAATC
>CAZUFC010000227.1:0-8408 GCA_964619725.1 uncultured bacterium | reverse complement strand
GAAAATCACACTTTTTCAATAGGTTGTGACATTCTTGTCAGGAGTTCAGAATTTGTTCTGTTTCCGAATTCCGTTCCTATAGAGATGAATTAGACCGGAACGCGGAACGCTTCGCTTCAAGCATAAGTTTGCCGGCCTATTTGCAACAAAGGTTGTCCGTGGGCATGCAACGCAACAACCCCGATTACTGAAACAAACTGTCAAAAGTTTTCAAAGAAGTGTAACCCCGGTTTGATCAGTCCAAAAATTTCGCTCTGTGTGAAAGATCATGTGCGATTTGTTATCCCCATCTGAGAATATCCTAATTCTTATATACTGAGTTATTCAACTGAACCTGGGGTGTTTGCTTATTGGTTCGAATTCAGGCTTTTGGACCGGGAAATAACCGTTATCGTCGCTTAACCCTTTTCGATGCGAAGGCAGGCTTCCAGCCTGCTTTAGCATGAGATAACTTGAAGTCAACCATAACCTTTCAAAGTCGTGATTGGTATGGTGAAGTTTTTTTCGGCATTGATCAAAAATTGGACTTTTGAGGTTACAGTTCTACAGAATGTCACATCATTTTTTTTGCTTTCAATCCCGATCCCGACCCCGATACCGAAAATGGCTGTTGAAGTTTGAAATTCGATTAAATCAACGGACCCGCTAGCGGGGGGACTTTTTTTTACTTGATTTTTTTTGATCGATTGTAGTTTTTTCGTCAAAGATTTCACAATTTTTTGTCAGTCAATGTCAGGAGATGTGAATTTGTTAATTCTGCCTGAATCAGTCCTCAAAAAGTTGACTTTGAGTTCTTAACGTAATAAGAATAAAGCATACATCTCACCTGTTCAGCGGACATGGGAGACGTTCGGAATGAATCAGTCTAGAAGTTTTTTTTCTGCTTGCAGAATAATGTTTTTTCATTGGATTCAGATGGGAGCAGGGACAATTTTTTTTCAGAGCATGAGAGGAGAATGATGAAAAAATTCAGGAATTCGCTGCATCTGATTTTTGTTAGTTTTGTTTTATTGTCGGTTTCAACTTCCGCCATAGCGGCGCTGGACGTTTCAGGTAACATTACGAGCAGCGCGACGTGGGGAATCGATTATCCGTCGCCTGACGGAGTGTATATCGTCACGGGGAACGTGCAGGTATTCGGAGCTGGCGTTACTTTAACGATTGAAGCGGGAGTGGAGGTGCGATTCAATCAGAACCGTCGTCTTTTGATCGGAAACGGAGGGACATACGGCAGGTTGCTGGTTGAGGGGACGTCGGAGTCTCCTGTGATGTTTACGTCGAATCAGACGACGCCGAGCAAGGGGTATTGGTATAATTTATTTTTCTATCAGAATTCGGATGACAGCGTGTTGAATTATGCGGTGATAGAATACGGCGGGGGATATAACGGGGCAGAGGTTTACCTGGACAGCGCTGACGTAACGTTCAATCATTGCAGCGTTGGCGCGAGCAGCACCCGGGGCATACGTGCTGCGGGCGTGAGCGCTCCGCATCTGAATTACACCGATGTATACGATTGCGAATCGCACGGGATGCATTTCCAGAATTCATCCGATCCGACGATAAGCAACTGTTCGAGTTTGAACAATGGTGAACACGGCGTTCTGTTTGAGACGACGGGATCGCCCGTGGTAGATTCCGGTGATTTTTCGGATAACGGCGAGTATGGGATTTATTGTAATAATGCGAATGTGCTGATTTCGGTAATAAATTCATCGTTTACCGGTAACGGAGAGGCGCCGCTGAGTCTGGGAGCGTCACGCGTAGGGTATTCTTCCGGCAATGTTTTTTCGGACAACTTGTATTCATATATAGAGGTATTCGGCGATACGATAAGCGATGATGCATTCTGGGAGAATCAGGGAATATCTTACAGAATAACGGGGGAAACTTACGTTGAAGGCGAAGACGGGGATGATCTTCTGACTGTGCTGGAGATTGAGCCGGGGACGAACCTGCAGTTTTCAAGCGGCAGGGGACTGCATATCGGTCATGCTTCAAATTCGAGTTTACCGGGAGCGCTGATTGCCGATGCGTCTTCCGGCAAAGCGCCCATCACGTTTACCTCCGACGGGAGCGGCTATTGGGACGGTTTGTATTTCAAGCGGTATTGCGACGATACTGTAACGGTAATAGACGGATGTTTTCTGATGATGGGTGGGGAACGGCCGCGAAACAATTTATTGCAATGACAGCAGTCCATCCATCTCGAACACCATCATAACGGCAGGCAAGCGATCCGGGATTTACTGTTTGAATGCTTCGCCTGTCATATCGGGGTGCACGATATCATTTTGTTCTGCTGACGGAGTGTATTGCAATAATTCCAGTCCTGAAATAATCAACTGCGACATCGTGAATAACGGTGATGACGGCGTTTACGCTTACGGAGGCGATTCTGATCCCGAAATAGCCGGCAGCTTGATCGACGGAAACGCGGATTACGGAATTTTTTGTCATAACCAGAACAACGGTCCCGTAATAAACGGCAATACGATAACAAACAACGTCAACTATCCCATTCGAATATGGGCCCGTTATGTGGACAATATCATTGATAATACGATCGGGGACAATGCCGAGCCGGAAATTTACGTCTATGGGGAAACGCTGGCCGACGATGCGGTATGGGAAGGACAGGATGTGCCGTATTTCATAAACGGTACGATCAGCGTGCAGGGACAGGACGGCAGCGACAGCACGACGGTTCTGACGCTGCAGGCCGGCGCCGTGCTGAAATTTTCCTCCGCTGATTTTTTAACGATCGGCGATGATTCTTCATCGACTCTTCCCGGCGGATTAATAACAGAAGGTACCGAGGATCAGAAGGTCGTATTGACCGTCACGGATGATGCTCCTGCGCCGGGAGACTGGGGCGGTTTATATTTCGCTGCTTATGCTGAAGACGATCTTTGTCAGTTGAATTATACGGTGATCGAGAACGGCGGACAATTCATCTATCCTTATGAGCATTATAATATTCAGATCAATTATGCGGCGCCGTCGTTTTACAATTGTACGATGCGTTTCAGAGACGGTTACGGCATTTATTGCACGGGCGACTCGCCTTATTTTGAGGAATGCCTGGTCATAGACAATACGGATGACGGTTTATATTTCGATGCCTGCGCTGCGCCGGAAATCATCGATTGCACCATATCATCGAACGAAGGTCACGGTATTTACCTGAACGATTCGTATAATCCGGCGATCACGGGCAACATCATCTCCAGCAACGCGGAATACGGCGTATATTGTGCTGATTCGGGATCGGGACCGGACATAACGGAAAACCAATTTTTCAGCAACGGTTCATATCCGGTCCGGATGTACGCCAGGCACGTTAAAAACATTGGAATACCACTGAATACTTATCTTTACAATAGCTTAGACCAGATATACGTGGTCGGCGATACCGTGGACAGCGACAGTTTATGGTACAACCAGGAGATACCTTACCTGATAACGGGAAACGTTTACGTGCAGGGGCAGGATGGGATGGACCTGGTGACTGTTCTTACGATTGAACAGGGAGCGGAACTGCTTTTCAATTCCGGCCGCATTCTGCAGATAGGGCATAATTCTAATTCGTCCTATCCAGGCGGATTAATCGCCTCAGGAACGCCGGACAGGGACCAGAGGATTACATTCACGACGTCGAACGATACGCCGGCTCCCAGTCAATGGGGCGGGATTTGCTTCAGCGTATATTCCGACGATTCGCAGTGCCTCCTGGAATACTGCGATATTTCATTCGGCGGCAACAGCTCCAATGATAATATCTACTGTAACGGCGCTTCTCCCGTGTTGAGAAACTGCAGCATTCTGACGGGCGACAACGGTATCATGTGCAACAATGCATCGAGTCCGGCGATTGAGGATTGCGTTATCAGCGGAAACGCCGGCATCGGGTTGTATTGTCAATCTGGTTCGAATCCGCAGGTCGTGGATTCCATGATTGCAGGCAATATGAGCTACGGCGTTTATGCCCGGACAGATTCTTCGCCTGTGCTTTCGGGAGGCACGATTGCGGCAAACAACTCTTACGGGGTTTTCTGTAATTCTTCCGACGAGCGTCCTGTCATGGAGGGGTGCAGTTTCCTGAACAATAACGGTTATCCCGTCAGGATATATGCCGGTGCGGCAGACAACATCATCAACTGCGATTATACCGGCAACGCGAACGAACAAATTTACGTTATAGGCGAAACAATCGACGAGGATTGTTACTGGGAAAATCAGCATATTCCTTACTTTATCTGTTCCTCAAGTCACATCTATGTGCAGGGGAAGGACGGAGAAGATCAGCTTACGACCTGGACGATTGAGGCCGGGGCCGTATTGATGATCGACAACGTTTTCATTATGACGGGACATAAAACGAATTCCGATTATCCCGGAGCATTAATAGCCGAAGGCAGTGAAACCGAAAAGATACTTTTTACGTCCGATCTTGAAACTCCGGGTCCCGGAGATTGGCGGGGGCTCTATTTCGCAAGGTACTGCGATGATTCTGTAACTTCGCTGGACCATTGCATTATCGAGTACGGGGGTTATACGGGCGATTATGAAAACGTGCAGGTTCATGATTCATCCCCCCTGATCAAAAATTCGATCATCAGGTACGGCGCAGGGCACGGCGTGCGCGCTTTAACAGATGATGCCTTGCCTCGCCTGGTCGACTGCGAAATATACGGAAATACCTCCAGCGGCATCTATGCTTATCCGGGATCGGTTCAGATAAATGGTGGAGCGGTGGAAGATAATCCCGACTACGGCCTTTATATCAGGGAATCCGATTCGCTTACCGTGATTGATAACATAGTGGTGCAGAATAACGGGGATTACGGGATTTATTGTTACGGCGCTGCTTCAACGCCGCCGATAACCCGCTGTCGGATACTCGCAAACAATAGTTCGACGACAGGATACGGAATTTATATCACCAATTCAGCGAATCCCCTCATCGGAGGTTCAGCCGAAAACGGAAATTCATTCGACGATCATCTCAGCTATGCCGTCTACAACAACACATCAACAATATGCGTGAACGCTCAGTATAACTACTGGGGACAAAACGGCGGCCCGATGGACTCTGAGTTCAGCATGGACGACTGCATGAATACGGGGAACATAAACATCGGCGCAGAACTGGTCAGTGAGGACGTTGATTACAGCAACTGGTTCAATGAGGATTGCACTCCAACTCCGACAGCGACCGTCACGCCTTCGCCCACCGACTCTCCGACCCTGACGCCGACGGTAACGCTGACTCCGACCGTCACCCGGACTCCGACTTCAACCCCTTCCGACACCCCTTCAAACACTCCTACACCTACGCCCACCACGGAAACCACTTCCGTTCCCACGGCCTCTCCAACACGCACGCCGTCCCTTTCACCTACTATAACGATTACTTATACTCCAACACTCTCACCGTCTTCTTCACCAACAGGAGCTCCTACTCAAACTCCCACAAACTCTCCCAGCGCACTCCCGACCCTAACCCCTACCGCAACACCCGTTACTACGACTCTCCCTACCCTGTCGCCCACAGCGACTTTCGTCCCGACGCCGGCATCAATTCCCTCTTTTGGCGAATACGGAGCCATCCTGCTGCTGTGTTCAATGGGCATTCTTTTGTTTGCGGCCGGAAGAGCTCAAAAGGAGTAAACTCTTGGACGCCTAAAGCACAAGTCACCCCGGCTATTGGCGGTTATTGGGGTCGCCTTGCAGCCTTTTGATCTTATTCGTCTTTCGCGCATGACGACTGTGGGGACTGGTTGTCCAATTATTCAGGCGATTTTGGAGATCGTTGTCTGTATCTGAATTTAATTTCTTATGACTGTCATGCTATGATCGCATCGAAGATGAAGCGCAGCCGACAACTATTGCTGCACTTGTTACGTTCTTTAGGGATCGACGCTGATGCAATTCGCCGGCGATGCGCAGTAATGCCGAAAATTAAATACAATATCAGGGTTTCAGGAATGACGAAAATATGGGATGTTCTTGACCGGTTTTCGCAGCGGGGCATATGGGGAGCGGCGCTTTTCCTTTCCGTTTTTATGCTTGCCTATTTTGAGATCAACGAAGGCGACGTTTTTTATCATCTTCGTACGGGTGAGTATATCCTGGAAAATGGAGCGCTGCCCTTCAACGATCCTTTCTCCTTTACGGCGGCCGGTGCGCCATGGGTGCTTCATGAATGGGCGTTCGGAGTTATCATTTATTCTGTTTACTCTGTTCTCGGATATGCCGGCATTACCTGGTTCAAATGCATCATTATCGGTTCAGCCTATTTGTCGGCCTGGAGAATGACGGTGCGTGAGGGTGGGAATCCTGCCTGGACTTTCTTTTTCGGTGTAGCTTCCGCTGTCGCTCTGCGTTTTCGCTTTTTCACGCGCCCGCAGATTTTCACATTCGTTTTTATTGTGCTTTTCCTCCAGATTTTAATCAGAACAGAACCGAAACGGAAAAGACGGTTGCTCTGGCTTCCATTATTGATGATACCATGGGCTAATATGCACGCTGCATGTATGGCGGGTTTCGTCCTTCTCGGAGTTCACATGGCGATCAATCTTTTTGTTTTCTTCCGGCGAAGGATTCGGAAGAACCCGGAAGCCGCGTCATATTTCAGATTGACGGCATGGGAAGCGCTGGTTTTTGTTTTGATGGTTGGAGCATCATTGATCAATCCGAATGGAATGCGTATTTGGACTTATCCGTTAAAAGTCAAACACTTAACCGGTATGGTGGTTATAAGGGAATGGACTGCGGCTTTGAATTTCAATGAATTTCCGTTTCTCGTTCTTCTCATGGTTTTCGCTGTCGCAGCAACCCTGCTCATGATCAAGCATCTGAATATATTTCTTACGATATGCCTGGCGGGGTCGCTCGTTGCAGCAGTTCTTCATATAAGGCATGCGGAAATATTCGCTCTGGTCTTCATCCCCGCAACAGGCATTCCGTTCGGTCGATACGTCAATCCAGGACGACATAAATTCACCCTGTCGCTTTACCTGCATATTCTTTTGCCTGCAGCGCTCAGCCTCCTCACGCTTCATGCCGCTTTTCATACCCTCTGGGGGGAGAATCCTCGAATTTATCATCCCGGCGCGGGCCTAAACCGGAATATTTTCCCGGAAGAATTGACGGATACTGCGAAAAAATACGGCATTACGGGACGTTGCTATAACGATGCATTTTACGGCAACTATATAATGTTTGAATGGCCCGGACGTCCGAAGGTTTTTCAGGACGGAAGGACGGACGTTTACGCTGAATTCTGGAGTGAGATAAAAGACATTCCCTTCCATGAAATAACGGTCCGGTATGACATTCAATGGGCTTTAATCGACAATTTATGGGCAGAACATCCCGTCCGCGATTACTTTTTAAACCAGAAGAAAAATTGGGCCCTGGTTTATTACAGTGATTATTGTCTTTTTTTCGTTAAGCGAGATCAGGGGCACGGGCCGATTATTCATGATTTGGAAATGCCGTTTTATCGCCAGGATTTACGCTATGATGCTCTTTCACCCGAAAATCGTTCTGAAGCGCTGTACCAATTTAACAAACGAATAAGACTCGACCCCGATACGGTTTACAATTATGCCGCCTTGAGCGTGCTTTCGCTCCTTGATAATGATTTAGAAACAGCAGAAATGTCTTTGGACCGGGCTATAAGGTTGGACTTCCATATTCCCGTGCCTTTTCTTATTAAAGCGGAATTAAGGATAAAACAGGATCGCTATGAAGAAGCGCTGGACGCGCTGAATGCTGCAGAAAAAAGGGATGCTGGAAAAACCGCGGTCAATTTCACCAGAGCCAAGGCTTATATTGGAATGAAAAAATATCCTCAGGCGCTCAGGCTCCTGGAGGCGCTTGTCCGGAAGATGCCGCATGACAGGCTGCTGCTGGAAATGCTCATACAGGTTTATGAGAAAAACGGCCAGAAAAAGAAAGCCTCGCGGTTACGGGAAACGATGCCGCCTCAATGATGATTTTTATTTGATGATCAAGGAGGCAGCGAAACGTGAAAGGATTGCTTCTGCTCGCTTCTGAATCATGCCTGTTGAATGAGAGTTTAAGAAGGCGGCTCTTCGTTATCCGCCAGTCCGGCGTTCTTTGAGAATGATGGAGCGGCAGATTTCCGGGGCTACATCTGGGTGTAAAGGGTGCTTTAGCCGTCGAACTTTCGATCAGACGCGACAAGCCTGTCTGGGACGTCATCGTTGGAGGTCTTGCTAACCGTCAAACTTTCTTTTGGACAGTGACATTACGTCCGGGATTCTTTTTAGCAGGCGATTCCTGTTCCCAAATCAGCGTCCAGAAGATTTATTCCTTTCTGCAAACTCGAATCTCGATTCAAAATTTAATGCTGGACAGCCACTTGGGTTTTTGAT
>CAZUFC010000226.1:0-8553 GCA_964619725.1 uncultured bacterium | reverse complement strand
TCAGCGACAAAACAGGAAAAAAATATCGCCTGCCCACAGAAGCGGAATGGGAAAAGGGCGCCAGAGGCGAGAAAGGCAGAATTTATCCCTGGGGAAAAGAATTTAATAAAAAATTTTGCAATTCGTATGAATCGCAGCTAAAACGTACCAGCCCGGTGGGAATTTTTCCGCAAAACTGTTCGCCGTATAATTGCATGGACATGGCGGGCAATGTTTGGGAATGGTGCCGTGATTGGTATGATGAGGATTATTATAAAAAAGCGCCTGACAGAAATCCGAAAGGTCCGGGCAGGGGCGTCCGCCGCGTCGATCGGGGCGGCTCGTGGAGCTTCGACGCCGACGGTTGCCGGGCCTCTTATCGCCGCTGCATCGAACCCGGCTTCCGCGACGGCTTTCTCGGTTTTCGCCTTGTCAGGTCTTCTTGTTGACCTTGGGACTTGGACTCCTGGTCCCTTGGCATTTTTCCGCCCGGAGCGGAACGGAATGAACGGAGTGCGGCGAAGCGAAGCCGCCGCTCACGGAGTGAATGGAGTGGAACGGAGGGCGGAAAATTTTGAAAAGTTGTTTTTAAAATTCAGAAAGGGGCAGCATTGAAGCTGGAAATAACGACATTACCGTTCAGTGACGATGGAGGCGGCTTCGATCAGTCTCGTCTTCAGAAATTGCTTTCCGGCAAGGACGTCATCGACTACAGCGATCACTTCTTTTTTTATGACGGCGTCCCTTATTTGACCATGATCGTTTCGTACAGAGATGTTGAAAGCGGACGGCCTTTCAGAAGGAAAGAAGCGTATGCATCGCTGAGCCGACAGGAAAAGAACGTATACGAAAAACTACGGCAATGGAGAGCCGTGCGCGCCGCTCAGGAAGGGATACCTCCATATCTTATTGCAAACAATAAACAATTGGTTAAAAGAATTCAACTAAAGCCTGATTCCAAAGAGGATTTGCGTAAAGTCGGCGGAATCGGTGATGCAAAGATTGAAAAATACAGCGAAGATATACTGAAAATATTGAACGAGTCTCTTCCGCAAAAAGAGGATAAAGAAAAGGAAGAAAAAAAGGAATCAAAACCAACAGAAAATGAAAAGAAGGAAAAGCATGAATGAAAGAATTGCCGACAATTCTGATACATTGGTATGATTTTACTAAATGGCTGTTCCCCAAAGTCGACCATTTTCCGAAGAAAATACGGTTCACATTGAGCAATCGAATTCTCGATACAAGCATGGACATCCTGGAAGGCATGACTGAAGCTTGTTATACGCATGAGAAATTGTCGCTGTTGAAAGTGATAGACCGAAAAATGGAAAGGCTGCGGATTATGATTCGACTCTCACATGACCTGGCGTTCCTGGACCATAAAGGATACGAATACGCATCAAAACAGATTAATAAGGCCGGAAAGATGCTGGGTGGATGGAAAAAGCAGCAGGTACTGCGAAAATGAAACGAATAGGATACATATTCAACGAAGTGTGCAATTTTCAATCTTTATATAAAGCATCTAAAAAAGCCGCAAAAGGAAAGAAGAAAAGTCCGGCCGTTTCCCGTTTTTACCTCAATCTTGAGCACGAACTCATAAAATTGGAGCGCGAACTTCGGACCAGGCGATATAGACCGTTACCCTATCATACATTTACCGTTACGGACCCTAAAACCAGAAGGATCAGCGCAGCGGATTTCAGGGACCGGGTTGTTCATCATTCTCTATGTAATGTTCTTGAACCCATCCTGGACGGATCGTTAATTAGCGACACCTATGCCTGCCGGAAGAACAAGGGCAACCATGCCGCAATAAGGAAAGCGCAAAGATTCAGCAGAATATTTTCATTTTTCTTTCAACTTGATGTAGCGGAATTTTTCGATTCAGTGGATCACGATGTAATGAAAAATTTGATCAGGAAGAAGATAAAGGACCCTGATGTTCTCTGGCTGACTGATTTATTTATTGATCATCCCGTTCCCTGGTGTGAACCCGGGAAAGGAATGCCGATAGGCAATCTCACGAGTCAACTGTTCGCGAATTCACACATCCTGACATTGACTGACAACAATTGTGAAATGTTTGACGAAAAAACTACGATCGAACAAAAAAAATCAAGTAAACAAAGTCCCCTCGCTTGAGGGTCCGTTGATTTAATCGAAAATGTAAGTTGTTCTACATCATAAAAGTTAATCTCTAATATTCTTTTCTTGTTGAACGGTTCGCAATGAATTTCGATTTAATCAACGCTCTTCTGCCGAATTTAGGGAGGGCAAAAAACTGCACAAGTTTTATGCCGAGACTCGGTGTGAAAAAATCAATTGATTTCAATATGTTAGGTTGTCCCTATCAGGATTTCTGAACTTAATTTTTTTATCTCCTCGATATCCGCACTCGAAGGTGCGGAGATATGGACGTTCGTAACAGGTGCTTTATCAGTCATAGGGGTTCGCAAAAGACTGATTTCCGCGGATTTTCCAGCAAATAGGCCAGGGACCCGTAAAATGCGAAAAATACTGATAATTAATACTTTGTTTTTTAAAGACGTGGATGCTTTGCCCTAACTAAATCCAACCGCATGCGACTTCCGCATTAGGATAATAGGAACAGCTTATTGCGTTTAAAGCAAAAACATTAAAAATGGATTCGTTGTCGTGAGAGTGATCATTGTCGTTGTCGAATTTAAACTTGACGTCCATTCCGGGCAAAGATGCATGGGATGAGGACGAAAGGGGCAATGATTTCATTCTGAGTCCGACGAGTATTCAAACTAATCATTTTTAGACTAAATGATTTTCGGAGAATTGTGAATTTCAACGGCATATTCAATTTGCTCTTATCAACCCGACCGTTCCTCCAACGATTACACCAGTTCAGATTCGATGGCCTGGCCATGTGCGAATTTTAATAGGGAAGCATCGTCGAGAGCTTTTATCAATTGTATTCTTGTTTCTTCAAGGCCCTCATTTAATAGACGTGACCAGAACTATCCCGTAACCGATTGATTTTTTAATCGTAATTTGTTGTGATGTTCGGCTGCTTATGCGTGATAATAAGATTCCTCTTCCGGGAGTCGGAATTGGGGTCGGTATCGGGATCGCAATCGGGGACGAAATCGAAACAAAATGAGGGAAAAATCCGACCGGACGACATGAAAAGTATAATTATTTCAATAGATTAATAGGAACCAGGAATCCGCAATTTGGGTGCGCCCAAATAGCCATTAAAACCGATGGGTACTACATTCGTTAAATTCTGTGAGAAATCCGGGTTAGCTGTCTGCCGGCGGTAAACGTGCAGAGAATACATATAAAAGGCTCTGGTAGTTCCGTTCTCTGAGGAACATGTCGCTGCGAAATACTGCAGCTTTCTCGAAGCCGACGGCTGCATAGAAACAGATTGATGCGGCATCTCGTCAGCGTTCAATCGTCATCTCCCTGATCCGGACTATGGCCGCACATAAACTCGCAAGGCTGGCCCAATTTGGATTTTTCATTGTTGAAACAAGATTCAGACATCCGCTGTCGAACGCGCTTAAATCTCTCGAATATGCAGGCCCCTCGCTGTGATGACGGAGTTCGGTGCGCTTCCCGATAATATGGCTCAGCATTCTAGCTCTTCTTGCTGAACGACCAACGATAACCGGCAGCGATTGTTTCGCGTCGACTGTCGGTTAATTTTTTTCGTCGTCCGGTTCATCCAGGGGTTATCCATTAACCGTTCGCCGCAAGTTCCTACGGCGGCTTACCTGTTTAATTCAGAATACCGTATACAACATGTCCCAACTGATTGGCGACTACGATTTCTGTAGCGCTGAGTCCGGCGCTGGAGATGTTGCCGACAAAGCCTTCGTCTGCGACGCTCTCAGCTCCGAACGTGATGGTCGTGCCGGAGATCGAACCGACTGTGCTTTTAACTGCCGATGCAGGCGAATCCCAGTATGACAGTACAAACGTATTGGAACTGAGTACCGACAAAGCGAGATTCATACGATTGACCGTATAAGAGTAAGGCGTGTTATACGAGACGCTGTTGCCGGAGACGTATGCGATTCTGGCCCGGTCTGCACCGTCGTCCTTACTGGTCACTACTAAGGTGCTGGAATCCAGTACGCCAATGCGTACGTCCCTTGTCGTATTGTCGCTCGCCAGAGGATACTCGGAGCCCATAGTGATCGATTGTCCCGATACATTTCCTATCTTAAGATTCACGTCTCTGTCCCCGTAATAAACATCCGATCTCTCATAGCCCACTACAAACCTGGTCGAATTTAATGCGGCGACAGCGATATATCCTTGCATATAATAATCAGTGATCTGATATTCCGATCCGAGGCTTATAGCGTTGCCGCTGATGTTTCCCACTTTGGCGTAAAGCGGATATATGCTTTTGGAACCGGATCTCTGGTAGAAAACGACACACTTAGTCGTACTCAGGGCGATGACGGTCACGCTGACCACGTCGGAATAGCAACCCGGATAGAACTCATATTCTGATCCCCACGAAATATTGTTGCCGGATATTACGTTTCCTACTCGAACATAACTGTGGTCGTTCAAACCGGTATCGTCGCCGCGGCCATAGGCTATCACGAAACGGCTGCTGTCCAGAGCGGCCACTCCGCTGCCGCCGCCGGCGTAAGACGTTCCGCAGGGATTGTATATGTTTTCTTGTCCGAAGGTTATATTTCCGCCTGAGACTTCTCCCACAACCGCTCTCTGATAACCTGCCGTAGGTCCGCTGTCGCCGTAATCCGTAAATATAACCACGAATTTATCGGCGCTTAACGCCGCCGTATGATTGGCCTGACTGGACCCCTCGTTGTAATTGAAAGGCGAACCATAATTTGGATTTCCGGTCGGAGTCGAGGTCGGAACTTCCGTCGGCGTCAGGGTCGCTGTCGCCGTCGGTGTTTCTGTCGCATTCGAGATCGTCATGAATTCCAGCTCATCGCCGAAAATCCAATCGCTGCCTGATTCCTGATACCCCGCAGCCCTGAAATAATAGTCTGTACCCGGAACTAAATCTGAAATCTCATGACTGAAAGAACCGGAGTACGGCGCAGCGGAATTATCCGTCCAAAAATACGCGTATTCAGTATTTCCCGGCTCTTCCCGATAATACTCCACATAAAGCCGGGGTGCATTACTGCCGCTGTCCTCAGTAACGATCTGTATAATCGAATGTTTCGTCGGCGGACTCTCGCTTGTAGTAACGCCCGTAAAATCTCCGGCTGCATCGTATATGCATTCCCTGACGCCGAACTTCGTGGTCCCTTCCGTGCTGATATGATCCCTGCCGCTTTCATTCAAAACGAATTCATTCCAATCGCCGGTTTTCCAGTCGTCATAAGATATGTTCGATGAAAATGCAGTCGCGCCGAAATTAGTCTTGTTATAGTCTTCCAACGTCAGAAAATCGTCATATTGCGTCGAAACGCCGTATATGTTCCATTCCGGATACAGGTTAGGAATATCATTGCTCTTATTGCTGTATCCGTATAATTGAACTGCAGCGTAAGTAATATGGATATCTTCAGTCAATGAGTCCGTATCGAATACAAAGAGGCTTCTGTGAATGCCCTGCTCAGTATCGGACACGGACATACCGCAATTGATATCAGTCTGGAATTCGCCGTTATAATCGCCGGAAACCGCGCTCCAACTGTTCATCCAACCGCCGCTCGACATCATCCTGATCGTACCGTCGACCGAATCTCCTACGCCGGTTTCTATGGTTGCGTTCTCCTCAGACCAAACCTGATATGTGATCTCCAGCCTTGGTTCCTTACCGCTCTCATCCGCCGTGTCATAGGTGATATGACATGTCTGGTCGCTTCCCATCGGAGCGGAGTTTCCGACATCATGAGTCTCTTCTCTGATGCTGAACCTGGTGATGCCGTCGGGATTTATAAGTTCCATACCGGCTGAATTCAGGACGAACGTATTCCAATCGTCGTCATACCAGTTTCCGGTCGTGATTTGAGTTTCCAGGTACGGAGTCGTCCCGAAATTAGAAACGTAGGCATCAGCCGCAACGAGTTCATTGCCGGAAGCTGTGTCGTGTGAATATAAATTCCAGACGCTGTCGCCGAAATCGTCGTTATGATCCGTTCCATAGAGCGATATGTCAGCGCTTATGATGGTCGCATTGTCAGGAAGCGTACTCGTGTCAAAAGTCATAACCCCGCGATACAGGACATACTTACCCTGGGAGTTAATAAAAATTCCTGGAGAAGCCGTAGTGGAGATGCCGTTCGCATTGCCGGAAGCGGAAGCATGCACGGCCGCCCAGTTATTCCATCCGTCCGGGTACGTATAACCGTCGACGCTCCGGATGCCGGGATTGCCGGGATCGGGCATAAACGTCATTATTTCATAGATATCGTGACTCATGGAATCCCATACGAATCCGATCGCCTCCGCTTCGCCTGAGACGATTTCGCCCTGAAGTGCAGCTCCTTCCTCAGTTATGCTTACAGCTTCCAATGTTTCAATGCACAATTCTTCACCAGGCGTCGCGGTCGGCAAAGCGGTAGGCGTTGATGAAGGCGCAACCGTGGGAATCGCCGTAGCGATGGGTTGCAAGTAAATATCTTCGATAACATTGCTTCCTTCCGTAATGATAACGGGATTGAGCTCCTCCGGCTAATAACCGTCTGCGGACGCTTCAAGGCGATAATCTCCCGGCGTTACATCAATCAACTCCCATTCGCCGGCGCTGTTCGTATCCGTACTGTAAAAAGCCAGAGCATAGGCGACGCAACCCATTCCGGTTGCTGTAAGAATAAATACGATTAACTTCGCTGCCTGGCGTTTTCTCCTGAATAAAAACAGACTCAGAGACAACAACAGTATCATTATCCCGATAACGCCTGCTGCGGGCACTCCCGGAAGCGACTCCAGGTCTATCGTTATACCGGAATGCTCGATCTCTCCAACCTTGTATGCATTTCCCTCTACAGTCGCTGCTGGGACGACGCGAATGAAACATAAACTCGTTAAAAAAAAGATTACCAGTACCAAAAAACCTCTCCTCATGAATTCCTCCCCCTTCTTTGAATAAAAAAGAAATAAATGTGAACTCGGAATTTATTATACTAACCGGTTTTCAAAAAGCAACAGCTGCTATGAATTGCATTCTGCGATTACAGAATCAGGTAAAAAGGCGTCGAAATCATCCGGTACAGAAAATTCACGATAGCATAATCCGGACGGGCGTAATCTTATATGTTCCGTAACAGCGGGCTAGGTTTTCCTCAAACCAGGGGCATCAGAAACCCTTGACTGCTTGCTGAAAAAGGGTAGGATGTAACGGTAAATACACGCACGCAATGCACCGTTCAATCAGGAACGGTTCACAAGATGAAAGCGTCAAAACAAGGAAGGATAAAATGACACAGGTCAATATACTTCACCTCTCGGACACTCATTTCAAAAAGGGTGATGAGAACGAACAGAAGAATTATGCTGAAGACGTAACGACGAAATTAATAAGAGCCGTATCTGAACACATAAAAGAGCATTCCACGACTGTCGATTATGTAGCGTTCACGGGCGACATAGCGTTCAACTGCCGCGATTACAGTGAAGCCGGGAAGTTCTTCAGTAATCTGAAGGAAAAATTGCCCTCCCTGGGCTGATCAGAACAGGGCCGTCTTCCTGTTCGACGGACTGAACGAAATACCTCAGCATCTGCGCCCGGAATTAGTGGAAAAAACCGCGAATTTTCATAACGCCCACAAGGAGAACGTATTCCTGTTCACGGGACGTCGCCACGGGGTCGCCGGCAAAGCCGCCCAGCGTTTCGGCAATCATCTCCACGATATTAATCCGCTGAACAGGGACCAGATAAACTCGTTCATCGGTCGCTGGTTCGCTTCCGTTAAAAAACAGCCCAAAGGTAAGGCGCAAGCAACCGCGGCATCCATGATCTCCTACATGGAGCGGCATGAACACATCTGACCGTTCTCCGAGAATCCTCTGCTGCTGACCGCCCTGTGCATCCTCTACCTGGACGGCGGCCGTTTCCCCGATCAGAGGGCCGATCTGTATGACAGGATCGTAAACAACCTGATTTTCCGGAAGTTCCATGATGCCGCCGATCCGGAAATGGAGAACCGGGTCGACGACTACCTGATGCGGACCGCGTTTCGCGTGCATGAAGATAGGAAAAGAGAATTCGACGAACATATTGCCGAAGAACTGATCAAGGAATCATTCCCAAAAAGGAAAGATGAAAAAGAGGTCGATTACAGATTGCGGCAGAAATCTATTTTCCAACACATTGAACCGGATTGCGCACTGTTGAAACGGCTGGACAGCGGTCAACTGGAGTTCTTCCATTTGAGTTTACAGGCGTTTCTGGCGGCAAAACGCATGAGGGATGCAGGAATGGACCATCAGACATTCATGGATGATGAATGGTGGGAAGAAGCCCTCCGGTTGTACGCGGGCCTGCGCAACAAAGGATCGAAAGCCCTCAGCGCTCGGATAATCGAAGAAATCATGCAGCATGCATTGATGCCGGGTAAAGACAAAGAACGGCTGCTGCTTCTGGCCGCAAAA
>CAZUFC010000225.1:0-8797 GCA_964619725.1 uncultured bacterium | reverse complement strand
CTGCTCAACTAATTGAATTTAAATGACTTTAAATTTTGCCTTAACGAAGTCTGAAAATATAAAAAATACGAAAGTGAAAAAAATTTCAGAAAGAACTTGACAAATGTTTCGGGAACCCGTAAAAATTTAGGCGAGCCTAAACTTTTAGGCTTGAGAGGGAGAAAATGACTTTATCAAACACATTGACGGCAAGCCTTGAAGATTATTTGAAAGCCATTTTTCAGATTATTTCAGAAAAGCAGGGAGTAAAGCCCAGGGATATTGCTAAGCGTCTGCATGTGGCCAATTCTTCCGTGACGGGTGCATTGAGGGCGTTAGCCGAGAAGAAACTGATCAATTATGCGCCTTATGACGTGATAACCTTGACGTCTGCAGGAGAAAAGACGGCTCTGGATGTTTTGCGTCGTCATGAGGCTTTGCGTGATTTTTTCATGAAGGTATTGGCGGTGGAGTATTCTGAGGCCGAGGAAGCGGCTTGCCGGATGGAGCATGCGATTCCCAAGGCTATTTTGGAGAGGTTTATTGATTTTGCGAACTTTGTGGACGTATGTCCGCGGGCGGGGAACAAGTGGATCAAGGGTTTCGGATATTACTGCGATCACGCGGACACCCAGGAAAATTGCGAAAACTGCATTTCTGATACTTTGGATAAGGTAAAGGAGCGAAGAGAAAGAGGAGGTCGAATGGAAAAGACGACGGTGAAATTAAGGGATTTAAAACCGGGTCAAAAGGGTAAGGTCGTTAAGATAAAGGCAGTCGGCCAGGCGAACAGGCGCATGATCGAAATGGGAGTAACGCCGGGAACGGTGGTAAAGGTTGAAAGCATTGCTCCGCTGGGCGATCCGATTAAAGTAAAAGTGAAGGGATATCATCTTTCGCTGCGGAAGAACGAAGCGGAAGGAATAGAGATAGAGGCGCTGTAACGGCGTTTCGATGTAGAAGAGAGGTGATGGAAATGCCCTTATCAGTGGTACAACAGGGAAGACGAGTAGAATTGAAAAGGATAGATGCGGGTCAGGGTTTACAGGGCAGGCTGGCGGCGATGGGTCTTGTTCCGGGAGTGAAGATAGAGGTGGAACGGAATTCGTTTCAAGGACCTTTCCTGATATCCGTCAATGGTAATCGTTTAATGTTGGGTCGCGGGATGGCGCATAAGATCATAGTGGCATAATTTTTTTTTCAATGTTTCATTAGTACGTACTAAAAAATTATAAACGGACAAATGATGGGAATAAATCAGGAGGATAAAGAGAGAATGAGACGTGAAATAGTCGTTGCACTGGCCGGTAATCCGAATTCAGGCAAAACGACCGTTTTCAATGCATTGACCGGCGCTCGGAGGCACGTAGGCAATTATCCGGGCGTAACGGTGGAGCATATGGAAGGCTACAGGCGTCATGGAGATACGGAATTGAAGATAGTCGATCTGCCGGGGACTTACAGTTTAACGGCGTATTCAGAGGAGGAATTGGCGGCCCGAAATTTCATCATAGAAGAGCAACCTGACGTCGTTGTAGACGTGATTGATTCTTCGAATCTTGAGCGGAACCTGTATTTAGCGGTACAACTGATGGAGTTAGGCGTGCCGTTGGTATTGGCTTTTAATATGAGCGACATGGCAGAAGCGCAGGGTTATGAATTTGATACAGAGATGCTTTCGGAATTTTTTAATGCCCGGATCGTGATGACGGTGGGTCATAAGAGTAGGGGGATGGAAGAATTATTAGATGCTGTAAGGGCGACGGCGGATAAAGTGAGTATGTCATCGTCGGAGGATTACGGAAGTGAGTCGCCCGATAGGGATCGGGAGTCAGGGGAAGTTGAGAGAGGTACGAATGGGAGGCCGGTAATAAATTACGGTTCGAAGATTGAGCCGGAGATATCTAAAATAGAAGCGTTGATAAGGAGAAATGGAAGGATAAGCAAGAAGTATAAAGAGCGATGGGCGTCTATCAAGCTTTTAGAGAGCGATGAGGAGATGCGAAAGGAGATCGGATCGGACTCGATAAATAAGCAGGTTGAGGCGAGTGCATCGATTATAGAAAAAGCGTTGGATGAGTCGCCTGAGACAGCGATAGCCTCTGCGAGGTATGGATTTATTTCGGGTGCCTGCAAGAAGGCGGTGCGTTCGACGATAGAGATACGTCATTCTATTTCGGAGAAGATAGATGCGGTAGCGACAAACCGTGTTTTGGGCATACCGGTATTTCTGGGCATGATGTATCTGGTTTTTCAATTGACTTTCACGCTTGGCGAACCGGTTATGGGATGGATCGAGTCGCTGTTCGGATGGTTGAGCGGTCTGGCGGCGGGAATGGGACCGGACGTTTCCGGGAGTCTCTTGCGGTCTCTTGTTTCGGATGGGATCATAGGCGGAGTAGGGGGCGTGCTTGTATTTTTACCTAATATCCTGTTTTTGTTTTTGGCGATAGCGATTCTGGAAGATTCGGGTTACATGGCGAGGGCGGCCTTTATAATGGACCGCCTGACTTACAAGATCGGATTAAACGGGAAGAGTTTCATCCCGATGCTGATAGGTTTCGGCTGTTCGGTACCTGCGATAATGGCGACCCGGACGCTTGAGAACCGCCGAGACAGGCTGACGACGATGCTGGTGATACCTTTGATGAGTTGCGGGGCCCGACTGCCGATTTATGCTTTGATAATTCCGGCGTTTTTTCCTCAGGTATGGCACGCTCCCATGTTGTGGCTGATTTACATGATAGGCATAGTACTGGCTGTTTTAAGCGCTAAAGCGTTGCGAATGACGCTTTTGAAAGGGGAGACTGTGCCGTTGGTGATGGAGCTGCCGCCCTACCGTATGCCCACGATAAAGAGCGTTCTTCTGCACATGTGGGAGAGGGGCCGGCTGTATTTGAAGAAGGCCGGCACTATCATACTCGCCATTTCGATTCTTCTTTGGGCTATGACGTCTTTTCCCGGTTTGCCGGAGGAAAAGGCGGCCCGATTTGAGCTTGAACGGGAGGCTGTCAATAATTCGACGATGAGTGAAGAAGAGAAAAACGAGAAGCTTTCAATGATTGAGAACAAAGAATCGGAAGCAGCTCTTGACGGCAGCATAGCCGGCCGCATTGGGCATGGCCTGGAGCCTTTTTTAAGACCAATGGGTTTCGATTGGCGAATAGGTACCGCGCTTATCGGTGCATTTGCGGCCAAGGAAGTTTTCGTAGCGCAGTTGGGGATCGTTTATTCCGTGGGGGAAGCGGATGAGGAGTCGGAAACGTTGCGGGAAAAACTGCAGGAGAATTACAGTCCTCTGGTTGGGTTCTGCATAATGTTGTTTTGCCTTATCAGCGCTCCCTGCATGGCGACCATCGCCATAACGAAAAAGGAGAGCGCTTCCTGGCGCTGGGCGCTATTTCAGTTGGGCGGCCTTACGGTTATGGCGTATTTAATCACTGCAGCGGCGTATCAGACGGGGAGCCTGATCGGAATTGGAATGGTTTAGGAGAATACAATGTTCGAGGCCATTATAATCATTTTCATCGTATCCATAACGGCCATCCTGCTTGGGAGGTCCTTTTACAGGTCTCTGACGGGAAAGAGAAGCGCATGCGGTTGTTCAAATTCTAACGCAAGCTGTTGCGGCGATTGCAGGAATTACGATTTGTCAGTGAACAAAGGCGCACCTCCGGAATGAATATCGGCAATTTTTTCAAAGGAAACAGGCGATACGTTCAACATATTTTATCGAAAGAATATGAAAAATTATTAGGACTTTCCAAGAGCTATTATTGGTGAAAAAAGTGAACAAGAGAGGTTATGAGTCATCAGGCCGAGTCGGCGATAATGGCGGCAGCGACATACGATGTTGCTGTCACAGGCTTATCGCCGTAATGGAGGAAGGTCGTATCGAATTCGTGTGCCCGCGTTGCAAGAGGAAGATCAACATCGATTTTTCTGGCATAGCGAGCGAAAAAGAAATTAAAAAACGCATTACATTCGCCTGATACATCAGTTCAGCGACCCGCGATCACAGCATCCAGCGTCCAACGACAAGGGGCGATATCAGAGGGAGGTTGTTATGAGCGGGTTACATTCGACTGAGCTATAGAAGCTGTTCATCTCGGATTAGGAGCGTGAAGCTGTTTTTGCGTTTGTAATCGGAGATCGTTCGAAGTTTCATTTAATTTAAGAAAACCAAAATTACTAACAAAAGGAGCAGATAAGAATGCAATTTAAGAGATCATTTTCGGCAATCCTGGGCATTTCGGCGGTTACGGCGCTGATAGCGACATCAGGCGTTTTCGGCGGTGAAATAAGGGGCAGCGTAAGGGATGACAGAGGAGCGCCCATTTCAGAGGCTTTAGTAATGATTCAGGAGACGGGTTATACGACTCGTACTGATGAGGAGGGCGTTTTTCGGATAAAGGGACTGGAGGCCGGCAAGTATAATTTGATTTTCATGGCAGACGGATTTGAGGAACGGAGTTCGCCGGCAGTTAATGTACAGGAGGAAGGGCGAAGGGTGATGGAGATTTCGTTGTTGCCGGTATTTCGAACGGAGATAGTAGTGACGGGAACGAGGACGGAGAAGCGGTTGACGGATGTTCCGGTGAGGACAGAGCTTGTTTCGCGGGAAGAAATCGAGTCTACGGCATCCAGGACGCTAGCGGACGCAGTAGAATTCACGACGGGTATTCGAGTCGAATCCAACTGTCAGAATTGCAATTTTTCGCAAATCAGGTTGCTGGGTCTTGACGGGACTTATTCTCAGATTCTGGTAGACGGACAGCCGTTAGTTTCATCACTGGCCCAGGTTTACGGCATTGAGCATATCGCATCTCGCATGATCGACAGGATTGAGATCGTGAAGGGGGGAGGTTCGTCGATTTACGGTCCCGGGTCCGTCGGCGGGGTCATCAATGTAATTCCGCATGAACCGATAACGAATGGAGGCGTTATAGAAAGCACATATGAAGACATGGACGGTGCGGGTAATTATTCAATAAACGGAGCGATCGACCATGTGCTTTCGGATGATCTTTCGGCGACTGTTTTCGGACAGGTTGATCGAGTGAAGCCTCTGGATACGACGGGAGACGGCATAACGGAGGTGTCCAGGCGAAAAATGGAAACGTTCGGCTTCCGGCTGAACCGCTATTTATATAACGGCGACGGCAGACTGACGATAGAATATAACAAAACCAAGGAAAATCGCCGAGGAGGCGACAGTCTTGATAAACCGGAGTTTCGTGCAGAAATAGCGGAATCCGTACGCACGTCTCGGGACGTCGCCGCTTTATCCTGGCTACATTTCAAGAGCGAAAGTTTTTACTACAAATCCAGTTTTTCGTATGTCTATACTGAACGCGACAGTTATTACGGTGCAGGAATGGACCCTAATGCTTACGGAGATACGGAGAATCCTCTGACGGTTTTTGATTCTCAGTTCAATCATGTTTTCACCGAGCATATCCTTTCGTATGGTATGCAGTTCAATGTCGATGAACTGGAAGACCGGCAACCCGCCTATGACAGGTTTACGGATGAAAGTTACACGAACGCGGGGCTTTTTCTTCAGGATGACTGGAAAATTAACGACGAATGGGAAATTATTGCCGGCATCAGAGGCGACAAGCACTCGAAAGTAGACAACGTAATTTTTTCTCCCCGCTTGGCATTAAAGTGGAAGCCGTCTTCACCTTTTACCGTGAGGTTGTCCGCTGCAAGCGGATTCAAACCGCCGCAGATATTTGACGAAGACCTGCATATTACTCAGGTCGGCGGCGAGGGTGCGGTTATCCGCAATGATCCCGATCTGCAGGAGGAGAGTTCCGTCAGTTATAACCTGGGCGGCGAATGGACGCCGAAAATATCCCGGGCTTATGGTTTAATCGAATGCAACCTGTTTTATACTGCGCTTTCCGATTTGTTTAATGTGGAGGAAACGGATAATCCGGAGACTCCGGAAATGGAATTCACGCGGGTCAATTATGGTGAAGCGGCGGTTTACGGCGTCGAATGCAACATCGGATACATGATTCCGGGGAAATTTAAAATCGATCTGGGATATGTCGAGCAGAAGGCTAAGTTTGATGAGCCTGAACCTGATTTCGGCAGCAAGGACTTTTTCAGGACGCCGGAAAGATACGGTGTCGCGGGACTGACCTGGATGAATCCCCGTTTATTCGATGTTTTCATAGGAGGTAAATTCACGGGTGAAATGAAAGTTCCTCATTACGCAGGTTATATAGATGAGGACCGGTTGGAGACGACTGATAATTTTTTCACGGTAGACGCCAATATTTCCAGGCATTTCAAATTAAATGAAGTCGGTCCGGAAATCGAGCTGACGATCGGCGGCAAAAACCTCACAGACGAATACCAGGACGACCTGGACCAGGGGCAGGACAGGGATGCCGGATACGTTTACGGACCCCGTTTTCCCCGCTCTTACTACGTCAAGCTGGCCTATGATTTTTAAGGTCATCACGATTAATGCCGGTTTTTCATTTGGGGGAAACAAAGGCTGAAATCAAGAGCAGGAGACCGGCATATCCATTAAAGTAAGGAGATCAAAAGATGCATGTAAAAATTTTAATTTTCGCCGGCATAATCCTTTACGGAGCGACGGTCGGATATTGTTTTTCAGAGGAGGTAAGTTATGAGTTCAGCGGACAACTGGCGGAGAATATTATGTGCTGAACGGCGCATCGGGACCTTTTAACGAAGTCGATCCCGGCGATCTTGAAATGAGGGCTTATTACGTCGAATCCGCTTATAAGGCTAAAGTCGATTCCATGATCACATATCTTCAGCCCTATGTTCGCTTTCAATCCTGGGACAAA
Source organism: uncultured bacterium (assembly GCA_964619725.1). GTDB lineage: Bacteria > CSSED10-310 > CAZUFC01 > CAZUFC01 > CAZUFC01 > CAZUFC01. Next base: position 1,985 of record CAZUFC010000225.1, on the reverse strand, counting down.
GGGTACAACATCAACGGCGACAACGAGTATCAGTTTGTGGATTTCGGCATCAATGCGGGGTTATCCGGTTATGATGCTTTCCTTCGAGCAGAATACCAGACGAGAATCAACGAGCCTGGCGACTCGATTGATGAGGAAGATAAACTGATTCTCAGGTTGCAGATAAACTTATAGACTTAAAGGAGGATAAAAAATGAGGAAATTTTTGTGTTCAGTTCCTGTCGTTTTGAGCCTTATATTCTGCAGCGTTTTTTATGCAGAAAATATTTATCCCGTTTACGATACTTACACTGTTCCTGAAGGCGGACAGCAAAACGGTTTGCTGGGTGAATTCTGGACAGGGAAAAGGCCAGGTTGCGGACACGACGAGAATGCTATGCTATATTTCGATTTAAGCATGTATATGGGTTCTCAGGTCGACACTGCCGTTCTTCATTTGAACAGGTTTTTCGGCTGCTCTTCCAATTTTACGAATGCCGATTTTTTCCACGCCTCAGAGTACTGGGATGAAACATACGACGGCCCGCACATTGCGCATGGAGATCAAATATGGGCGAACAATCTGTTCAACGCCGACGGATGGTGGGAGATAGACGTGAAAGACCTGGTACAGGCCTGGTTGAACGACGATATGCCGAACTATGGATTGGTGATCGAATGTCGTCAGGGAAGCGGTACCAGTAAATTCCATTCGAAGGATGCGAGCAATGAGAGCGTCAGACCTTACCTGGAGTTGGAGGTCAACGGCGAACCGACGCCTACGGAAGAACCTGAAGCCACCGTTATTCCGACTTCAACTCCTGATGTAGAGTTTACTCCGACGCCTTCTGCCGTTCCGGGCGATACATTCGCGGAAGTTTATATGCCATCGGATATGTTTCATCCGGGAGACGATTGTTCCTGCTCCGTGACCGTCCACAACAATGAAGGAAGGACTTTGGACGGCTACCCGCTGTGCGTCGTCCTGGAGGTATACGGCAGCTATTACTTTGCGCCGGGCTTCGATGAATCTTTCGATTGTTTTGATATCTCTTTTCCGCAGAATGAAACGCAGCTTGAGATACTGTCGACATTCCCATGGCCTGAGGGCGCCGGTAGCGCTCAGAACATCAAATGGTTCGCTGCATTGCTAAGGCCGGACATGACCGATATTTTCGGTACGATGGGCACGTTTACCTTCGGATGGCGTGATGAGTGATCAGCATAGAACGTCTGAAAAGCAAAACAAAATCCGATGATACGGCGCTCGTATTCCTGGCCGGACACGGCGATAAAAAGCCGGCCGGCGAGAAATTCAACCAGTTTTTAGTCACGTACGATACTGATCCCCGCAATCCCCGCAATACAGCCATACGCATGAAAGACCTTCAGTCCTTCTGGACCAGGTTCCCGCAGAACGACGGATCATGATCGTCGATACATGCCTCTCAGGTGCAGCAGCCAGAAATTATCGCGATAATCCGCTGAAAAACACGGGCCTGCGCGGAATGAACATAGAACCCCTGAAATCCTACGCCAGACCCGGCATAGGACGAGTCGTTTTAACCTCATGCAAACTGGATCAATGGTCCATGGAAGCCCCTGAACTGGGTCACGGCGTGTTTACATATTTTCTGCTGGAAGGATTGAAAGGACAGGCCGACTTCACCGAAGACGGAGTTGTCGATATCGATGAACTCGCCAAATACGTCAAGTATCATGTCCCTAATTATGTTTACAAAAATATGCGGATTTACCAGGAACCGTTCCTGGACGGCAGGTATTCAGGGTCGATCGCTATGTCGTTTGCGCCGTAGGATTTTGAGGTTCTGGGTTCAGAGTTTAAAGTTCAGGGTTCAGAGTTCAAAGTTCAGAGTTCAGAGTTCAGGGTTTAAAGTTCAGGGTTCAGAGTTCAAAGTTCAGAGTTCAGAGTTCAGGGTTCAGAGTTCAAAGTTCAGAGTTCAGGGTTCAGAGTTCAAAGTTCAGAGTTCAGGGTTCAGAGTTCA
>CAZUFC010000224.1:0-8873 GCA_964619725.1 uncultured bacterium | reverse complement strand
CCGGATACCGACCGGTTATTTTTGAAATAGTTCCCGTTTAAAACAGGCGAAGAGTAATCGCAGTAAACGCCGCCGGCCTCTTCCCTCGCATAATTCTCTTCCGCAAGGCAGCCGGACAGGAGCGGAAAAGAATAACCCCGGCACGAAATCGCGCCGCCCGATCCGTCGCAAAGGTTGTTGGATATTACGCATTCCGATATGACGGGAGAAGATGCGACGCAGCTGATGCCGCCGCCGTACCCGTCGGAGTAATTGCTCGACAATATGCAGCCTGTTATGGTCGGAGATGAATCGTTCCAGCAGATTATGCCTCCGCCCCCGTAATCGAAGCATGAAGCTCCGTTCCGCACGGTTACTCCGTTCAGAACAGCGTCTTCGGTTTCACGTGAGTCGAAAATGAAGCCGCGATGAGGATTCGACGCCGAACCTCCGCAATCTATAATGCAATCGCCGGGACCGTTTTCCGACGTCACGACGATGCTTTTGCCTGAAAAATCTATATCCCGATTGCCGGCGCCGGCGTATGTTCCGTCGGCTATTAGAACCGTGTCGCCCGCTTCAGCGATTTCGATGCCGGACTGGATGTCCTGTTGATCTTCGGGTATCCGTATGACCGATGCGGATACCGTGGTCGAAATAAGGATAATAAGTGAAAAAATTAATTTTTTCATTCTGTCGCTCCCTGTTGATGTGAATTTTTATACTTCATTTCTGTGATATTAATTCGCTATTTAAATTTTGAAAATTCACAGCTCTTGACTTAGATATCCTAACTTATTGAAATAATTTGATTTTTTCAAAATGCTGCCCTGCATAACATTTGCGCCCTTTCCAGCCCCCCCTAAATCCGGTAGAAGAGCGTTGATTAATCGAAATTTAAACATGAGTTCTGATTTTAATGATGATTTACGATGATGCTTTGTATGGTTTGGAATAGTTTTCATATTCGATTAATCAACGGACCCGCAAGCAGGGGGACTTTTTTTCGTTAAAATTTTTTGATCGATTGTAGAGTTTCGTCATACAATTAACACTTTTTTATCAAGCAATTTCAGGAGCTCAGAAATTAAAGGATGTCTGATTTACGTATAATTAACGTCATAATAATCAGTCCTCGACGTTAGCGCCGCGGACCGTATCCGAAGTTCCATATTCCTATGCCCTGATCGCCGCCCAGGACCTGGTTCATTTCCATATCCGTCATAGCCGCGAAAAAGGTCAAATTTTGTGCGGAAGAACCGCCTGTATCCGGCCAGTCGAACGGTGCGATGATCTGAATCAGGGAGCGTCCTGTCGGGACATATATCGACACGAAATCAATCTCGCCGGTCCAGTCGTCCCAGAACCAGAATTCGCCGCCGGCGGAAAGGACTGCGAAAAAAGGCGTTCGGTCTATGGGCGCTCCGGTTGAGTTGTATATCCAGGCATCCAGTCCGCACGTGTCGCCGGGAGAAAAATAATCGTCCGGCATTTCGAGTCGCACTCCGATCTCTGGCCATACCGGCGTGACGGTTGGCGGCGACGGCGTATCCGTCGGAGCCGGCGTGGGCGACGGGGTGAATGGAGGATAATGATAACCCATGTCCACGATGCCTGAATCAGTTATGGAATCTATCCGGGTCGTCAGTTCGTCCAGGCAGACCATCGACCGGGTTATGCCTGTTTCGTCGGTGAAAAACGCGGTTTCGTAACATATCTGAGAGGCATGATCGCTTCCTGCATCGATACACGGGCTGTCGTATGCCTGACCTGTTTCGACGCTCCTGAGGTAATAGTCGCCCAGAGGTCCCGTGAGGAAACGGGGCAGTTCCTGAATGTTGCCCTCGCCTGAATAGCCGCCCTGAATGTCGGAATACGTCGCATTCGCAGAACCCCATATTCCGCCGGGCGAATTGTACCAAACGATGCAATCGGTCACTTCAGCGCTGTACGCTCCCGATAAACATATTCCTCCACCCGACATCAGTCCGTAGGCGCTGTTCGATGCTATAGTGCAGTTCCTTATGCTGTAATTGCCCCAACCTAAGAATATACCGCCGCCTCTGTACGCGTAGTTGTTGACTATAAGGCAGTTGTCGATCGTTACGTACAGGTCTTCGTCAAAGTTTGACGAGCCGATGCCCCCGCCGTATGTATTTACTTCAAGCGCGGAATTGTCCGCTATGATGCAGTCAGAAATTACCGCGGAAGATTCGTTTATTTTTATGCCGGCCTCGTCGTAATGGCCCGTAAAATCATGAATAAAGCAATCGGTAATGAATGCATCTGAATATCTCACGTATATCCCCTGTCCATAGGCGGGATTTGAGGTCGTCACATTGCAGCCGCTTATTACCGCAGATGATTCGTTCATAAATACCACCGCCTCATAGTAATATGATTCTCCGCCCACCAGCTCTATCTCATTCACCATGAAATGAGTGTCGTTCCGGCAGTATAGAACCACATCCTGGTCTTCGCTGCGAAGAGTTACGCTGTTGCGGTTTTCACCTTTCAGAGTAACGTAATTCTGCATTGGCAACGGAAATCGCTCGCCTGACGACGTTTCGGAATAGGTCCCCGGAGCGATGTGTATCGTCACGGGATGCGAATGCGTCCCCCATACCGATTTTACGGCGCGAGTCACCGTTCGAAATGCCGTATCCCAGGATGCGCCATCGTTTTCATCGTCGCCCCAGGGAGACGCATAGGCCTGATCGGTGATAGGCGTAAGGTCCGATATACAGCCTTCAACGTCGAAAAACCCTGGAGGCGATACGTAGTAATCAGACCGGCAGAAACCTGCAAAACGGTTGTAACGGGCGTTTACCGCGTCGCCATGATAACCGCTGCAAAATAAGTCGGCCCCTGCAGGCGACCAGTTGTCTATGAAATAATTGCCCGATCCTTCCGTTCCGCCGATTATCACAGGAGAATCCCGGGAAGCCCATATTCCGCCGCCCTCTTTTTTGGCGTAATTGTTTTCGATAACGCATTCCGTTATGACGGTCGCATTCTGCGACTGACAATATATGCCCCCGCCGTAGTTCATTGATGAGTTGCCGTATATCCAGCAATTGGAAATAGTGTGCGGCTCCAGCGTGCTGCACTCTATTCCCCCGCCGGTATAATCTGCCGTGTTGCATGCAATGATGCAATTTTCTATGGTTGGACCCGAATCTCCGTCGCAATGAATACCTCCCCCGGTGCCGCTCGTTTCGTTATTTATTATTGTACATTGATATATAAAAGCGTCTGAGCTGATGCAATGTATTCCTCCTCCGCTAAAAGCTCCATGGTTGTCTGCAATAAGACAATTCGATATTTCAATTTCCGTACTGTCACGACAGGCAATCCCGCCGCCGTTACCTGAGTCACAGCAATTTTCAATAAAAAAACAATTCGATATGCTTCCGGCTGAATAACTAAGTTCTACGCCAGCCGAAGATTTTACGTAATTGCTTTCAATAATGCAGGTGTTTAAAATTATTAAAGAGTCGATAGAATATATTCCTCCGCCCACAGAATTTAGTTGTGAAGCCCTATTTTCTGAAAATTTGCAATTTTTTATTACAGGCACGCTGCTTTCACAATAAAATCCAACTCCTTCTACAAAATCTGCAGAATATCTTCCTTTCAATGAGTTTTGCCTGATTATGCAATAAGACAAAAATGGAGACGAATTTGTGCAATATATCCCGGCCCCTTGACGCAATGCCGTATTCTCATAAATAACACAATTACGTATTGCTGGTGATGAATTGTTCGAACAATGAATGCCGCCGCCGAATTCCATGTATCCGTTTCTTATCGATATTCCGTCGATGACGGAATTCATAGTCTCTCCGTCTTGAAAAACAAAACACCTGTCTGAATACTGTGCGTCGATTATGCAATGATCCGCTCCGTTTTCCGAAGCAACCTCAACTGCCTTCCCGTTAAAATCAATCCCCCTGTTGCCTTCGCCGGTATATGTACCGTCCGCGATCAGAACGGTATCCCCGTCCGAAGCCGCATCTATGCCGGCCTGAATGGTGGGTTGATCGCCGGGTACGTGAATTATCGACGCGGAAACGGGATAGAACATCGCAAAAATATAAAAAACAGAAATTATTAACAAATCGAGATATTTCATTATAAATCATCCTTTTGCACACAACAAAAATCGTAAAATACCTTAAGCGTGCACGATTCAGGTTGTAAAAATTCCCCGTAAATGAAATCAGACAAATATGATCGCCGCATAAGGCATATCATCCTCAAAACCGTTATTATTAATAACGATGCAAAATTCAGGCGGCGTTATCTCTGTGCTTTAAAACTAAACAACCGGCCATGAACCGCTCGAATTTCACGTTTAACTAACGCTGTTTTTATTGCTTTGATCAATTTTTTTTTGTTTGGTTCTTCCTCCTTCTATTTTTCATCTAAATCACATGCAAATAAAGCGCCCTTTATTATGTTATTCTCGCGTGCGGGATAGCGATTCGATTTCAAATTTCCAAATAACATTAAACTCGATGCATTACGGCAACCGTTAAAAAGTCGGAGAAGGTCCAGGCGTAAGCGTATACGTGGAAGTAGGAGTGCGGGTAGGCGTACGGGTGCCTTCGAGTCTCTTCCAATAGATGTCGTAATCTTCCGGTTGGGCGGTGTTGGTCGGAGTCGGCGTTAAAGTTGCGGTCGCAGTGCTGAAGGTCCCGGTAGGCGTACTGGACGCCGTGGGAGATATGGTGGGAGAATTGGTGGAAGTAGGACTTGGCGTATTAGTATAGGTGGGATTGCCTGTCGGCGTTTCTGTAGGAGTATGCGTTACTGTAGGTAATGTGGGTCCGGTATCGTAAGATACCTGAGGATTTCCAGAAATCGGATCAATAGAGAGGTCGATCCACGTGTGAATTTTATTGTCGATCACTATTTTAGTTTCATCTCCCAATTTTTTAACAGAAGTATCATAAACTTTGAATTCCACGTCGTAATCGGAACTGATGTAAGCGATCATTGCATCGTAATCGTCTTCACCGGCTTCAATGAACTTTACGACCGGTCTTGATCTTATCAGCAATTCCGGACGTTGGGGCGCATCCGCTATCTTTTTCGGGCCGCTGTCGTCATCGCCTCCAACCGAAGTATAATCGTAAACGAGGAGATAATATGCATTGATTGACGGATTTCCTTTGTCGTAGACTAAATATGCGACGTATATTTCCGTTTTGTCTGAAACAGGATTGACGGCTGCTGAGGGCAGGCAGGCGTTGTCATGGGAGTTTGAAATTGTGTTTGATGACCATGATGACTGATCTTCGTCCCATATTGAACGTATTATCTTGTCGCTACCGCCGCCCGATTCGAAGTCCCAACTTAATACATGTATATCTCCGTCGTAATTCGTCCCGGTATCGTCGATTATTACAGCGTAGGGTCCCATTTCTGAAACTGGATTCTCACTGGTTCCTACGTCGGATACCTGGTAAATCGTAACCCATGCGCCTGAATCCTGATAATTGAGGAAGATGTCGTGGTCTGAGTCGGGATTTACCCTCTGGTCGTGCTGGGACCAGTAAATCTCGAAATCATCATAATAGGCGTTGTACAGCACGAAAGGAGTGATGGCGTGCTGGGTAAGACCTGAGACATGATGAAGATATTGATTGTATTCTGAGTCGCCGTAAGCAGGGAATATAACCTGTGCATCAGGCATAAAAAGTATTTCGCTGCATTCTTTCACGTAAGCCGGTTCCTGTCTGACGCTGAAAGCGATATTTCCTTTGTCGTCGCTTACATCCACCCAGATATGAGGCGATGTAGGAAGACTGCTTTTCATGGACAACATCCTGCCCCCGTCCCCACTGACCTCTTTGATGTCAGACCATGTTCCTACGTTGTCTCTTACCCTCAGGTACGTTCTCCAATAAGCGCCGTCTCCTTCCGTCCACACGATATGGGGTCTGCCGTATCCCGTAGGCGGCGTTGAATCATAGTCGTCGATGTCGATACCCGGTCTGGTGCAGTAATTGGAATTATTAGAAACGTTGAACTCGGAACTCCAATCAGCCTGCAACGGCGATTGGAAAAGAAATACTGACGCAATCGCCAATGAAAAAAAGGTAAAGAAATGTTTTTTCATCTTTTTCTCCTTTACTTGGAAATAGAAAATCATCTGAGGATGCCGTAACGCAATTTCGTTTGTCCCGGCTTTCAAAAGAATTGAAAACACAAAAAGGAATCGGAAAAGCGTTGAACCGGTTATTATTCGAGATAAGCCCACCAGACGTCCCAGTATCCAGAGTCGTCTTTTTCGTCGTAAACGATATTGGGAAGTTGAGTATTGGGGTCAACGGCCAGGTGTACCCAGCGGTGATCGTGATCGAGGTTGGATGTATCCACCTGCCAGGCGTTCGTCCAGGTTTCGGCATCCACATCATATTTCTTGACGAAAACGTCTTTGTATTCCACTCCGGGAGTAGGCGTAATTGCTTTGATGTAAGCCACATAGAAATTGTCGTCATTGTCGAAACCGATTACGGGCCTGGTATCGGGATCGGAATAGGCATCGTCGATGACTCCGCCGGGCGTCGGTTCAGGCGTTCCCGTCGGCGTAGGAGTAGAGGCTCCCGGGTCCGCAGGAAGTCCTCTCCATTTGTATTCTTCGGTGTTTGTATCCAGATAAGCTATATAAACCTTGCCGTCCGAAGGATTGATAGCTGCGGATGGATATTTTCCGTAACTTGTTCCCGGCACCACGACGTCTTCATCCCAATAATAATCAGAATCGTCCCATAAAGTATGAATGACGGCGGCTGAGCCGGGCGTCGCTCCGTCATCATACGTGAAAAGATGAATGTCGCCCTCGTAAACTCCTTCTTCTGCATTTGTCACGGCATAAGGCATTCGCTTCTTTACTCCGTTTGAATAGGGCCAGGAGTCGTCGTCCGCCGGAATTACCTGCATCCAGTCCACTCGGTTTATCGTTCCATGCAACACTCGCCGCTCCTGATAATTATGATATATAGCCCTGTTATCGCTCGGATCAGCCTGGGACCAGAATCCAGCCAGAGCGAACTGATCCTCGTCGCCGGGCTTGTTGTGATAGTAAAAACCCAGACAAGGCTCGATTATTCCCTTTTGTAAACCGGAAATATGCTGCAAATGAGGATTCGAAAAATGATCTTCATCGTCCGGCCATTCCGCTTCGATATCCGTCCTTACTACAATCTCGCTGTGAGCGCTCGTATCGTAAAAATCAGAGTTGATCACTGAAAATGCGATGTCGGCGCGGAAATACCTGTTGTCGCCCGTCAAGGATTCTACAACGATCCAGGGGAGTGTTTCTTCCTCGCTCAGCAACTCCAGATACTCCTCTTTATGAACATAGGTTATTGAGGACCAGCTTGTATCATACATCCGGTAAAACGTTTGCCAATCATCGCCGGAAGCTTCAGTCCACGTCACATGCGGACGTCCAGGATCCTGTTCCTCGTTCCCTTCCACATAACCATCGCTGTCTACCGCAATCATCGGATAACTGCTTTCCGCATTGCTGTCGCTAACATTAGACGGCGTCGTCCAGCCGCTGTACCCAAACGAAGCATAAAAAAACGTCAAAATGAATATTATCGCTGTCGTCGCCGATGCTTTTTCCTTCATTGATTACTCCTTTGTTTGATTTTTCTGTATTTCAATTGACACAACAATCCCCTAAGCGTAAATTAAGTAATGCATAGCGGTATTTAACATACCGTTTGTTTTAACTTCGCCCGTATCGCACAGGATGGACTATTCAGCGATACGGGCGTTGCCTTGCAGGGCTGTTGAAATGTATCTCATTATGGAATTCTCTTTCTGTCTTATTTGGTTCCTCTTCAAGAAACTAAAATCTTACATTACTTACCATAGCATTTTTTTTTTGTCAAATTGTTTTTAAGAAAAATATTGCAAATTATTCGGGGGTCTCTTAAATGTCAGAACGAATATAAAGATCGACGAATACTGCAAGAGGAACCGACACAAACCACTGAAAGAACAGCATCGTAAACTGTCAACAATGTTGATTGGGCGCTATCTATATTTCGGACTGACCGGCAATGCGAAATCTCTCAGCAAGTTGCGGCAAGAAACCATGCGAATCTGTAAGAAGCGGCTTTCTCGTAAATCTCAGAAAGGACACCTTACTTTGGAAAAGTTCAAGAAAATAATGGGAAAATACCGGATACCACAAGTCAAAATGTATCAATCAGTTTACAGAACGTAGCGAAACCATGTACTGAGGAGCCGGATGCCTTAATTGTGCAAGTCCGGATATTTGAGGGGTTGGGCGAGTAATCGCCCGGCTCTACTCGACAACTCATTCTCCCGGCGAACCGTAATGTTGGAAAAGCGGTGTTAGTTTATGATCCATAAACGAAGAAATTTTTCTCAAGTCAAGGAGGGCAGGGATTTACGAAGGAGGCGTATTGTTTATACGTTGACTGAGTAAATCCGCAGCCTGATGCAGCATTGAGGAAAAATAGCAGTTTGAGTTTGCGAAAGGCTATGCAAAAAGCTCTGACCCCTTATTCAGGCCGGAGCCGTTCGCAGTCGTATCAATCCAAAAACGAGGTGATTGTGAATTCCTGATAGCCTTATGTGAAGAGATTCATTTATTCCCAACCGAATGCAACGGAATCGTAATCGCCCAGAACAGACGAAAAGTCCATCGTAATCAGCGCGCCATAGAACGTTAAACCTGTTTCAGGACCGGAGGTTTCCGGCCAGGTGAAGTTGAGAATTTCCAGCTCGATTGTTCCCGTATCCAGGAAGATCAACTGATAATCGAAATTCTCCGTCCAGGACCGTCGCTTCCGCTCCCGCGCCCCTGAGCGAAACGTATCTCATCATCGGAAGAGGGAATTCTT
>CAZUFC010000223.1:0-8975 GCA_964619725.1 uncultured bacterium | reverse complement strand
GATTGTCCAAAAATTTGGGCTGATTTTGACCCTATTTTAACGATTTCTGAAGTTTCATGCTTTTTACATTTATTTTTTGAACGCTACCGAAGACGGCCCTTTCCGCTCCGGCATCCTGGTATAACCCAAACATGCTTTGAGCGATCCCGGAGTAGGCGTTGGGATCGTCGCCGGCAATATCATATTTTCTGTTGATGTAAACAGCATCATTGAAAGCATTTTTATAGGAGGCGCTCCAGTGAAGTATCTTCTTGGCCCAGTATGGCCGCAGGAATCTGTGAATGGTTCCGGCCAGGATAAGTTCGCTGTGAACAGCATTCCACAGGACATCCTCGGTTTCGCTGTTTTCGAATTGCTCTCTCGTAAATTTTCGAGGACGAAAATCTTTTGAATGTTTTTCCAGGGTTTTCAGGGCCCATTTGGGAGCTCCACGGAACGAATCGTAATCTTCAGTAAAAGCCGTAAAATTACGGGCGAGCTCTCTTTTATACAGAACCTCTTCCAGGAAGGCTTCCTTGTTTGCGGTATGAGCGGAAGAATTCCTGACCGCCAGAACGACCGAAATTGGAGAAATAAAACCCAGGCTCAAGAAGGGACTTAACTGACTCTGAACGTCGCAATCCGGTTTATCTTTATGTTCCGCATAATTATTGAGATTATGCCGAATGAATGCGCCGAGTTTTCCCAGTCCCTGGCTTTCTCCTCCGGTCAAATAGGGAATCGCCGCAGGCGAAGAAGAAATGTTGAGAGAATCGATATATTCGTTCAGATTCAATTCTCCCAGCCTGATATTTTCGGCGATGTTTCCTTGCCATGGAATCAATCCGGAAGGCAAAGGTTTTTCTTTTATCAGGAACCGCTCCAGGTTCCTGTCCAGTTTTTTCCTGAAAGCCTCCCGTGATGCTTCGGCATGATCGAAAGAAAGAACCGGCACGACCGTATCAGTTTCTGTTTCAAAGAGAGCTGAACCCAACTCGGCGCCGGCTTTTTTTCTTTTTTCAGAACCTTCCTTCAGATGATTCGTATCGGTATAAACCACGCAGGGTGTGGTTTGCGCGGCAGTGCGCATCAAAGCTCGAACCGGGTCGGCCTGCATAAAGATAAAAGGAATATTTTTGTTTTGTAACGACTGGGCGGCCTTCTGCAGGCCCTGGAGAAGAAAAGTCAGGTATCGCTCATTCATGCCGGCCTTCGGTTGAAATCCGCAGCAGACAAGCAGAGGTTTCCGGATTTGCAGGGATTTTCGGGCCGCTTCATGTAAGGCTTTATTTTCATTAACGCGTCTGGCGTTCTGCATCCAGTAAATGACGCAATTTCCTTCTGATTTTATCAGCTTGGTATTCAATCTCCAGGTTCGTGAATGTCCGAACATTGTATTCTCCTTCACATTCATCGCGGGCAAATGATATTGAGGTTAAAGTTCATACCCGCATCAACCGTCAGGATTCGAGGGCGAATACTTTTCATTAGCAGATGACAGGATAACTTTCAATATTTTTCTGGCCGGCGCATAAGTCGGTTGTATGTATAATGCCTTCCGGGCATGCTCCAGGGCCGAACTGTCTTTGCCTTGCAGGTATAAAGCCCGTGATAACTCATATTCGGCCCGCCCTCCCAGAATCGAATAGGCTGCACCGAAATAGACGCTTTTTCTTAACGCTTTCTCCGCTCTTTCATAAGAGGGAGGTTCCTTCTTCATCAAGGCAATGCCGCGACTGAATAAAATAAGAGGATTCGTGCCGCACAATTTTGTTGCTTGATTAAAATATTTTAAAGCGTTTTCAAGGTCTCCGGCTTTGTAATGAATTATTCCGAGCCGGTTCCAGGCTTCCCAGTCATCGGGATTCTCCTGAATTCTGTTGAAAAAACGCATTCTGTCCGTTGAACTGCCGGGGTCTGTTCGCGCGGCAGCACGGCGCATTTCCTCAGCCCTGGTTTTTAAACCCCTAGTTTCATAGATGTAAGCCAATGCCTCATAAGCCTCCTGCGCGCCGTCCGGCGCTATTTTCACGGCTTTTAAAAACTCCTTTTCCGCCTTTTTCAATTCACCCTCAGTTAAAAAAGCTATACCCTTCATCCTGTGAAGGAATGAAGGTTTATCGACCGTCATGTCGTTTTTGATGACTCTATCCGTCGTATTGCAGAAAACGAATGCTACGGAAAATATCGCCAGCGATACGGCAAATCTTCTTATATTCGTTTTTTCTATCGACTCGATGACGGTGACGACTCCCCAGGCAGAAAAGGGAATGCAAAAAGCGGCGGCGGGCATCCTGAGCCTTCCCGTAATATAAAACATCAGCGCTGTAATAAAATGAACGGCAAATATGAATACAAGAAACCAGGCCCTGGGAAATTTCCTTATGCCGAAACAGAACCCGACCAGGGCAGAAGGATAAACCAGTCCGAAGGTGATGAAAGGCAAACTCGTTACATTGGGTTGACGGATTATTGTGGAAGCCACGTCCGCGGATTCATAATCGTTAAAGAAATAATATGCCTTTTTCAATTCCAGCTTCAGCCATCCGGAAAAATCATTACGGATAAATTTCATGCCTTCCTCCTGCCAGAAATCGGAGGTTTCTCCCGGCGTAAGTTGTTTATAAGCCGCACGTGAAGCAAGCATTCTGAAGATATGATGTTCCAGCGGCCTTTCATCCCCGTATTTCCTCGACAACTCCGCTTCAGTAACAGACAGTTGCGGCGGCGCTGAATATCCCAGCCCTGTGGCCCTGTAATTGTTGCTGGAATAAAAAATGGATCCTGATGATGCGGTGATCGGAATGAATTCGCCGCAAACCCCATAATTGTGCAATGTAACAGGAATAATGGGTATGACGGCCGCAATTAGAAACAGCATTGTCGTCTTTAATCTCTTGAAAACGGCAGGGGAAACGGCGAACAATACGGCTGCGAAAAGAGGAAGAAGCAGGAGAGCGTTAGGTCTTATTATTGCGGAAACGCCGGTGAAGAAACCTGCAGAAATCAGCGATGCCGCGCCTTTGCCCCTTTCCAGGTAATTCAACAGGAAATAAACGACGGACAATTGTATGAAAACCACCCATACGGCAGTCAGCAAGTCCGATTCATAGAGAAGAAAAGCTCCGAACAGTGCGGCAATTAATCCCGAAATCAAACCGGTCCGCCTGCCGAAAATCCGTGTCGACAGATGAGCGATCAATACGCAGTTGACCGCCCCCACGCCCATCTGAATTATCCTGACCGGCAATGCAGCGGTTCCGAAAACATTCGTAAACGCAGCCATGATGAAAGTATATCCGGGACTTGAAAAAAAAACAGCGCCCTTGCCCCAGCCTTCCTCAATGAAATCCAGGGCAAGCGTCTGATATTTGGGGAAATGCGGGGTCCCCAGCACATGCGCAAAAAAATACCAGAACCTTACGAGCAAAGCGACGCAGCCCGTTATGATCTCAGGCGATTTTTTCAAGTGAATTTTCAGTTGATCCGTGTCCATTTTCCCGCCGGCCTTTGAGATTGCTTTTGCCGCCTTTATCTTTATATGCTTTTTTAACTATTTTCAACACCCTTGTTCCCGTACGGGTCGATGGACAAGCTGCCTTTCATGGTTTGTCGCCCCATTGGTCTTCAGTATTAATTCCGTGAAAATAGAGAGGCTTTTCCATCATCATCGTCCGTCCAATGCTGAAATAATCGTCTGATTAGGGTGCTGTGCGCCTTTTTTCATTCCAATTTGCAGAAAATTTCATTATCATTTCAGGGTCGGTATATTTTCCTCTGGATCGGACCGGCAGCAATCCGAAACGCCGGTAATAAAAAGGAACAGGAAATCATGAAACCAGTGAGATCAGCGGCTGACGGCCTTATTTCATATCTCATCATAATACTCGTATCGTCAAGCATTCCGTTTCTGTCTGTGGAAACCGCTCAAACGCAGACGGAAAAAACGGAAACCATTGCTGTGGATACTCCCGAAACCGACCTTCCCGATCTTGAAGAAGTGGAAAATCTTATTGAGCAGGTTGAAGCTTCGACGACTCTCAGCAGCGAACAGAAAGAGCAGATAACCCAAATCTGCAATCAAACCGTTGAGAAACTGAAAACTCTTGGGGATTGGAAAAAGAGCCTCAGGGAATTGGAAAATCAAATTCAGAAGGCGCAGGATAAGCAGGAGTCTTTGCGTGAGGAATTATCGCTTGCTGTGGAGTATAAAACGCCGACATTACAGGAGGCCTATACGCTTTCTCAGCTTGAGGAACTGTACGCTAACGCTGAAATGGCGCTGGCCGGGATACGTAAGGAATATGACGAGGTGGTTCAGGAAATTCAGAAGATAAGTGAAAGACGCAAGTCCATACCGGAAGCTTTGACCGCTGCTAAAACCAGGCTGGCGGATATAACTTCGGAGCTGGAGCAGTCGAATGCTTCCGATGAAATTGCCGAAATGAAAACAGCGCGACAATACCTGCTTTTGACGAGAAAAAGCATTGCGGAGACGGAGATAAAATTCTATGAACTGGCTTTACAGACCCGGGACATTAGAAATGACTGGCTGATGATGAGACGCGACTTAGCGTCCCGTCATCTTAACCAGGCTGAAAAACAAGCGCTTTTTTATCGCGATGCCGTGAATCAGAGCCGCAGAGAAGAAGCGGAAAAGGCTGCGGCGAAAGCCTTTGAAGCTCAAAAAGAAGCCGTCAGTCTTCATCCCAGGGTGCACGAAATAGCGGTTCAAAATGCGGCTTACGCTGAAGAACGAACCGGACCAAACGGCATTGCCGCAAAAATCGAAAGTACCCTTGAATCGATCGAATCAGTCCAGAAAACTGTTGCCCGGTTAAAAGAAGAATTCAATTCAGTGAAGAAAAGAGTCGATGTAGCCGGCGTGACGACATCGCTCGGTTTTTATCTTGTACATAAAAGAGCCGGATTGCCCAATACAAGAAGACATCTGAGGAACATCAGGGAGCGGCAGAACGATATCGTCAATGTTCAGCTTCGCCTGATGGAACTTGAAGAAGAACGCGCGGAACTCGCTGATTTGAATGCGCAGGCCGAAGAGATAATGATGGAACTCAGAATTCAGGACCAGGAAACCGCTGATCAAATCAAAGAATGGGTGCTGGAGCATCTGCGCGATAAAAAAAATTACCTGGACGCCCTGATACGCGATTACAACAGTTATTTTTCCAACCTGATCGATCTGGATTCCCTGGAAAACCAGTTAATCAGCGAAGCCGAGAATTACAAAAATTTCATTGATGAAAACATATTGTGGGTTCGCAGCACCAAACCGTTAAACGCTAAAGATATCCGACGCGCCTGGGAAGCTTTAAGATGGCTGTTCAATCCCGATCCATGGGCCTATTGCCTTAAACGTCTTTTTGCCCCGGATTTTTTCAAATTTTCATTATACCTGGTGATGCTCTTCGCACTCCTGGTCTGGATTCGATTTCAACCCGTTCTGAATAAAACACTGACGAATACAGGACAAAATCCCGGCGACAGTGATATTATACCCTTCAAAAATACTTTGTTCGCTCTTTTCCTGACCCTCATGATCGCTCTGACGTGGCCCCTGCTTCTCCTCATCAGTGGTTTATTGTTAAGCATACCGTTAAATTGTCCGGACTCAGTCAAAGCCGTTTCCACAGGAATAATTCAAACTTCGCTGATCTTTTTCTTTCTGCAGGCGCTGAGACAGTTTCTCCGTCCCGGCGGCATAGCGGAAAGGCATTTCAACTGGAATTCCGAGATAATTAAAACCCTCAGACAGAATCTGCGTATCTTTACAACAATTCTGCTGCCTTTAAGCATACTTCTGTTGTCCATGAGCGCTCAATTCAATGAAAACTTTGAAAGTTCGCTGGGCCGGCTTACCTATCTGGCGGTGATGCTTTTGATGAGCATTTTCTCTTACAGGCTGTTTCATCCTGCCGGAGTTATCGGCAGTTTTTTACTTAAAAATGAAGATTCCTGGCTGTATCGTCTGCGTTATATTATTTTTCTGTTGATTTTTACTCCGCCTGTTTTTCTCATTATTGCAGCCGTCCTGGGATATTATTATACGTCACAGGACCTGGCGACCCGCCTGGCTTTCAATTACTCTTTTCTCGTTCTGGCGCTGCCGGCGTACTGCTTCGGACTTCGATGGTATGAGATTCACTTCAAAAAAATATCCCGGCGGCCGGACGTTTCCATGCTAAAGACGGGCGAACCGAAAAAAAGGCCGGAACCCGACGGAATAACCGTTAAAGATTCAAACGCCCTGGATATCGATAAATCGCGAACTCATACGCATCGTTTTTTAAACATACTGATCATAGGATCTATTCTGCTGGTTTCAGGACTAATCTGGTCGGATGTGCTGCCGGCGCTGGGAATGTTGAACCGCGTTCATTTATGGTCTTATACGGCTGAAGTTGCAGAGAAGATCACCGGCACGGACGGCGCGTCAAGCATACAAACAGTTGAAGAACAGGCGTATGTGACGCTCGCCGATATCTTCATCAGCATTCTCATTATTGTTCTGACATTCGCCGCCTCCCGGCATTTACCTCTTGCCATGGATAGCCTGCTGCTCATACAGCTTCCTTTCGATTCCGGGAGCCGCTATGCCATTCGTACGGTAACGAAATATCTGCTCGTATTGTGCGGTTTCATCATCATATTGCGATATATAGGGATAAGTTGGACCAGCGTTTCGATGGTCGCGGCAGCAGTGACGGTAGGACTGGGTTTCGGGCTCCAGGAAATATTCGCCAATTTCATTTCGGGACTTATCATACTTTTCGAGCAGCCTATTCGTGTCAGCGATGTAATCACTATCGGGGACATTACGGGCGAGGTGACGAAAATACAGATCAGGGCGACCACGATAAGAACCTGGGAAAAAAAGGAGCTTGTCGTTCCCAACAAGGAATTCATAACGGGCAAATTAGTCAACTGGACTTTATCCGACTCCACGCTGCGCCTGGAGTTCAACGTCGGTATAGCTTACGGATCGGATGTTCAGAAAGCCTGCGACGTCCTTTTGCGGATCGTCCGGCATAACTTCCGCGTCCTGAGCAATCCGGAGCCTTACGTCGTATTCGAGAGTTTCGGCGATAATGCCCTCCAGCTTTCACTTCGCGCCTTCATCGATTTTTCCCTGGGCGACCTCCTTAAAACAAGACATGAAATAAATTCCGCTATTGATTCGTCATTCAAAAAAGAAGGCATCGAGATCGCCTTCCCGCAAAGAGATATTCACATACGAACGGTCAAAGACGGTATAAAACCGTTCCGCATAGAAATGAACGAAAAAAACGAACGAAAAGACGACTATGAATCATGACGCTTTCCTGTCCCGTTGCCGTGAAACCGTTTTTATCGTAATTCATCCATTCGGCTTTTTCTTACCCAGACATTTCTGTTCCGTTTTAATCGCACAAAATTTCTGTCGATCCAGCGAAGCGTCTCATCGGGCAATCTCGGGAAATAGTTCCAGTCTTCAATGATGAAATCCGTTCCGCTTTTCTTCAGTTCATCAAGCCGATCGAATTCGCGGGGTTTATAGAGGATAAATTTCGGATCAAGAGGATGCTTCCTGAAGACCGCTCTGCCGTATGCGTCGAATACCGGTTCATCTCTGTCCGTTAATTCAAGAATTATTTCGATTACGTCCAGGTCCAGTGAGATCGGCGACCTGGTGAACAGCTTCGGGATAAACCAGACGACCGGCAGCAGGATGAGGAAAAGCACGGCGTAAGCAGCCTTCCAGTGTATTTTACAGACGAGCTCCCCCAGAAAACAGGAACCGTAAATGCTCATAAAAGCCGTCATTAAAAGCATTTCCTGCATAAACGGCCTGTTCATTATAAATAAAAAAATGAAACATACCGCCCCCGTCAACGGCACGTATATTTTAAAACTTCGATAGTGATCCGGCGTCTTCAAAGGCGAGAACAACTGCAGAAAAAAGAAAATAAATACGGCCGGATTAAATTTCCATATGCTCTGCAGCAGTCCGACAGGCGAAAAACGGTTTTCGTGGGGAATCAGGTGCCTCATGTTGTTCTTCAACAGGTTCTGAACCGGCGGTAATTCAAAAACGATCACGGCCGCGACCGCAGCGATTATGATGTATTTCAGCGGCAACATCTTCTTGCGCGTGAGGAGCTCCAGGCAGAATCCCAGTCCGACGGCGAGAGTAAAAACTGCAGCATTCTGTTTCCCCAGAAAGGATAAAACCAATGCACCGGCGAACGCTATCAGCCGCAAGAAGCTGAATTTCTTGTATAAACTCATGAGAATTAGAAAGGACAAAAGAGCAAAAAACATCATCAGGAAATCCGGTCTGATTTCCGGAGTTTTATACATCCAGGCCAGGTTGGAGCCTGTAAGAAGCACGGCGAAAAAAGATTTGACGTTTGATTGATATAGTTTTCTGGATATCAGGTAGACGAAAAAGAGGCTCAAGGCTGCAACAATGAATATGAACAATCGGACCATCCGTATAAGCAGGATGGACTCTCCAAATATTTTCATCAGAAGGATGATGCTCCATTCAAGCATCGGCGCATGAAGCATTCCCGCGCCTGAAATGGGCAGAACTCCTTCCGCCATGAGCCAGGCGTTGTGCAGATGCTCGAATTCGTCGTTATCGAAGAATCTGAGCTGAGAAGCCGCCAGGTAAAGTAAAACGATTGTCGCTGCCGAAAGGCTCAGGAAAAAAATGAATAGTTTTTTTCGTCTTTTCGTTTCGGTTATGGCATCAGGCATGATGATCGTTAAAAAATAACGTTAATGGAAGTTCGTGAACCGATTTTTTGAGCTTTGAAGCAGTAAATGAGTCACGGGAACTGTAGACAGGATGCAGCGCAGGAAAAAGCATTCCTGAATCGACCGGTTCGTCCGGGAAGAGTATAAAAAACATGAAAAAGAGTCAACTCCTGATTACGACGAGCTTTTTCCGCTGTGCAGGATTTTGGAGAAAAATTTTTCCAAGTATTCCA
>CAZUFC010000222.1:0-9188 GCA_964619725.1 uncultured bacterium | reverse complement strand
ATTGACCATTGACCATTGGCCATTATACGCGGTCTGTCTTGTCAGAAGGGTCTGGAATTTCAGAATTGTCAATGGCCAAAGTCCAATCGCCAATTGCCAATGATTGCAGGCCGAATTCATTGACCATTGGCTATTGACCATTGACCATTGGCCATTATACGCGGCCTGTCTTGTCAGAAGGGTCTGGAATTTCAGAATTGTAACCTAAAAAGATGCATTTTTGTTCAATGCCGGAGCTCTGAACGTTAAACAGCCGGTCCTTTTTCCTTCAGCATACGGTCGAAAATTTCTTCGTATTGTGCCGCAATTTTATCCCAATTGTAGACGTTTTCGATTCTGTTGCGTGATTTCTTTCTGTAATCGTCAACGACCTGAACGTTGTTTTCCGCATAATCGAACAACGCGGCCAGGGAGCCGGGCTGTTTATTGAAAAACATTCCATATTCTTGGCCGTTGAGTACTTCCCTGCTGAAGAGAGTATCCAGCGCCATGACGCAGCATCCGCAACCCAGAGCCTGCAGCAAGGTCGGATTGGTGCCGCCGCATTCATGCCCGTGAACATAGCAGAAGGCATTTGCGTATAATTCCCTCAATACTCGCGTGTCTCTGACGAAACCGGTGAATGCCGTTTTGTCGGATGCAGCCTCCTTCAGCTTTGTCGCATAAGTATCTTGAAAAAGCAGGTCTCCTGTTATGACCAGTTTTTTCGATGAGCGGCTGTTCTGGAATTCTTTTATGATCAGATCGGCGTTGTTGCTGGGTATCAAACGGCCTATCACAAAATAATATTCGTCGGGTTTCAAGCCGTATCGCTCGATCAGCTCAGGCGAACGGCCGTAAAAAATATCCGCTCCATAAGCAATGACTTCCGTCTCCGCATTCCATTCCTTTTTGTAGGCATCCGCTATCGCCTGAGAGTCGGAAACCAACGTATCGAATGTCCTTACGGCCTGGCCTGCAGACCAGTGATAGAAACTCGCCCCTATTCCCTTGATTTGCGGACGCTCCCATTCCATCCCATCCGTATTTATGACTGTGGGCTTTCGGAACATCCTCGTCAGATATCCTAACGGACCGTTGCACACGTTCACGAAAAAATAGAGGTCGAAATTTTTATATAACGCGTGAACAAGGCTTAAAAAATCATGCGATACGTGCGTCAACCACTTCGTTTCAAGCGCCGGAACATAATGCAAATAAAGTCCGTCCCGGTATTCAGGTTTTTCCTTGAACAGGCTTCGGTGGCAGTAAATATGAAAATCATACTTCCCCTTCAAGCGCCTGGTCAGCTCGCGTATGAATGTTTCATAACCGCTGTAAACGAACGGGTAGCCTTTCGTTCCTATTACCGATACCGAAGGTTTTCTGTTTGCTCCTTTTACTGATCGCCGGCGTTTAATCATAATAAAACCAGACTATTTCCTCTTTTCGTTTTCTGTCTTTTCTATAATGAACAAATGCGTTGCGACGTAATCCGGCTGTATAAAGAATTTGCACAAGTCCTTCGGTCATTTTACCTGCGCCGCCTGGAGGCACAATCATTTTTCCGCTGCTTCTTTCGAATTTATACGTATCGTATATTTCGTAAAGGACGAAATAGGGTCCGGCGCCTTGTTTTTCAAGAGGGACCATTTTAACGCACAAGGGTTCGTTGGGGATCACGTATTCGGGGGAGACTGTCAGGTAAAAAACGCCGCATCGGCCGGCCGGAAACCTTCCTTTAATGGGAAAACGGGATTTGACCTGGAAGAAGGCTGAAACGCCGTTGCCGGTCCAGTAACGGCTTTCCGAATCGAAATCCAGCGTCAGGGCGTATTTGTGATTGACATAGAGGTTCATTCTGCCCGGAACATCACCGATGCCTGCGGTAACAAGCAGTGTGGTCCGGACTTTATGCCCGCATGGTTCCGATATCCATATAAGCTGATTTTCCTTTTCACGGGAAAATTTTTCGGGCGGTTTCCGCCTGGAACCCAATTCTACAAGAGTATTCTCGTAAGGCTGCAGGATACCGGTAGGATAAAAAGCGACATAATAATCTCTATCCGGATAAATATCCATCAGCAGCCTGTCGAGATACTTGCCGAGGTATCGGGCGTAAACGACCGGACCGTCGAAATTCGGTGAGTTCTGAGGCCATACGGAGCCGTAATCCATCCAGTGAGCATTAATGATCGTGTCATCAGGATGCATGTACCTTACATAGGTGACCCTGTGCCCGGGATCATGCAATATCTGCGCATTATAATTTTTCCATACTCCCGCCAGTTTCGGCGGCAATACGAAAACCACTGCATTTTGAAGCTCTTGTGAACGAACGGAATTCAGTATTCCGGAGGATATATTCTGTCGTTTTCGCAATCTTGCAATATCTGAATCGTATCGGGACGGGTTGCGCAGGGAGAAAATTACGACAACGGCGACGACCATTACAGACAAGGCCGTGGCGATCTGCCGGATTTCCACCTGGGAGATTTTGCGGCGTTTTCCGTAAAAAACCGTCATCGCATCCAGAGGCCAAAGTATGCCCCTGGCCGTCAGCAGCAAAAGAAAAGGCAACGCTTCGTAATAATACCTGGGACCATAACAAACACCCGGATACCTGTAGAAAAAATAGAGTCCGAATATGATTCCTGTTCCCAGGGCCATGAAGCGGTCCGAAACGTTCTTTTTCGCTTTAAGCAACGGTATCATCAAAGGGGCCAGGACTATAAAGGCAGGCCACCGGAACAGCGATATCATAAGATGACTCGTCCAGATATTGGTATTCAACAACGCATGCGAGAGTCCCAGCATGAGGTCATGACTTTTTCCGCCGAACAACCCCAGTTGCGTTCCCAACACGCGGTCGCCGATATATAGCTCATACGGAGTAAAAAACGGATCGCCGGTCATAAACTTGTTGTGCAGCAGAGTAAGAATTCCTGTCAGAGCTGTTCCGAGAAAGGCGCCGGCAGCGGCAGCGAGTATCTTTTTTCTTCGGCCGGACTTCAGCCATTTCCAGATGATGAGTATTATAAGATAGAAACCCATACCGGCCGCATTCAGAGGTCTTACCGCGGCCAGAAGTCCCAGAGAAGCTCCTGCTGCAGCTCCTCGCAGCAATGGCCGACCGGTATCGATCGAGAAGGCGAAATATAATACGGCCAAAGTGAAAAAAAGTCCTGCCGGATGAGACATGAAAGTTCCGTTCATGAACATGAAAAATGGCGAAACAAGCCCCAGAAGAGCAGCAGTATTCCCTGTTCGCCTATCATACAAGACTTTTCCCAGTTTCGCCGTTAAAACAAGGTTCAATCCTCCCAGGACCGGAGTCACAAGCCAGGGAATTCCCAGCATTACTCCTGTCGCCAAAACCGCCGGAAATCCGAACGGATAATGAGTAAATATCCTCCCCTCATCAAGAATCAAAAAAGTATGCATGAAAAACTGCACATACGGAGGAGCATCCGCCCATAATCCCCCATCGGCGAAAATCTTAGCCTGAAATAGGTATGCCGCCGAATCGGGTATATGAGGCATACCATCCAGTACGCATAGGATGATATAAATGCCTGCTGTTATTGCCGGCGCCGCAATAATAAAAGGCGCTCCCGCGCTTATTTTCTGAATTGTCCTCGATGAGACGAATCGTTCGATTCTCTTACGTAATGAGCCGCTCCAAAAAATGATTTTCAGACAAACGAACGTCACAGAAGCTGTAACTAATGCCGTCGTCAGGGCCCATCCGTACGTTTTAGAAATTTTGATAAGCAGCAAGGCCAGTCTCTTCTCAGGAGAAGGAACCGTCTCAATTTCCCGGTAATATTTCCGCCTTCCGTTTTTTACGATCTGCGCTGCGGTTTCCGAATGATAGGAACCGTTGAATACGAATCCCACGTAGTTAATGCTGTCTTTAGCCAAAACTTTTATGCCTGAAGGTTTTCCGCCGACCAGCACAGCTTCGACCGTATAATTCCGCCAGACATCGCTGCCGGCTTCAACTACAGTATAACGCCTGCCCTTCAATAAACCATCCTCTGTCCAGGCTTTTCCCCGAACCGTCCGCCATTGAGACTTCGAGTAATCGTCGAATCTATCTTCCATTAAAATTCGGCCGGTAGAATTATCTCGAACCGTTATCCGGTCCCACTTCGATTCCATATCCGCTTCAGGTATGTAATTACGGAACGTTCCGGGCATATTCAATTCCAACCCCACATATCCGCTGTGCCATTCCGGATGATTCATCCTGTGAATCTTTTTCCCGTCCAGGGAAAGGGTAACTGATGTTTCATTTACATCTATTCTGATATGATAGCGAACGGCCTTATTCGCCCAGTAAAATAAGGCTGCGAAAACCAGGCTGATCAAAATAATCCTGATAAAGAAGCGACCCGGCGTTTTATTATCAGCTTTGCTGTCAGGCATAGGACAGATGCGTTTTTTTCATGAAGTTACGGGAGCGCTTCGTTTTCATGCATTCCCCTGCATCCAGCGGACGACGTCGCGTGCGTGGTAAGTCAGAATAATATCGGCGCCGGCTCTTTTGATGGAGGTGAGAGTTTCCAGGACGACTTTTCTTTCATCGATTCTGCCCAGCTCCGCAGCCGATTTTATCATAGAGTATTCTCCACTGACGTTATATGCTGCGGTGGGCAGACTGAAGGCATCTTTTACCTGTCTGATGACGTCCATGTACGCTAATGCGGGTTTGACCATAACGATGTCGGCGCCTTCATGGATGTCCAGCTCCACTTCAGTCAGGGCCTGGAGGGCATTGGCCGGGTCCATCTGATAGGAACGCCTGTCGCCGAAACGGGGAGCGCTGCCTGCAGCGTCTCTGAAGGGTCCGTAGTAAGCTGAAGCGTACTTGGCCGCGTAGGACATTATGGGAATATGCTCATAATTATTGTCGTCGAGAATTTCTCTGACGGCTTTAATCCTGCCGTCGAACATATCGGAAGGGGCGACCATCTGAGCCCCGGCTTCTACCTGGGACAATGCGGTACGGGCTATCAGCTCAATGGATTCGTCGTTAAGAATCCTGTCGTCTTTGACTAAACCGCAATGCCCGTGAGAAGTATATTCGCACAGACATACGTCCGTAATTACCAGTATATCCGGAGCGCCCTTCCTGACAGCCCTGGTCGCCTTTTGTATTATTCCGTCCTGTACCCAGGCGTTTCGGCCGTCCTCCGTTTTCTCCTCTGGTATTCCGAATAGTATAACCGCCTTTACTCCCTCATCCGACAACCTTTTGCACTCTTCCGTCAACTCCTGCGTCGAATAGCGATACTGTCCCGGCATGGATTCTATTTCCTGCCTGCCGCTTAATCCCTCCTGGACAAACAACGGCATGATTAAGTCATCCCGGTGCAACTTCGTCTCACGCACCAAGTCCCTTACTATCGCATTCTCACGCAATCTTCTCATCCTCGTCGTCGGAAACATCTCTTCACTCCTTTATTCTCCGTATGTCAGCGCCTCTCCGCAAAAAAGTCGCTGAGCGGGCAAGTCGCTATGCCGGCCAGGCGCTGAGAGTCTACGGACAGATACAAGTTATAGTTCAAAATTCTTCCTTTCTACTCTAAGAAAACAACTGGCCCGATCAATCCCCATTTGCCGACGCAACTATGGATCAAAACGATAACCCGTCGCCCGCACCGTTATGAAATGCTTCGGCTTTTCAGGTTTATCCTCAAAAAGTTTGCGGAACTTAAGGATAAAATTATCGATCGTGCGCGGCGTCGGATACACGTCCATTCCCCACACCTCCTCCAGGATTTCCGCTCGCGATAAAGTCCTCCGGGGATTCCGAACGAAAAGATTCAACAGCTCCGCCTCTTTTTCCGTCAGCGTTATCTCACCGACTTCGCCGACGGCTTTCCGCTCTTCAAAGTTTATCGTCGATCTATTGATCCGGTATAGACCATCAGACGGTATGGTTCTTTCAGAGCGGCTGCGGCGGATTAAGGCTTTAACCCGCGCAATCAGTTCCTGCATGTTGAAAGGCTTGGAAAGGTAATCGTCAGCGCCGCAATCAAGGGTTTTGACCTTGGTATCCAGGTCGTTTTTAGCCGTAAGCATGATGACGGGAACATTTACGCCCTTGCGGCGCAGCATTTCCAGAGCCTTGTCGCCGGACATCCCGGGCAGCATTATGTCCAGGAGAACTATATCGTACGATTCCTGCGATATCCGTTCGAGCATCGCTTCCGCTGAACGCACGCATTCCGTGCAGTAACCCTCCTTTTCCAGATTGAGTTTCAGCATGGTGAATATTAATTCTTCATCTTCTACGACTAATATTTTAATCATGATCCTTTTTTCTTCAGCCTGAGATACAAAATGAAACGGGCTCCTTTTCCCTTTCCTTCGCTGGAGGCTTTAAGGTCTCCGCCCATTTTTCTCGCCAGTTTTCTTGATATGTGTAATCCCATTCCTGTTCCGCGTTTTCCTCCCGGTAATTCGTGCGTCAATCGTTTGTAAGCTTCGAATATGTTCTTTGCCATTCCGGGATCGAATCCGGGTCCGTTGTCCTTCAGAATAATAATACCTGAATCTTTTTTCGCTTCAACCGTCACCGATAATTTCAGTTTATCGCCTCCATATTTTAAGGCATTATCAGTCAGATTATCCAGTATTATCCTGACGGCATCCGGGTCTGCCTTCACCTCTGTACCGGGCATGCAGGCATATTCAACATTTACTTTTCTCTCAGTGAACCGGAACGACCTCTCAGCAAAATATCTTTGAATGTAATCGCATATTTCAATATCGGTCATATTCATTCTGGGCTTTTCATGAATCAGCCGCCGTCCGATGAGGATATTTTCCGCCAGTTGCTCCTGCCTTTCGATCTGACGCAAGGCCATGTCGACAAGCGGAACCGTTTCTTCATGAGAAAGATCATGCTTTTTTAACGTTTCCAGAAAAGCTTTCAACCCTGTAATGGGAGTTTTTATTTCATGCGTCACATTGCTCCAGAACTCCTGTATTTCTCTAAGAGCCCTTTTTTCAAGCCAAATCATTCTAACCAGCATAACACCGCTGACCAGTATCAGAACCACCAGTAAACCGCTTTCTCCAATTATCATGGTCGTCAGGCTTCTGTATTTGCTTTCAATCCGTTCGATAAATTCATCCCGCGGCCTGATGCAGTATTCCGTCCAGAACGGCGCCAGCTTCTTCGACAATTCACCCGCATTCTCACCGCAATGTACTATCTCAAGCCGGTCATCTTCAGCGAAAGGACCGGGTTCAGGCGTTTCAAAATCGTTATGACCGAGGATAAAGGAATAATTCCTGATGTTTATTCTCATACTGTCATAATGGTTTTGATATTCCCTGATGATGGCCGAACGGATGAAGACGGACCACCAGCTCACCAGCGAGGTCAGCGCAATGAGCGATATTCCGAAAAGAACCTGGTAAGCATGCCTTTTCAGCAAGGTCAAAAATGTAGCTCCTATCAATCGCATGACTGTTCTGTTCCGAATTCGATTCAGCCCTGATGTTTCAGATTTTCCGTAACGGATGCGGCCAGCCCCTCAATTTCCTCTTCAGAATGAGCCGCGCTGATAAACATGACTTCAAAAGAGGAAGGAGGAAGATAATATCCGTTCTCCAGCAGTTTCCAATACATGGACGTGAAACGCTCCATCGCCTGCTTCGATATATCGCCGGCGCTGCGCGGAAAATCGCCTTCACTCATATAGAGCCATACTATGGAACCCTTTTGCTGTGCCCGCGCGTAAGAAATACCGCTTTTTTCAAGCTCCTTGACGAAATGGCGGCCCAGAGACGCCAACCTCTCATAGGGCGGTTCTTTTTTCAATATGTCCAAAACTGCAATTCCTGCAGCCAGTGATACGGGATTCCCGCTTAAGGTTCCCGCCTGGTAAATATTCCCCTCAGGAGAAAGTTTGTCCATCACAGAAGACTGGCCCATAATCGCTCCGACCGGCATGCCTCCTCCGATTACCTTCCCCAGCGTTATTATATCAGGCTCGATGTCCACAACTTGAGAATAACCGCCGTACGTGAGCCTGAATCCGGATATTACTTCATCGAAAACCAGTAAAGCCCCGTGCTTTTCCGTTATATTGCGTAAAAATTCCAGATATTCTTTTCTTTGAACTAAAAGACCATTGTTCGCCGGCAGAGGTTCCAATATAACGGCGGCGATATCTTCGCCGTATTTTTTGAAATATTCTTCTACGACAGATTCGTCGTCGAAAGGCGCGACCAGCGTCGTCCCGGCTATGGCCGGAGGAATGCCTGCGGAACTGGCTATGGCATGCGTCGCCAGCCCTGAACCAGCCTTCACCAACATCCCGTCGAAATGCCCATGATAACCCCCTTCAAATTTAATCACATAATTCCGTCCCGTCGCTCCCCGGGCCAGCCTCAAAGCTGTCATGACAGCCTCAGTGCCCGAATTCACAAACCTTATCCTGTCAAACTCAGGAAAAGCCTCAAGAATCAATGACGCCAGCTCCGCCTCCTTCTCATGACACGCTCCAAACGACAACCCCGATTCCGCTGCTCTTTTCACCGCCTCTACAACCTCTTCACGCGCATGACCCAATATCAGAGGACCCCAGGATTGACAAAAATCCACATACTCGTTCCCGTCTGCATCCCTGAAACCGCTTCCTTTGCCGCTTTTGAAAAATATCGGACATCCGCCGACCTGCTTGAAAGCACGCACCGGACTGTTCACGCCGCCCGGCATCATTCTCCTGGCCTTTTCATACATCCTCTTTGATCCGCTTACTTCATAACTCATCGATTCTCTCCTCTCCCTTCAGTTAAGTCGTATCGTTGAATACTAGAATATTTTGCCTTCGGATTCAACCTCACCCCCCAGCCACCTCTCCATTCATGGCTTTGGCATTAGGATAACAGGAAACAATCATAGTTTTTAAAGCAAAAAACGTTAAAAATGTATTCGTTGTAGTTGTCGCTGTCGAATTTAAACTCGAAGCTCATTCATGTGAAATTGGGTTTAAAATTTATTGCGCACGATACTCCGACAAAGACAACCGCTTCACTGACAATGATTCATCCGCTAACATATTGAAAAGTAATGAAGTAAGGCATATCCTAATACGTATTTCCCGAGACCGGGGGAGATATCCACGACAGTCAATAGTCAATGAATTCGGCCTGCAATCATCGGCAATTGACGATTGGACGTTGGC
>CAZUFC010000221.1:0-9338 GCA_964619725.1 uncultured bacterium | reverse complement strand
CTCATCTATTCAGTGAATCGACCAGTCCTGCACAAGGATATCTGTTCGGCGTTGGGAATCACGCACCGCGAAAGTAAGGTTGACGGTTGCCGGTGTACATGGCGGTTGGGTGATTTTGTGCCCACGGCCGGACTGGCCTTTCCCGTATTTCTGACTCAACAGGAAGGCCAGGACGAACTGCTTGAAATCGTGAGAAGCCTATGCCTGCTCCATGCCGATCCCTTTGTGCTTCTGACCCCGACCAGGCGACGGTTATCCCCGCCGACCGAACAGATGCTGGCCCAGCGCAAAGCCGTCTTTCTGTCGCTGGAAAATGAGATGCCGTTCGATGAGCAAGGTGGCCTTCAGGTACGTCGGACTCCCGACGAGTTGTTTGCCCCACTTCACGAGGAAGTTCCGGAGCCTGGTTCCGGTGGCATGGTGCATTTTCCGACGCCTGACGGGATAAGATGGTCTGACATCAAAATTCAGTTCAGGAATGGACACACGGTTACGATTTGGGCCGGTGGCCAAAGCGGGAGGTACACTTACTACCAAATGGGCATGTACAGCAAGAAGAATGGTGACCGCACCGTGCAGTGGAAGCTTCTGGAAGCGTTTGCTGTCTCCAGGGGCGAAATCGATTGGAGCAACCAGGTTGCAAATAACAAATTGAAGAAACAGAAGCAGGAACTGTCCAAGTGCTTACGGGAATTTTTCCGTCTCAAAGAGGACCCCATCGAGTGGGTCAAGGGCGAAAAGTGTTATCGTTGCCGGTTCCGAATCCTCCCTGAAGGAGCCGACGAGTATTGAGCATCCCCTGCCAGGAAATCCACATTAATTCCACTTCTCAAATCCTGCGAGGGACTTTTGGTTCGAAAATTCGGGTGCTTTTTCACACCACAGGCCGTGTTTCCATAACTCCCAAAACAGGCCGGTTGGCCTAAATTCTTGATATAACAGGGATTGCCCAACCGGACGAGCTTCAGACTTCGTCCTGAGAAAACAGAGAATCCGGGATCGAACAGAGAATGAAAGGCTTGAGAATGGTGGAAATGAGGCAGGCGGAGAGGGGTCTGGCGTCGATGTGAAAAACGCTCAAACCCTTTGAATACAAGGGGAAATAGAAAACCCGTCGCCCCCGAGAGTGGTCCCGGAGAGACGGGTTGTCTTTTTCAAAATGGTGGAGGCGCCGGGAATCGAACCCGGGTCCGAAGATGTTCGACCGTAACCTCTACAAGCTTAGTCCGGGCATTGGTTCTCGCTTCGGGTTAGCCCCCCGGTCTTGGGCTTATCCTCAGCCAGTCGGAATTTGCCTGCGGTCATTAACGTCTATCCGACGGGCGGCGCTAATGCCGGACCATGTTTATGACGCCTGGTTCCAATCCCATGGCCAAGATTGGAGAGGCGTCGCCGCTTTTATTATGCAGCGAGTGGCATTTCAGCGTTGGCAGCTGATTTTGTCGGCGTATCACGAGGCGCCGACGCCTCGGCTTGCGGTCACGACCTCAATCATCCCCGTCGAAGCCGTTTCGCCCCCTTTCAACATCGCGGGGTCGGCCCGCTTTCCTTCTATAATATAAAACATGGCGCCGGTTTAATCAAATGAAATTATGCTCGGACATAGTACATATTATTTCACCCCCCGCCTCCAATGTCCGGAATCGTTCGTCACCTCCTTCATTTCACGAATTCCCGCTGCTTTTCTTCTAAATTCGTCTGTTTCGGTCCCAATGTTTAATGCCCTCCATAACAAAACAGCGCCTGGGTTATCAAACAGATGTTTGTGGATGATAATTCATTTTTCTTCGGAAATTCGGCCCCGGATTTCCGAAGAAAAATGACCGGACATGTACTGCTTTTTTTCACTCATTTTTCTATTTTTTTTTACGCGATTTTTTGTAAAGAATATTTTTTTTCTTATTTTTTCGCTGCTTAGCGAAATATCCAATTTTGCACGTTTTCCCGAAATTGCTGAATATTTTGTTGACACCCCCCTTGAAATGGGCTATAAATAATCGGGAGCGCCCCGGTGGATGACCTAAGGAGGAGGCAATTTGACGTTCAAGATATTAATAATTGATGACGATCCGATTTTTCAGGACACTCTGATATCGTTATTGAACCAGAGCGGGTTCACATCTGTGTACGGAGCGGAGACGGCCCAGGAAGCGATATCGATGATGAAGCGTGAATTTTATCACGTCGTGGTACTGGACATACGTTTGCCGGACATGGACGGGATGAGTTTACTGGAATGGATAAAGAAGACGGATTCGAGGATTCACGTCATAATGACGACGGGGGATTATTCTTACGATCAGGCTCTTCGTGCGGGCAGTTTAATGGCGAAAAAGTATTTACCGAAGCCGGGGATATTCGATCAGATAGTCCGTTTAATGAACGGAATAGAGCTTGAGTGGAAGAAGTATCATCAGAAGCAGCGTACGGAGGAATCCTTATTGAATCAATATTCTTTTTTTGATTTGAACGGGCGGCATCCGAAGATGCTGGACATATTCGAGCGTGCGAAGATAGCGGCGGAGTATGATTTTGGGGTATTGATAACCGGAGAGAGCGGGACGGGTAAGGATTTGCTTGCGGCGGCGATCCACAGGTTAAGCGACCGCCGTAACAAGCCTTTCAAGGCATTGAATTGTTCGGCGATACCGGAGACATTGATTGAGAGTGAATTATTCGGATATGCGAAGGGGGCCTATACGGATGCGAAGCAGGACAAGGAGGGCATATTTGAGGCGGCGCACGGAGGAACGGTTTTTCTTGATGAGATAGCGGAGATGAACATATCGGCTCAGCCGAAGTTGTTGAAGGTGCTCCAGACGAAGGAAGTGACGCGAGTCGGAGCGCGCAAGTCCCGTTCATTGGATTTTCGGGTCATAGCGGCGACGAACCGGGAACCTCGCAAAGAGATCATGAACGGACGTTTCCGCGGAGACCTTTTTCATCGCTTATGCCGATATCACATTCACATGCCGCCGTTGCGCGAAAGAGGCGACGACATACTTCTGCTGACTCAATTTTATATCCGGAAGTACAACAGGGAGTTCAAGAAATCGATAAAGGGAATATCGACTTCTGTTCAGAAGCGATTTTTGGAATACTCCTGGCCCGGCAACATCCGGGAGCTGGACAATACCGTCATGAATATCGTTCTGGAGATTCGCCGTGACAAGGATATTATAGAAATCGACGACATTCGTTCGAGTCGATATTATTTCGGCGAGAAAGAGGAAAGCTATTTTCCGGGAGATTCTTACGGAGCGACCGGGCAACCGGACAACGGCGGCATAATCAAGTACGGCGGACCTGTCATAGATGAGCCGCGTCTGCCGAAAATGCCCGACAAGCATACGGACGATATTCCTTTTCCCGTCGACGATCCGCCGGGTAATCCTCCGCTGGATTTTGAAGTCGACGAATCCTGCAAGACCTTGGATGAGATCAGCAAGTCTATGATCATGAAGACGTTGAAGCGATTCAACGGCAACGTCAAGAAGAGCGCCGAGATGCTTGGACTGACGCGACCTTCATTTTACAGGCGATGCAAGAAATATGGGATTGATCCCTGCGAATTTCGAATTTAAGGGTTCATTTTCGAACAGGTGTTCGTTGCTGAACATCCCAAGCAAACATTTCCGGCTGTAGTACGGCGAAAGGGCCGGCTTCCCTTTCACGGAAACTTCTCCAAAAATCTATAATCATCAAGGATTATAGCCTTTTTCGCTGTCGACCGGATTTTTTTCATTCATCGGGCATGCAAATTGCTTACTTAAATTGCTGGGTGGGCTGTTCAGGTGGAGTTGTTTGAAGAGGATATACCTGCTCTTTAAGGAGGCTGAATATATCCTCACAGCAAGATCCTCCTCTTTTGCTGAAGTTCCGCCCGCAGAGGCAAAAACTCTGTTGGGCGGACTTCGATTTTCTTGGCCTTTTTTTGATGATCCGGAAGATTGATGCCGGGAGAAAAGCCGGGCCATAGGAACATCCCAGGATTTTTTTTCATTCCAGTCAACTAAGGCTTGAATTTTTGAGCGATTAGTCATTACAATGGCCGGGATGAAAATTGCTCTTGTTTCACCATACTCAGACATCACATCATTAGGCATAAGGCAACTGTCTTCTGTTTTAAAGCCTTCCGGCCATGAGGTTCATCAGGTATTCATACCTCATGCGCCGTCGGAAGAGGGTTCACCGGAGCCTTATTCGCAATCGCTTCTGGATCAGTTCAAAGAAATAGCGCTTGAATGCGACATGGCCGGCATTTCCTTGATGACCAATTATTTTTTCCGGGCCTTGCGACTGACGGAGGCATTGAGGTCTTCAGGCCGGGAGATACTGACGATATGGGGCGGCATACACCCGACGATCAGGCCTGAGGAGTGTCTTGAGCATGCGGACCTGGTATGCGTGGGAGAGGGCGAAGAAGCGACGTTGGAGTTGGCGGAGGCTTTGGATTCGGGCAGCGATTTCGCCGGCATTCAAAATATCTGGTTGAAAAAAGAGGGAAAGGTTGTTAGGAATCCGGCAAGACCGTTGCTCCAGAATTTAAACGAATTGCCTTTTCCGGATTATGATCTTGAGAACTGCTGGATTTGGGATGCCGAAGAAAACGTTTTTCAGCGGGGTTCCTGGTCGCTGCTGCAGAGATCGATGTCGGCCGGACCCATATCGAAAATATTGAACAAAACGGCATATCAGACGATAGCGACTCGCGGATGTCCGCACAATTGCACGTACTGCTGCAACAATGTCCTCCGGGAATTATACGACAATCAGCAGTATGTCCGCCGGAGAAACACGGAAAACATACTGGATGAGTTATCTTCAGCGATTGAGCGTATGCCTTTTATTAAGGTCATAGGTTTTTCCGACGATTCGTTTTTCGCCGCTTCCGAAAAAAAAATACGGGAATTCAGCTCACGGTACAAGGAAGTGATCGGACTTCCGTTCTTTTGCCTGGGGAGTCCGTTGACGATCACGGAAGGCAAGCTGGAAGCGCTGACCGATGCGGGACTGTTCGGTCTTCAGATGGGCATTCAATCGGGGTCCCGAAGCATTCAAAAATTATATAACAGGCCGATTTCCAACGAGAGGATACTGAAGACCGCACGCACCATAAACCGTTTCAGGGATCGCATGATTCCTCCGACTTACGATTTCATCATCGATAATCCGTTTGAATCCCGCTCGGACGTCCTGGAGACCCTGGCATTGATCCGCAGGCTGCCGAAACCGAGGCGCATACAGTTGTTTTCCCTGGTTATTTTTCCGGAGACGAAGTTATATCGCCATGCGATCGAGC
Source organism: uncultured bacterium (assembly GCA_964619725.1). GTDB lineage: Bacteria > CSSED10-310 > CAZUFC01 > CAZUFC01 > CAZUFC01 > CAZUFC01. Next base: position 4,036 of record CAZUFC010000221.1, on the reverse strand, counting down.
AGGGAAAAGTCATGGACAAATTCATGACCGGCTACGAAAAAGAATATCACAAGCGTGAAGCGGGTTATCTGAATCTGCTGCTCGGTTTGCATCGCTATCCTGTGCCGGGATTCCTGCTTGCTGCCGCTTCGCACCCTCGCATCGTTGCGCTTTTCGACAGGAAGCTGTTCAATCGCGTTTACGAAGCGCTGTACAAACTGGCTAAAAGAGCTTCCCGGCTTTTCCTGAAAAGGACACAGATCGGCAGGTAGTTTTCATGGATATAACTTTCATCACTCCCACTCCGCCCGACATCAGCGCGTTCGGAATCCGGTCTCTGTCGGCTTATCTGAAAAACAGGGGATTCAAGGTAAGAGTTATTTTTCTGCCGGGAGGCATAGATAAGCTGAGAGAAAAAAAGGGTGTCAGATATAAATATTCGGAGAGGGCTGCCGAGCGCATCAGGGAGCTGACCGAAGATTCCCGTTACGTCGGCGTTTCTTTCATGTCGCAGTATCTTGACAGGGCCATAGAAGCGACTGAGATGGCTGCGGAAGGCGTACCGGTGATCTGGGGAGGCGTGCATGCCGTTTTGCGGCCTGAGCAGAGTCTCCGGTATGCGGACATGGTGTGCATGGGCGAAGGCGAATTCGTCCTGGAACGCCTGCTCGAGGGAAACGACTCTGAAGCGGAACGGCGGAACCTGGAAGGGTTGTGGTCGAAAAACAACGGCGATATCGTCAAAAATCCCCCCGCCAGGCTCATCAAAGACCTGAACCAGATTCCTCCTTTCGACTTCGGGCTTGAAAACCATTATATCCTCGATCATATCTCGGATTCTATCGTCCCGCTCGATCGTGACCTGATGAGCCGCATATTCCCTCTTATGCCTTACTTCAATGATACGGCCATACCTGTTTACAGGACCATGGTCAGCCGCGGTTGTCCTCATGAGTGCACTTACTGCGCCAGCAGGAGCCTGGCGGAAAAATTCGGCGTAAAGGAATTCCTCAGATGGAGGGATACACGACATGTCATGGAAGAACTTAAAACAGTCATTTCCCGGTTTCCGGAATTGAAAGGCGTTCATTTCTTCGATGATGTGTTTACGGCCATGCCCCGAGAAAAACTGGAAAATTTCTGCGCCCATTATAAAAAGGAAATCGGGCTGCCCTTCTATTGCCAGGCCAGCCCGAAAATACTGGACCGCAGCATCATGGAGCTCCTGCTGGATTCAGGCATGGTCTTCATCGAGCTGGGGATTCAAACAGGCAGCCCGGAAGTAAGAAAAATATACCGGCGGCATGAAACCAATCAGGAAATACTCAACGCCGCCGCCCTTATTCACGAATACCGGAAAAGACTCATTAAACCCCACTACCATGTGATACTCGACAATCCCTGGGAAACGCCGGAAAACACCGCTGAAACCATCGTTCTGCTGAGCCGTCTGCCCGGAAGATTCCAGTTGTGCATCTCGTCCCTGGTGCTTTATCCCGGCACCAGGCTTTACGATAGAGGTAAGAGGGAAGGCCTTATCCAGGACGAATTCAGGGACATTTATCGTAAACCCTTTTACCTTCCCCGCAGCAATTATCTCAACTGGCTGGTCTCGTTGACCGATGTTCGCTGGATACCGCGCTCCTTTTTCCGGTCGGCGTCCAGACCCTTTTTCCTGAAAACCCTTCATCGTTCAGAAAGCTCTATCCTCTGGGACATCGGCTTCAAAATATCTCGCGCTTCCCGCCTGCTTTACAAAGGTTTTAAATCACTGTTATCTCTTGATTTCAAACGAATATTCAGATATTTTCGCCGCGTCAGGTGAAGAATTCAAAAAAAAGTTTGCACTTTCTTTCGCTACGTGGTACATAGGGTAGCTGTTTTTATCGACCTGGTTGAAGGAGGAAACCAATGAAAATTTCAGTAATAGGTACCGGATACGTTGGACTGGTGACAGGAGTATGTTTCGCGGAGATCGGACATGATGTCGTTTGCGTGGACAATAATCCTGAAAAAATTCGCAAGCTGAAAGAAGACATCTGTCCCATTTATGAACCCGGACTGGACGTCTTGATGAAGAGAAATCGGGAAGCCGGAAGACTTCAGTACACAATGGACATCGGAGCAGCCGTAAAAAATTCCCAGGTTGTCTTTATTGCGGTAGGCACACCGCCCAAAGCGACCGGCGAGGCTGATTTGTCCTATATTGAAGCGGTAGCCAAAGAAGTTGCGCAGGCCATGGACAGTTATCGCGTAGTCGTGGAAAAAAGCACTGTCCCGGTCAAGACAGGCGAATGGGTCAGAAGAACCATCCGTTTCAACAATAAGCACGACGTGGAATTCGACGTGTCATCGAATCCTGAATTCCTGCGTGAAGGTTCCGCTATCCTGGATTTCATGAATCCGGACCGGATCGTCGTCGGCGTTCCCTCTCAGAAAGCCGCTGACCTGATGAGAGAAGCCTACAAACCAATCATCGACCGCGAGTACTACTTCGATGAAGAAACTCAAACCGTAAAAAAAGCCGAGGGAACTCCGCAAGGTCCCAAGGCCAAATTCATAGTCACCGACGTCAACAGCGCCGAACTGATCAAGCATGCTTCCAATTCCTTCCTGGCCATGAAAATTTCCTATATCAACGCGGTGGCCAATTTCTGCGAACTGGCCGGCGCCAATATCGAAGAAGTGGCCGAAGGCATGGGCACAGACAGCAGAATCGGCGAACAGTTCCTCCGGGCCGGTATCGGTTTCGGCGGCTCCTGTTTCCCCAAAGACGTCGTCGCCTTCTATGAAATCAGCAAACAACTCGGATACGACTTCGAACTGCTGAAACAGGTCCTCGACCTGAATCAAATCCAGAGAGACATTTACCTGCAGAAAATCAAAAACGTCCTCTGGATCATCAAGGACAAAACTATCGGAGTCCTCGGTCTTTCTTTCAAACCCAATACCGATGATATGAGGGAAGCCCCTTCCATATACATCATCAACAAACTGCTTGAAGAGGGCGCCAAAATTAAAGCCTATGACCCCAAGGCCATGGATATCGCCAGAGAAATCATGCCCAATATCCAGTATTGCGATGATCCTTATGTCGCTGCCGAAGGCGTCGATGCACTCCTGCTCCTTACCGAATGGGATGAATTCTATAACCTCGACCTCAATAAAATTATGGACCAGTTGAACTACCCCATCATCATCGACGGTAGAAACATGTTCGATCCGAAAAAAATGAAAGAACTCGGCTTCGAATACATCAGCATAGGCCGGCCGGAAAAATCTGAAAAGTAAATATCAGACAATTCAAACAGGCGGAATGCATCCCATTCCGCCTGTTTTTTACCCATGATTTTCAAAATTTTCCTGTCATTCTTCGTTTTGCTCCTCCTTTTTAATTCAGGCTGTTCCGTTTCGAATAAAGAAGGTCTGCACAATCTCGAAAACTGTATTTATACCGAAACCGGTACCGCAAGCTGGTACGGTCCGAAATTCCACGGCAAACTTACTGCCTGCGGTGAAAAATTCGACATGTATTCTCTTACAGCGGCTCACAGAACTCTGTCCTTCGGAACGAAAGTTAAAGTGTTCAACCAGGAAACCGGCGCCTGCGTCATCGTCAGGATCAACGACAGAGGTCCTTTCGCTAAAAATCGCATATTGGACCTGTCTAAGACGGCTGCTGCAAAACTGGGCATCATTGATCAGGGTACCGCCGTGGTTACTCTTTGCATCGATCCCAACGTCAGCGCCGCTTCACCTCCCTTCAAAACCGTTTACAGGATTCAGGCCGGCTCATTCAGGAATCCTGAAAACGCGTCTCAACTGAAATCAGCTATCCAAAAAATCTACCCCAACGTAATCATTAAAAAATACAAATTGAAAAATGGGATTTTTTACAGAGTTCTCGTCGGTTCCTTTTCAGATCGTAAAAATGCTGAAAAAAAACGACTAAAACTCGCAGAACAGGGCTTCGAAAGCTGTTTTATATTGTCGGAAACTCCCTAGTGGCTGTCCAGCATTAAATTTTGAATCGACAATCGAGTTTATGGACAGGCAC
>CAZUFC010000220.1:8593-9359 GCA_964619725.1 uncultured bacterium | reverse complement strand
GAAATTCTCCGATATACAGGATTATGACCTGCATAATTATTCAATCACCATTCAGGGTTCTAAATTTTATCACTCCTACCCAGGGTTGCGCTCGCGGGCTCGTTTAACCTGGGCTTTGCTTTGCGACCGTTTCAGGGTCGTTTTATTGAACAAACTTTACGGTTCGGAAAAGGATAAAAATGGTTGAGTCGACTTTAATTCGGGGAGGGACAAGGAACAAAATCTAATCAACTGGATAGATATTCTTCCCGATCCACACGAATTAAAAATCGGTCTTAGCGCTCGTCGTCGTCCCTGTCGAATGCCCCAAAGCGACGGTTGCGTCAAGAATGATCGAGCGAGACGAGCGAAGCGAACGAACAATTGATTTTTTTATACTGAGTCTCGGCATAAAAATTGTGCAGTTTTCAGCCCCCCTGAATCCGGCAGAAGAGCGTTGATTTCATCAAAATTCATTGCGAGCCGTTCAATCAGAAAATAATATTAGAGATTATTTTATGATGCAGAACAACTTACATTTTCGATTAACTCAACGGACCCGTAAGCGGGGAGACTTTGTTTTACTTGATTTTTTTTTGATCGATTGCAGTTTTTTCGTCGAACATTTCACAATTTTTTATCAGTCAATGTCAGGAGCTGTGAAGTTATAGAACAACCCACATCAAGCCCCGAACCAGATCAAAACAACCCACGTCGAGACCCGAAACCAACCAAAAACAAACAACATCAAGCCCCGAACCAGATCAAAACAACCCACATCGAACCC
>CAZUFC010000220.1:0-8493 GCA_964619725.1 uncultured bacterium | reverse complement strand
CGAACCAACCCGAAACAACCCACATCAAGCCCCGAACCAGTCCAAAATAACCCACATCGAACCCCGAAACCAACCCGAAACAATCCACATCAAGCCCCGAACCAGATCAAAGCAACCCACGTCGAACCCCGAACCAGATCAAAAAAACCCACATCGAACCCCGAACCAACCCGAAACAACCCACATCGAACCCCGAACCAACCCGAAACAACCCACATCAAGCCCCGAACCAGTCCAAAATAACCCACTCTTACTCCCCCTCTCCATTCATGGAGAGGGGGCCGGGGGGTGAGGTCAGTTTAGGTGACAATAAAAAAAATAAAAGCAGTTTCCCGGGATTTTTCAATTGCAGCTCTTGCTTGATTTACCAGGTTTTTGGCTGCCCAAGAGGGTTGTTCCGAGTTTTGAAACTGGTATTTGCCTATACAGGTTAACGACTTCATACAACTCCCGGGAAAGCGGCAGGATGCCGCTTCTACTTTACTTCGTTCTTTAATGTCGGCGGCGCTTTTAAATTTTTTTTTCAGCGGTTGGCTCTTTATCCCTCATCGGTTGCAGTTTTTATTTTTCGGATTTAATATTGTCTGGACTGCTATGCCTTTTAACTCTGGATATTGGAGACGGGAAAGACGGCGAGATGAGTTCAACAGTTGCAGAAATGATTAAACCGGGGCCTGGAGATTACCGGATTCTTCTGTTGGATGGGGCTTCGGAAGATTTTTTGATGGAGGTTCTGGATACTCTGGAAGATTCTCCATTTGATCTGCATATAACTGGTCTGCTGAATCCCGGCAGGAATCTTTCTGATTCACGAATTGATGAAGTATATTTTCTGGAGCGTGATGAGGAATTTCAATTGCGGATGCCGCGCTCTGCGGATTTAAGACGGCGTTTATTTGATATAGTCCTTATATTGCATCCGGGGGAAGAGCTTCGGTTGGGAGACATTAGTTCCCTGCGCCTGCGTTTTTTGCGGGGCTGGTTTCTGTTTGAGTCTCTTTTTCATGGCAGACGGCATGAACCTGTCAGAAAGCACCAATTGCGGCTGATTTTACGGGTTTTGAGTCATCTGACCGATGTTACGGTCAGTTTGCCTTTTGTGCTTATTTTTCTGTTCAGGGTTACTGTGATGAAAATTATCCGGGAATGGAAGAAATGAAAGTCGTATTCATACCGCATGAACCTTATGAGCGTGCCAGCAGCCGTGTGCGGGCTTATAATTTTGCGGAGCGTTTGTCGCTGCTGGGGTATGATGCGGAGGTCATCGGCATATCGGATTTGAAGTCTCTTGAGGGAAAGGAGTGTTATCATCTCAGCGATTACAGGAAGGTAAAGTATAACAGCGAGTTGTTCGATCGTCTGTCGGGGATGCGGGATGCCCTATTTTACGTACAGAAGATCGGCTGGCAGGCGCCTGCGGCCTACCTGTCCAGATACGTCAATGGTAATAGGCTGATCGTGGACTATGACGATTGGGATTTCGGTTACCAGCCTTTCCGCCTGATGCGTTTCGTTCCTTTTTTGCCGTTGACGCGCTGGACCTCATTTCTGTTCAACCATGCCGATGCAGTGGTGACGGCTTCTTATCATCTCCAGCAAGAAGCTGTGCGGATCACGTCAAAACCTGTTTATTTGATACCCACCGGGACGGATACGGACCGTTTTAAACCCGGCGGCAAAAAAAACGAATCCGGTCCCCTGCGTTTCGTATGGATCGGGCTGGTCTGGGGACCTCCGGCATTAGCGAATATAAAAATCATTCTGGAGGCGTTTGCGGGCATGCGGAATCGAGAATACTGCCGTTTGGAGCTGGCGGGACGTTTTTTCGGATATGAGGTGCGTTTGAAGGAAATTATTGCCCGGCGGGGATTGGAAAATTTCGTAACGCTTAAGGAATGGATTCGGCCTGAGGATGTTCCGGCCTGGTTGAGTGAGGCTGATGCGGGACTTTTTTACATCAGCGAGGATACGGATTATAATCGGTCGAAGAGCCCGACGAAGCTGTTCGAGTATATGGCTTGCGGATTGCCTACTGTTTCCGGTCGGGTGGGTGAGATATTCCGGGTTATTGATGACGGGGAGGACGGTTTTACGGCAGCATGTGCGGAAGAAATGAGAGAAAAAATGGATTTACTGGCTTCCGATGCGGGACTTCGGGAGAGAATGGGGACTGCAGCGCGTGAAAAGGCGGTGCGGAAATATTCATTGAGGGCGCTTGGCGAAGAGCTGGTTGGAATTATTGAGGAGACGGCAAAAAATGGTTAAAAGCAAAAAATTTCGATGTTTACTGATACATCCGGGATTGCCTGCCAATCGCCGGCACAAACGGATACTGCCCCTGGGACTGCTTTATCTGGCAGCTTACATCAGGAAAAAATTCGATTATATCGACGTGGCCATTCTTGACGCTCATATCGAGAACCTCTCCGTGAAAAGAACCAGCCAGAAGGTCATATCCGTCTATAAACCCGATGTAGTCGGAATAGGGTACTGGACGGCCCAGGCCAATTTCGCCTACTCGCTGACTTCTCATTTAAAAAGAAAAGCGCCGCATCTGACGGTAGTCCACGGCGGGGTGCATCCCACCTGCTGTCCCGAAGAAGCGCTGACTTATGCCGATATCGTGGTCAAGCATGAAGGCGAAGAGACGTTTGCGAAACTGATGGACGCTCTGGGTGAAGGCAAATCCTGGAAGGGCATTCCGGGAATCGAATACATGGAGCGAGGCGAAAGGATCGTGAATGAGCCTGCTGAATTCATCAAGGACCTGGACTCCATGCCGTTTCCTGCCTGGGAACTTGTTCCCATGGAAAAATACAACACGCCGCTCCACATCGTGGGAGGCCCCCGGCTGCCGATCATCGCATCCAGAGGTTGCCCTTATCATTGCAGTTTCTGCGTCTCCCCCATCATGTGGAAACGAAGGGTCCGCTGGCGTTCGGGCAAAAGCGTGGCGCAGGAAATGGAGTCGGTCGGTTTTCTTTACGGCCTGAAACAATTTCATTTCTGGGACGATAATCTTCTGCTTAATCGAAAAGTCGTGGAAGAGTTAAGCAATGAAATTATCAACCGGGATATGAAACTCAAATGGGTCGGCCTGACCCGCGTCGATCACGTCATAAAAAACCATGACCTGCTGCCCTTGCTGAGAGAAGCGGGTTGTATCGGTTTCGAGGTCGGGATCGAAAGCACGGCCACGGAAGCCTTGAAGTTCATGGAAAAAGACCAGACCGTCGAACAGATCAAACAGGCCTTCGAATATCAGAAAAAAGCGGGAATGCAGCCTTTATATACCCTGATGGCTTTTAATCCCGGAGAAAACCTGAACACTTATTACCATCAGACTTGTTTCATCAACAGTCTCCTGGACGGCTCCCACAAGCATAAATTGTTCGTGGGACAATTCGCTACAGCCTATCCGAAAACAAAATTCCTGGAAGAAGTCAAGGAACAGGGACTCTTCCTGGCGGAAAACTGGGACGATTATCATCATCACAATATAAAATTTATTCCTCATTCGCTGCTGAACGACGTCCCTGAGCGCACTTCAGACCGTCTACACGTCCAGGATGTTTTCGTGCTTCTGATGGAGGCTTACCTGTGGAGATACGATGCTTTCCATTCTCCATATAATGTTTCGATGCTGCTCAGGCGCGTTTCCCAGGATTTCAGGGGTCTGCTGGCGATGAACCGTTTATTCGACGGCCGGCGCACATTGAGGGAAATAGGAGAAAAAACGGCCGAAGCGCTGCGGTTGCCGCCTAATGAGGGACTCAAGTTTGCGGCTTTTACGGCAATGATAATGGCGCAGATGGGTTTATTGAAGTCCGGCGATATTGAAATACAGGATGAAACCAAAAAAGTAAAACCCCGCAAAGTGGACTTCAACCGCAAACTTCCGAGTTATCTGTACATGCTGTTCAGCAGATTCGACAAGTGGTTGTCGCCGCTCATCAGCTCATTTTCCCGCCAGGGTGATGCCCGGACATGTCGAAGATAGCTATCGTTCATCAGACATTCAGTCTGCCCAGCATGGGCGGCGCCACCGCGGACCTGATCGAAGTCGGCCGACGATTGAACAGGGACCACGAGGTGCGCGTTTTTATTCCTCAGTTTCCCCCGGGTTTCTCCCGCTGCGAGATCAAGGAAGAAGCGCCCTTCGATATTGAAAGAATCAGATTCAACCCGTTGACTTTTAACGCTCTGACGGCCGGCAGAAGGTTCCGGGCTGCAGTGGAGGCTTTTAAGCCTGACCATGTATGGGTATCCGACGGATGGCACTTGAAACCTATTGTTTTTGAGGCTTTGAAAGACTTTTCGCCGCTTTTGAGGATTTATGCGTATGAGAACCTGTGTCTGCTGAACAACGGAGAGTTATTCCGGAAAAGGGAACCATGCCCGACAAATTTTTTAGAAAGTCCTTCTTTTTGCCGCAGATGCGCCGCAACGCAGCCGAAAAAAGGTTTCTGGTATCGCTGGGAGATGTATATGAGCGGGGCGCTGCTGCCGGGGTATGAACGAAAAGTAACCGATATGTTCAAGCGGGCCGAAAAGATCATCGTTTATAATGAATTTACGCGCAGAATGCTGGAACATTTAAACTCCAACGTCGTCATCATTCCGTCAGGCATAGATACGTCGGTTTTTACTCCTGCAGAGGATACGGCAATGGAGACAGAAGAGCATAAAAGGACGATTTTCGTTTCCGGCAGGATGGACGATCCGTGCAAAGGGATGGATTTCCTGGCGGCGGCGCTGGACATGGCGTATGAGCAACGAAAGGATTTCGAGGTCAGGGTTACCGGGAGTCCGAAAATATCCAGGCCGTATGTGAAAAAGACGGGATGGCTTAATCAGAAACAATTGATCGAAGAATACAGGCGGTGCCGGTTTGCGGCAGTCCCGTCGCTGTGGCCCGAACCCCAAGGGATAGTGGTACTGGAAGCGGGAGCGTGCGGCAAACCCGTGATTGGGACGAATACGGGCGGCATTCCGGGATTGATTCAACATGAAAAGACGGGATTATTGATCGATCCTTTCGATGTGAAAGGTCTGGCCGGCGGCATCAATCGGTTGCTGGACGATGACGGTTTCTGCGTTTCTGCAGGAAGAGCGGCGCGGGAGTATGTTTGTGATAATTTTGACTGGGAGCGGGTTTATTGCCGGTATTATGAGAGGTTGTTTTTTTAGGTCTTTTAATGGGGCTTGTTCACGATTGTCTGTTTTACGAATTCACCCGGCATGATATAGACCACATAGAAATTCTTGGTCTTGGATTTTTTTTTTGGGGTTAGTTTGTATGGTATGGGGGGAAAGGACTAAGGGACCAAGGGACCTAAGGGACAGAAGGGACACCTGGATTTTAAATACATTTGTTTAAGTAAAACCAGCATTGGAAAATTAATCTTATTACAGAAGAAACTTGATTTTGGGTCTGATCATACCGGGCGGCACTTTTTCATAAACCTTTGACTGATTGAAATCCCCATTAAAAAATTGGTCCTTGACCATAATTAAGTCTGGGGACTGATCAACCCGGGGTTACACTTCTTTCAAAACTTTTGACAGTTGTTTCAGTAATCGGTATCGGAGTCGGTATCAGTATCGAAACAAAATGACGGGATATTCGGAAAAATTGTAACCTTAAAAGACGCATTTTTAATCAATGCCGATATTTTTAAGACAAGCGAACCTGGGTTCGCCATGTTTTGACCGGATTCAACCAATCTCTTTTCGAAATAATAGCTCCAATGCATTATGAAAGAAAGCTTTCATGATTTTTTAAAAGCCGCTTCTGCAGCTTTCAGCCGCATCTGGAAATCGTTGTAGATTCAAGATCGGCAATGCTTGAATTGTCGATTTCTTAATTTTACGATTTGACAACGATTCCTTTTTCATTATACTAAAATTCAATGAAAAGTGAGACATTTTTCACTTTTCGGAGTGAAAAGAGTGCTTTCCACTCTTTTAATCTTCTGTTCATCATTCAACAAGCGAGGACATCGGGTATGAAATTGAAGTTCATATAGCCGCACCTGCGGGAAACAATTGAAAAGTCTAATCTTAAACGCTTCGACAAAGGAGAGGAAATGAAAATTGTGTGTAAACCTGGATTACTTTTTATAGTGTGGACTTTATTTTTTACTTTTTCCGTTAATGCCATTCCCCTGGAGATCAACTATCAGGGTGAAGTTAATGTAGGCGGCGTGCCCTTTGACGGTATGGGCGCTTTTAAATTTGCAATCGTGGATGGTACGGGAAGCGTTCAATACTGGTCTAATGACGGCGCGGAACCGCCTGTTAATGTCGTTTTACTGGAAGTAAACAACGGATTATTTAATGTTGTGCTCGGCGACACGGAAATGATGGATGCGATTCCGGCAGCGGTATTCGATCATGATGAGATTTTCCTCAGAGTCTGGTTTGATGATGTGCAGGGGACTGGATCGCAAAGGCTTATTCCAGATCAGAAAATCACAAGTGCAGGATTTGCCGTCAAATCGCAGAGCGCTGTTGATGCAGACACGGTTGACGGCGTACATGCCTCATCATTGGAAGAATCGGCGGAAATTGATTCCGATATTGCGGCACATACATCAGAAAGTTCGGCGCATCATACCAAGACGGCGAGTTTTTCCGAATTGGTTGATCAGGCCTCGGATGCTCAAATTCCCGATGATATAACCCTGTCGCTCAGCAGTATCCAGGCTGCTGCGTCCAATGATTTCCACAATATTGGCGGAACGGATCTCATTGATGATGCAGACGCGGACCCTGCAAACGAGATACAGACATTGAGCGAAGTTTTATCCGAAAACAACGATGCTGATGGAAATTCTGCGGTTAATTTCGGCGCCGTCGGCATTGGCGTAATGAATCCGGCTGAGGAGTTGGAGGTAAACGGAACCATTCTTTCCAGCGGAGAGATTAAAACTGAAAGTAATTTCATAGGAACCGGAATTCCTGAATATGCCGATAATGCCGCCGCAATAGCAGGCGGATTGACATCAGGCTCTTTCTACCACACGGCAGGCGTATTAAAAATTGTTTATTACGGTGAACTTTACTCAGTCGACAACATAATCGGCAATATGAGACACATAGGCGGCGGTACTTTCATCCAGGGATCGCCGTCTTCGGAATCCTGCAGGCTCCCCAACGAACAGCAGTTCATCCATACGCTAACGAGGGACATTGCTGTAATGGAGATTGAAATCACTCGTCAGATGTGGGCGTACCTGGCATCAGTTCAGACAAGTTTACCTGATGATCCGACTGATGGGCAGTACGGGTCCGGCATGAGTAATCCAGTTCAGCATGTCACATGGTATGAAGCGGTATTATTCGCCACTCTCCTGTCTATAGAAAACGGATTGACGCCGTGTTATTACCGTGACTCAGGTTTCACGGATGTCGTTGATGCCGGTGATTACCAGAATGATGACCATTACTGCAATTTTGACTCTGACGGGTATCGATTGCCGACGGAAGGCGAGCGGGAATTTTTCGCCCGCGCCGGCACGACTGGACCGTTTTCGTGCTCAGAGCCGAGTTATAATTCCGAAACCTGCGAATCATGTTCCGGAGGAACGCTTCCCACACTGGAGCAATACTGTGTATTTTGCGCGAATGCTGTCGGCGAGAGCGTACCTGTTGGGAGTAAACTATCTAATCCATGGAACCTGAAAGATGTGCATGGAAACGTTCTGGAATGGTGCTGGGATTGGTTTGGAGCGTATCCAGCCGGTCCGGAAACCGACTATACATGCACAATTTCAAGCGCTCATCGGGTTATACGCGGCGGCAGTTGGCCCTTTGAAGCCAAAAACCAACGGTCAGCAATACGCAGTAAAGGACAACCGGTTGCCCGCTTCTATGCGAATGGGTTCCGCCTGGTGAGGACGGTCCCGTGAAAAAATTTGGCTGAATAAGGAATCAAAAAATCCGGCAGTAACAGAATATTAGTGTTGCGATTTATGAAGACTCTTTCCTCAGAGCGCATGGAAAATTCCCCAGGTTGCGCTGAGGTAAATGGGGACTGATCAAACCAGCGTTACACCTTTTGCAAAACGTTTGACTGAGTGGGCCAATCAAAAAAATCAGCGTATCAAATTCCGGCGCCAATCAAAACGGGGTCACGCTTTTTCAAAACGTTTGACTCTTTCTTTCGGTAATCGGGGTCGGTATCGGGTTCGTAATCTGGGACTGATCAAACGGGTTTACACTTCTTTCAAGACTTTCGACAGTTCGTTTCAGTAATCGGGGTCGGTATCGGTATCGGGTTCGTAATCGAAATCCAAATCGAAATCGAAAAGAAATGATGGCATATTCCGCAGAATTGTAACCTCAAAAGACGCATTTTTGATCAATGCCTAAGTCAGTTTGACGAATTCATCGCTGTTTTGTTCATCGCGGGCCGTTTATTTCGGTATCAGGGTCGGGGTCGGGGTCGGGGTCGGGATATGTATATGGATCGGGGTCGGGGTCGGGGTC
>CAZUFC010000219.1:0-9373 GCA_964619725.1 uncultured bacterium | reverse complement strand
ATTGTCCAAAAATTTGGGCTGATTTTGACCCTATTTTAACGATTTCTGAAGTTGTATGTTTCTGCAGAACATGATAGGCAGCCGTAGCGAGCTTTCTCGCAATTATATTGTGGGTGATTATTTTTCCGGCCCTCCCTTTATGACGTTTTAGATGACGGTTAAAACATTTTCGAATTTTCGGATTGAATCTTACAGCGTATATGGAAGCCTGCGTAAAAGCCCATTTCAAATATGGATTTCCTTGTTTGCTTCCTCGACCGCGGCGATGAGAATCTCCCGATTGCGCAACTCCCGGAACTAGACGGCAATAAGAGATGAAATGACGACTGCTTTTGAATCTTTTAAGTTCTCCTATCTCCAGGATAATGACGGCGCTTAGTATTTTTCCAATGCCGGGTATCGTCATCAAGAGATTTATACCTGAAAAGCCCGATATGCTTTCGATGATGACTTTTTCGATCCTGTCGATTTGTTTATTGCATAGACGAATTCGATCTAAGGCTTGTTCTATGCTCAATTTAACGACGGGATGTTCAAAAAATGCATCAGCGTCTTTCTTCGTTATCCTTTTTACAGATTCACGACCGTAATCGAATATTCCATTTTGATGAAGAATCTTATGAATTCCGATATATTCGCTCGAACGCATATTGACGATTTTTGTCCTTTTTCGACACAGATCGCGAACCGGCCTTAATTCGGCAGGATAAATATAGGATTCTTGAATCATGCCGCCCTTCAACAACTTTGCGAGTTGGAGAGCATCCCGTTTGTCGGTTTTTATTTTTGCTCTGCTGATCATAAATAGGCCGAGAGTATGAGCCAAACGTACGTCGAAATTCGATTCTTTTAATCCGTCAACCAACCAGTACCAATTGAAAGTGCTCTCAACTGCCACGGTCAAGGTTTCCCTGTACAACTCGAGTATTCGTGTAAAATCTGCTAAGTCGTTGTTCATCTTTTTATTGAACAAAACGTTCGTATTTTCGTCAATAATACAAATTTGACTTTTTCTTGCGCCAAGGTCTATTCCAGAGTAATATTTCATAGGCGGTCTTTCCTTTCTATGTGGTTAAATTTTTTATCTCTAAGGGCCGCCTTTTTCCCCAGGATTCTTTTAAATAAGCGTTGCCCTAACATGCGCCCCGATTAATGAGACTATTCAGTCGAACATCTTTCAGTTATTGAATGGATTACTTCGTTGACTTATGATTTCACCTCGCTCTCATAATCGTCGCCAAAATCGAAATTAATCTGAAACTACTTACGTGAAATCAATCGAAAAGTCAACTTGTTCAGTTGTCTGCGACCATTTGATATTCCTTTCCTGGATGGTCAGCAGGAAATTGGGGATGTTAAACCATAAATGAAATCTCTCCCTTATTCGTGAATTCGATCCCAACGAATCAAAATGCAAGTCGAACATTTCAAGTTTTCTGTAAAATCGACAGCCCTGTAACTGAGATTCCGGTACAGTTAGGGTGATTATCGGAACTATCAAAAATTCCTCCATCTACTCGGTTATAGATTGCCTCATGACTCAAAAACTCCGTGGGTTTTAGGGGACGGAGCCCACTAATTTAATATTCCCACCTCCCCTTTGGCCTTAAAAACCAGGGAAGTTTGTACACTAAGATTCATGTAAGAGCATAGCGCTGATCTCCTTTTAAGGGGGCAGCTCTCAATCAATTCGTCGGGTTTTCCCAGTAACCTCTCCGAGATCGCTCCCCCTATTCGTTTATTATTAAAATTTTCCGGCTATTCCGATCCTGATCCCTTGTGTTTACTATAAGTTAAAAGCAATTTCTCATATTTACCCCTTTTTCTTTATCAGCAAATCTTTTTTCTCTTTAACCAGTTAATCCGAACTTTCAGCCCGGCAATCCATACCTAATATTTTGAAAAACACATCCACGTTTCCAGGCAATAAATTATGTCATCTCATTCTCAACCTCCTTTGATTTAATTCTGAAGCTCGAAGGGATATTCCCGCTTCACCTCTAATAATTATCAATTCGACAGAATCGTCTGTCATTTTGTTTCGATTTCGATCACGATTGCGATACCGATGCCTATACCGATTGCGATACCGACACAAATTGTCAAACGTTTTGAAAGAAGTGTAACCCCTGTTTGATCAGTCCCAACATTTCACAATTTTTTATTAGCGAATGTCAGGAGATGTGAAATGTGAGACTTTACTAATCGACATGTTCTGGACGTCTCGTTTTTTTTGCGTGCAATCAGGAACAGACTCATCAGCAATAACGTGGCTGTTTTTCCTGCTGCGTCAATTGAGGGAAGTTCATATACCGTTTCTTTTCCTGCGTATGTTATGGCGTTGTATATCAGTTGTCGGTGTTGAAAATTGTTTTCGTATGCTTTCTTTTCCGAGTCTGTTCCCAGGTAAACGCGTCTTCCGTCTAACGTAATCGCTCCTTTTTTATCCGCGCTTAAAGCCAGGTATTGTGCGGTGGTCAGATCATTTTCATCCCAAGATAAATCAGACGGCATGGCGCCTGTTCCATTGGAGCCGGGTTGGTAAGGATTATCGATATTATTAAACAGCGGATGTTCGGGTTGTTCAAGATTTAAATCTCCCGTAAAAGCGTATTTGAATTTCAAAAATGGATTGAATCCCAGTAGAGCGGCCAGTTCCGAATTAGTCCTTTCACCTTCAGAAAACCTCGAAGTAAGAGAAACCCCGGTAACGAGCAATCCATGACCTTCATCAAGGTAATCACCAAGAGCCTGTATTTCTTCAGTCGTAAAACTCCACCAGGGTTCGAGTGCTGCTGATATAATAATTACATCAGCATTTGTCGATTGTATATCTTCCAGAGTGACGCTATCATGCGCCAGTGAAGTATCATCGAGAATAACAGGAATGGGGCCGTGAACGCTCCACTCGGAGCAGACTTGCCGCCAGAATGCGCCTTCCGGATGATCCGTTCCAAAAGAATCCATGATCGCGGCTTTTACAGGCGTTTCGGCCGTAACGCCGAGAACTCCGTCTTTTCTGTTGTTGTTTACGATCTCTTCTCCCGGTACCGGCGGGATGAATCCTGAAATCTCATATCCTCCGCATGCCCCTCCTTCCCACATCATATTTACATCAATTTTTTCATTGCTTTCCAGGCTATCCAGCAGGATCATGTCAGTCGCAACATCATTAATGAGCAATTCAACATGGACGTCGTATTCCGCATGTCTGCCTGCGTTCCATATTTCCATGCAAATTGTTGCCGGCTCATAAGGAGTTGCCGACAACGGGATTTCCAATGCCGTAATTTCAAGGTCATGCTCCTCCAGTGAATATCGGCTCCACGTCAGCGCGTTATAAAGAATCTGCCGATCATAGAATCCGGATTCTTTCTCCGGACAAATGGAAAAATACGCCATACCTCTGCAGGCAATCACGGCAGCGCTCCCGTCCGATGCTCTCGCTGCGTAGCGGGCGCCGAACAATTCCTCATCACGCCAGGCGCCGTTCCAGGGCAGAAAACAGGCATCGTTTTCAGGTTCATAATCGGCCGTAAAGCCGTTAAACAAAGGATGACCGGGAATCTCAGGAATCATTACGGGATACTCGAAGACGTATTTAAAAGGTTTTTCGGCATTAATGCCCATGAACGAAGCCAGTCCGGCGTTTTCCTCCCCCCTGGCGAATGCGTTGTATGTAACGACTAATCCATGACCTTCTGCGACGTATTGTTCGACGGCGTTTAGTTCCGCACCGGACAGCGCACGCGAAGAATATCCCGAAATGAGAACGACATCGGCTTCAGTTTCCGCCAGTTCTTCATAAGTGAAATCTTCATGGTCAAGAGATTCCAAGTCTACTTCAAGCCTGGCCGTACCGTGCATCCGCCATACCGATTCCAGCAATTCCAAAAAATCCCTCACCGGGTCCGTATCAGCCGGATCGACGACGACTGTTTTACGAATATCATCAGCTACATGCATGGTCCATTCCGTATGATTATTATGCAGTATATTCTCATTCGGCGCCGGCGCTATCGATATAGTCACGCTGTGACCGCCGGCATCGTCGGCGGCAGGAGTCCAGGACATGCTTACAGCAACGGACGAACCTGCCTGGATAGAGGTTACCGTCTGAGCGGCTTCGACAATCCCGTCTACCTTCAATTCAACGCACACATCATTAACATCGTTCATTCCCAAATTCACTGCATAAACATTAAATATGCATTCTACGCCGACGTTCCCATATTCAGGACCAACGGCATCATGCACGGCTAAATCTATTTCCGCCCCATTTATTTCATACCAGGCGGCCGCATAGTTTTCCGAAATCGTAAAACGGTAATTCTTGTAATCCGGCCCCTGGAAGGTTATGACGTGGATGGGGTTTTCCATTCGGCGTCCTCTTTCGTCCAAAGGCCATACTTCTATGGCGCCCGCCGGTAAGGGAACCCGGTAAACGATGGAACATGTCATCATTCCCAGTTCCTGCGGACCGCTCCAACCCCAATCCGTCAATACGGAACAATCCTGGTTCCAGGTCCTTCCGGCATTACGAACATCCCTTACAGCGGTTATCAACACCCTTTCAGCCGTATCCAGCGGTTCATCCGTCAACGAAGACAGAACGACCGCCCCTTCTGAGAAAGCAGAATTTTGCAGGGTCATGTTATCCAGTGATATCGACCGGGGATATCCATCAGGATCGATCAGCCTGCCGACGACAGCCTGGGTCCGGGCAGCATTGATCGTAAACAGGTCATTCCTGCATTCGGGCTCGCTCCCTGGCACAATGCTTACGTCCCACATAAGTTCGCCGGTATCGCTCGCAAATGCCATGTCTCCGTTTTCCGGAATGGGAATCAAATCATATTCCGTCATATAATCATCAGCCGTCTTAATTGTATCGCCTTCAAAATTTACCTTTACTATCGCATGCAACTCGCCGTACCGCTCATCCAGATCACCCTGCACGCACAAATCCCCGGAAGCCCACGTATATTCTTTCATTCCATCCAGAACCTCTTCCGGCGTGTATGTCAACTCAATCGTTAAATTCGCCGGAGCGACGTCGCCCCTTATAAACGTCAAAGCGCCGGAAGGCATCAACGTCATGGTCAGGCTGTTGTTTCCGACATCATGATAACCCAGAATCGTATCGGTCCGGGGCCATCCCCCGTAATCGTTTTCACCCTGGAAATTGAACCAGTATATGCCGTCCCAGGAATGAAAACAGCCGTATGCCGACATCAGCGGTCCGTGCTGATATTCATGATCGTTAGGATGATGAACGTTATGTTCTGAAATTGTCAGAGCCTTGCCTGCTGCCGTGCGACTCACCGCATAATGAATCGTGTTCTTACTTATATTGTTCGATAATTCATACAGCGAAGCCAGTTCCACCTTGTTGCTGACGCTCCATCCACCTTCCACAGGTTGAACGCCGCTCCAGTAATTGTGGCAGTCCATGTAATCCAGGCGGCTGGATACTTCTATATCAGGTAATCCTACAGACTGAGTATTCGAGATGGGAACCATGCATCCCGCATCCCTGACGCAACCCGCCATTTCATCAACGAAAAAATTCACCTCGGTATCCCGATAAAAACGCATCATGTCCCTGTAACGCTCAATCGTAAATCCGGCCGTTTCATCCTCCTGGAGCCGCCAGATATTTCCTTCGGATAAACTCTCCCCTTCCATCAATCCCAGAACGCCTCCTTCGCGCAGCTCCACTCCGTCGAACCACACGCTTCCCGTTTCGTCACCCACACGCAAAGCTATGAAATTATGCGTCTGACCTTCGTTCACGATATAGGTCAATCGAAAAAATTTCCATTCTTCACGCAGATAAACTGATTTCCACAATCCTGTCCCCGAAGAAATCCTTATGCTTCAAGGCGATGAAGCCTTCGCTCGCAAGGTCAGCGAATAGTGTTCCCCCGGCACGACTTCCACCCAGGAATGTCTGAAATCGACATCATTCAATCCTCCCGAAACCGTTATATCGACCCGGGCCGAGAAGTCTCCGACAGCCGCTTCCTCAGCATCCAGAAACAATTCAGCCTCCGCCGGCTCCGTTAACAATAAAGACCAGGAAGGGTCGATCTGCCCCTCAAAATCGCCTGTCCCGTCAATTAAATCCGTTTCTCCCAACGGTTCTTGTCCGCCGGACCAGGCTGCCGCGAGCGCCGCATCATCGGCGTAACCATCGTTCAGCCAGCCGTTCCACAGAGCATCCAGCATATCGGAATGCTCCCGGTCGACGGGAGACCACGGCCATTTATAATCCCCCGGGTCCTCATCCCAGTGAAGACAATCCGCAATCCATCCCCTGAAAAGAGTATCCTCATTGATGATCTCAATCGTCGCCAGTTGCGGATCATCCCGAAAAGCCAAACCCGTGTAAGGACTGACCGTCGTCAGCAGCTCCGTCGCCATCGCCTTCCAATGCTCAATCAACTCAGCATCGAATATCTTTTCCCACTTCCGGCCGCTGCCCGGGATAAGCTGCAAACTGATGTATATCCCTCTCTCTTTTAAACAATGCATGAAATAAAAATAACGGTCTCGCTCCTCGCCATGGTCCCACTGACCCGATCCAGATACGCCGGGCTGAGGATGAACAATAATGCCTATCCGTAAAGCGTTAAACCCGAATTTGGCGAACCTGTCGCTTATCTTATCCGCTTCATCGTAAGTCGGCGTCGCCGCTCCCGTCCATAATTGAGTCCCCCAGAACCGAACAGGTCCCGTCCATTCATCACACTTTTCATCGTGAAACCAGAACTCGCCGTCCTCACCAACACGGCAAAAACCATGCTTCCCCGCCGGAGGATCAAGAAGATGGGATACGTTGACAGCGCTCATGCACCCGTCATCCCAGGGTAAAATATATTCATGATATCCCTCCGCAGAATCGCAATCCTGGCATTTGACCGCACCGGCCCAGGACAGCATGATAACCATGGCAGTTATCGTTGTATTAAGGAAATTACGCAAAACGCCGCCCTCCTTTTAAAATAAATCGTCTATTCTTATTATAGCGCCCGGCGCCGGGAAAGAACAGGCTATGACAGTAACATACAACGTACTTGACATTGGGCTGTTTTTGGCGAATATTTGACTTGAGGAGGCAAATCATGAACAGAAAAAAAGTTGTTTTAATGTCATTGCTTTTACTTTTCTTATCTTCGGTGGGAACAACGTTTTGTTTTGACGTTACGCCCACGCCGGCCCCTACGATTACCCCGTATTTCCAAGACGTATCGGAGGAAACGGGCCTAAGCGAGGTCATGGCGTTCCGCATAGGGATAGCGGACGTCAACAATGATATGTATCCCGATCTTCTTATTCATACGGCGGGTGATGAGTCGTCCGGTGACGTTCTGGACAAGCAGTTTCTTTATTTAAACCAGCCCGGAGATGACCCGGACGATCCTCATGACCGTCGTTTCGTCGATTTTACGGAGGAGTCGGGCATTCGGGCGAACCGGCAAGGCACGGAAGACGGCAGGCATTCCTCTTCCGCTATTTTCGGCGATGTGGATAATGACGGGGATATGGACATTTTTTCCATAGTTTATCTTCACCGGAATTACGATCTTAGTGAAGGAACAAACGAATTGATGCTGAATGACGGCGAAGGGCATTTCGTTTTAGCGCCGAACTCGCCGTTTCACAACGAACCGATATATAATACCGCAACGGCTGTATTCCTGGACTATGACAACGACAGCAGCCTGGACCTCTTCATAGGAAACTGGTATTACGCTGAATGGGTTTCTCAGGATCATTTATATCATGGACACGGAGACGGTTCCTTTACCAATGTGACAGAGGCATGCGGCATTCTGGACTATTTCACCAGCGTTTACGCCTGTGCGGCTTTCGACTGGAACGACGACGGCTTTATGGATATTTTCGTGCCCAGTTACAGCCATACGGTTCCCAGGGCCCAGTATTACCACTGGCAGAACAACGGCGACGGCACATTTACCGACGTAAAAGAAGAATCCTTATACGGCGAATACGGCGGTTCAGGATCGGGCCGGGCCTCCTTCGGCACCATGCCGTGCGATTACGACAACGATGGAGACATCGATTTTCTTGAAGTCTGGGTGCACGGCAGCGGCGACGGAGAGGACGGCATTCACACCACAACCGCCACCAATGAGGCCTACGTCTGCTCCTGGGATTTTTTCAGAGTTGACGGCAGATCGGAAGTCGATCCCCGGCCGCTTCATCACGGCGATCATTATGCTCACTGGTTCGACATAGAAAACGACGGCCTTCGGGATTTTACGCTTACCGAAAGCGGTTACAACAACAACCGTATTTACATATTCAAGCAGTATCCGGACCATACTTTCCTTCCCGTTACGGCAGAAACCGGACTGGACGTCATCAATGAGGCTGACCTCCCGCCTGGAAACGCATCTCCCCTGGATTACGACCTGGACGGCGACGAGGACATCATTGTAGGATTCGGCGATTCGCACGGCGTTATGCTTTGGCGCAACGACAAAGGAAATCAGAATAATTGGATAAGGATCGTGCTGAAAGGCGCCGGCAAACCCGGGTTCAGCAATCGATGCGCCGTGGGCGCGCGAGTCAAAGTCACTGCCGGAAACGATACTTACACCCGCGAAGTGCATGCCGGCCACGGTCATCAGTCGCCCCAAATTCCGCTCGCAATGCTTTTCGGACTGGGCGATGCTGAAACCGTCGATCAGATAACCGTCAGATGGCCGAACCAGGATTTGTCGGAGCTTATCATGCAGGATGTCCCCGTCAACCGCACCGTCGTCATTCAGGAGTATCCCGGTGAAGACAAACCGGAAAAAGGGATGAGATTCAATATGCCGAACAATTTTTTCACTCCAGGAGACAAATGCCGCCTGGATGCCTACTTCTATAATGACGGTCCGGATACCCTGGAAAACGCCGTCATGATCGTCATGCTGGATATTTACGGTTATTACTATTATTACGATGACTGGACCATGGATATCGATGCCGCATTCCTGGACGTTCCCGTCGGAACGACGCTGTACACCGTTATACCCGAATTCGTCTGGCCTGAAACCGGGGAAGATGAAATAACAGGTCTTATGTTCTACGGAGCTTTCCTTAATGAAAACCTTAACGACATCCTCGGAGGAATTGACGGCCTGGCGCAATGGTCGTTCGGATACGGTCCATCCTGATCTCTTTTTTCCGAATTTTTTAATATACTTACTGAAGGAGAATAGTAAGAAAAAGAATATATTTAAGGAGGAAAAGCATGAATATGCCTCCTTCGCAAATCCTTGCCTTCCTTGACTTAAGATCAATTCGCTCGTTTATGGATCAAAAACCCAAGTGGCTGTCCAGCATTAAATTTTGA